>NZ_JAHBYG010000028.1 GCF_019636075.1 Ferrovibrio sp.
GGTTGCGGCGAATTGCACCCCTGCAATTCGGCACTTGCCTGGGCCGGGTAGTCTCCTACATGGTCAGTCGAGAGAAAATCCCGGGAGTTTCGTCGTCATGACCATCGCTCGTCCCATCGGCTGGCGCACGCCCTTGCTGGTTATCCTGGCCGGCTGCACCATCGCGCTGCTGAATTTCGGTGTGCGCTCGGGCTTCGGCCTGTTTCTCGAACCGATCAGCACGGCCAATGGCTGGGGCCGCGAGGTGTTTGCGCTGGCTATCGCCATCCAGACCGTGCTGTGGGGCCTTGGCCAGCCTTTCGCCGGGGCTTTTGCCGATAAATACGGCTCCGGTCGCGTGCTGGCCATCGGGGCGGTTTTCTATGCTGCAGGCGTGGCGCTCACCGCCTATGCCAGTTCGCCGCTGTTGCTGCATGTCACCACCGGCATGCTGGTGGGCATCGGCCTGGCCGGCACCTCCTTCACCGTCGCCTTGGCAGCCATTGCCCGGATGGTGTCGCCCGAGCGCCGCTCCTGGGCTTTGGGCATCGGCACGGCGGCCGGCTCGCTCGGGCAGTTCCTGATGGTGCCGCTGGGTCAGGGCTTCATCGCCGCCTATGGCTGGATGATGGCCCTGGTGCTGCTCAGCCTGTTCGCCCTGGCCATCGTGCCGTTGGCCGGCGTGCTGGCCGGCAAGGCGCCGGAAACCGGTGGCCCGCAGCAATCCATGAGCGAGGCCCTGCGCGAGGCCGGGCTGCAGCGCAGCTACTGGCTGCTGATCGCCGGGTTTTTCGTGTGCGGCTTCCATGTCTCGTTCATCCAAACCCATCTGCCGGCCTATGTGGTGGATCGCGGGCTGGATCCTGCCACCGGCGCCTGGGCATTGGCTCTGGTGGGCCTGGCCAATGTGGTCGGCTCCTACACGGCCGGCGTGCTGGGCGGCACCCGCAGCAAGAAATATCTGCTCAGCTTCATCTACGGCGCCCGTGCCGTGGTGATCACGGTTTTCGTGCTGGTGCCGATGAGCACGACCAGCGTGCTGGTTTTCGCCTTCTGCATGGGGTTGCTCTGGCTGTCCACGGTGCCGCTCACCTCTGGCCTGGTGGCGCAGATTTTCGGTCCGCGCTACATGGCCACGCTGTTCGGCATCGTGTTTTTCAGCCATCAGGTGGGCGGTTTCCTGGGCGTCTGGCTCGGCGGCAGGCTGTTCGATGCCACCGGCTCCTATGATGTCGTATGGTGGATCAGCGCGGCGTTGGGCGTGTTCTCCGCCATCGTGCATTTTCCCATCGACGAGCGGCCGCTGGTGCGCAACGCGGCGCCCAGCCCGGCCTAGGCTATATGCCGGGCCGCCTGCATGGTCTGGCGTTGCTGTTCATGCTGGCTATCGGCCTGGCCTGGGCCGGGCTGATGGCAGCCAGCCTGTTGCGCGCCGAATTGCCCGACGAGGCCGGCGGGCGGCTGCTGGCGGTGTTTCCCTTCAAGGATGAATGGAACAAGGATCGCCGCGGCAACGGCATCCGCGCGGCAGCTTCGGCCGAGGCTGCCATCGTGGGCACGTTGTGGCTGCCCAACATGGTGATCCTGCAGCAGGATATGCCCGGCCTGGCCGGCCGTTTACGCTTGGCCGGCGCGGTGGCGGTTTATCGCGCCGAGGCCTTCGAGACCTTCAGTCTGGCCGGCTGCACCGGCTTGCCCCAGGGCCTGTTTTCGCTGCGCAAGCTGGGGGCCTGAGGCCTAAACCGGCAGGATCGAATGCATTGATCCGTACCCGTCATCGGAGTAGCCTTTCCTCATAAGAATTGGGGCCCGATAAGAGTTGGGGCCCCATAAGAATTGGGGAAGGAACCGGGGCCGTGGCCGAAGCCGCGCTCACTGTGATCGTTGCTGATGATCATCCGCTGGTCCGCGAGGCCCTGGCGCAAGCCCTGCGTTCGGCACTGAACGGCGCCGAGGTGGCCGGTTGTGCCAATCTGCCCGAGGCGCTGGCGGAGCTGGACAGGCGCGAGGCGGTGGATCTGCTGATCCTGGATCTCGACATGCCCGGCATGGATGGTTTTTCCGGCTTGGCCGCGGTGCGTGCCAGCTATCCCGCCGTGCCGGTGGCGATTGTGTCGTCCACCCGCGATCCCGCCGTGATGCGCCGGGCGGTGGAATTCGGCGCCGCGGCCTTCGTGCCGAAATCCGCGGCTTTGGAAACCATCGCTTCGGCGCTGCAGGCGGTGCTGGATGGCGAGGTGTGGTTGCCGGCGGAAGCCGAGGAAGTGGAAACCGCCACCGACGATTTCGCCCGCCGCGTGGCCGAACTGACGCCGCAGCAATTGCGCGTGCTGAACCTGTTGGGCGAAGGCAAACTGAACAAGCAGATCGCCCATGAACTCACGGTTGGCGAGGCCACCGTTAAGGCGCATGTCACTGCCATTCTCAAGAAGCTGAACGTGCGCAGCCGCACCCAGGCGGTGATCCTCTCGCGCCGCTTTTCGCTGCAGGGCGGCTAGTCCAGTCTGCTGCCATTCAGTTCCCAGCTATTCAATCCGCCGCCATCGTGCCGCTTGGCCGCCGCCGCTGGCTGATCAGCGCGCGCAGGGCCGCTGGCCGTACCGGCTTATGCAGCAAGTCCACGCCGGCGGCCTGGCAGCGGGCGCGTAGGCCCTGGCCGCGATCGGCGGTGATCAGCACGGCGGGGATCGACCAGCTTTTGTTTTGCAGCGGCATGGCCCATTCCTGGCGCAGCTTGGCTATCGCATCCAGCCCATCGGGGCCATCGGCGATGCTGTCGCCCAGATGCAGGTCTGCCAGCAGGATATCCGGCGGTCCGCCGGCTTGCATGATGGCCTGGCGCGCGGCCTCCAGATTGCCCACGGCAGCCACGCGGCAGCCCCAGCCTTGCAGCAATGTGCTCATCGCCTCGCGCACGCCGGCTTCGTTATCCAGGCAGAGCACGAAGCAGCCATCCAGATTGCCGCTGGCCAGGCTGGCCGGCGGCGCCAGTTGCGGTGCGGGCAGTTCCACCGGATCGGCCAGCGGAACGGTGATGGAAAATACCGAGCCATGGCCGAAGCGCGAGCGCAGCCCGATGGGGCAATTCAGCATGCGCGCCACGCGCTCCACGATGGCCAGGCCCAGGCCCAGGCCGCGTTCGCCCAGTTCGGCATCGCGGTTATCCAGCCGGGCGAATTCCTGGAAGATGATTTCGCGTTTGTCTTCCGGGATGCCGCGGCCGTTATCCCACACTTCGATCCGCACGGTTTCGCCCAGCCTGCGGCAGCCGATCAGCACGCGGCGGCGCCGGGCATCGGGCCTAGTATAGCGGATGGCGTTGGCCACGAAATTCTGCAACACGCGGCGCAGCAGGGCGGGGTCGCTGCGCAGCACGATGCCGTCGCCGCCGATGGTCTTGATCACGATGCCGCGCCGTGCCGCCAGCGGCGCGAAGGCGGCGGCCAGCGATTGCAGCAGCGGGCCCAGCGCAAACGGGCGCGGTTCGGGCTGCACCGCGCCGGCATCCAGCTTGGAAATATCCAGCAGCGCATCCAGCAAGGCTTCCACGGCATTCAGGCCGCTATCGATACGGGCCACCAGATCGTTATCCGGTTCGCGTTCGCTCAACGCGGCGCTGAACAGCCGGGCGGCATGCAGCGGCTGCAGCAGATCGTGGCTGGCGGCTGCGATGAAGCGCGTCTTGCCCAGATTGGCGGCTTCCGCCTCGGCACGGGATTTTTCCAGCGCGATCACCGCGCGGCTCAGTTCGGCGGTGCGCTCATCCACCCGGCGTTCCAGGTTTTCATAGGCGGCGCGCAGGGCGGCATCGGCGCGGCGGCGCTCGGTGATATCCTGATACATCAGAAAGAAACCCAGCACATTGCCGGCTTCATCCACATGGGGAATATATGTGCCTTGCGCCACTTCGATGGCGGCATCGTTGGTGGGGAATTCGATCTCGAAACTTTGCCGCCGGCCGGCCAGGGCGGCATCTATATTCGGCTTCAGCCGTTCGTAGCGCTCAGCGCTCAGCATCTCGCGCAAGGAGCGCCCGTCGATCTGCTGCTGCGGCAGGTTCAGTGCGCGGCGAAACGGCATGTTGGTGAAGCGATAGCGTTCCTCATGGTCTACATAGGCGATCAGCACCGGCACGTTGTCGGTGTAAACGCGGATGGCGCGTTCGGAATCGCGCAGGGCCTCGGCGGCACGCACGCGCTCGGTGATGTCGGTGCAGGTGGCCACGATGCCGCCATCGGGCATCGGGTCCACACGGATTTCCAGCACCGCGCCATCGGGCCGGCGGCGCTCATGGATGCGGCTGCCGGCTGTCCATTCGCCCAGGATGCCGGCCAGGTCAGGTGCGCCGCCGCCGGATAATTCATCCACCCTGGCGCCGATCGCGGCGCGTTCGCCGGGCAGGCCCAACAAATCCAGGAAGCGCTGGTTCCAGGCGGCCAGGCGGCGCTCGCTGTCGAACACGCCGATACCCTGGCCGATATGATCCAGCGTGGTGCGCAGCAGATCCAGGTTATGGCGGATGGCTTCCGAGGCCTCGCCCAGCACGGCGCGGGCGGCGCGCGGGCTGAGCAAGCCTTTGGCCTGGGCCGAGGCCATCACGATGCGTGCCGAGGCGGCGCCGATGGCGCCCGACAGCAGATGTTCGGTGAAGGCCACGGCCTCCGGCAGGCTCATCGACCGGCCGGCAAAGGCCCGCTGCGTGCGTTCCACGCCCAGGAAGCGCGCGGCCACGGCCTGCAACTGCTCCACGCGCGGATCGTTGGCCGGGGCGGCCTGGGCCGGCACCAGTGCGGCTTCCGCGCCATCCACGAAGATATCGGCCTGCTCGCGGTCGCGTTCGCGCGGCCGCACCAGCAGCGATACGCCGATCAGCAGCAGCAGGGTCACCGCCTGGCAGGCGATGAAGCCTTGCAGGGTTGGATCGAAGCCATTCAGCGGTTCGGGCAGGAAAGGCGCCAGCGGCGGCTCCATGCGCCGGCCCTGTGCGGCGCCTTCGATGGAGGGCAGCAGCAGGGTGTAGAGCCACATGCCGAAGCCCGCCAGCAGGCCGGCCACCACCCCATAGCGATGGGCGCGGCGCCAATACAGGCCCAGCAGCACGGGGGGTGCGAAATTGGCCACCGCGCAGAACGAGATCATGCCGATCGAGGCCAGCGGCAGATAACCCGCCACCCAGGAATGATACACATAGGCCAACAGCAGGATCACCACCACGGCGCCGCGCCGCACATTCAGCACCAACCGCCCCACGCTTTCCGAACCGCCGGCGCGCGAACGCAGCAGCAAGGGCGTGAATAATTCGTTCGATACCATGATGGAGAGCGCCATGCAGGCCACGATCACCATGGATGTGGCCGCCGACAGGCCGCCGATGAACACGAAAACCGACAATGCCTGCTGGTCGGCCAGCATCGGCAGGGTCAGCACGAAGAGATCGGGGTTGGCACCCTTTTCGGCGAGCAGCAGGCCGGCGGCGGCAATCGGCACCACGAAGATGTTGATTGCTACCAGATAGAGCGGAAACAGCCAGCGCGCCTCGCGCAAAGCGCCGGCCTCGCCATTCTCCACCACCGCCACATGGAATTGTCGCGGCAGGCACAGGAAAGCGAAACCGGCCAGCACCGTCATCGGCAGCCAATGCATGCCCCAGCCGCCGCCCAGCCGTTCGGTCAGTTCCGGCACCAGAGCGATCTGGTCGATCAGCACCACCGGGCTGTCGAACAGGCCGAATACCACGAAGGCGCCGGCGGCCAGGAAGGCGGCCAACTTCACCAGCGATTCAAAGGCAATCGCCAGCATCATGCCGCGATGCTGTTCGGTGGCCTGCACATGGCGCACGCCGAACAGGATGGTGAACAAGGCCATGATCGCGGCCACGAACATCGCGGTGTCGCGCCAGGGCGGCGGCAGGCTGGCATTCAGCAATTGCGCCACATCCTTGCCCACCAGCACTTCAAACGTGATGGTGACTGCCTGCATCTGCAGGGCGATATAGGGCAATACGCCGATTACGGCGGTCAGCGTGGCCAGCACCGCCACGGCGCGGCTTTTGCCATAGCGCGAGCCGAGGAAGTCGGCGATCGAGGTTACGTTCTGCCGGCGCGACACCGCGATCATCTTGCGCATCATCGGATAGCCCAGCGTAATCGCCAGGATCGGGCCCACATAGATCAGGATGAAATCCATGCCCACGGTGGCGGCGCGGCCCACCGATCCGTAGAAGGTCCAACTCGTGCAATAGATCGCCAAGGATAGCGCATAGATCGTGGCGCCGCTGCGGCCGCTATACCAGCGCGACGACAGCCGGTCGCCGGCATGGGCAATGGCAAACAGCAGGCCCAGATAGGCCAGCGACAGCAGCAATATGGCAGTGCCGTGCAACATGCGGCCGGCAACCTCCCCAGGGTGATATTTTTTGCCAGTAAACTCCGCTCAACGGCGGCTGTCCAGCTATGTTTGCCTTGAAAAATCCACACAAACCGGCTTGGCTGGGGCAATGCGCCGAATGTTCCAAAAGCTGTTGCGTCTCGTGCTCTATGCCTGTGCCGGGCTATGCCTGTTCTGGCTCGGCGGTCTGGTGGCCTATCGCTGGATCGATCCGCCGGCCACGCCGCTGATGGGATTGCGCGCATTGGAAGGCGAAAGCATCCGCTATCGCCCGGTTGCATTGTCTCGGATTGCTCAGCCTTTGCAACTGGCCGTGGTGGCCGCAGAGGATGCGCGTTTCTGCCTGCATTCGGGCATCGATCTGGGGGCTGTGCGCGAGGCCATCGAGGATTACCAGGAAAGCGGCCGCCTGCGCGGCGCCAGCACGATCACCATGCAACTGGCCCGCAATCTGTTTCTCTGGCCAGGCGGCGGCTTCCTGCGCAAGGGGCTGGAGTTACCGCTGGCGCTGGCCATCGATGCGCTCTGGCCGAAGCGCCGGATTCTTGAGCTTTACCTCAATATTGCCGAATGGGGGCCAGGGGTTTTTGGCGCCGAGGCGGCGGCGCGGCTGCATTTCGACCGCGCGGCGGCCGATCTTGCGCCCAATCAAGCTGCCCGGTTGGCCGTGGTGCTGCCCAGCCCATTGCGCTGGAGCCCCAGCCGGCCCAGCGAGTATATCCAGCGCCGGGCCGCCACCATCCAGGGCCGCAGCAGCCAATTGGCTTTTGAACAGACGGGTTGTTTTAATTAGTGGAATGCTTGCGCCCGCCGCTTCGGGGGGTAAATTGCGCAGCAAGCATCAAAAAATACAGCGTCGGGATTTTTTCATGAATCAAAATCTGGTCAGCCTGATCCGCAGCCGTGTGGGCGATCCGTCGCGGGTTTTCCTGGAAACCGAAACCGGCAAGGTCTTCACCTATGCCGATGCCTTCGCGTTGGCCAACCGCTTTGCCAACACGCTGGTGCGGCTGGGCCTCAAGCCCGGCGACCGCGTGGCCGTGCAGGTGGATAAATCGGCCGAGGCGCTGATCCTGTATCTCGGCGTGGTGGCGGCCGGCGGCATCTATCTGCCGCTGAATGTGGGTTACACGCTGGCCGAGTTGGAATATTTCATCGGCGATGCCGAGCCGCATATCGTGGTGGGCCGGCCGGAAAGCCATGCCGGCCTGGCGCCGCTGGCGCAGAAGCTGGGCGTGGCCCATACGCTCACGCTCGGCACCAAGGGCGAGGGCAGCCTGATTGATGCACTGGCCGGTGCGTCCGATCAATTCACGCCGGTGCAGCGCGAGGCCAACGATCTGGCCGCGATCCTCTACACATCGGGCACCACCGGTCGCAGCAAGGGTGCGATGCTCAGCCATCGCAACCTGTTCTCCAATGCCGAGACGCTGGCCAGCTATTGGCGCTTCACCTCGGCGGATACGCTGCTGCATGCGTTGCCGATCTTCCACACCCATGGCCTGTTCGTGGCCACCAACGTGGTGTTGCTGGCCGGCGCGGGCATGCTATTCATCCCCAAGCTGGATCCGGATCTGATCGTGAAGTTGCTGCCGCGCGCCACCAGCATGATGGGCGTGCCCACCTTCTATGTGCGGCTGTTGCAGCATCCCGGCCTCACCGCCGATCTGGTGAAGCATATCCGTCTGTTCGTTTCCGGCTCGGCGCCCTTGCTGGCCGAAACGCACCGCGAATGGGAAGCCCGCACCGGCCATCGCATTCTCGAACGCTACGGCATGACCGAAACCAATATGAACACCTCCAATCCCTACGAGGGCGAACGCGTGGCCGGCACGGTGGGTTTCCCGCTGCCCGATGTGGCCTTGCGCATCGCCGATCCGGAAACCGGTAAGGTTCTGGCTCAGGGCGAGATCGGCATGATCGAGGTGAAGGGCCCGAATGTGTTCCAAGGTTACTGGCGCATGCCGGAAAAGACGGCGGCCGAATTCCGCGCCGATGGCTTTTTCATCACCGGCGATCTCGGCAAGATCGACGAGAAGGGCTATGTGCATATCGTCGGGCGCGGCAAGGATCTGATCATTTCCGGCGGCTACAACGTGTATCCGAAGGAAGTGGAAACCGAGATCGACGGCATGCCGGGCGTGATCGAAAGCGCCGTGGTTGGCATCGCGCATAAGGATTTCGGCGAGGGCGTCACCGCCGTGGTGGTGAAGGCCAAGGACAGCGCGCTGGACGAGGCCGCCGTGCTGAAGGCGCTGGAAGATCGTTTGGCCAAGTTCAAGCAGCCCAAGCGGGTGCTGTTTGTGGATGATCTGCCGCGCAACACCATGGGCAAGGTGCAGAAGAACCTGCTGCGCGACGCCTATAAGGATTTGTATAAGTAACTGCCATCATGAATCCGATCTTCGCCGATATCCCCACCACGATCTTTGAAACCATGTCGCGGCTCGCGCGCGAGACCGGCGCGGTCAATCTCGGGCAGGGCTTCCCCGATGATCCCGGTCCGCTGGATGTGCGCCAGAAGGCCGCCGAGGCCGTGGTGGATGGCTGGAATCAGTATCCCCCCATGATGGGCATCCCGGAATTGCGCCAGGCGGCGGCCGCGCATTACCAGCGCTTCCATGGCCTCGATCTGGATTGGGAGCAGGAGGTGATGATCACCTCTGGCGCCACCGAGGCTTTGGCGGATTCGCTGCTGGCGTTGATCGAGCCGGGCGACGAAGTGGTGCTGTTCCAGCCGATGTACGATGCCTATCTGCCGCTGGTGAAGCGGGCCGGCGGCGTGCCGAAATTCGTGACCCTGAAGCCGCCGCATTGGCGGTTGCGCGAAGAGGATCTGCGTGCGGCTTTCTCGAAACGCACGCGCGCCGTTTTGTTCAACAACCCGCTCAATCCCTCCGCCAGCGTGTTCCCGCGCGAGGATTTGGAATTGCTCGGCCGTTTTCTGGTCGAGTTCGATGCCGTCGCGATCTGCGATGAAGTATGGGAGCATGTGATCTTCGATGGTCTGCGCCATCAGCCGCTGATCGGCCTGCCCGGCCTGCGCGAGCGCTGCATCAAGATCGGTTCGGCGGGCAAGATATTCTCGCTCACCGGCTGGAAGGTCGGCCTGGTTGTGGCCGCGCCCAGCATCATGCGCGTGCTGGCCAAGGCGCATCAATTCGTCACCTTCACCACGCCGCCCAATCTGCAGGCCGCCGTGGCCTATGGCCTGGGCAAGGATGATGGCTATTACACCGGCATGCGGGCGGAGATGCAGGCCGCGCGCGACCGCTTCACGGCGGGCCTGAAGGCATCCGGTTTCACCGTGCTGCCCAGCCAGGCGACGTATTTCGTGAATGTGGATCTCGGCGAAGGGGCAGACGACGTGGCTTTCTGCGATAGGCTGGTGCGGGAGGCCGGCGTGGCCGCCATCCCGGTCAGCGCGTTCTATGCGCAGAACCATGTGCGCAGCGTGGTGCGCTTCTGCTTCGCCAAGCGCGATGCAACGCTGGATGAGGCGACCAAGCGCCTCAGGGCTTTCGCCGGCCGCTAGATCAGCCTGCCTGCAGGGTGAGCGCTGCGTCGATGAAGCTGTGGGTCGGCGTCGGCACGCCCAGTTGCGCGCCCAAGGCCGCCACCGCGCCAGACAACCAGGGCAGTTCCAGCCGTGCGCCGCGCTCCAGGTCATGCAGCATCGAGGCCTTCATATGGCCGGGCAGCTTGGCGGTGAAGTCGATGGCGCGCTCGGCATGGTTGGGCGCCAGGCCGGCCCCCTTGGCATCGGCCACCGCACAGGCTTCGCGCACGGCGGCAGCGTAAAGCGCGCGGGTTTTCGGCTCGGCCATGATCGGGCCGATGGAGCAGCGGGTCAGTGCCGTCACGCCGCTGAAAGATGCCAGGAAAACGAATTTCTCCCACAGCGCCCGGCTGATGCTGTCGGGTTCGTTGAAATCGAAGCCGGCTTGCTGGGCGGCGGCGGCGAAATCCGCCAGCAGAGGCAAACGCTCGCCGGTCAGCGCGCCAAGCTGCAGGCGTGCCATGGTGCCTGCATGCTTGATCAGGCCGGGTTGGCCGATGCTGGCGCCGATCTGCGCCACGCCGCCCAATGCATGTTCGGGTCCGAAGGCGGCCAGCACCTTGTCGGTGGCCTCGATGCCGTTTTGCAGCGACGCAATCCGGGTATCGGCGCCGACCAGCGGTTTGGCGGCGGCCAATGCGCTGTCGGTATCCCACAGTTTCACGGCGATCAGCACCAGGTCGCAGGGCTTTTCGCCCGCGGCATCGCTCACCGCATGCACGCGCAGGCCCTTGATCGGCTTCACCTGGCTGTCGATGCTCAGGCCATCCTGCTGGATTGCCGCCAGATGCGTCCCACGCGCCACGAACACCACGTCATGCCCCGCTTGCGCCAGCAATCCGCCGAAATAGCCGCCCACGCCGCCCACACCGATGATTCCGATCCGCATTGTCAGGCTCCTTTTTTCGCGTCTTCCCACGCGTAATTGAAACTGATGGAAATCCGCTCGGCGGTTTCCGCCATGCTGCCGCTGGCCGGCACTTCATGGCGCAGCCAGCTTTCAAACAACACCAATTGCCCCGCCTTGGCGCGATGGCTGTAAAATGGCTGCACGCCGGCTGGCGCATCCTTGCGGCGTGGCGGCGCAGCCATCAGCAGGCCAAGGCGCGGATCCTCGAACTTGATCGGCGCAGAGCCGCGCGGCGTCTGCACATAGTATGTGCCGCTGATGAAGGACAGCGGATGCAGATGCGAGCCATGCATCACCTGCAGCGGCATCACATTGGCCCAGCAATCGGTCATCACCAGACGGCGGCCGCGCATGTCGTAATCCAGCGCCTTGGCATAATGCAACGCATGCGGGCGCAATGTGCGCTCCAGCATGGCAAATAACGGCGAGATCAGATGCAGTTTGCAATGCGTGGCATAAGACGTGTAGCCGCCCGGATAATTGCGCGCGCTCCAATCCTGCCCGGCTTCGTCGGCATGCATCAGCCCGGCGATTTCATCGGCCAATTGCTGGTTGAAACGATCCGGCTTGCCGCTTTTCAGCGGTGCGGCATAGATGCTGGTGGCGAAGAGCTTGCGTAAGGGCATGGATGTTTTTCGGCGAGGCGGGCGGTCCTGTCAACCGGCGACGGATCGGCTATACTCGGGCAATGCTATTGCCATGAGGAGGTTTGCGCCATGTTCAGCCGCCGGATTTTCTGCATCGGTCTGGGTCTCTTTTCCGTAAACCAGTTTATGGCCCCGGCCATGGCCCAGGGTTTCGATTTGAAAAAGCTGCAGAACAGCCTGCCCGGTACGGCTGGAAAATCCTCGAGCCTGAGCAACAGCGATATTTCTTCGGGCCTGCGCGAGGCGCTGAAGGTGGCATCCGAACGCACGGTCAGCCAGGTTGGCAAGGCCGGCGGATATCTCAATGATTCCGCCATCCGCATTCCGTTGCCCGGCATGCTGGAAAAGGGCAAGGGCATGTTGCAGGGCATCGGTGCTGGCGGCTTGGTCAGCGATCTGGAAACCCGCATGAACCGCGCCGCCGAGGCGGCCGCGCCCAAGGCTCGCGATATCTTCGTGAAGGCCATCACCGATATGAGCCTGCAGGATGCGCAAGGCATTCTGAACGGGCCGCAGGATGCCGCCACGCAATATTTCAAGCGTACCACCACCCAGCCGTTGAACACCGCCATGCGCCCCGTCGTACAAAGCAGCATGAATGATGCCGGTGTGATGCAGGCCTACAAGGCGGTGAGCGACAAGCTTGGCGGCGCTTCCTCGGGCCTGTCGGCTTTGGGCGGCCTGGGCGGCGGCAATGCCAGCCAGGCTTTCGATATCACCGATTATGTTTTGGAAAAGGCCATGGACGGCCTGTTCTACTATATCGGCAAGGAAGAGGCGGCGATCCGCAGCAATCCGGCCGCCCGCAGCACCGACTTGCTGAAAAAGGTTTTCGGCAGTTAGACTGCGGCAAACCAGAAAGCCGGGAGCAGACGCCATGGACCTTGCCTTCACTGCCGAGGAAACCGCCTTCCGCGACGATGTGCGCGCCTTCATCAAGGACGCCTTCGACGACGAGATGCGCAGCGCCATGGCCCGCACCCGCACCGGCTATATCGCCAAGCACCTGCATATCCGCTGGCAGCAGCGCCTGGCCGCCAAGGGCTGGCTGGCGCCGAACTGGCCGGTGGAGCATGGCGGGCCGGGTTGGACACCCACCCAGCGCTATATCTACGAGCAGGAAATGTCGGCCGCCGGCGCGCCCATCGTGGTGCCGTTCGGCCCGCGCATGTTGGCGCCGGTGATCATGAAATTCGGCACGCCGGAGCAGAAGGAAAAATACCTGCCCGATATCCTCAATAGCCGCATCTGGTGGTGCCAGGGCTATTCCGAACCCGGTGCGGGTTCCGACCTGGCCTCGTTACAGATGAAGGCCGAGGATAAGGGCGATCATTTTCTCTGCAACGGCAGCAAGATCTGGACCTCGGAAGCCCAGCATGCCGATATGATCTTCTGCCTGGTGCGCACCATGCCGGGCAAAAAGCCGCAGGAAGGCATTTCGTTTCTGTTGATCGACATGAAATCGCCGGGCGTGACTGTGGCCCCCATCGTCACCATCGACGAACCCGGCGCGCATATGCAGGAAGTGAATCAGGTTTTCTTCGACGATGTGAAAGTGCCGAAGGAAAACCTGGTGGGCGAACTGAACCAAGGCTGGACCTGCGCGAAATACCTGCTGGAATTCGAGCGCGGCAATGCCTATTCCGGTCATCTCAAGCGCGGGCTCAAGCATGTGCGCCGTATCGCATCGGCCGAAGTGGCCCATGGCCGGCCGCTGCTGGAAGATCCGGATTTCGCTCAGCGCCTAGCCCAGGCCGAGATCGAGATCATGGCGCAGGAAATGACCGAGCTGCGTGTGCTCGGCCAGTTCAGAAGCGGCCAGAATGTCGGCGCCTTCTCGTCGCTGCTGAAAACCCGCGGCACCGAATTGCAGCAGCTTGTCACCGAACTCGCCGCCGATGCCATCGGCTATTACGCGCTGGCTTTCCAGCCCTTGCTGGAAGGCGGCAACGAACCCGATATCGGCCCCGATTACGCCAGCGGCCCGGCGCAGCGCTATCTCAACACCCGCAAGGTGTCGATCTATGCCGGCTCCAACGAAATCCAGCGCAACATCATGTCGAAACTGATGCTGGGCCTGTGAAATTGCCTCTTTGAAAAATCGTCACCACCGGACTTGTTCCGGTGGTCCATGGCTCAGCGGCTTTGCTGTGTCATGCATGGACCCTCGGGACAAGCCCGAGGGTGACGCTTGCGGGGGGAGGCGAGGCCTACCCGTTGCGCTGTTCCAACAGGCGGCGGGCGATCACCTGAGCCTGGATTTCGGCGGCGCCCTCGAAGATGTTGAGGATACGGGCGTCGCACAGCACGCGGCTGATCGGATATTCCTCGGCATAGCCGTTGCCGCCATGCACTTGCAGCGCATTGTCGGCATTCGACCAGGCCACGCGGGCGGCCAGCAGTTTGGCCATGCCGGCTTCCAGGTCGCAGCGGCGGTCGGCATCTTTTTCGCGGGCGGCGAAATAGCTGAGCTGGCGCGCCAGCATGGTTTCCACCACCATCCAGGCGATCTTGCCATGCACGCGCGGGAAGCTGTAGATAGGTTTGCCAAACTGCACGCGATCCTGGGCGTATTTCATGCCCAATTCCAGCGCGCATTGCGCCACGCCCAGCGCGCGGGCAGCGGTCTGGATGCGGGCGCTCTCGAAGGTTTCCATCAACTGCTTGAAGCCCTGGCCCTCGCGGCCGCCGAGCAGGTTGGCGGCCTTCACCTGAAAGCCGTCGAAGCCGATCTCGTATTCCTTCATGCCGCGATAGCCCAGCACCTTGATCTCGCCGCCGCTCATGCCGGGGGCCGGGAAAGGATTGGCATCGTCGCCGCGCGGCTTTTCGGCCAGCAGCATGGAGAGGCCCTTATAGCCCGGTTCGCTGGCATCGGTGCGCACCAGCAGGGTCATCAGGTCGGTGCGGGCGGCGTGCGTGATCCAGGTCTTGTTGCCCTGCACTTTATATACGTCGCCGTCCTTCACCGCGCGGGTGCGCAGGCTGCCGAGGTCCGAGCCGGTATTGGGCTCGGTGAACACGGCGGTGGGCAGGATTTCGCCGGATGCCAGCTTGGGCAGCCAATAGGCGCGCTGTTCTTCGGTGCCGCCGCGCTGGATCAGTTCGGCGGCGATTTCGGTGCGGGTGCCGAGGCTGCCCACGCCGATATAGCCACGGCTGAGTTCTTCCGACACCACGCACATCGCGGTCTTGCCCAGGCCATGGCCGCCGTAATTTTCAGGAATGGTGAGGCCGAACACGCCCAGCTCGGCCATTTCCCGCACCACGCTCATCGGGATGAATTCATCCTTACGGTGCCATTCATGGGCAAACGGAATCACCTTGTCTTCGGCGAAGCGGCGGAATTGCTCGCGCACCATGGCCATGGTTTCATCCAGCCCCAACGCGCCGAAATCGCCGCTGCTCAAGCTATCCTGGATCAGCGTGGCGATGCGGCTGCGCACGGCGGATGTATTGCCCTGTGCGATCAAGGCCAGCACGGCCGGCACGCGATAGGCCGCCAGGGCGGCTTCGTCCAGCCCCAGATCGCGCGGGCGGCAGATTTCCACCTGGCTCATCGGGATGCCGCCTTGCAATTGCGACAGATATTCGCCGAAACCGGCTTGCAGGATCAGGCTTTCCAATTCGCCCAAGGCACCCTCGGCCTGCAGCCGTTCGGCCCAATGCAGGGTCTCCTTCAAGGTGGCCACATAGGTGGCGAACCAGGAAAGCCCATGAGCGGCGAATTGTTCGGCTTCCAGCAGCCCGGCATCAATGCGGCCATCGGCGCCGCGCACCATCTGCGCCACGCCCGCCGTGGCCTGGCCCAGCAGGGCTTCGGCCGCCACCAGCGCGCTGGCGCAGGTTGGCAGCAGGTCGGCGAGCACGGGGCTTTCGGAAACGGGCAATTTAGCGGCGGCTGACATGGGCGGCTCTTGTGTTTTGTCTGAATCGAAGAATCATGCGGCGCGATGAGGCTGTCATCGCGCCGCAACTCTATGGGCTTCAGCTATTGCCGGCCTCGATGGCGTCTTCCACCGTGCGCAGGCCGGGCAGCTTGGCGCTCACCAGCACGGCCATGTTGCCGGGCTTGTGCTGGTTCTTCCACATCTTGGTATGGGCGCGCGGGATATCGGCCCAGGAAAACACTTCCGACATGCAGGGGTCCAGCCGGCGTTCGATCACCAACTGGTTGGCCTGGCTGGCCTGCAGCAGGTTGGCGAAATGGCTGCCCTGGATGCGCTTTTGCCGCATCCACACGAAACGCGCATCGAAGGTGAGGTTGAAGCCGGTGGTGCCGGCGCAGAACACCACCATGCCGCCGCGCTTCACCACGAAGCAGGAGACCGGGAAGGTCTGCTCGCCGGGATGTTCGAATACGAAATCCACGTCGTTGCCCTTGCCGGTGATATCCCAGATCGCCTTGCCGAAGGCGCGGCATTTCTTCATGTAGTCGGCGTATTTTTCCGCATCCAGCACCGGCGGCAACTGGCCCCAGCAATCGAAATCGTTGCGGTTGATCACGCCCTTGGCGCCCAGGCTCATCACGAAATCGCGTTTCGATTCATCCGAGATGATGCCGATGGCATTGGCGCCGGAAATCGCGATCAGCTGGATGGCCATCGAGCCCAGGCCGCCGGCGGCGCCCCAGACCAGCACATTCTGCCCCGGCCGCAGGATATGCGGGCGATGGCCGAACAGCATGCGATAGGCGGTGGCCAGCGTCAGCGTGTAGCAGGCGCTTTCTTCCCAGGTCAGGTGCTTGGGACGCGGCATCAATTGGCGCGACTGAACGCGGGCGAATTGCGCGAAGCTGCCATCCGGCGTCTCGTAGCCCCAGATGCGCTGGGTCGGCGAATTCATCGGGTCGCCGCCGTTGCATTCCTCGTCGTCGCCGTCATCCTGGTTGCAATGGACGATCACTTCATCGCCCACCTTCCAGCGCTTCACGCGCCGGCCCACGGCATACACGATGCCCGAAGCATCCGAGCCGGCGATGTGATACGGCGCCTTATGCACATCGAAGGGCGAGATCGGCACGCCCAGGCCGGCCCATACGCCGTTGTAGTTCACGCCGGCGGCCATCACCAGGATCAACACCTCGTCGGCATCGATCTCCGGCGTCGGCAGCACTTCCAGCTGGAACGAGTCTTCCGGCGGCCCATGGCGCTCGCGCCGGATCGCCCAGCCATACATCTGCTTCGGCACATGGCCCAGCGGCGGGATTTCGCCCACCTCGTAAAGGTCTTTCACGCCACCCTTCACCGGGGCGCCATTCGCCGTCTGTAAAGCCACCACGGACCCACCCGCGTTCGACATGTCGAATCTCCTTGAATGTCCCAAACCAACCCCAGACTGCCTGGCTCTTACCGGCCGGCTGACGCAGACCCGATAAAATCCTTTCCGCACTGCCGAAAAGATGCTTGAATCGTTTTGCGTTGCAACAGAGGTTATGATATTTCGGTTGCACGCTGCAAGAGGGCAATTTAATGTCTCAAAAAATTATCTGGGTGGAATAAAATTATGACCAAGAGCCCTGATTCGACTGCATCCGCCGACGCGTCTCTTCGCAGTAGCAGCAAAGCCGCGCCAGTAAAGGCCGAAAAACCTTGGCTTTTCCGAACTTATTCGGGCCATAGCTCGGCCAAGGCGTCCAATGAGCTGTATCGCACCAATCTGGGGCGCGGCCAGACCGGCTTGAGCGTGGCTTTCGACCTGCCGACCCAGACCGGTTACGACAGCGACCATGTGCTGGCGCGCGGCGAGGTGGGCAAGGTGGGCGTGCCGGTGTCGCATCTGGGCGATATGCGCATGCTGTTCGATGGCATTCCGCTCGGCCAGATGAACACCTCGATGACCATCAACGCCCCGGCGGCCTGGCTGCTGGCGCTGTATATCGCCGTGGCCGAGGAGCAGGGCGCCAAGCGGGCCGAGCTGAACGGCACGGTGCAGAACGACATCATCAAGGAATATCTCTCGCGCGGCACCTATATCTTCCCGCCGGCGGCGTCCATGCGGCTGATCACCGATGTGATTGCCTTCACCTATCGCGAGCTGCCGAAATGGAACCCCACCAATGTGTGCAGCTACCATCTGCAAGAGGCCGGCGCCACGCCGGTGCAGGAATTGGCCTATGCGCTGGCCACGGCGATTGCGGTGCTGGATGCCGTGAAGGAGTCCGGCCAGGTTCCGGAGGCGGATTTCGCCCAGGCGATGAGCCGCATCAGCTTTTTCGTCAATGCCGGCATCCGCTTCGTCACCGAAATCTGCAAGATGCGGGCTTTCGTCGATCTGTGGGAAGAGATCGGCCGCGAGCGTTACGGCGTCACCGATCCGCGCGCCTTGCTGTTCCGCTATGGCGTGCAGGTGAACAGCCTGGGCCTGACCGAGCCGCAGCCGGAGAATAACGTCTACCGCATCCTGCTCGAAATGCTGGCTGTCGTATTGTCCAAGAAAGCCCGCGCCCGCGCCGTGCAATTGCCGGCCTGGAACGAGGCTTTGGGCCTGCCGCGCCCCTGGGATCAGCAATGGTCGCTGCGGTTGCAGCAGATCGTGGCTTACGAAACCGACCTGCTGGAATACGAAGATCTGTTCGACGGCAATCCGGCGATCAATGCCAAGGTGGAAGAACTCAAGGCCGCCGCCCGCGCCGAGTTGAAGCGCATCGAGGATATGGGCGGCGCCATCCAGGCGGTGGAAAGCGGCTATCTCAAGCAGGCTTTGGTGGAAAGCAACACCAGCCGGGTGCGCGGCATCGAAACCGGCGCCATCACTGTGGTGGGCGTGAACAAGTTCACTGAAAGCGCGCCGTCGCCGCTGGTGTCTGGCGACACCGATGCCATTATGACCGTGGATGCCGCTGCCGAGGCCGAACAGATCGAACGCCTCAAGGCCTGGCGTGCGCAACGCGACGCAGCCGCTGTGGAAGCCGCGCTGAAAGACCTGGAAGCCGCCGCGCGCGAGGGCCGCAATATCATGGAACCCAGCATCCAGGCCGCCAAGGCCGGCGTCACCACCGGCGAATGGGCCGGCTGCCTGCGCGGCGTGTTCGGCGAATACCGTGCGCCCACCGGCGTGTCGGCCTCCAGCAATGCGCTGGCCGATGACGGCATGGATGAATTGCGTGCCGAGGTGGCCGCCATCGCCAAGCGGCTCGGTCGCCCGATCAAGCTGCTGGTGGGCAAGCCTGGCCTGGATGGCCATTCCAACGGCGCCGAGCAGATTGCCGTGAAGGCCCGCGATAGCGGCATGGAAGTGGTCTACGAGGGCATCCGCCTCACGCCCGAACAGATCGTGTCGGCGGCCTTGGAAGAGGGCGTGCATCTGGTTGGGTTGTCGATCCTGTCCGGCAGCCATGTGGAACTCGCCACCGATGTGCTGGCCCGCATGCGCGCCGAAGGCATCGGCGATGTGCCGGTGGTGGTGGGCGGCATCATCCCGCCCGAGGATGAGCGCAAGCTGAAGGCGGCCGGAATCGCCGGCGTATTCACGCCGAAGGATTTCAACCTCACGCAGATCATGCACGAAATCGCCCGCCTGGTGGATCGCACTTATTCCCGCGCGGCGTAGGCCGCCAAGAGAATGTCTGCGGCGTGATACTCATAATCGTCACCACCGGGCTTGTCCCGGTGGTCCATGCCTGACGCAGCAAGGCTACTCGACGATGGATGCCCGGAATAAATCCGGGCATGACGATTAGGAGCAGTTGTGAGGGGTGTGACACCCTTGCGAATTCACAGTCTGGCGTTATCCTCGGGCGATATCCATTCTTGAGGCCGCCTTGTCCAGCACCGCAACGTCTTCGCCATTCCTGGGCCGCATCGCCGCCAGCCTGCTCGCTGGCTTTCTGCCGCCCGTGCTGCTGATCGGCATCCTGGCCTATCGCAGTTGGGGCAACGAGCCGCTGGGCCTGTGCTATCGCGTGCCGGGCACCGGCGGCACCCTGCCGATCCGCATGAGCCCGGCGGAAGGTGTGTTCACCTGCGGCCTGCATTGGGATTATGTGGCGCTGAATATCGGCCTGCCGGCGCTGGCGCTCAGCGTGGTTGCCTGGTGGGTGATCGGCCTGCTGCGGCGCTAACGTGTCCGATCCCAATCCCGCCGCTATCGAAAGCCTGTTCGATCCGGCGCCCACGATCATCGAAACCCATATCTCGAAAATCTTCCTGAGCGGCGACCGTGCTTTCAAATTGAAGAAAGCCGTGAAGCTGCCCTTCATCGATTTTTCCACCCTGGCCTTGCGCAAGGAGGCCGCCGAGCGCGAATTGCGTTTCAACCGCCGCTCGGCGCCGGATTTGTATCTCGGTCTGCGCGGGGTGTGGCGCGCTGCCGATGGCCGCCTGCGCCTCGATCCGCCGCCGGGCGAAGCGATTATCGAATGGCTGGTGGAAATGCGCCGCTTCGATACCGAGGCTACGCTGGATCGCCGCCTGGCCCATGGCCTGCTGACGGCAGACGACATGGATGCGGTGGCAGCAGCCGTGTATGACCTGCATGCCAAGGCGGAACGCTCGCCGCGCGATGCCTTCGCCACGGCGGATGATACCGCGCGCAAGAATCTGGTCTGCTTCCAGCGCCTGGAGCCAGCAGCCATGCCCGTCGCGGAAGTGGCGGCCATGCATGCGGCGCTGATGGCTGAAATCGCGCGCCATGATGCCTTGCTCAGACAGCGCGGCCCGGCCGGCTTCGTGCGGCGCTGCCATGGCGACCTGCATCTGCGCAACATCGCCTGGATCGATGGCCGGCCCTTGCTGTTCGATTGCCTGGAATTCGACGATGCCCTGGCCGAGATCGACACGCTCTACGACATCGCCTTCCTGGTGATGGACCTGCTTTCGGTCGGGCGCCGCGATCTCGCCAACCGGCTGCTCTGCCGCTATCTCGAATTGCTGACTGATGATGCCGGCCTGGCCTTGCTGCCGCTTTATGTCAGCCTGCGTGCTGGCATCCGCGCCCATATCGCCGGGCTGAATCCGAAGGAATGGCCGCGCGGCGCGGAATATCTCGCTTTGGCACATCAGGCCTTGCAGCCCGTGCATCCGCGCCTTGTCGTGCTGGGCGGCGGGTCCGGCACCGGCAAAACCCTGCTGGCGCGCGGCCTGGCGCCGCTCTTGCCCGGTGTGGCCGGCGCTGTGGTGGTGCGCAGCGATGTCACCCGCAAGGCGCTGTTCGGCCTGGATGCCTTGCAGCCGCTGCCGCCAGCGGCTTATGCGCCGGAAGTCAGCGCGCGGGTTTTCGCCGCCATGCGGGCGCGGGCCCGCGCGCTGTTGCTGGCCGGGCAATCGGTGATCCTGGATGCCGTGCATGGCAATGTGCAGGAACGCACCGCCGCCGAGGCACTGGCCGCCGAGCTGGGCGTGTCCTGCCAGGGGCTCTGGCTGGTGGCATCCCAGGATGTGCAGATCAGGCGCGTGACGGCGCGGCAGGGCGATGCATCGGATGCCGATGCCGATGTGGTGCGCAAACAGCAGGCGATGCAGCCGCCCGAGGATTGGCCGCATCTGGATGCCGGCCAGGATGCCGCCGCCACATTGGCGGCAGCCTGCGGGGCGCTTGGCCTTTAGCGTTTCCCGAAGCGGTCCTCGACGAAGCGGAACAGCGCGCGCAGGCCGGTGGCTTCGCCGCCCACCGGGCGGCCGGGGCGCGGACGCGGCGACCAGCCGAAGGTATCCAGATGCGCATAGGCGCGCGTCTCGGTCACGAATTCCTTCAGGAACAAGGCGGCGGTGATCGACCCGGCAAAGGGGGTGTCGCCGGCATTGTTGATATCGGCCACCTTGCTATCCAGGTAATCGCGATAGGGCGCATGCAGCGGCAGGCGCCAGAGCGGGTCGGCGGCATTCAAACCGGCCTTCAGTAGAGCTTCCGCCAGCGCATCATCGGGCGAGAACAAGGCCGGCAGGTCGGGGCCCACGGCCACGCGTGCGGCGCCGGTCAGGGTTGCCGCATCCAGCAGCAGATCGGGCTTCTCGGCATCGGCATCGGCCAGCGCATCGGCCAGGATCAGCCGGCCTTCCGCATCGGTATTGCCGATCTCGACGGTGAGGCCCTTGCGGCTGCGGGTCACGTCGCCGGGGCGGAAAGCATCGCCGGAAATCGCATTCTCCACCGCCGGGATCAGCAGCCGCAGCCGCACATTCAGCTTGCGCGCCATGATGGCCTGGGCCAGGCCCAGCATGATCGCCGCGCCACCCATATCCTTTTTCATCAGCAGCATGCCGGAAGCCGGCTTGATATCCAGGCCGCCGCTATCGAAGCATACGCCCTTGCCAACCAATGTGAGTTTCGGCGCCTTGGCCGAACCCCAGGTGAGGTCGATCAGCCGCGGCTGGCGATGGGCGGCGGCAGCCCGGCCCACCATATGCACCAGCGGATAGCCCTTGCGCAGCGGCTCTCCCTGCACGATGCGCAGCTTGGCCTTATGCGCCTTGGCAACCTTGGCAACCGCATCGGCCAGTTCGGCGGGGCCGAGATCGCCGGCCGGGGTGTTGATCAGATCGCGCGCCAGCACGATGGCATCGTGCAGCGCGCGCACGCGGGCCTTGTCGGCATGCTCAGGCCAGACCAGGCGCGGCGCCGCCTTGATGGGCGGCTTGCGATAGCGGCTGAAACGATAATCCTGCAAGGCCCAGCCCAGCGCCGCCAGTTCAGCCTGTTCGGGCTTGAGCGCGGAAGCGAAATGGTAGGTGTTCGAGCCAACAGCGGCGGCAATCGCGGCATAGGAAAACGGATCGGGCTGCGCCGGCAATCCGGCCAGCACGCGGGTTACGCGGCCCTGGCCGTCGGGGATGGTCAGCACCTGGCCCGGCTTGCCCTCGAAGCCCTGCGCCTCGGCCCAGGCCAGCACAGCAGGCGCCTCGCGGCGGCGCTCGTTGTTCCATTCGCCGGGGGCGAACAGCCAGATCGGCAGCGGTTTGGCGGCTTTGTCCAGAAGCGGCAGGGGCATCGCAGGCTCCACTCTCTTTGCAAGCAATCCGTCCACGCTTTATAAGCGGGCCGGCAGCACAACGAAAGCCGGAGCAAATTCCATGGCGCGTCTCACTTTGGCGATTGGCAACAAGAATCACTCCTCCTGGAGCCTGCGGCCCTGGCTGGCCCTGAAAGCCGCCGGCGTGGCTTTCGATGAATATCCGGTGGCGTTGCGCCAGCCCGACAGCAAGGCCCGCATCCTGGCCTTCTCGCCTTCGGGCAAGGTGCCGGCGCTGAAGCATGGCGACCTGCTGCTGTGGGATTCGCTCTCGATCTGCGAATACGTGGCCGAAACCTATCCGCAGACCGGACTATGGCCGGTGGATGCGGCGGCCCGCGCGGTGGCGCGCAGCGTGGCGGCCGAGATGCATTCCGGTTTCATGGGCCTGCGCCGCGACCTGTCGATGGATATCCAGCGCCGCCTGCCGCTGCCCGATCTGGCTGAGGATACCCGCGCCGATATCGCCCGCGTGCTGGCGGTGTGGAATGAATGCCGCGCCACATACGGCCAGGGCGGGGCGTTTTTGTTCGGCCGCTTCAGCGTGGCCGATTGCATGTATGCCCCGGTGGTGACGCGGTTCCGCACCTATGGCTATGGGCTGGATGCGGTCTGCCAGGCCTATTCGGATGCCGTGTTCGCCCATCCGGCGATGGTGGAATGGTGCAAGGCGGCGGAGGCGGAAACCCCGCTGCCGCTGTAATCCCTAGCTCAGCAGGCCGGCTTCGCGGTAATAGCGTTCGGCGCCGAAATGCAGCGGCGTGGAAAGGCCGGTGAGTGCGGTTTGCGGGCGGATCTGCTGGGCTTTCACATGGCCGCCATCCAGCAGCTTGCGGTTGGCCGGATGCCATAGGGCGGCGGTCACCGCATAGATCAGGTCGGGATCGGCGTTTTCCGAAACCACCCATTGCATGCCGATGCCCAGCGTCTCGGTCTCGTTCTTGCGGCCATAAACGCCGGCCGGGATTACCTCGCGGTTGAAAAATCGGTGGCGCCGCAGCGCGGTTTCTATCGCTTTGGTGGATAGCGGCAGAATATCGGCGGCGCCGGCGGCGATCAGGTCTTCCACCAGCGGTGCCGGATGCCCGGCGATCATGAAAAACGCATCCAGTTCGCCGCGCAGCAGCCGGTCTGCCGCCTCGCCGGGCTCCACCTCCGCCACCTTGATCTGGCCCAGCCGCACGCCATAGGCATTCAGAATGATTTCCACGTTGAAGCGGGTGCCGGATCCGGCGCGGTCGATGGAAACCAGCTTGCCCACCAGGTCGCGGATATCCTCGATCCCGCTGCCCTTGCGCACCACCAGATGCACGGTTTCGGAATACAGGTTGGCAATCACCCGCAGCTTGGGCTGTTTGGCGCGGCGGAAATAAAACCCCTCGCCGTTATAGGCGGAATAGACCAGATCGGCCTGGGCAAAGGCGCTTTCGATGCTTTCATTGGATACGGCGGCGATATTGGCCACCGAGCCGGCGCTGGTCAGCGCCACGGCGATCAGGCCGGGCACGCCGCAAGAACCGCCGCGTGCGCAGGGGCGGCTGCCGGTGGGATTGGAAATCGCCGAAGCCACCAGGGTGCCGACCGGAAAAGCGGTGGTGGCTGCCGATCCGGTGAGGATGCGGAAGAATTTAAGGTCTTCCGCCGCCGCGCGCGGTTGCGCCATGGCGGCCTGGGCCGGGCCGGGTAGCATCAGGCCAGACACTGCCATGCCCGGCAGCGCCAGGGCGGAGCCTGCTGCCAGGCTGGACAGGAAGAAGTCGCGGCGGCGCATGGGGGCAGTCTATACCCCGCGCCGATCAGGGCAAGCCGGAAAGCATGACGCTTCGGCTACCGGCCGTATTTCAGCTTGCCGATCAGCACCAGCATGGTGAGCACCAGGGTCACGCTGTTGGCCGCGATCAGGGCCACCGAACCGATCATCAGGCCATAGATCAGCCAGAGCGAGATGCCGCTCACCATCAACAGAAACATGCCCAGCGAGATATCGCGGGCCGAACGGGTGCGCCAGACCTGGATCACCTGCGGCAGGTAGGCCACGGTGGTCAGGGTGCCGGCCAAAAGGCCCACGGCCTCGAAAAGCACCGCGTTGTCGATGAGGGCATTGCCCATGATAGTTTTAGGATCAGAGCCTGGCGATGAAGGCGTTTTGCAGCTTGGTGATGATACCGCGCAAATCGCCCGGGTCATAGGGCTTTGGTTCCACCTTGCCCCAGATCGGGCCCGGCCAGGCCGGGTCTTCCTTGAAGCGGGCGATCACATGCACATGCAGCTGCGGCACCACATTGCCCAGCGCCGCCGCATTCATCTTGTGCGGCTGGAACACATGCTTCAGCACCCGCTCGGCCTGGGCGATCTCGTTGATCAGCAGCTTGCGCTGCTTTTCGCTGAGGTCGCAAATCTCGGTCAGGTTCTCAGCGGCGGGCACCAGAACCAGCCAGGGATACTGGCTATCGTTCATAAGCTGCACGAGGCAGAGTTTCATCCGGCAAATCGGCAGAGTGTCGCGCCGTAATTGCTCGTGCAATTGGAACATGGATACTTCTCGCTTCTAGGCCATTTATGGAGTATCGCTCGCGGTGGATATCCGATTGTCATGAGCCTGTCCATGCCCCTTTCCACCTTGCCCGTCTTACGGGTGAAGCCGCGCGAAGAACGCCGTATCCGTGCCGGTCACCCTTGGATTTACGCAAACGAGCTAACACTCGACGCAGAGGCGAAAAAACTTTCGCCTGGTGAGTTGGTGCGTGTATTCGACGCGCATGGCGGAGGGTTGGGTGTGGGTGGGTTCAACCTTCACTCTCTAATCGCGGTGCGCTTGTTCAGTTCAGACACTGAAACTCATGTCGACATAGAATTTTTGAAAGCCAAAATACACGCGGCATTGGCCGTCCGCACACGCTTCTTCAGTGCGCCTTACTATCGTCTGGTCCATGCCGAGGGCGATGGTTTGCCGGGTTTCATCATCGACCGTGTGGCCGATTCGCTGATTCTGCAGGCCAATACCGCCACGGCCGAACGGCTCACGCCGATGATGATACAGGCGTTGCACCAGGTGCTGGCGCCGCGTGCCATCGTGCTGCGCAACGATTCAGCGGTGCGGCGTCTGGAAGGCCTGGAGGAAAGCGTTGCACTGGTCGATGGCGGCGTGTTGCCGGATGGCGTGTCGGTAGAAGAGGGCGGTGTGCATTTCGCGCTGGATCCGCTCGCCGGGCAGAAGACCGGCTGGTATTACGATCTGCGTTTCGCGCGTGACATGGTGGCTGCGCAATGCAGCGGCGCCCGGGTGCTGGATTGCTACAGCCATACCGGGGCTTTTGCCTTGCGGGCGGCCAAGGCCGGGGCGCGCAGCGTGCTGGCGGTGGATCGCTCCGAACTGGCGCTGCAGCTTGCCGCGCGCAGTGCCAAGGCCAATGGGTTGGATGCGCTTTGCCGCTTCGAGAAGGCCGATGCCTTCGAGGCGCTGGAAAAGCTGCAAGCCGGCGGCGAGCGTTTCGATGTGGTGATCACCGATCCGCCCAACTTCGTCAAAAGCCGCAAGGATCTTGGCGCCGGCGCGCGGGCCTTCCGCAAGCTGGCCAGGCTGGCCGCGCCGCTGGTGGCGCCGGGCGGGCTGTGGTTCGTGGCCTGCTGCGCCCATCTGTTGCCGCAGGAGACGTTCGCCAAGGAAGTGTCGATCGGCCTGTCGGCGGCCGGCCGGCAGGGTCGTATCCTGGCCCAGGGCGGGGCGGGTCCAGATCATCCGGTGCATCCGCAGGTGCCGGAAAGCGCCTATCTGAAATGGCAGCTCTTCCAGCTGGATTGAGGGCGCTAAATCTTCAGCACCTTGTTGATGGCTTCGCGCAGCATCTTCACCACCTCTTTTTCGGTGGTGCTGCCTTCGCCGGTCACCTGCTGGGCCAGCACAACATACATGGCATCCACATGCAGGCGGATCACCTCGAACTGGGCTTCCGTAACGGCGCCCAGCCGCTTGACGAAATCATGTGCCGATTTCGCCAGTATGGTGAGCAGGGGATAGCCGAACATGGTGCCCATGCCCTTGATATCCAAAGCAGCGTAGCCCACCTTGGGCAACATCAGATAACGATCCTGCGGCTCGGCGGCCGCTTCCAGGATCAGCTTTCGCAGGTCGCGCAGCTTATCGAGGATTTCAACGGCAAAATTATCACCATGCGACGCAATCACCTTTTCCAGCTTGGCGGCGGTTTCCGGCGTCAGAACCACCGGCATCCCCACCGTCAGGCTGACGGCCTTGCGTCTGAGGTTTTGTGGGGCGGCTATGAATTCCGGTATAATGACTTTTCTTCGCATGTTTTCCGTTTCATAGCGGGGCGCCCTGGCGCGTATTCGGAGGAATATTACATGCCAGGCGGGCAAACGGCCAATAGGTCCAGGCGGCTGGCCGAGCCGAATTCTGCCGAAAAGAAAGGCAGTACGCGGCATAACTGCCACAGCGACATAATTCTATGGCTAAGCCGGCCAGGAGATTTGCAAATTGCCCAGGCTCACAATAGTGTGACGGCGCACAATGACGACGGGAATAGCTTCTACTCCCGCCGTACCGTTGTACGCGTTAAGGCAACCCGATGATGAAGAAAACGAAGAAGTCGTCGCGCAAGAATATCTCCCCTTTGCTGGAGAAGATTCTGGCAGACCGCTCGAATGTGGTTTTTAACGTCCCGAAAAAAGTCAAAAAAATCGGGCGGGATTTCTTTGACAACTCCCGGTTGAATAAAGCCATCATCTTCAAATATCCGAACTTCGAAACGGATATCGACGAATTCATCGAGGGCGCCGGCCAGAAGAAAGAACGCCCGGTCGAGACCTGCCTCTACTTCCCCTACGATACCAATATGCCGCAGGATGGCGGCCATGGCGTTTATCTGCGTGAGCATGATTTCGCTGAAAAACTGCGCTACTTCATCGGCATCGATCTGAGCGCGCTCACCCCGGAAAACGCCCGCGATCTGGAGCTGCTCTCGCTGCTGGACGACATCCCCTCGCTCGACCCGTTTCTGATGCGGGTGAAATTCGACGAGGCGCGGGTGAATATCGACGCCGAGTTCCTCGGTCTGGATAAGGTGGAAGAGCTCAACATCAAGAGCATCGTCACCCGCGACGTTTATCCGATCATCACCAAGGCGTTTCCGCCGGGGTATATCGAGAAGCGCGCCCGTTCGCTCACCGATTTCATCAACGGCCTGTGGAAGACCACGTCGCAGGAAGCCGAGCTGTTCATCGAAAGCTTCAAGATCGACAAGTCGCTGACCAACCGGATCCTCACCGCCTGGAAGGGCGTGGCCTATTACGAATACAAGTATTCGGAAAATATCCGCCGCAGCACCGAAATCATCAAATGGCTGGCCTCGCCCGATTCCGATCCTTACGACCTGGCCATGGTGGGCCATCTGAAGGATCTCTATGCGATGCACAAGCGCACCACCATCGAGGGCATGAAGGGCCTGACGCGTAGCACCATCAATATTTTCAAGAGCTATCGCGAATGCCACAACCGCTTCATGGAGCATAACGATCCGGGCCCGTTCCGCGACTTCCTGAACAAGGCCAACGAGCGCTTCTGGGTGCTGGGTTTCTGCGTGAACGCGCTGGATCACTGCAATTATCTGTTCGAGATCGACGTGATGGACAAGCCGGGCATGCGCCTGCGCTCGGATCAGTTCGAGATTTTCCTGAACAAGCTGAATTCCACCATCGAGGCCAACGCCAACCCCGAGCAGCAGCTCAACTGAGGCTGTTTGCTATCGGCCGGTTTGGCTGCTGCCGCACATCGGTTTACTGGCGGCCTAGCCGCGCACCGATAGGCTTGGCGGCCTAGCCGCACATCGGTTACTGGCGGCCTAGCCGCCCTCTGCCACCACATCGATGGCGCGATTGAGCATGGCCAGCATTTCAGATTCGCTGGCGCCGCCCTGGCCGGTCACATGCTGGGCCAGCAGGATATACATGGCATCCACATGGATGCGGATCACCTCGAACTGCGCATCGCTGGGCATGCTCAGGCCGCGGATGAAATCATGCAGCGATTTCGCCAGCCGGGTCAGCAGCGGATAGCCGAAAGTGCCGCCCATACCCTTGATCTCGAAAGCCAGTTCGCCGATCGCCGGTAGCATGAACATGCGCGCGATGCTGTCTGGCCCCACGCCGGCAATAGTGGTGCGCATGGTCTTCAGCTTGTCCAGAATCTCCATGGCGAACGTGTCGCCATTGGCGGCTATGGCGGCTTCAAGTTTGGAGGCTATGTCTTCTGTAAGTTGTACCGCCACGCCGGTCTTGAAGTTGACCGCTTTGTTGCGCAGATCCTGCGGCGGATTGATGAATTGGGGTTTCTTCATCGGCCGGCAATCCCGGGCTGTCGAATCCCATATGCGCTTACAACGTTCGTCATGCTCGCTTATAGGGTAGAATAGATTACCGATCAGTTTATTACAATTCGCAGGGATATGCGGTGATTTTTGACGAGGGTTTTATCCCGGAATTTCAAGCTTGGGATGTTATCCCCGACGGGCCTGCCTGGGTAGCCATTCGCCCAGCCGCTGCAATGCCTGGTCGATGGTTCCGGCCTCCACGGAGAAGGAAAACCGGATGAAACGATGGCCTTCCTGGCTGTCGAAATCCACCCCGGGGGCTGCCACCACGCCGGTCTCGTCCAGCATGCGCTGGCAGAACGCCACCGAATCATCGGCCAGATGGCTTATGTTGCAATACAGATAGAAAGCGCCATCGGGCGGCGCGAAGCTGTTCAGCCCCAGGCCGGGCAGGGCCTGCAGCAGCTTTTGCCGGTTGGCGGCATAGAGCGCCAGCCTTTGCTCCATCTCCGGCTCGCATTCCAGCGCCGCTAGGGCGGCCACCTGCGACAGGTAGGGCGCCGAAATCTGTAAACTGCCGGCCAGGGCTTCCACCCGCGGCACCAGCCGTTCGGGCAGCACCAGCCAGCCGATCCGCCAGCCGGTCATACCCCAGTATTTCGAAAAGCCGTTGATCACGATGGCTTCCGGGCCTTGACCCAGAATCGTCGGCGCCGGCTGGCCATAGACGATGCCGTGATAGAGTTCGTCCACCACCAGCCACAGGCCGCGGCGCCGGCAGGCGGCATAGATTTCGGCCAGGTCGGCGGCAGGCAGCAGGGTGCCGGTGGGGTTGGCCGGGCTGGCCAGCACCAGGCCGGCGATATCGGCCGGCAGCGCCTCGATATCCTGCACGCGCGGGCGGAAACCGTTGGCGGCATCGGTGCCGATGCGGTGCGGGGTCAGGTTCAGCGCCTTCAGCGTGCCGCGATAGGCGGGATAACAGGGCTCCACCACCGCCACTTTCTGCCCGGCCTCGAAAGCGGCCAGGAAAGCCAGCATGAAGCCGGAAGACGTGCCGATGGTCACCGCGATCCGTTCGGCGGGAATATCCAGGCCATGGCGGCGGCGATACAGGTCGGCAATACCCTGGCGCAGCGGCCGTATGCCCAGGGTTTCGGTATAGCCCACCGGGCCGGCCATCGCGGCCTGGGCTGCCGCCACCGCCTTGGCGGGCGGCGGAAAGCTGGGTTCGCCCACCAGCAGGTTCACCACCGCACCGCCTGCCCGCAGCCGCTGGTTCACCGCTTTGTAGATCGACCACATGCGGTAGATTTCCACGCTGCTGCGCGAGGAGGGCTGGGGCAGCGGAAATCCGTCTGAACCCGGCATCATAATGGTGCTTTCATGCGGTGGCGCTGCAACAGCATCGCTGCCGCGCCGCTGGCCAGGGCCACGCCGCTGGCCACCAGCAGGATACCGGCCCAGGTGATCGGTTCCGGCCATTCATGCAGCAGCGGAATGCCCAGCAGGGCGGCGATCACCGGGGTGAGCGCGGCGAAGGCGGCGGCCCGTCCGGCCCCCAGCCGGCCCACTGCCAGGCCGAACAGATACAGGCTCAGCACCCCCGTCAGCACCGATTGCAGCAATTGCACGATGATCTCGAATGGCGGCGCATTGGCCAGGTTGGAGGGCAAGGCAACCAGGTAGACCGGCGCGAAAAGCAGCGCGGCGCTGCAATAGATAAGCGCGGTGGCATGCCAGGCGCCGAAGCCGGAACGCCGCATCGCCACTGTGAAGCTCGCCCACATGAAACCGGAGCAGACGAATAACAGATGGCCGCGCCAGACCCCGTGTTCGCTATGCAGGATATGGTAGCCGGCAATGGCGCCGGCGCCCAGCAGGATCAGGCCGAAGCCGGCCAGGCGGTCGCGGCTCAGCTTCTCTCCCAGCACCAGCCAGGACAGCAGGGCGGCGAAAAGCGGCATGGTGCCGGGCATGAAGGCGCCGGCATGCGCCACCGGCGCCAGGCTGAAGCCTATGGTGCTGAGGGTGATGAAGGGCAGGCCAGCACCGATCAGCATCACCACCACGCTGCCGTCATGGCCCCGGCCGAAGCCGATGCCCTGGCGCAGCAGGATCGGCCAGAGCAGCAGGGCCGGAATGCACATGCGCAGGAACATCACGTCCCACACGGTCAGCGATCCAACCACGCCGAAACGGGTGAGCGCCAGGCCGGCGGCCCAGAGCACCACGGTGGCAAAACCGGCCAGCAGTCCGGGCAGGGGGTTGGTTTCGGTGGGGAGCATGCAACTATCTAGCGCGGTTTGGTGCTGCCCGTCACCACCCAGCCCCCGACGCTCTCCGGGGCGCTCTCTGGGCACTCTCCGGAAAGCGGCTCGAACACAGCCCGGTGCTGTTGAAAGATCGGCGCCGGAATACGCGCCTCCCCTCGACTCCCGCGCGGGCTTGGCGCTATAGTCCGCCGTCGCCGTAAAGGCGCCATATTCTTCGGCTATTTCCGATGCTGCTCGATCGGGAGAGGGCCGGTAGGGTGGCTGGTGGCGGCGGCTTCGTGCAGCGGTTTGGTATCGGCGTTCGTATCCTCTTCAGAGCAACAGTCACCAGCAAGTTCGTCAGCTATCCCAGTTCGTCAGCTATCACGGGCCGCCATGCGTTATTCGGGACTTCTCGTCCTTCTGATCGTCGTTGCCGTCAATATCGCCGGCTGGGTTGGCCTCAATCCGCCGGTGGAGCCGCGCCCCTGGGGCGAGTTGATCAACGGCGTGGATTATTCTCCCTTCCAGGCCGATCAGGGCCCGCAGCAGAAGAAATTTCCGTCGGCGGCCGATATCGACCGCGACCTGCAGATTCTCTCCAGCAAGGTGAAGCATCTGCGCACCTATTCCACGCTGGACGGCCAGGGCGATATCGCGCCCATCGCCGGCTATTACGGCATGGATGTGTTGCAGGGCATCTGGCTCGATGGCCGGCTTGAGCGCAACGAGCAGGAGATCGAGAATCTCATCCGCATCGTGCGGGAAAACAAGAATGTCCGCCGCGTGCTGGTCGGCAACGAGACCATGCTGCGGCTCGACATGCCGATCGACGACCTGATCCAGTATATCCGCCGCGTGCGCACTGCCTTGTCTGGCACCGGCGTGGAAATCTCCACCGCCGAAACCTGGGATATCTGGCTGCGCTATCCGCAATTGGGCCGCGAGGTGGATTTCATCGCCATCCATCTGCTGCCCTATTGGGAAGGCCAGTCGCCCGAGAATGCGGTGGATTACGCCATCGCGCGCTATCAGCAGGTGAAGGATGCCCATCCCACCAAGAAGGTGGTGATCACCGAAATCGGCTGGCCGTCCGAAGGCCGCACGCGCCGCGATGCGGTGCCCAGCCTGTCCAGCCAGGCCACCTTCCTGCGCGGCTTCCTCAACATCGCCAACCAGCGCGGCTTCGATTACTTCATCATGGAAGCCTTCGACCAGCCCTGGAAGCGCAATATCGAAGGCAGCGTGGGCGCCTATTGGGGCATCTACAACGCCGACCGCACGCCGAAATTCCCCATGATCGGCCCGGTGGAGGATCGTCCGCATTGGCCCCAGCTTGCCGCCGGCAGCGTTTTGATCGCCCTGCCGCTGATGGTGTGGTTCCTGGCGCGCTGGAGCGATTTGCGCTTCTCCGGCCGGGTGTTCTTTGGCCTGCTGATCCAGGTGGTGGCCTCCGCCATCGTCTGGGTGGTGGATGCCGGCTTCAAAACCTATATGAGCCCCGGCGTGGCGCTGATGTGGGCGATGCTGCTGCCATTGCTGGTGATATTGTTCATCATGGTGCTGGCGGAAGGCCTGGAACTATCCGAGGTGATCTGGTCGAGCCGCCGCCAGCGCCTGTTTCTGGGCCATAAGACCGATGCCAGTCGCACCCATTGGCCCAAGGTCTCGATCCATGTGCCGGCCTATAACGAGCCGCCGGAGATGCTGAAGCAGACCCTGGATGCCCTGGCGCGGCTGGATTATCCGAATTTCGAAGTGCTGGTGATCGACAACAACACCAAAGACGAAAAGGTCTGGCGCCCGGTGCAGGCGCATTGCGAAACGCTCGGCCCGCGTTTCCGTTTCTTCCATGTCGCGCCGCTTACCGGCTACAAGGCCGGCGCGTTGAATTTCGCGCTGCGCAACATGGCCAAGGATACCGAAATCGTCGGCGTGATCGACGCCGATTATCTGGTGGAGCCCGATTGGCTGTCGGCCCTGGTGCCGTATTTCGATAATCCGCAGATCGGTTTCGTGCAGGCGCCGCAGGATCACTACGATTGGAAGACCGACGCCTTCAAGGAGGCGATCAACTGGGAATATGCCGGCTTCTTCCAGATCGGCATGGTGCAGCGTAACGAACGCGACGCCATCATCCAGCATGGCACCATGACCATGCTGCGCAAGGCGGCGATGGATCAGGTCGGCCCCTGGGCGGAATGGTGCATCTGCGAGGATAGCGAGATGGGCCTGCGCCTGCTCGCCGCCGGCTGGAAGTCGGTCTATACCGACCGCCGTTTCGGCTATGGCCTCACGCCCGACAGCTTCGGCGGCTACAAGACCCAGCGCTATCGCTGGGCCTATGGTGCGGTGCAGATCCTCAAGCGCCATTGGCGCGACATGCTGCCCGGCGATACCCGCAAGCTCGATCCGATGCAGCGCTACCATTTCATTTCCGGCTGGATGCCCTGGTTCGCCGATGCGCTGGGCCTGGTCTTTGCCATCGCCTCGCTGTTCTGGACCGTGGGCGTGCTGATCCTGCCGAAATATTTTGAGCTGCCGCTCGGCCTGTTCCTGCTGCCGGTGGTGGCGGTGTTCATCGCCAAAGTGGCGCAGTTCCTCTGGCTCTACAAAATCCGCGTGCCCTGCACGCTGCGTCAGCGCCTGGGGGCGGGCTTGGCCGGTCTGGCGCTCACCTACACCATCGCCAAGGCCATGCTGGCCGGCTTGTTCACATCCAAGCTGCCGTTCATCCGCACGCCCAAGCATGAGGATCAGCCGGCGTTGATCCAGGCCATCATCATCGCCCGCGAGGAAACCCTGCTGGCGCTGCTGCTCACGCTGGCCGGCATCGGCATGTGGAATTTCCAGGGCGGCGAAGATCCCGAAGCCCGGCTCTGGGCGGTGGTGATGTTCGCTCAGTCGGTGCCGTATTACGCTTCGCTGTTGCTGGCCGCGATCAGCACTGCCGAAAGCCGTTTGCGCAAACCCGATGCCAAAGTGGCCAACGTGCCGGTGCCCAGCCTGTTTGCGCTGCCCAAGCCCGGCACTCCCAGCAACCCGCCCGCCGGCGCCGATTGACGCCGCCGCCGTGCCGCAAGGGTAAAGACCGACGATGACAGCGCCGGCCCGCCGTTTCCTGTATCTGCTGTTCTGCCTGGCCATCGTGGCGGCGGTGAATGCCGCTGCCTGGTGGTGGCCCAATCGGCCGGTGGCCGTGGGGTCGGCAGCAGCCGGCCAGCAGGCTGCCGCACCCGGCCTGATCAAAAGCGTATCCTTTGCGCCTTTCCGGCGTGGCCAGGGTCCGTTCACCAAGGTGTTTCCCTCGCCCGACCAGATCGCGGAAGACCTTGCGGCAGTGAGCAGCGTGGCCAAGGGTGTGCGCACCTATACGGCGCGCGAAGGCTTGCAGGCCGTGCCCGAACTGGCGCGGCGCTATAATCTCGATGTCATCCATTCGGCCTGGCTGGGGCCGAAGAAGGATATCAACGACGAGGAAGTGGAGGCGCTGATCGATCAGGCCAACCGCTATCCCGATACCATCAAGCGGGTGATCGTGGGCAACGAGGTGCTGCTGCGCCGCGATCTCACCGCCGATGAAGTGATCGGCTATATCCGCAAGGTGAAGGCCGCCGTGAAGCAGCCGGTCAGCTATGCCGATGTGTGGGAATTCTGGCTGAAGAATCCGCGTCTGCTGGATGAGGTGGATTTCGTCACCGTGCATTTCCTGCCCTATTGGGAGGATATGCCGATCGGCGTTGCGCATTCCATGCCGCATATCATGGATGTGTACGATATCGTGGCCAAGGCGCTGCCCGGCAAGCCGATCCTGATCGGCGAGGTGGGCTGGCCCAGCCAGGGCCGTTCGCGCCGCGAAGCCGTGCCCAGCCTCACCGAGGCCGCGGCCTTCACCACCGATTTCATGCGGCTGGCCGAAACCCGTGGCCTCGATTACAACCTCGTGGAAGCTTTCGATCAGCCGTGGAAAGCCAAGCTGGAAGGCACCGTGGGCGGCGCCTGGGGCGTGCTGGACGAATTGCGCCACCCGAAATTCCTGCCCGGCGGGTTCGGCGTGTCGGGCGCGCAGGCTGGGCAGGCCGGCAAGGTATCCGATCTGCCCAATTGGCCGATCTATGCCGCATTCTCCACGCTGTTTGCGCTGATACTGGCGGTGCTCAATCTGCAGCGCCTGCTTGCATTGCCGTTCTGGCGTCTGCTGGGCGGCGTGGCGTTGGCGCAGGCCGGCGGCGCGGCGCTGGCGGCGTGTGTGGAACATGGTCTCAGCCATTATTTCAGCACGCCGCGCTTGCTCGAATTCATTCTGCTGTTCGTGCTGCAGGCGATGTTCGCCCTGCTGCTGCTGGCCGAGTTGCTCGATCGTCTGGCCGGCAAGCCGGCGCCGCAAGCCGCCCTGGCTGGTGTGAAGGTGCGGCTCGGCGAGATTCGCAGTTATCTGCCGCTCTATCTGCCGCTGGGTAACCACACCGTTTCAGCGGAAAAGCTTGGGCGTTGGAATGCCCAGCGCCGCGCCCGGCTGGCGGAATGGCTGTTCATCGGTTTCGCGCTGTTTGCGTTGTATCAGACCGTGATGCTGGCCGCCGCTGGCCGCTATCGGGATTTTCCGGTGGATTACGCCTTGCTGCCGGTGGCGGGTTTCCTGCTGCTGCGGATTCTCACTTATGTTGCAGGGCAAAAAAACGGCGCGCTGTTTGCGCTGGCCAGCGGCTTCACGCAGCCGTTACCGGGTGCGAACGCTGCCCATCTGCGATGGGATGCCGCGCTTGCCTATCTTTTAATCGCTGCAAGCGTTGTGATGCTGGTGGTGGAGCGGGTGAGCAATCGCGAAGCCGTTGGCTGGGCGTTGATCGCGGTGGCTTATGCCATCCCGTTCCTGGCCAATCTGCATCTGGCCCGCAGCAGCGCTAAACCATGAAGCTGTTTCGGCCATGAAGCCGCCTCGGGCATAAAGCGATTGCCCCTGGCGGCTCAAGCCGTTAAAACCCTTGCAGCAGCGTCTGGTATTGTCCGGCGCAGTGATAACCGGCCGACCCGGCGAAGCATATATTGGCCAGCCCGGTGCGGTCGCATACAAAGACTTCATGCAAGGAGGAATTGGCATGCTTGCTTTCCGCAAGACCTTCGTCGCCGCCGCCGCTCTCGCCACCGGGCTGGTGCTCGCCGGCCCGCAGGCCAAGGCGCAGGATTTCGTGAATATTCTCACTGGCGGCACCTCGGGCGCGTATTACCCGATCGGCGTGGCGCTCTCCAATGCCATCGGCAAGGGTATGCCCGGCGCCAAGCTGCAGGTGCAGCCCACCAAGGCTTCGGTGGAGAACCTCAACCTGCTCAATGGCGGCAAGGGCGAAATCGCCTTCACGCTGGGTGACTCGCTGTCGGATGCCTGGAATGGCAAGGCCGATGCCGGCTTTTCCACCAAGCTGACCGATCTGCGCGCCGTTGCTGCGATTTATTCCAACTATATCCAGATCGTTGCTTCTGCCGGTTCGGGCATCAAGACCCTGGCCGATCTGAAGGGCAAGCGCATCTCGGTGGGTGCGCCGAAATCGGGCACCGAACTGAATGCCCGCGCCGTGCTGGGCGCTGCGGGCCTGAAGTATAGCGACTTCTCCAAGGTCGAATATCTCGGCTTCGGCGAGTCGGTCGATCTGATGAAGAACCGTCAGCTCGACGTGACCCTGCAATCGGCGGCGCTCGGCGTGGCCTCGATCCGCGATCTGGCCAATTCCATCGACATCGTGATCGTGTCGGTGCCGGCCGATACCGTTGCCAAGATCGGCGATGCGGCCTATGTGGCCACCAGCATTCCGGCCGGTACCTACAAGGGCCAGGATGCCGCCACTCCGGCGGTGGCCGTGGGCAACTTCCTGGTCACCAATGCCAAGCTGTCGGAAGACCTGGTCTACAAGATGACCAAGGCCACCTTCGACAACCTGGATGTGCTGCATGCCTCGCATGCCGCCGCCAAGGCCATCACCCTTCAAGCCGCTTCGAAGAATTCCCCGGTGCCGTTCCATCCGGGCGCTGTGAAGTTCTACAAGGAAAAGGGCCTGATGAACTAAGGTTCGGGCCGAACCACACCACAACCAACAGCGCCGGCGCCGCCACTCAAAATCGGCGCCGGCGTTTCGCTTTGCAGGCAGCAAGCGGTAGCGCGGAGATTACGGCATGAGTGCGACAGAGCAGTCGGCTATCATCGACAAGGAAAACCCCACCCATGGCGCCGCCTTGCTGGACGGCTGGCAAGGCAGGACGGTGTTCTTCATCGCCATCGCCTTCACCTTCTTCCAGGTGATCAATGCCGCTTTCAGCCCGCTGCCATCCATCGTGCTGCGCAGCATGCATGTGGGTTTCCTGCTGCTGCTCACCTTCCTGTTGTTCCGCTTTCGCCGCGGCGCCGCCACCAAGGGAATTCCGTGGTATGATTGGGTGCTGGCCGGCAGCGGTTTCGCGCTGGGCTTCTATCATTGGATTTTCGAGGCCGACCTGATTCTGCGGGCCGGCGAACCGACCACGGCCGACCTGGTGGTGGGTGTGATCGTCACCGGCCTGGTGATCGAGGGCGCGCGCCGCATCATGGGCTGGGAATTGCCGGTGATCTGCGGCCTGTTCATCCCTTATGCGATCTGGGGCCGTTCGTTGCCCGGTTTTCTGCAGCATCGCGGTTTCGATTTCGAACAGGTGGTGGATGTGCTCTATCTGGGCACCGAGGGCCTCTATGGCACGCCCACCTTCGTGTCGGCCACCTTCATTTTCCTGTTCATCCTGTTCGGCGCCTTGCTCGAACGCGCCGGTATGATCCAGCTGTTCAACGATATCGCGCTTGGCACCGTGGGCCATCATAAGGGCGGCCCGGCCAAGGTATCGGTGATCTCGTCTGGCCTGATGGGTACCATCAACGGCTCCGGCGTGGCCAATGTGCTCACCACCGGCCAGTTCACCATCCCGCTGATGAAGCGCTTCGGCTATAGCGGCGTGTTCGCCGGCGCGGTGGAAGCCACGGCCTCGATGGGCGGTCAGATCATGCCGCCGGTGATGGGCGCGGTTGCCTTCATCATGGCCGAAACCATCGGCCAGCCTTATTCGGAAATCGCCATCGCGGCGGTTTTCCCGGCGTTGCTGTATTTCGGTTCGGCCTTCTGGATGGTGCATCTCGAAGCCGGCCGCCGCAATCTGGTCGGCATTCCCAAGGCGGAATGCCCCAATGCCTGGGCGGCGATCAAGCGGCAATGGTACCTGATCATTCCGCTGGCGGCGCTGGTCTATCTCCTGTTCACCGGCTTCACGCCGCTGTTTGCCGGCACGGTGGGCATGGCGCTCACCGCCATCCTGATCCTCGGCCAGCATGCCACCGGCGCCACCAAGGTGGTGCTGCTGCGCGTGCTGTTCTGGGTCACGCTGGGGCTGCTTGCCTTCTTGCTGGTGGAAGTCGTCAACATGCGCGTGGAGCAGACCGCGATTGCGCTGATCGTGCTGCTGGTGGTGGTCACCTGGTTCGTGAAGGGCGGCCGTCAATTGCAGCGCCTGATCCTGGAAAGCTTCGCCGATGCCGCCAAGGGCGCGCTCGGCGTGGGCATGGCTTGTGCGCTGGTTGGCATCCTGATCGGCATCTCGCAGATGACCGGCCTGGCCAACGATATCGCGCGCGGCATTCTGGCGGTGGCCGGCGACAACCTGCTGCTGGCCCTGATCATGACCATGATCGCCTGCCTGATCCTCGGCACCGGCCTGCCCACCATTCCCAATTACATCATCACCTCGTCCATGGCGGCGCCGGTGTTGCTGGAAATGGGCGTGCCGCTGATCGTCAGCCACATGTTCGTGTTCTACTTCGGCATCATGGCGGATCTCACGCCGCCGGTGGCCCTGGCAGCCCTTGCGGCGTCTTCGGTGGCGAAGGAATCGCATATGAAAATCGCCATCACAGCCACCAAGATCGGCATTGCCGGCTATGTCGTGCCGTTCATGGCGGTGTATACCCCGGCGCTGATGCTGCAGGGCGGCACCTGGTTCGATACCGGCTATGTGCTGCTCAAGGCCGTTATCTCGGTGGGCCTGTGGGGCGCGGCGGCCAGCGCCTGGCTGTGGGGCCCGCTCAACTGGCCAGAGCGCATCTTCGCCACGGCGGCGGCGTTCATGCTGGTGGTGGCCGCTCCGATCACGGATGAGGTGGGCTTTGCCATGTCGGTGGCCTTCATCGCCTGGCATTGGTGGCGCACCCGCATTCCTGCCAAGCCGGCCTGATATGCTGGGCCTCTGCCTGGCCTTGGGCGGCGCGTTGGTTGCGTTGAACACCAGCCAGGCAGAGCTGCATTGGACCCATAGCGTACAGAAAACCGCGTGGCACGAAATCTGGCGCGCCACGCCCGATGGCCTGTTGCTCACCCGTGCCGCCGTGCAAGGCAGCGGCGCGGGCATGGAGCCCGGCGAAGATGCGGTGTTGAAGGATGGCTTCTGGGTCTGGTCGCCCAAGCGTGCGCCGATTGCCGAATTGCCGCTCACGCGTTCGGAATATACCGGTGCCGATTGGTCGCTCTGTGTCGGCGGTGCCTGCCAGCCGCTCGGGCGGTTTTTCCCCGATGCCCCCAGCGATGCCACCATCACGCTGAAAACCTGCGGCGGCTGATTTCAGCCGCGCGTTTTCAATTGCCCAACTGCATCGTACCCGGCAGCCATAGCGCCAGGCTGGGGATCAGGATGATCAGGCCGATCGCCAGCCCCATCATCGCCATGTAGGGAAGGGCGGCTTTGTCCACTTCCAGCAGCGGGGCGCCGGTAAGCGAGCGGATCACGATCAGGTTCATGCCCACCGGCGGCGAAATCAGCGCCAGTTCCAGGTTGATGGTCAGCATGACGCCATACCAGACCCGGTCGATATCCAATTGCGCCAGCACCGGCAGGATCACCGGCGTGGTGATCAGGATGATCGAGAAGCTTTCCAGGATCAGCCCCAGCACGAACAGCAGCAGCATCATCATGATCAGAAACTGCGTGCGAGATACATTATTCTCCACCACCCAGGCCACCAGCTGGTCGGGCACATGCAGCTTGGTCAGCATATGGCCGAACAGACCGGCCGATACGATGATCATGAACAGCACGGCAGAGATTCGCGCGGCTTCCTGGCCGCCTTCCCAAATCTGTTTCGGCCCCACCTGGCGATAGATGAAGGCCGCGATCAGCAAGGCCCAGAGCGCGCCGGTGGCCGCCGCCTCGGTGGCGGTGAAGATGCCGAAATACATGCCGCCAAGCACGAAAGGCGGCAAGGTGAGCGCCCAGAACGAGCGTTTGATGGCATGGCCCATCTCGCGCAGGCTGGCGCGGGCGGGGCGCACGAATGTGCCTTCCGCGATCAGCTTGGCTTCGCGCCGTCCCTCGGTGAAAAAGCAATAGGCCGCGAAAATCGCCGCCAGCAAGATGCCGGGGATCACGCCGGCCATGAACAGCGCGCCCACCGATGTATCCGAGGCCACGCCATACAGCACCATCGGTGCCGAGGGCGGAATCAGAATGCCCAGCGTGCCGCCGCCGGCCACCACGCCATAGGCGCCGCGCGGGCTGTAGCCGTATTTCAGCATTTGCGGGATGGCCACGGCGCCGATGGTGAGTGCGGTGGCCACCGACGAGCCGGATATCGCGGCGAATACCGCGCAGGCAAACACCGTGGCAATCCCCAAGCCGCCCGGGATGTGGCGCAGGAAGGTGTGGGCGGCGGCGTAGAGGTCGTCCACCACCTTGCCGCGCACCATGAAATGCGACATCAGCATGAACAGCGGAATCGCCACCAGCAGATAGCCATCCAGATGGCCCAGGATGGTTTCGCCCAGGGTGGGCACGCCGCCTTCCACCCAGAACAGGATGCCCACCGAAAACAGGAACATGCCGGCAAACATCGGCAGGCCAGTGTAAAGCAGCGCGATCAGCACTGTCAGAATGATCAGGAAGGTCATGCGCTTTTCTTACTCATGGCTGCGGGTGCCATGGATCGGATCGTCGGTCTTGGGCGGCACCCAGCCCGGCTGCAGGATTTTCAGCAATTGCGCCAGCGCGGTGAGCAGCAGCAGCCCGCCGCCGATCGGCAGCAGGCTTTGCACGATCCACATCGGCATCCAGGCCAGGGTTTGCGCCATGATGCCGATCATCTGCGAAAAGCTTACGGTTTCGATGCCGGCCCACAGCATCAGGGCGCCCACGGCGGCCACGCTGAGAGCCGAGAAGATTGCCAGCAGGCGGCGCCCGCGCGGGCCGAAGCGCAGCACCAGTGCATCCACGCCGATATGATCGTCGCGCAACTGCGCCATCGGCGCTGCCAGCATCACCATGGCGATCACGGTCCAGGTGGCGGTTTCGTCGATCCAGGATTGCGGCATATTCACGAAATAGCGCATCGCCACGCCGGCCCCGACCAGCGCCAGGCAAATAAGGGCCACCAACCCGGCCAGTTTCCCGGCCAGGTTGGCTAATCCCGTGACGATGCGGTCGATGATCTTCAAAGCTTATACTGTCTCAAAGCTTGTTCAGGGCTTCGATCAGCTTCGGGCCATCCTGCGGCACCGCCTTGTTGAAGGCCTCGATCACCGGCGGCTGCAAGGCTTTCTTCCAGGTCGCGGCTTCGGCGGCGGTTTGCATATGGATGGTCATGCCGCGCTGAGGCAGGGTCTTGATCGCATCCTCGGCGGTGGCTTCGGTGAGGCCCACCATATCGGCCTCGGCCTTCTTGGCGGCGGCGGCCAGGGCATCCTTTTCGCCGTTGCTCAGCTTGTTATACCAGGCCGGATTCACGAACATGTGGAAATACACCGAGAAATACGGCGCCACGGTGCCGAATTTCTGCACTTCGTAGAAGCGGCGGCTGACCGCGGCCGATACGTCGGTGAGGCCGGCATCCAGCACGCCCGATTGCAGTGCCTGATACACTTCCGGCGCCGGCGTGGGCGTGGGCGCCGCGCCGATAGCCTTCAGGCCGGTATCCGAAAGCGCGCTCAAGCCGCGTACCTTCAGGCCCTTGAAGTCGTCCAGCGCCACCAGCGGCTTCTTGGCCGAGGTGAAGATCGATTGCCGGGTGATGTAGAACCAGGCGATATTCTTCACGCCCTTGGCTTCCAGCTTCTGCTCCAGGATCTTGGCCGCCGGCGAGCCGGGGAATTTCTTGATCTTTTCCAGATCGGTCAGCAGATAGGGAATGGTCAGCACATTCATCTCGGGCACGGTGTTGCCCCAGGTGAAATTGGTCAGCACACCCGCCTCGAAGGCGCCGCGCGCCACCGAAGGATGGTTTTCCGATTGCTTGGCCAATTGCTCGGCCGGGAAGATCTCCACCTTGAAGCCGCCCTTGGTGCGGCTTTCCAGATCGGCCTTGAAGGCTTCGATGGCCTTGTGCAGATGGTGCGCCGTGGGCACCGGATGGCTGATGCGCATCACGGTTTGCGCCTGGGCGGCGGCGATGCCGAGGCCGGCGGCCAAACCTGTGGTCACCGCAATGGCGGAAAGCAGCTTGAACATGATTGAAGTTCCTCCCGAATAGCGGTCAGAGGGCCTGACCTGCATTTGAGGTGGCATATTAGGGGGTGTGCCGGCTCAGGTAAATTCTTCTCCAGGCAGATTCTTAGGCAGCGGCGATTGCGCCCGGCGCAGCGGCGGATTACCCCTGTTGAGCTGTTTTTCGCCGGGAAACCGATGCCTGCCTCATCTCCGCAAACCGCGCCCCCGCAAGTCACGCCCCCGCGTGCCACGCGCCTACAACACTGGGCCCTGGCCGCGCTGGTGGCCGGTGCGGTTGCCATCGCATTTTCGCCGATCTTCGTGCGTCTGTCGGAAGTGGGGCCCACGGCCACCGGGTTTTACCGCGCCATCCTGGCGGTGCCTCCGCTCTGGCTCTGGATGCGGTTGAAGCCGGAAACCCCGCCCTCTCCGGCCACGGGCGCTCGCCTGCCCATGGCGCTGATCCTGTTGCCCGGCTTGCTGTTTGCCGGAGATCTGTTCTTCTGGCATCTGTCGATCAAATACACTTCGGTGGCCAATGCCACGCTGCTGGCGAATTTCTCTCCCGTGGTGGTCGCGCTCGGCGCCTGGCTGGTGCTGGGTGAGAGGCTGAACCGTCTGTTCCTGTTCGCCATGGCGGTGTCGATCTGCGGCGCGCTGATGCTGGTGGGCTCCAGCCTGCAGCTTGGCGGCGGCAATGTGCTGGGCGACATGTTCGGTTTCATCACCGCCTGTTTCTATGGCCTTTACATGATCGCGGTGGCCAAGCTGCGCGGCAGCCATGGCACGCAGGCTTTGATGGTATGGTCCAGCCTGGTTACCGGGCTGGCTCTGTTGCCGGCGGCTTTGCTGATGGGCGAGGGATTGTTGCCGGCCACCGGCCAGGGCTGGCTCACGCTGTTTGCGCTGGCCTGGATCAGCCATGCATTGGGGCAGGGCCTGATCGCGTTTGCACTGGGCCATCTGCCGGCGTCGTTTTCCTCGCTGGTGGTATTGGTGCAGCCGGTTATGTCGGCCTTGTTCGGCTGGCTCTGGCTGGGCGAGGGTCTCACCATGCTGCAGATCGCCGGCGGCCTGACAGTGCTGCTGGGCATCTATCTGGCGCGCCGGGCGCAACTGCTTTAATCAGGCCGCTATATCGCTATATCGCTATGCCGCCAGCGGCTATGCAGCCGCGCGCTTTCTGGCAAAATCCACATACCAGTCCAGGCTCTGCGGATTGGCCATCGAGCCGAGATTGGCCACTTTCTCCAGCGGCTGGCCGAGCAGCAGTTTTTTCACCGGCACTTCCAGCTTCTTGCCCGAAAGCGTGCGCGGCACATCGGGCACCTGGAAAATGTCGTTGGGCACGAAACGCGCCGAAACCGAATTGCGGATCGCCAGGTTGATGCGGTCCTGCAATGCCTTGTCCAGCGTCAGGCCCGGGCGCAGCACCACGAAAAGCGGCATATAGCTGTCGCGGCCCAGGAATTCCAGATCCACCACCAGGCTATCCAGCACCTCGGGCAGTTCCTCCACCGCGCGGTAGATTTCGCTGGTGCCGAGCCGCAGGCCATAGCGGTTGATGGTGGCATCCGAACGGCCATAGATCACCGCGCCGCCGCGCGGCGTGATGCGGATCCAATCGCCATGGCGCCAGATGCCGGGATAGGTGTCGAAATAGCTTTCGCGATAGCGTTTGCCATCGGCGTCGTTCCACAGGAATAGCGGCATCGAGGGGATCGGCGATACGCAGACCAGTTCGCCTACTTCGTCGGTCAGCGCTTTGCCGTCGTCGTCGAAGGCCTGGATATCGGCGCCCAGGCAGCGGCATTGCATCTCGCCGGCATAGATCGGCTGCAGCACATTGCCGCCCACGAAGGCGCCGGCGAAATCCGTGCCGCCTGAAATCGAGGTAAGCCACACATCCTTGCCAAGCTGCTGGTAGATCCAGGCGTAAGACTCTTCCGAAAGCGGCGAGCCGGTGGACCCCACGCTGCGCAGATGCGACAGGTCGGCCACCTCGCGCGGCACCACGCCGGCCTTTTGGCAATTGGCATAGAAGGCGGCGCCGGCGCCGAAGAAGCTGAGCTTGGCTTCGCCGGCGAAGCGCCAGAGCCGCGTCCAGTCAGGATAGCTCGGTGCGCCGTCATACAGCGCGATGGTGGCGCCCGCCAGCAGGCCCGACATCTGCGCGTTCCACATGATCCAGCCGGTGGAGGAATACCAGTGGAACACATCCTCGGGCGCGATATCGTTATGCAGCACGATCAGCGCCATGATCACCATCACGATGCCGCCATGGCCGTGCACGATCGGCTTGGGCAGGCCCGTGGTGCCGGAGGAATACACCACCCAGAGCGGATGATCGAATGGCACTTGTTCCACAACCAGGGGCGCATGGCCCTCGGTGGCGCGATCCCACGGAATGCAATCCAGCGGACGATCCAGCTTGGGTGCACCGGTGCCCGGCATCAGCACCAGATGCTGCAAGGTCGGCAATGCAGCCACCAACTGGCTCAGCGTGTCGGTTTTGTCGTGATGCTTGCCGTTATAGTCGCAAGACGGCACGGCGATCAGTGCTGCGGGTTCGATCTGGCGGAAACGGTCGAGCACGGATTGCAGGCCCATATCCGGCGAGCAGACCGACCATACCGCACCCAGCGACACTACGGCCAGGAAAGCAATGATGGTTTCCGGCGTGTTGGGCGCATAGCACACCACGCGGTCGCCGCGCTTGATGCCATGGGCCCGCAGATGGGCCGACAGCGCGCCGACCTGGCGTTTCAATTCGGCCCAGCTCATCGAGGCGAGCGGGCGCACTTCCGATGCAAACAGGATGGCCGGCCGTTTGTCGGTTTCATGCTTGAAAATCTGATCGACGAAGTTCAACTCGGCGCCGACGAACCATTCCGCGCCCGGCATGTCGCGCCGGCCCAGCACTTTGGTGTAGGTTTTGCCATGCTTCACGTCGAAGTAGGTCCAAAGCGAAGCCCAGAAGGCTTCGGGCTCCCGCACAGACCATTGCCACAGCGTGTCGTAATCCTGGAAATCCAGGCCGCGCTCGGCGCGCAGCCAGTTCATGTAGAGCTTCAAACGGCTATTGGCTATGCGTTCGGGCGTGGGGGCCCATAGCAGGGCCGGTTGCTGCCGCTCACTCATGATTTCCTCCGGAAGGCTTATTTTTTCAATACAGCCAGTATATCCGGGGCGAATTTGCCGTCTAGCAGGATGAAGCACATGCGCGCCGGTTTGTCGGAGCGGTTGTCCCAGGCGTGATCGGTGCCGCGCTGCACCACCACATCGCCGGCGGTGAGGTGGGTTTCCGAGCCATCGTCCAGCACCAGGGTGATCTCGCCTTCCAGCACGATGCCGTAATCCACCGATTCCGTGCGATGCATCATCAGATGCGGCGAGCCGGGCTTCCAGGTGGCGGCATCGGCGGCATTGATCAGGCCGAAGGCGGCGCGCGCCGTATCCAGATTCATCGGCGGCGGCGGGGCGTCTTTCTGCCTGGGGCCGAAATCCACAAAGCGGATCACGCTGCCCTGCGGCGTGGGATGCAGATGCACCGGACCCGTTGTCGGATCGGCGCCGTTATCCACGCTGGCCGGGCTGCCCTTGGTGCGCCACAATTCCCAGAAGGCCACGCCGATTTCCGGCTTGTGCAGAGTGGGTTCCAGCACGGCATTCATGGCCACCACGGATTGGCCTTTGGCGTTGTGTCCGGTGACGATACGGCGGGGTGCGCGCATGATGTTCTTCCTTCACCAATGAACCATGGGCAGGCCCGCCACGGGTGAGCGGAACCAGGGGATATTGGTGCCGAACAGCGTGCCGATATGGGCATCGCGCAGATCGGCGCCGCCGAAGGTGATGCTGGCCATCCAGGGCGTGACGGCGGATTTCGTTGCGATCATATGCTCCGGCGCCGGTTTGCCGGCCTGATAGGCGGCTTCCAATGCGGCGATGGCTTCGGGGTTGCCATCATCGAACAGGGTGAGCACTTCGCGCTCCGGCGTGATGGCAATCAGCTTTTCCGCCATCACCAAAGTCACCCACAGATTGCCATAGGCATCGAAGGCGAGGCCATCGGGGAAGCCGGCGGGAAAGCCAGCCGAGCCGAAATCCTCCGGCCCATAGGTTTCGCGCGGCCCCAGCTTCGGGCCATCGGCGCCATCGCTGAATTTGAAGCGGCTGATGCGGCGGCCGCAGGTTTCCACGGCGTAGAGATATTCTTCCCTGGCATCGAAGCGCACTTCGTTGGTGAAATGCAGGCCATCGGCCATGATGCGCAGGCCCTTTTCGTCGGCCATGGCGATGAAGCCATCGTTCAGCCCGGGGCGGATCGCTTCCATCCAGTTCTTGATGCGGGTGGAGACGGTGAGCCAGATGCGGTTCTTGCTGTCGCGCAGCACGAAATTCACCTTGCCGATCGGCTGGCCGTCGATGCTGTCATACAGCACGCGGCTATCGCCCTGGCGGGTCATCACTTCCAGCCGGTCGGTGCCGAAATTGGAAATCAGGATATCGCCATTGGCGGCAAAGGCCAGGCCATTGGGCAGGGTGCCTTCGGTGAAGCGTTTCGCCAGATCGTTGGTGCCGGCGAATTGCGTATCGGCGCGCTGGGCGATCAGGCTCTGGCTGCCATCGGGGGCGATCCGCATCACGCCGCCGCGGGCATCGGCAGACCATAGCGTACCGTCGCGTTCGGCCAGGATGCATTCGGGCCGCTGCAGGTCGTGGCCCTTGAAACGCAGGTCGGATTTCTGCAGGCGGAAGCCTTTCAGCGGATTGGTCATAGCAAGGCCAGAGTGAGTTGCGGGAACAGCATCAGGATGATCAATGTGACCAGCATGATGCCGGCAAAGGGCAGGGTGCCCACGAAGATGGTGCGCAGCGATATAGCCGGATCGTTGATCGTGCTTTTGATCACGAACACGCTAAGCCCGAAGGGCGGCGTGAGCAGCCCGATCTCCACCGCCACGATGGTGATGATGCCGAACCAGATCAGGTTCATGTCGAACCCCATGGCGATCGGCAGCATCAGCGGCAGCACGATCAGCATGATCGAACTGGAATCGATGAAGCAGCCCAGCACGATCACCAGCAGGATATACACGAACAGGAATCCCAGCGGCCCCAGCCCGGCATGGCTTATGCCTTCCACCAGGAATTGCGGCACGCCGGATAGCGCCAGCATGCGGGTATACAGGCTGGCGCCGATGATCAGGAAGGAAACCGCCACCGTCACATGGCCGGTCTCGGTCAGCACCTGCCATAGTTTCTTGCTGTCCAGCTTGCGTTTGTAGAGCGCGATCAGCAATGCACCGCCCGCGCCCACCGCACCGGCATCGGTGGCGGTGAACAATCCGCCATAGATGCCGCCCAGCACGGCGCCGACCAGCAGGATGATCGGCCCGATCTTGCCGGCCATCTCCATGCCGCCCATCAGCGCGCCATCGGCATCGCCTTCTTGCCGGCCGCCCACATAGCTGGGCCAGAAACGCGCCATCAGCACGATGCCGATGCCATAGGCCAGGGCCAGCAGCAGGCCCGGCACCACGCCGGCCAGAAACATGCTGCCCACCGATACTTCGGCCAGGAAGCCATACAGGATCATCAGCAGGCTGGGCGGAATCAGCATGCCCAGCACGGAAGAGCCGGCCACCACGCCGGTGGCGAAGCCGGGCTTGTAGCCGAAGCGCAGCATTTCGGGCACCGCCACGCGGGTGAACACGGCGGCCGAGGCAATCGAAATGCCGGTGATGGCGGCGAAGATGGCATTGGCGGCCACGGTGGCCACGCCCAGGCCGCCGCGCAGCCGGCGCAGGCCCTGGTTCGCCACTTCGAAAGCATCCTTGCCGATATCCGCGATCGAAACCAGGAATCCCATCAGCACGAAAAGCGGCACCACGCCGAAGATATGGCTGGCTACGGCGTCGCTTGCGCCTTGCGCCAGCATGCTGGTGGCAACATCGGCGCTGTCTTTCAGCAACCACACGCCCACGAAAGAAGTGAGGCCGAGCGCAATGGCCACATGCAGGCCCAGCCAGATCAGCAGCATCATCACGCCGATGGTGGCGAAGCCGATTTCCAGGCCGGTCATTGCGCCGTCTCCGTTTCACTGCTCAGCACGTGGCGTAAATCGATCCCGGCCAACACCAGATATTGCAGGCAGGTGGCGGCGCTACCGATCAGGATCAGCAGCTTGATCGGCCAGGTCGGGGCGGTGAAATCGCCCGCCGCGCCCACATATTCGCCGATCTCCACCGCTTCCTGGAACGGCGCGATGCTGCCGTAAAATACCAGGGCCAGAAACACCGCGCCCAGCAGATGGAAGATGCCTTGCAACAGCCGGCCGATACGGGGCCTGCGGAGCAGCAAGCCTTCGATCACCATGTCGGATCGTGTCATGCGGCCGATCATCAGGGTATGGCCAAGCTGCAGGAACACGATGCCGACGATGGAAAGCGCCAGCAATTCGGTGGTGCCGCGCACGGGCGCGCCGAAGATTTCACGCCCCACGATGTCGCTGTTGACCAGCAGCATGAGGGCGAAAATCCATAATGTGCCCAGGGCGTTCATCGCGCCCAACAGACGGGAGAACATCGCGGCCACCACCGTTGCCTGGATTTACTCTTTGCTCCAGTCGCGCGGGAAGCTTACGCCGGCGGTCTTGAATTCGCCGATGAAGGTTTCCAGCACCTTGCTGCCCGGCATGCCCTTGCTATCCAGATCCTTGGCCCAGGGCAGGGCCACATTGGGCAGCACGGCGGCCCATTGCTTGCGTTCCTCGGCGCTCAGGTCGCGCGGCTTGGCGCCATTGGCTTCCATCTGCTTCAGCAGGTTGCCGCTGGTGGTGGCCAGCAATTCGTTGAAGCGTGCGTCGTATTCGCCGCCCACTTCCATCACGATCTTCTGGGCATCCTTGGGCAGCTTGTCGAATACCCGCTTGCTCATCACCAGGGCGCCGGCGAATTGCGCGCCGTAATTCACCTTGGTGATATGCGGGGCCACCTCGATCAGCTTGATCGGGAAAGCGCCGGTCACGAAGGTGAGCGCGCCTTCGGTCACGCCGGTCTGGATGTCGTTGTAGTAGGTCTGCAGCGAACCGGCCACGGCCACCGCGCCGGTGCCCTTCACCCAGTTGGCAGACGGCCCGGGGGCGTTGATCTTCTTGCCTTGCAGGTCTTCCAGCTTGCCGATCGGGTTCTTGGTGAACAGGTGATAGGTATCCAGGCCGGTGCCGCCCAGGAAGATCATGTTGTTCTTGGTCCAGGCCTCGGTCATGGCCGGGATTTTCGCCTGCACGCTCTTGATCACCTTCGACATCATGCGCACGTCGTCGGTCATGAACGGCGCCACATACGATACGTTATGCAGCGGGAATTTCGGCGCTTCGAAAATGGTGGAAACGAAGGCCAGTTCGGCCAGACCATCCTTAACCGCGCCGGATTCCGTGCCCAGCTTGGCAACCGTGCCGCCCCAGGCGCGGTTCCATTCGAACTTCGCCTTGCTGTTGGCGGCCGCCAGGCGCTTGTCCAGTTCGGGGATGAAGAATTCGTCGGCCAGCTTCACCCAGGGCAGGGTCACCGGATGCCCGGCCACGGCGGTCATTTTCACGGTCTGCGCCTGGGCCTGCTGTGCCAGGCCGCCGACGAATACTGCGCCGGCCAACAGGCCGAGCATGTGGATTTTTTTGCTCATTGTGTTTTCTCCCTAGGTTGGTTTTGGTTTTTGCCGGTGCTGTCAACTCCGCGCCGGTCGTTTGGTTTTTTGGCCCGTCGATGGCAGCGGGCCGGAATTTTCGGCAGCATTCTTGCCGAAGCAGAATTCGTAGGTATGGCCGAGATGGTGGTGCAGCAGCCGCAAGGCAGCGTCCGCATCGCGCGCCAGCACGGCTTCCATCAAGGCGCGATGCTCGCCCATCAGGTCCACCTCGGCATCGCTCAGGAAACTGTACATCATGCCATGGCGATAGCGTTCGGCCTGGTCGTATAGCCGCGATTGCTCCTCGATCAGACGGGGCGAACCGCAGGCGGCGATTAGGGCGGCATGGAAGGCCTTGTGCAATTCGCTGAACGCGGCCAGATCCTGCACCGGCCGGCCGCCCAGCCGCAGCACATGGCGATCCAGCTTATGGAAGGCGGACAGCACCTCGCCCTCCCAGGCATCGTCGCCCTTACGGATCGCCAATGCCAGGGCCGCGCTTTCCACCACCTGGCGCGCCAGGGTGATGTCGGCCAGGTCTTCCGCGCTCATCGGCGCCACACGGAAACCGCGCTGGCTTTCGCTGGCCACGAAGCCCTGGCTGATCAGCCTGGACAATGCCTCGCGCACCGGGCTGGCCGACAGGCCATAGCGCGCCTTCAGGTCCTCGATCTGCAACTTCGCACCGGAAGGGAAATGGCCGGCGATGATATCCTCGCGCAGCCGGCGATAGGCGAATTCGGTCAGGCTGCCCGCTTCGGCGGCCAGATCGCGTATCTCCTCCCGGTCTTTTTTATCGATGGCTTTTTTATCGTTCATGCTGGTCATCCTGGGGGCGGGGCCCGGCCGGAGTCAACGACAAAAAGAAAAAAAATCGACAAAATGGATAGCTATCGTTATTATCGCCTTCAACCGATAAAAAACGCCGGAGGAAACATGGCCCGCCGTTTCGTGGATCTATCCATCTATCTTGAAAACGACGTGATCTCCGATCCGCCGGGCTTCGGCCCGAAGATCGATTACATCACCCATCAGGACAGCCCGGCCGATATCGCGCGCTTCTTCCCCGGCCTGGCCAAGGAAGACCTGCCGGACGGCGAGGGCTGGGCGGTGGAGAATGTCACGCTCAACACCCATAACGGCACCCATCTGGATGCGCCCTATCATTTCCATTCCACGATGAATCGCGGCGAGCGCGCCTGGACCATCGATGAAGTGCCGCTGGATTGGTGTTTCGGCGATGGCGTGAAGCTGGATTTCCGCCGCTTTCCCGATGGCTATGTGGTCACCGACACGGATGTGGAGGCCGAGCTCAAGCGCGTCGGCTATACGCTGAAGGAAAAGGATATCGTGGTGGTGAACACCGCCGCCGGCGGGGCTTACGGCAAGCCGCATTATGTCTCCACCGGCTGCGGCATGGGCTACAAGGCCACGATGTATCTGCTCGAACGCGGCGTGCGCGTGACGGGCACCGATGCCTGGAGCTGGGATGCCCCCTTCGTGCATACCGCCGAGAAATACAAGGAAAGCCACGATGCCTCGCTGATCTGGGAGGGCCACAAGGCCGGCCGCCATATCGGCTATTGCCATCTGGAGAAGCTGCATAACCTGGAGGCTTTGCCGCCATTCGGTTTCACCATCTCCTGCTTCCCGCACAAGATCCGCGGCGCTTCCGCCGGCTGGACGCGCGCCGTCGCCATCATCGAAGAGTGAGCCAAACGCCATGAAGCTTTGCACCTACAGCCATCCCGGCACCGGCGACATGCGGCCCGGCGCGCTCACATCAGACGGCGCGATGATCGTGGATTTCGGCGCCGTCTTCGCCGATATGCTCAGCCTGATCAAAGGCGGCGACGAAGCCAAATCGGCCGCACAAGGCATTCTCGACAAGGCGGAGGTGCGCGTACCCCTGCTGGATGCCAAGCTGCATGCGCCGGTGCCGCTGCCCGAGCAGATCCGCGACAGCATGCTGTTCGAGAAGCATGTCTTCCAGGCGCGGCAGACCATGATCCGCATGCGCCACAAGCTGCTGGCCCCGCTGCTGCTGGCGGCTGGTGCGGCCAAGGTGCCGGCGGCCTGGTACAAGATTCCGATCTACTACAAATCCAATCGCTTCTCGGTGAACGGCACCAATGCCGATGTGATCTGGCCGCGCTATAGCAACGTGATGGATTTCGAGCTGGAATTCGGCTTCTTCCTCGGCAAGCGCGGCAAGAATATCAAGCCCTCCGAGGCTTTCAGCCATATTTTCGGCTTCACCATCTTCAACGATTTCTCCGCCCGCGACGCCCAGGGCCTGGAGATGCAGAGCATGCTCGGCCCCTGCAAGGGCAAGGATTTCGATACCGGCAATTGCATGGGGCCGTTCCTGGTGACCATGGACGAGATCGGCGATCCCTACAGCCTGCGCATGCAGGCGCGTGTGAACGGCCAGACCTGGTGCGACAGCAACTCCTCCACCATCCATCATAAATTCGAGGATCTGCTCGCGCGTGTCTCCGCCGATGAAACCGTGCATCCCGGCGAATTCTTCGGCTCCGGCACGGTGGGCGATGGCTGCGGCCTCGAACATGGCCGCTTCCTCAAGGATGGCGACGTGGTGGAGCTGGAAGTCGAGAAGATCGGCATCCTGCGCAATCGCGTGGTCCGGCAGAAATAGTTATCTTAATGTGAAAATATTGGATTTTAACTGATAAGAATGGGAGGTATTATTTCACAATGCACCCCCCACCCGAGAATATGCTATCATTTCCGGAAAAATTCAGCATAAGGCACATGCGACAAGCGTGTGTTCAAATAAAAAATCTTATTGAGTTTAGAGGATATGAAACAATAAATTTGGATTTTAGTAAGACTCAAGTCGCGTTTAGTGATGTTTTGGTCCCTTTTTCAATTGTTCTGCAAAAATATATTGATGAATGCGTGAAATTTAAGGTGGTTCTTCCACGCTATGATAAATTTAGAAGGCTTTTATTAAATACTGATTTTTTGCACCATATCGACCCGCGAAGATATCCGAAATCAAGCATTGAAGAAAAATTTCATTTACCAATAAAACGCTTCACTGATCCCAATGCGCAGGATGCGTTGGTGAACTCGATTATAGATAACATACTGCGAGTAATATATTTTCTAGACCGTTCTCATTTGCGCGCTCTTGAGTGGTCTCTAAATGAAATTATGGATAATGTTTTGACTCATTCCGAATCTTCATTGGGGGGGATGGTGCAATTAAGTATTCATTCCGTCTCTAAAGAGATAGCATTTTGTGTGGCGGATGCTGGTATTGGTATTCCTGTCTCATTGAGTGGGGGCCTGCAAAGACATTTAAGTCATGTTGAGGCGCTTGAAGAGTCGATTAAGGAGGGGGTTACCCGAGGAACTGGCCAAGGTAATGGTCTGTTTGGCAGTTCTCAAATTGCTGCAATTAGCGGCGGTGCCTTTTCAATAAATTCAGGAAAAGCCTTCCTTAATTATGACCGCAAAGATAAGGCGATAGCTCGACCAGATGATTCTGAATATTTTGGTACATCGATATCCTGTGCGATAAATTATTCCAAACCACTTATTCTCGAGCATGCGCTTAAATTTAAGGATGGTCCGCATTTGCCAATGGACCTTATTGATATGAAATATGACGGCATGGATGGGGTGTTGAACTTCTTGTTGTCGGCTGAGGCTCCGTCGATCAGTAATCGACCAGCTGGCTTTAGCACTCGAAAAAAATTAGAATATTTAATCTCTCAAATTACACCTAAACGGATTTTTTTAGATTTTAAAGATATTGGTATGATGTCTAGCAGTTTTGCTGATGAACTGATTTCAAAAACGGTAGAGAAGATTGGCATTAATGAATTTAACGATAAGTATATCATAGGAAATATATCTGAAATTAATATAAAAATTATATATAGATCCATTCGGCAGAGATTAAATGTTGATGAGGTAATTTTAAGGCATGCATATACTGATTAATTGATAATGTTATAAATTCGTATCGAAGCCGTGGTGTCTTTTAATCCTTTCATTCCGAGCTCTCTTCATCCGTATGTTTTGGGTGCGCGGTGGCGATGAGTTGTGTTCCCGATAAATTTCATATGTACGCCGATTGCGCGGCGTAAGCCGCCCCGCTTCACCCCTTAAACCTCGGCTCCGGCAATCCTGGCACCGGCAGGTCGATGGCGAACAGGCCGCCGGCCTGCGGCATGCTGGCGAGTTCCTCGTCCGTATGTTTCTGGCGCGCGGTGGTGATGAACAGTGTGCGCAAATCCTTGCCGCCGAAGCAGGGCATGGTGGGCGCCTTGGCTGGCAGCGCAATATCGCGCAGGCGCTCGCCGGCCGGTGAGAATTGCGCCACGCGGCTGCTGCCATACAGCGCGACCCAGTAATTGCCGGCTGAATCCACCGTGGCGCCATCGGGGCGTTCCTGGCTGGCGGCGAGATCGATGAAAACGCGCGGATTGCTGAGGGCGCCGCTCGTCGCATCGAAATCATAGGCCGTCACGCGATGGGTTGGCGTATCGGCGTGATACAGAATTTTGCCATCGGGGCTGAAGGCCAGGCCGTTGGATACGGTGACGCCTTTCACCCGGGCCTGAAAGCCGCGCGCGGCATCGAAGCAGAATAGCGTGGCTTCCGGCCGGCGCGGCTCATGCATGCTGCCGATCCAGAAACGGCCGGCGGCATCGCAGCGGCCATCGTTGAAGCGTTCTTCCGCCGGATCGTAGGGCGCATCGGCGAGTTTCGTGTGCCGGCCACCGGCCAGGTCCAGGCGATACAGCCCATCGCGCA
>NZ_JAHBYG010000029.1 GCF_019636075.1 Ferrovibrio sp.
AAGGTCGCCACCTGGTTCAGCGCGTTCTGGCTGGTGGTGGCATCCAGCACCAGCAGCACATGATGCGGCGCCTCGGGCGTCTGTTTCTTGAGAACGCGCACGATCTTGGCCAGTTCCTGCATCAGGTCGGCTTTGTTATGCAGCCGGCCGGCGGTGTCGATCAGCAGCAGATCGGCGCCGGTTTCGCGCGCCTGGGTCAAGGCATCGAAAGCCAGGCCGGCGGCATCGGCGCCGGTTTCGCGCTTCACGATGGCCGCACCCGTGCGTTCGCTCCAGATGCTCAACTGCTCAACGGCGGCGGCGCGGAAGGTGTCGCCGGCAGCCAGCACCACCTTCTTGCCGGCCTCGCGCGCACGCTGGGCGATCTTGCCGATGGTGGTGGTTTTGCCCACGCCGTTCACGCCCACAACCAGGATCACGCAGGGCCCGGTTTCAGGCCTGGCGGCATCGAGATCGAGCGGTTTCTCCACCGGACGCAGAATAGCGGCCACGCTGTCGGCCAGGGCGGTGCGGATTTCCTCCGAGCTCACTTCCTTGTCGAAACGCTCGCGGGCGATTTCCTTGACGATGCGCGCCGCCGTGCTTACGCCCAGATCGGCCTTGATCAGGGTTTCTTCCAGTTCCTCAAGGGCCGCCGCATCCAGTTTGCGCTTGGTGAACAGCGCACCGATCTGTTCGCCGAGTGCCGATGCGCTGCGCGAGAGGCCCTGTTTCAGGCGGCCGAACCAGCCGGTCTTCTTCTGCTCGCTCACGCCGCCTCCAGCCACAAACCGCCATCGCGCGCCGCCAGCACCTGCGTTGCGATCACACTGCCTTTGTCATGGATGCCGGTCAGTTTCACCGGCGCATAGGTTTCGTCGCGGCCCAGGCCGGGCTGCTCCACCAGGATGCTGGCAGCCTTGCCGCTGCGTTGCGCCAGATGGCGGCGCAGGCCGGCCTCGCCACGGCGGCGCAATTCGGCGGCGCGGGCCCGGCGCAGGTCCATCGGCAGTTGCGGCATGCGCGCGGCCGGCGTGCCTTGGCGGGCGGAAAACGGAAAGACATGCAGATAGGCCAGGCCGATCTCGTCCACCAGATCGGCGCCGCGCATGAAGGCTGCGTCATCCTCGGTGGGGAAGCCGGCAATCATGTCGGCGCCCAAGGCGATATCGGGTCGCGCGGCGCGCAGGCTTTCGGCCACGCGCAGGGCCTGGTCGCGGCTATGGCGGCGCTTCATGCGTTTCAGGATCAGGTCGTCGCCGGCCTGCAGGCTGAGATGCGCATGGGGCATCACGCGCGGTTCTTCGGCATAGAGGCGCAGCAGGTCATCGTCGATGCCGGCGGGATCGAGCGAGGAAAACCGCAGCCGTTCGATGCCGGGCACCAGATTGAGCAGGCGGCGTGCGGCCTGGCCCAGGCTGGGCCGGCCCGGCAGGTCGCCGCCATAGGATACGATATCCACGCCGGTCAGCACGAATTCGCGGAAACCCTGATCGGTCAGCTTGCGGGCGCGTTCCACCACGGCACCCAGCGCCTGCGAACGGCTGGGGCCACGGCCATAGGGAATGATGCAGAAGGTGCAGCGATGGTCGCAGCCCTGCTGGATTTCCAGATAGGCGCGCGGGCGCTGCCTGAAATCCTGGCCGGGTTCTTCCGGCAGGGTTTCCGGCTGGCGCGCCGCCATGATGTCGCCCACCGCGCTGGCCTGGTGCATCCAGCTATCGGCGCGCAGCTTTTCGGCATTGCCCAATACGCGATGCACTTCCGGCATGGCGGCATAGCTGTCGGGCGAAATCTGTGCGGCACAGCCGGTGACGACGATTTTCGCCTGCGGATTTTCCCGCTTCAGGCGGCGGATCGCCTGGCGCGCCTGCTTCTCGGCTTCGGATGTGACGGCGCAGGTATTCACCACCAGGGTATCCTGCAAGCCGGCGGCGGCCAGATGGGCGCGGATCGCTTCGCCTTCCTGGATGTTCAAGCGGCAGCCGAAGCTGAGAACAGACATACCGTTCAGTCGCGCCAGAAGGCCGGCGGGATTTCGCCGCGATAGGATTCGGTGGCCGGGCCGGTCATCAGCATGCGGTCGTCGGCGGTCCATTCGATGGTAAGCGGGCCGCCATCCAGGATAATCTCTGCCTTGCGGGCGCAGAGGCCGCGCCGCGCGGTCGCCACCAGGGTGGCGCAGGCGCCGGTGCCGCAGGCCTGGGTGATGCCGACGCCGCGCTCCCATACCCGCATGCGGATACGGTCGGGCGCCAGCACCTGGGCGAATTCCACGTTGATGCGCTGCGGGAATAGCGGATCATGTTCGATACGGGGGCCGATCTCGGCCAGCGGCACGGCCTCGGCATCATCCACGAAAAACACCACATGCGGATTGCCCACATTCACCGCGCCGGGTTCGGAATAACCGGCGAAGCTGTAATCCAGCGCCAGGGTATCCATGGCGCGGCTGAGCGGAATCTCCTGCCAGCCGAAACGCGGCTGGCCCATATCCACGGTCACCAGCCCCTTGGCGGCGCCCGTGGCATTCAGCCAGCCGCCCAGCGTGTCGATGCTCACTGCATCGCGGTCCTTTTCGCGCATCAGCAAAGCGCCGATGCAGCGGGCCGCGTTGCCGCAGCTTTCCACTTCGCCGCCATCGGCATTGTGGATGCGCATGAAGGCATCGGCCTTGGGGGATTTTTCGATGGTGATGAGCTGGTCGAACCCCACGCCGCTGCGGCGATTGCCCAGCTTGCGCACATTCTCGCGGCTGAGCGGCAGCGGCCGGGCGCGCGCATCCAGCACCACGAAATCGTTGCCGAGTCCGTGCATCTTGATGAAGGAAAGGGGCGCTTCGATGCTCATGTCGAGGTTATAGGGCGCCCGGGCAACAGTGTCCAGTTTACGCGGCAATCGCAGGCGGTGGCGATTCCGGCGGGCAGGGCAGGATCAGGCAGGCCCGCAGGCCGCCGATGGGGGCGGTTTCCAGGCGTAATTTGCCGCCATAAAGCTCGGCGATATCGGCGGCGATGGCCAGGCCGAGGCCGCTGCCGGCGGCGTTTTCATCCAGCCGGCCGAAGCGCGCCAGGGCGGCGGTCTGGGCCTGGGCGGGCATGCCGGGGCCGTCATCGTCGATGGTGATCCGCAGCCTGCCATTCTGTTCGGTCAGGGTGATTGCCACGCGGCTTTTGGTCCATAGCCGGGCATTGTCCAGCAGGTTGCCCAGCATCTCCACCAGATCCTCGCGGTCGCCGGCAAAGCGCCCGCTGCCCTCGCAGGACCAATCCAGGGGCCGCTCGGAAGGCAGCCGGGCCAGGCTGCGGGCCAATTCGGCGGCGGCGGCACCGGCATCGCATATCGCGCCGCCGATCTGCGCGGCACCGGCGGCGCGGGCCCTGGCCAGATGGCGTTCCACCTGCCGGCGCAGCGCCTCGATATCGGCATGGGCGGAGGGATGCCCGGCAAGATCGTTGGCCAATACGGCCAGGCGGGATTTTAGGGCATGGGCCAGATCGGCTGCCTGGCGCCGGCCACGCTCCAGCCGTTCGGCATCGGCGGCCAGCAGGGCATTCAGCGCCTCTACCAGCGGCCGCACCTCCACCGGCCATTGCCCGACAAGCTGCCGCCTGCCGCCGCCCCGCATATCGGCCAATGCGGCACTGATGCGGCGCAGCGGCCACAGGCCGTAAAAGGTTTGCGCGGCCACCGCCAAGGTGAGGCCCAGGCCCAGCGCGCCGAGCGCGATCCACAGCAGATGGTCGAATTCGGCGCGGGCGGCGGCGATCTCGGCACGATCCAGCGCCACGGCCAGGCGCAGGGGCTTGTCTTCATGGCCGGGCAATACCACCGAACGCTCCAGCACCAGCAATTGCTGATCCTGCGGCCCGGGCAGCAGATGGCGATGCTCCAGGCCGTCGGAGAGGTCTTCGTCGGGCAGTTCGATCACCTGATCCCAGAGCGAGCGCGAGCGCCGCAGCACCCCATCGGGCGTGGCGATCTGCCAATAGCGGCCGCCATAGGGACGGTCGAAGCGCGGATCGGCGGGGCGCCGGCTGAGCAGCGGGGCCTCGTCTTCCGACCAGTCCAATGCGGCCATCAGCGCGGTGAGGTCGGCTCCCAGCAGGCGCAGATGCGCATTCTCCGCCTGGCGCTCGAACAGCGTGCCCAGGCCATAGCCGGTGAAGCCGAGCGCCACGGCCAGCCAGACCAGTGCGCCCAGTACCAGGCGCAGCGAAAGCGAATGCTTCATGCCGGTGAGGATAGGGCAGGCGGCGGACGCAGACGATAGCCCAGGCCGCGCTGGGTTTCGATCACATCCACGCCCAGCTTGCGCCGCAACCGGCCGATGAACACCTCGATGGTGTTGCTGTCTCGATCCTCGTCCAATGCATAGATATGGTCGGCCAGGTCGGCGCGGCTGACGATCTGGCCCTGATGCAGCAGCAGATAGCGCAGCACCTTGTATTCCTGCGCGGTGAGGGTGAGCGGCCGGCCATCCACGCTGGCGGTGCCGCCGCGCGGATCCAGGCGCAGCGGGCCGCAGACCAGGTCCGGCGTGGCAAAGCCATGGGCGCGGCGGATCAGGGCGCGCAGCCGGGCAAGCAATTCCTCCAGGCGGAAGGGCTTGGCCATGTAATCGTCGGCGCCGGCATCGATGCCTTCCACCTTGTCGGTCCAATTGCCGCGTGCGGTGAGGATCAGCACCGGATGCATAAAGCCGGCGCGCCGCCATTGCCGCAGCACCGAAAGCCCATCCAGCCCGGGCAGGCCGAGATCGAGGATGGCGGCATTGTAGGTTTCGGTGGCGCCGAGGAATTCACCTTGCTCGCCGTCATGCGCCACATCCACCGCATAGCCTTCCTGGCGCAGCGCGGCGGCGATCTGGGTCGCCAGGCGTTGATCGTCCTCGACCAGCAGCACGCGCATCAATGGGCCTTTCGTGCTGCGTCCAGGTCGCGGCCACGGGCGCGAAACAGCGTGGCATCCTTGGCATTGTATTCCAGTTTCAGCACCGCGCCGCGTGGGCTGAGCAGGCGCAATTCATAGATCCAGCGCTCATGCTCGTATTCCAGTTCCACTTCGATGACTTCGCCCTGGAAATCGCGCTCCACCGCTTCGAGAATCCGCGAGAGCGGCAGGATCTGCCCCGAGCGCAGGGCGGTGCGTGCCCGCTCCATATCGGTCTGGCCGTCGGAATCCGCCAATACCTGCACCGGCCCCAGCAGGGCGGCGGGCAGCAGCATCAGCAGCAATAAGAGGGTGACGCGTCGCATGGGCCGATTTCATACGAAGCCGGGGCTGAATGCCAGATGAATGGGCCGCTCAGGCGACATTCAGCCGCAGCGTGGCATGAAAATCCGGTCCATTGAACCCGACAACAGAGGATTCGTTCCATGCGTAACCCGATTTCCCCCATACATCTCGCCATTCTCGCCGCCGGCCTGCTGGCTCCGCTGGCAGCCGCCGGCAATTCCCAGGCCGGCGAGCGGGATTGCCGCATATCGGGGGCCGCAATACAGCCGCTCGCGCTCAGCAGCCTAGCCGCGAAACTCGAACAGCAGGGCTATCGCGATATCGGCAAGCTGGAGGTCGAACGCGGCTGTTTCGAAGCGCGGGCCTTCAACCAGGCTGGCGATGCCTACAAGCTGAAAGGCGATGCCCAGACCGGGGCTATCCAATCGGTCCGCAAATGGTAAGTGCCGTGCAGAAAGAAGTCGTGACGGCCAGAAATACAAAACCCGGTGATGCAAAACCCGGTGATGCAAAATCCGGCGAGGTAAAGGTTTGGGATATTTTCGTCCGCCTGTTCCATTGGTGCCTGGTTGCCGCTTTCGCCGGGGCCTGGCTGACCGGCGAGGCGGATCGCTGGGCTAGAATCCATGAATGGCTGGGCTACGCCATCGCCGCTTTGGTGGGCCTGCGTCTGATTTGGGGCTTTATCGGCAGCCGCCATGCCCGCTTCGGAGATTTCGTACCCGGCCCCGGCGGGGTGCGCAGCTATTTGCAGGATATGCTGCGCGGCCGTGCGCGTCGCTATCTGGGCCATAATCCTGCCGGCGGGGCGATGATCGTGCTGCTGCTGGCCGGATTGCTGCTTACGGCAGGAACGGGCTGGATAACCCTGCAGGGCGGCCGGCTCGGGCATTTCTTCGAGGAGGTGCATGAAGGGCTGGCCAACGGCATGATCGTGCTGGCGGCGCTGCATGTAGCCGGCGTGCTGGCTTCCAGCCTGCTGCATCGGGAAAATCTGGTGTGGGCGATGATTTCCGGGCGCAAGCGCGCTGCGGAGTAAATCGGCCAAGGGTTTCCCCGGCGGCGGAGAGGGTCAGGCCTGGGTGGCCTTGTGCTTGGCCTTATCCACGGCGGCCTTCAGCGAGGCACGCAACTGGGCTTCCAGGGCACCGCCCGAGCCGGCGATCTTGTGGGCGATCACCACATACATGGTGTCCACATGGATCGAGACGATTTCCTGCTGCAATTCGTCCAGGTCGTCGTCGGTTTCCTTCAGGAAATCATGCAGCGACTTGGCGAATTCGGTGAGCAGCGGAAATCCGAACAGGCCGCCCATGCCCTTGATCTGGAAGGCCTCCTCGCGGATTTCCTCGACCAGGTTCTTGCGTGCCGCCGGATCGGCCGGCATGTGGCTCACCTGCTCGCGCAGCGCTTTGATGCGGGCGGCACTTTCATCCAGGAAGGCGGCGGCGGATTCCTGCACCAGATTGTTCAGCTTGTCGCGCAGGCCATCGTCGAGCTTCAACTCGAGGCCCTTTTTGAAATTCACAGCCTTCCGCTTCAGGTCGCCGCGGTTGGGGATGAATTTCGGCTTGGGCGAGCGGATATCTGATGACACGGCTCAGTTTCCGCTATCGCGACGGTCCGGACCATCGAAGGGCAATTGCTGGCGTCGGCGATCAGGCCCGAAATACCCCTTCACGCTGACAAAATCGCGCGGCCGGGCAATCACCATCACCAGGCGGCGGTAAAGGCCGTCGGCGGTAAAGGGCTTGGCAAGGAATTCGGTCACACCCTTGTCGCGCGATTCCACCACATATTCCATCTCGGAATTCGCGGTGAGCATGATCACCGGTAGCATACGGTCGGATGAGGTGGCATCGTTGCGGATGAAATCGAGCAATTCCAGGCCGCTGCGCGGCTTCAGGTTCCACTCGGTGATGCACACATCCACATTGCCCGAGCGCAGCATGGTAAGCGCGCCGTCATAGTCGCGCGCCATGGCCACCTGGGTGGCGCCAAGCATCGCCAGGATATCCTTAACCAGTTTGCCCATCAGCCGATTGTTATCGACGATGAGAAAACGGACATGGCTGAAATCAATCTTTTCCGACATGCGTCCGTTTTTCCGACATGCGTCCGTAAGGCCTGCTGGAGGAAATGGGGGGCTGTCCCGGCGCCCGCCCTGGGTTATTCACCTGGGCTTCTCTATATACTCAAACCTTCATTAAGCCAACAGCTTGCGCGTTTCCACCAGCGCTTGTTACGCTGCGGCCACTCCCCCCTAAAAAGCAGGCGATCAACTGCCATGTCCCGAGTTTCCCCTTCCGTGGGCCTGCTTATCCTGCTCACGGTATTGAATGGCAATGCCATTATGGCGGCGACGGTATACCTGCCTTCGCTGCCCAGTATCGGTCGGGCACTGGATATTCCCGCCGAGGTGATGCCGCTCACCCTGACAATATATCTGATGGCCTTTGGTTTCGGCCAATTGCTGTTCGGTCCGCTGAGCGACCGGCTAGGGCGCCGCCGGGTGCTGTTGGCCGGATTGGTGGCCATGGTCATGGGCTCGGTGGCTTGCGCCATGGCCGGCTCGCTGACCGGTCTGCTGGCGGCGCGGCTGCTGCAGGGGCTGGGGGCGGCTGCCGGCATGGCGTCGGGCCGGGCAGTGCTCAACGATGTTTATGTCGGACCTGCGGCGGCCCGGGCTTCGTCCATCGTTTCCGCTTCCCTGGCGCTGGCCCCGATCCTGGCACCGCTGCTGGGTGGCTTGATCGAGGAAGGGCTGGGCTGGCGGGCGAATTTTGCCTTTTCCGGTTTGATCACCGTGGTGGTTCTGGCCGCGCTGTTTTTCCGCCTGCCCGAGACCCATCGGCCAGGGCCGCCGCAGGCCTCGCTGGCCCGGCAGATGCTGCATTCCTACGGTTTGCTGCTGCACTCACGTGCCTTTCTCAGCCTCATCATCGTCAGTTCCTGCATCTATGCCGGGCTGCATGGCTTCAACAGCGGTGCGCCGGCGGTGATGATCGAAACCCTGGGCGTCAGTCCGGTGCTCTACGGCCTGCTGGCCGCCAGCGCCAGCGCGGGCTTTTTCGCCGGTGCGATGATTGCCTCGCTGTTCGGGCTGCGGTTGGGCGTGTTGCATGTAATCAGCCTGGGCGGCTTGTTTTTGGCGCTGGGCGGCATCGGCCTCGCGGTCTGGGTGGAGATGGTCGGCGCCAGCGTGGAAAGCATCGTGATCAGCCGGATGATCTGGGCCATCGGCATGGGGTTGGCGATGCCCACCTCGATGACGGCGGCGATCGGGCTGAACCGCAGCATGCTGGGGGCCGGCGCTGCGCTGGCAGGGTTCACGCAAACCATGGGCGGTGCGCTGGGTGCGGCGGCAATCGCCATGTTCCCTGCCGGCAACCCGCATGTGCTGGCGCTGGTTTGTGGCGGCACGGTGGTGCTGGGCGTGCTTTGTTGGATCGGCAATTACCGTGCGATCCGCCGGGCCGTGACCGGAGAGTGATCGCGCGTCAGCCTTGCGGCTTCACGGCATTCATGCTCAGCCTTGCGGCTTCACGGGGCTATTTCGTTCAGCCTTGCGGCTTCACGGCATTCATGCTCAGCCTTGCGGCTTCACGGCGGCAATGAATTCGCGCCATTCACGCGCCGAAAGCCCCGAGGATGCCTGATCCACAGCTTCGCCGGCCAGCATGCGCCGCAGCGCTTTCAGCGCAGTGGCCGAGAAGGCGGCGCCGCCCACCCGGTATTCCATGAAGGCATCGAAGACCAGCGGCACCCAGCTTTTCACGGTTTGCAGCATCGCGTCGGCATATACCCGGATTTCATACTGCGCATGGCTGTCGGCGCGCAGGCTGAGGAAGTGCAGCAGGTTCAGCAGGTCGGTCTTCCAATACCATTGGGTGTAATAATTCAGCGTCAGGTTCATACGCGCCAATTCGCGCGCCAGGCCATCGCGGCCGGCATCGCGCGGCTGGCCATCGGGGCCTTCGTTGAGCATTTCCTCATAGCTGGCATAGCTCTGTTCGGCATCGCGCTTCAGCAGGTGCAGCACATGCTCGGCCTCGGCGCCGGTCAGCAGGTCGCCGCGGCCCTGGCGGTTGGAATCGGATTGCGCGGCCAACTGGTCGGGCGCCGGCAGATAGAATTCCTTGTCCATGATCGAATAGCGCGCGGAATATTCGTTCACATTGGCGGTGCGGTGGCGGATCCACTGGCGTGCCACGAAGATCGGCAGCTTCACGTGATACTTGATCTCGCACATCTCGAATGGCGTGGTATGCCGGTGCCGCATCAGATAATTGATCAGGCCGCGATCCTCGCTGACCCGCTTGGTGCCGCGGCCGTAGGAAACCCGGGCGGCCTGCACCACGGCGGCATCGTCGCCCATATAGTCGATGACGCGCACGAAACCATGATCCAGCACCGGCAGCGGGGTGTAGAGCATGTCTTCCAGCGCCGGCACGGTGGCGCGGCGGGTGGTCTGGCTTTGCGCCCGCAGGGCATCGATTTCGGCGGCTTGTTCGGGCGTAACGGGCATGGAATCGGGCTCCCCTGAATTCAGCCGGTTTTTATAAACCGGATGCGGGGGCTTCAAAAGCCGCCCGGGAGAGCTTATATCTGTCCTGCCGGGTTCGCCCGGCTATGGTGATAAACGCCGCACGGAATAGGCGTAACGGACCCGGGGGCAGTACCCGGCGCCTCCACCATCAGGCCAGACCGCTGTTAAGAAACAGCCCGCTGGCTTGATGATGGGGGCGAATCAGGCTCGACGTGCGCAATAAAGGTTCGGTTTTTGCCCGGCATGATACCGCCGTTATCGGGTCATTCTCCAAGTGCCAACGACAACAGCGTTGCACTCGCTGCCTAATTAGGCAAGCGCGGCTCGGGGGGCGCCGGGCAACAGAAGCCCCCCACTTAATCCGTTAACGAAAAGCGTAAATTCGACCCATGCTCTGGAATTGAACCGGCGCACCCGCTTGCGGTATGATCGGGCAGCCCAATCCTTAACCATTAACCAGCACAGCGCGCATGGCCGGCAAATTGCTTGATTACAATCTTCTTGTGGAGAATGCCCTGCGCGGCGCCGTGCGCGAGGCGCTGAAGCGCGCCGCCGAATTCGGCCTGCCGGGCAACCACCATTTTTATATCACCTTCCGCACCGATCAGCCCGGGGTGGATATTCCGGCGTTTTTGCACGAGCGCTATCCCGATGAGATGACCATCGTGCTGCAGCACCAGTTCTGGGGGCTGGAGCCGGGCGAAGACAAATTCCAGGTTACGCTCAGCTTCAACAAGGCGCCCGAGCGCCTGGTGATTCCCTATGCGGCGCTGACTGCCTTTGCCGATCCCAGCGTGCAATTCGGCTTGCAATTCCGTGTGCAGCCCTCGGCCGAGGCGCTGGCGCGCAATGCCGCCCAGTCTGGCAACCAGAATCCATCTGCGGATGGTGCCGGCGCGGACGTGACCCAGTCTGCTGAAGCGGGCGAGGCCAAGACCGCAGATGCCAGAAGCGCAGATGCCAGGGCGGCGGATGCCAAATCCGACGCCAAGCCTGCCGGCGGCGAGGTTGTGGCGCTGGATGCTTTCCGCAAGAAGAAAACCTAAACCCGCCGTATCGTCGGCTGTTTGCCTGTTCGTCGGCGCTTTTGCCTGTCAGCCCTTAAATATACCAGCGAGTTCACGATGCCCGATTTCAACTATCAGGATTTGTTTCCGCTTGGCCCCGACACCACGCCCTATCGCAAGCTCGGCAGCGAGGGTGTGGAAACCATCGAGGTGGGTGGCCGCAAGATTCTGAAGGTTTCAGACAAGGCGCTGAGCGATCTTACCTTCGCTGCCATGCATGATATCGCGCATCTGTTCCGCCCCGGCCATCTGGCGCAGCTTCGCGCCATCCTGGAGGACAAGGAAGCCTCCGATAACGACCGTTTCGTGGCGCTTGAACTGCTCAAGAATGCCAATATTTCGGCCGGCATGGTGCTGCCTTCCTGCCAGGATACCGGCACCGCCATCGTGATGGGCAAGAAGGGCCAGTATGTCTGGACCGATGGCGAGGACGAAGCCGCCATCAGCCACGGCGTCTATCGCACCTATACCGAAACCAATCTGCGGTATTCGCAATTGGCGCCGCTCAGCATGTTCAAGGAAGTGAATACCGGCACCAACCTGCCGGCGCAGATCGATCTCAGCGCCGTGAAGGGCGATGCCTACAAATTCCTGTTCATCTCCAAGGGCGGCGGCTCGGCGAACAAGACCTTCCTGTATCAACAGACCCCGGCGGTTTTGCGCGGCGAGAATCTGGTGAAGTTCATCGACACCCAGATCAAGACGCTGGGCACCGCCGCCTGCCCGCCCTATCACCTGGCCATCGTGATCGGCGGCCTGTCGGCGGAATTGAATCTCAAGACCGTGAAGCTGGCCTCCACCCGCTATCTCGATGCGCTGCCCACCCAGGGCGGCCCCGGCGGGCATGCCTTCCGCGACCTGGAGATGGAGCAGAAGGTGCTGGAATTGAGCCGCGCCAACGGCATCGGCGCGCAATTCGGCGGCAAGTATTTCTGCCATGATGTGCGGGTGATCCGCCTGCCGCGCCATGGCGCCAGCGTGCCGATCGGCATCGGCGTGTCCTGCTCGGCGGATCGCCAGGCGATGGGCAAGATCACCCATGAGGGCATCTTCCTGGAGCAACTGGAAACCGATCCGGCCAAATATCTGCCCGATACCGGCGCAGGCGCATTGTCGGCCGAAGTGGTGCAGGTGGACCTGAACCAGCCGATGAGCGAAATCCGCAAGCAGTTGTCGCAATATCCGGTCAAGACCCGGCTTTCGCTCAGCGGCACGCTGATCGTGGCGCGCGATCTGGCGCATGCCAAATTCGCCGAACGCATCGAGCGCGGCGAAGGCCTGCCCGAATATGTGAAGAACCACATGATCTATTATGCCGGCCCAGCCAAGACGCCGGAAGGCTATGCCTCGGGCAGCTTCGGCCCCACCACGGCGGGCCGCATGGACAGCTATGTGGGCCTTTTGATGCAGAATGGCGGTGGCTTCATCAGCCTGGCCAAGGGCAACCGCTCCAAGGCCGTTACCGATGCCTGCAAGCAATATGGCGGCTTCTATCTCGGCTCGATCGGCGGCCCGGCGGCGATTCTGGCCAAGAACAACATCAAGAAGGTCGAGCAGCTCGAATATCCCGAACTCGGCATGGAATCCGTGTGGAAGATCGAGGTGGAGAATTTCCCCGCCTTCATCATCGTGGACGACAAGGGCAACGATTTCTTCGCCGGCCTGTCCTGATCTTAAGCTGTTGACTGATTTGGCCGCGCGGCTATTGTCGCGCGGCCATATTTATTAAAGGGAAATACCGTCATGTCCGCCACGCTCGCCAGTCAGCTCAAGCCCGTGATCGATGCCGCCTGGGAGGCCCGGGCCGAAATCACCACCGCCACCAAGGGCGAAGTGCGCGATGCCGTGGAAGCCGCGCTGGAAGCGCTGGATGCCGGCCAGCTTCGCGCGGCCCTGAAGATCGACGGCAAGTGGCAGGCGCAGGAATGGGCCAAGAAGGCGGTGCTGCTGTCTTTCCGGCTCTACGACAACATGCTGATCGCCGATGCCCCGGGCGGCGCCAATTGGTGGGACAAGGTGCCCAGCAAGTTCGTCGGCTGGAACGAAAACCGTTTCCGTGCCGCCGGCTTCCGCGCCGTGCCGGGTGCCGTGGTGCGTCGTTCGGCCTTCATCGCGCCCAATGTGGTGTTGATGCCCAGCTTCGTGAATGTGGGTGCCTATGTGGATAGCGGCACCATGGTGGATACCTGGGCCACCGTGGGTTCCTGTGCACAGATCGGCAAGAATGTGCATCTCTCGGGCGGCGTCGGTATCGGCGGCGTGCTGGAGCCTTTGCAGGCCGCGCCGGTAATCATCGAGGATAACTGCTTCATCGGCGCGCGTTCCGAAGTGGTGGAAGGCGTGATCGTGGAAGAGGGCGCCGTGCTCTCCATGGGCGTGTTCATTTCCGCCACCACCAAGATCGTGGATCGCGCCACCGGCGAGATATTCTTTGGCCGCGTGCCGGCCTATTCGGTGGTGGTGCCGGGCAGCCTGCCGGGCAAGCCGCTGCCCGATGGCACGCCGGGCCCTTCGCTGTCTTGCGCGGTGATCGTGAAGCGCGTGGATGCCCAGACCCGCTCCAAGACCTCGATCAACGATCTGCTGCGCGATTAATCCGCTGGCCGATTGTCCGCTGGGCGATTGATAGGGGGCGGAAAATAACACTCTGCTGAGAAATCAGCCCGTCTGCGCGAGCGAGAGCGAATCTCGCTCGCGGTTTGATTGAATCGGCAGCATATCTATACGCTTCATTAACTGTCGCTATTGAATAGTCGCTCGCCATGATGAATACAGCGACTGCCATGACTGGTCCCAAGAGCAAAGCCCCGGCCGAGCGTTTCCACGCCTCCACCGTTCTGGTGCTCGAGGAGAATCGCGGCACGCGCCAGGCTTTGCGCGATGTGTTGCTGGGGATGGGCTTTGCCGCCGTGTATCAGGCCGCCGATGGCCGCACCGGGCTGATGGAAGTGGCGGCCCATGAACCGAGTTTGATTCTGGTGGATTATCGCCTGCCTAAGCTGGATGGCCTGAGCTTCACCGAACAACTGCGCCGCGATGGCAGCCTGGGCAACAACGGCGTGCCGGTGATTCTGATGGCTCATAGCGTGGATGCCGAACTGGTTGTTGCCGCCCGCGATGCCGGTGTGACCGAAATCGTGATGAAGCCGATTTCGATTCAGGTGCTGGTGCGCCGCCTGCTGCATATCCTGTCCAAGGCCCGTCCGCTGGTGCGCGGCGGCGGCTATATCGGTCCCGATCGCCGCCGCAAGGGCGAGCGCCGCGCCAAGGAGCGTCGTGGCGAAACCGAGGTGACGCCCACCAACACGATTTCCGAACGGCGCCAACGGCCGACCCGGCGCGGTGGCCAGCGCCGCACGCCGTCGCGCAAGGATGCGCCCTCGTTCGACGAGTGATCAGGCAGCCTGCGGATGCCGTGCATCGAAGGATGCGCGGGTGTTCAGGGCCTCTTTGTCGAAACCCGCCACCAGCTTGTAATCCTGCGCGGCAGCCTCCAGTTCGGCACGGCTGATCACGTCGTCCAGCTTGGCATAGCCATTGGGCGCGTGCTGTTCCACGAATTGCATCACCCGTTCCGGTCCATTGGCGCGGTTGGCCAGCACCAGTTTGGCCATCGGCGGTAGGCGGTCGGCCTCATAGGCGCGCAAGGCGGCTTGTGGATCCGCTTCCGTGGCCAGCCGCCAGGCCAGAACACGGCCATCGATGATGGCCTGGCTGGCACCGTTGGAGCCGATCGGATACATCGAATGCGCCGCATCGCCCAGCAGCGTGATGCGGCCAAAGCTCCAGCGTGCCACCGGGTCGCGATCCACCATGGGAAATTCGTACACCGCCTTGGTGGCGCGGATCAGGCCAGGCACATCCAGCCAGCCGAAATTCCAGTTTTCGAATTTGGGCAGAAAATCCTCGATCCTGCCCGGGCGGTTCCAATCCTCGCGATTCCACGGCGTGTCATTCGGGAAGCGCAATTCGGCGATCCAGTTCACCAGGCTGCGGCCGCGTGCGGCCTCTTCGGGCCCGATCGGATAGCAGACGAATTTCTGATCCTGATGGCCCGCCATGATCATCGAGCGGCCGCTCAGATAAGGCGGAGCCTCGCTCACCGCGCGCCACAGCACCGCGCCATTCCATTTCGGCGGCCCTTCATTGGGATAGAAGGCCGCGCGCACCGCCGAGTGGATGCCATCGGCCCCCACCGCAATCGCGGCGCGGCGGGCGGGCAGGGCAGAGCCATCGCTGCGGCGGCGCAATCGCGCGGTCACCCCCTGCTCATCCTGTTCCAGCGCCACCAGTTCGGCATCCGTGGCGATGGCCTGAGGCCCCAGCCGTTCGCGCACCGCATCATACAGCAGCATCTGCAGGCGGCCGCGATGGATGGAATATTGCGGCCAGCGATAGCCGGCATCCTGGCCACGATCCTCGCGCCAGATTTCCTGGCCGAATTTGTTGGTATAGATCAACTCGCGGGTACGGATGGCGATGGCTTCCAGCCGCTCGGCCAGGCCAAGCTCCGAGAGCTCCCGCACGGCATGGGGCAGCAGGTTGATGCCCACGCCCAGCGGCCGGATTTCCGGCACCGCCTCCACCACCTGCACCGGAATGCCTGCCTTATGCAGGCTCAGCGCCAGCACCAGGCCGCCGATGCCGGCGCCCACCACAAGAACCTCCGGCGGCGCCATATTGGACGACGCTTTGTTGCTGGTCGGCACCATGCTTCTCTCCCATGACTGCATTTGTAGTATTGCATTACAATTTCTTGCCACTACAATGCCCGACAAAATACGGTGACGGCAAGGCCGTCGATAACGGGTGGGGTGGAAAGAAATCGCCGGGGCTATGAACCCTGGGGCAGGCAAACGGGATGCGATCCTGGAATGGGATAACTCTCAGAGTGGGGTCTCTCAGGGCGAGATTCCGGTCAGGGCGAGATCCCGGGGTGTGTCGGGGTGGAAAACGGGAGGCTGGCGTCGGCTATGGTCCGCGCGGCGAAAAACTCTGCAAGGCTGGATATGCCGCATGATGTCGATGCAACCGCCATCGATTCAACTGCGGTCGATTACGGCGACCTGACGCGGTTCATCGGCTATGCGCTGCGCCGCGCGCAGATGCGCCTCTACGAGGATTTTTTCCGCAGCGTGAAAGGCTCCGGCATCAGCCCGGCGCTGTTTTCGGCCTTGCTGCTGGTGGAACGCAATCCCGGTTTGCAGCAGGGCCGGCTGGGTCAGGCGCTGGGCGTGGCGCGCTCGGGCGCCATGACCATGGTGGACCGGCTGGAGCGGCTGGGCCTGGTGGAGCGCCGCCCCGCGCCGCATGACCGTCGTGCCTATGGCCTGCATCTTACGCAGAAGGGCGGCCGGGCGGCAGTGAACCTGCGCCAGCGCGTGGCCGAGCATGACAAACGGATTTCCGCCCGCATGGACGATGCCGAGCGGCGGCGGCTGATCGAGTTGTTGGAACGCATTTATTAGGGGGCGGGCATTCACCAGTACAGAATGATCCGCTACAGTTGCAACCAAGGCCGCCGGTCCCCAAGGGGCCACTTGCAAGGGCGGCGCAGACCGGGAGGGATATGAGATGACCAAGAAGTTTACCCGCCGCCAATTCGGCCAGACAACCGCATCGGCCGTTGCCGCCGGCGCCCTGATCGCCGGCACCGCGCCGTTCAATATCGGCCGCGCCCAGGGGCGCGTGCTGAAGATCGGCTCGATCCATCCGCGCTCCGGCTTTCAGGCCCAGCTCGGCCTGGCCTGCCAGCGCGGCGTGGATATCGCGCCGCGCGTGCTGAAGGCGCTGGGCATGAATGCCGAAGTGGAGATCATGAATGCGGACACCGAATCCAACGTGGATATCGCCCGCAGCCGCGCCGAAAAGCTGGTGAATGACGGCGCCAATGTGCTGATCGGCGCCTTCGATAGCGGCCAGTCCGCCGCCATCGCCCAGGTGGCCGAGCAGAAGGGCGTGCCCTACATCATCAACGTGGCCGCCGCGCCGCAGATCACCGAACAGGGCTACAAGTTCGTGTTCCGCAACTTCCCCACCGCGCCGATGCTGGTGGGCGATGGCCTGAACCTGATGAAGAACGTGTTCGACAAGAGCGGCGTCACGCCCAAGACCGCCGTGTTCATGCATGCCAACGATACGTTCGGCCAGTCGATGGCCGGCGCCATCAAGGCAATGGCCCCGCGCTTCAACCTGCCGTTCCAGATCGTGGAGACCATCAGCTACGATCCGCAGGCCAAGGATCTGTCGGTGGAAATCGCCAAGGCCAAGGCCACCGGCGCCGAAATGGTGATGCCGGTAACCCGCCTGAACGACGCCATCCTGCTGATCCGCGAAATGGTGAAGCAGCGTTGGGAGCCGAAGGTGATCATGAGCCCCGGCGCGCCGGGCTTCTATGAAGGCCAGTTCTACCGCACGCTGGGCAAGTATTCCGATTACCTGCTGACCAATGTGCCGTGGTACAATCCGCGTGCCGCGATCACCCAGAAGCTGCTCGACGAATTCAGCAAGACCTACAAGAACGAATTGTTCGAGCTGAATGTCGGCTTCTCGTTCGAGGCGATGATGGTGGCCGTGGATGCCTTCAATCGCGCCAAGAGCACCAATGGCCGCGAACTGGCCGATGCCATCCGCGCCACCAAGATCACCGATCACGTGATGGCGGGCGGCACGCTGGAATTCGATGCCAAGGGCCAGAACGTCAACATCAAGTCGGTCACGCTGCAGAATATCGGCCAGAAGCCGAAGGTGGTGTTGCCGCTGGATGTGTCGGAAGACAATCTGCTGTTGCCGATGCCGGGCTGGACCAAGCGCGGCTAACATCAATCAAGCAAGGGGTGGCACCCACGGCGCCGCAAGCGCCGTGGGTGTTTTGATAGGATGCCGATAGAACTCGTTCTCAATGTCACTTTGCAGGGGCTGCTCACCGGGCTGGTTTACGGCCTGATGGCATTGGGGCTCAGTGTGATTTTCGGTGTGGTGCGGGTGGTGAATTTCGCCCATGGCGAGATGATGACCATTGCCATGTATGGCGCCATCGTGGCTTTCGGCGCCTGGCAGATCGACCCGCTGGTTGCGATGGTGCCGATCGCGGCGCTGCTGTTTGCGCTGGGCTATGTGATGCAGGCCTGGCTGATCAATCCTTTCATCAACCGGCCTGAGCATAGCCAGTTCATGCTGCTGGCTGCCGTTGCCATCGTGATGGTGAATGCGCTGCTGATGATCTTCGGCCCCGATGCGCGCACAACGCTGGTGGATTATGCCCTCGATTCGGTGGAGATCGGGCCGCTGCTGGCCGACAAAGTGCGGTTGATCACCGCCGGCCTGGCGCTGGCCATCACCGCCGGCCTGTTCGCCTTCTTCAAGCTTTCGCGCACCGGCAAGGCGATCCGCGCCTGCGCCGACAATTACATGGGCGCGCTCACCGTGGGGCTGAATGTGAAGCAGCTTTATGCCTTCACCTTCGGGCTGGGTTCGGCCTGCGTGGGCGCGGCCGGCGCGATGATGGTGCTGCTGATCGACGTAACCCCCAATCTCGGCCCGGCCTTCACGCTGCAGGCTTTCGTGATCGTGATCGTGGGCGGCCTGGGCTCGATGCCCGGTGCGCTGCTGGGCGGCGTGCTGATCGGCCTGTCGGAGGCGTTGTCGGGCCTGTTCTTCGCGCCTTCGGCCAAGAGCATGTTCGCCATCGCATTGCTGATCCTGGTGTTGCTGTTCAGGCCGCAGGGCCTGCTGGGGAAAAAGGCATGATTGCGGGTCTGTATGAACGGTTGCTGGATGGCGTGCCCCGGCGTGCGCTGCTGCTGCTCGGGCTGCTGCTGATTGCGATGTTGGTAGCGCCGCTGCTGGTGGATCCGTATCTGCTGTCGATCCTGATCCTGGTGCTGTATTTCGCCTATACCGGCCAGGCCTGGAACGTGATGATGGGCTTCTGCGGCCAGCTCAGCCTGGGCCATTCGCTGTATGTGGGGCTGGCAGCCTATACGTCGGCGGCGCTGTATGTGCATTTTCAACTGCCGCCCACCATCGGTGCGCTGGCGGCGATTTCCATCAGCATGGCGTTCGGCGCCGGCATCGGTTTTCTGGCTTTCCGCTTCGGCATCGGCGGCACTTATTTTGCGCTGCTCACCATCGCGTTTGCCGAATTCACCCGCGTCGGCTTCGATCATTTCGCGTGGGTGAACGGTTCCGGCGGCTTCTTCCTGCCGGTGGAGCAATATACCCGCAACGATGTGCTGAACCTGCGCGGCCGGCCGGTGATGTTCTATTACCTGCTGCTGGCGCTGACCGTGGCGGCCTTCGTGTTCTGCCGCTGGCTGCTCACCGGCCGCATCGGTTATTACTGGCAGGCGATCCGCGAGGATCAGGAAGCCGCGCAAACGCTGGGCATCAATACCTTCCGCTACAAGATGCTGGCGGTGCTGATTTCCAGCGGCATGACGGCGCTGAGCGGCGTGTTCTTCGCTTTCTATTACAACAACCTGTTTCCCGAGCAGATTTTCAATATCAGCCGTTCGATCGAATTGATCCTCGGGCCGATCATCGGCGGGCTGGGCTCGCTGTTCGGGCCGATCCTGGGCGCCTTCGTGCTCACCCTGCTGGCGGAAGGCCTGTATGAGACCCTGCATGGCCTGGGCTACGATATCCCCGGCATCAAGCATGTGTTTTACGGCATCTGCCTGGCTGCGGTGATCATGTATCTGCCGCATGGCATCTGGCCGCCCTTACGCCGCAAGCTTGGCCTGGAGACGCGGCAATGAGCGACCTTCTCGTTGTCGATGGCATCTCCAAAAGCTTCCGTGGCCTGCGGGCGGTGTCGCGCGCCTCGTTGACCGTGCCCAAAGGCGGCATTGTCGGCCTGATCGGCCCCAATGGCGCGGGCAAGACCACCTGCTTCAACATGATCGCCGGCGTGTATAAGCCCGATGAGGGCAGCGTCACGCTGGATGGCCGGCGCATCGATGGCCTGCGCCCCGATCTGATCTGCCATGCCGGCGTGGGCCGCACGTTCCAGATCGTGAAGCCGTTCAAGGAACTCACGGCGCTGGACAATGTGATGGTGGGGGCGCTGCATACCGAAAGCGATACCCGCCGGGCCAAGCGCGAGGCGGAAGCGGTGCTGGACCGGTTGGGCATGCTGGAAAAGCGTAACCAGCCAGCCGGACAACTGACATTGCCCGAGCGCAAGCGCCTGGAAGTGGCCCGCGCGCTGGCCACCAAGCCGCGCATCCTGCTGCTGGATGAGGTGATGGCCGGCCTGCGCCCCACCGAGACCGATCAGATGGTGGCGGTGTTCCGCGACCTGAACCAGCGCGAGGGGCTGACCATCCTGCTGATCGAGCATGTGATGCGGGCCGTGATGGCGCTGTCGCAGCAGGTTGTGGTGCTGCATCACGGGGAAGTGATCGCGCGCGGCGATCCCCAGGCGGTGGTGCGCGACCCGGCCGTGCTGGAATGTTATCTGGGCGAGGAGGCCGAGATATGAGTTCGGCCAAACCCACACTCGAAATCACCGGCCTGGATGTTTTCTACGGCGATGCCCAGGCATTGGATGATGTAAGCCTCACCGCCAAGGGCGGCGGCATCCTGGCCATCGTTGGCGCCAATGGCGCCGGCAAGTCCACCCTGATCCGCTCCATTGCCGGCATCGAGCAGCCGCGCCGGGGCAGCATCCGTTATGGCGGCAAGGAGATTGCCGGCCTGCCCAGCCACAAGGTGTGCGATCTCGGTATCGGACAGGTGGCAGAGGGGCGACAGATTTTCCCCAGCCTCAGCGTGCTGGAGAATCTGCAGATGGGGGCCATGCTGTCGCGGGCACGCGGCAAGGAAAAACAGACGCTGGAGCAGGTCTTCGGCCTGTTTCCGCGACTTGCCGAACGGCGCGGTCAGCTGGCCGGCACCATGAGCGGCGGCGAGCAGCAGATGCTGGCCATCGGCCGTTGCCTGATGGGCCAGCCCGAGTTGATCATGTTCGACGAACCGTCGCTCGGCCTGGCGCCGGCGGTGGTGCAGGAAGTGTTCCGCATCATCAAGCTGCTGCATGAAAGCGGCCTCACCATCATCCTGGTAGAGCAGAATGTGGCGGTGTCGTTGAAACTGGCCGACCAGGCCTATGTGCTGGAAAACGGCCGCATCGCCATGCAGGGCAGCGGCCAGGACTTGTTGCACGATGATCGCGTGCGGCAGGCCTATATGGGGCTATAGGGCGACCTGCGTTCAGCTTTACAAGCCAACTGCAAAAGAGGCCGTCACCACCGGACTTGTTCCGGTGGTCCATCGTTGGGCTGTGCTGATTTGGCGGGCATGGACTCTCGGAACAAGTCCGAGAGTGACGGTTTTCAGGATGCGGAGGGCCGCACGCCTTTATCCGCCCGTCACCTGCTGCAGAAACGCCGTGAGGTCTGGCGCCACGTGATGGATGTGGTCCTCCTCGCCTGGGCGGGGCGCCGACCAATCGGCCTTGGTGGGCACCCAGACCGTGCTCATGCCGAGGGCTGCCGCCGGCGCCAGGTTGCGCGCCATGTCTTCCACCATCACGCAGCTTTGCGGCACCACGCCATGTTCGGCCAGCAGCTTGCCATAGGGCTGCGGATGCGGCTTGGGCAGATAGCCTGACGCCACGATATCGAACACCGCCTCGAAGCAATCGGCGATGCCGATATGACGCATCACCCGCTCGGCATGGGCCACGGTGCCGTTGGTGAAAACCAGCTTGCGGCCGGGTAGCGCCTCCAACGCATTGCGTAAGTCGGGCAGGGCGGGCAGCGGGGTCAGGTCGATATCATGCACGTAATTGAGGAAATCCGCGGGATCCAGCCCATATTCCACCATCAGGCCACGGAGCGTTGTGCCATGGCTGTGGAAAAAGGATTTCTGCCGCAGCTTGGCCTGGTCGTAGCTGAGATCGAATTGTTGCGCGATGAACTCGCCCATCCGGCGGTCGATCTGCGCGAACAGGTCGTATTTTGCCGGGTAGAGCGTGTTATCCAGGTCGAATAACCATGTTTCGGCGCTGCGCAGGGCGGTGGGTTCGCGTATCATGGCGCCTAAAATAAGCCAGGGCGGGGCCGATGACGAGCCTCCCGCGGCGCGGCTATAACGATTGGGTGGAAACGAAATTGTCAGGCGCATGAGCGATACCCTGCCTTTCGATATGGAGCCGGTCGCCCTGGAAGCTGAGGCGCTGTTGCCGGTCTATCCTGGCCCTGCGGTGCTGTTCGATGCCGAGGGCAGGGCATTGGACGCCAACCGTGCCGCCGACCTGCTGTTGGCTGCTTTGAGCGAAGACAGGTTGCCGGCGCTTGCCGCTGCTATCGATGCCACATTGGAGGATGGCCTGCCGCGCCAGGACAAGGCCGATCTGCCGGGCCTGCGCGGCGGCAGCGCGCTGCAGATCACCCTGCTGCCTTATGGCGGGATGCAAGGCCAGGCGCAGCGCGGGCAGCGCCGCCTGTTGCTGCTGGGGCGCGACAACACGCTGGAGCGCAACATGCTGCAGGCGCTGATGCAGTCGCGGCAATTGTTCCGCGATCTGGTGGCCTGCTCCACGGATTTCGCCTGGGAGACCAAGCCCGATGGCCGTTTCGGCTTCGTGTCGCCGCGCGGTGCACTGGGCTATAGCGCGCGCGAGTTGGAAGGCCATGTGCCGGAAGAATTCGCCGCAGCGGACTCGCCCGAGCATCCGCGGCCCAGCCGCTGGCCGTTCGCGGCGCAGGAGGCGATGAGCGGCGTGGAAGTGTTCTTGCGCTTCAAGGATGGCGCGGTGGGGTGTTTCGAGGTGTCTTGCATGCCGGCCAAGGATGCGGCTGGCGCCTGGAGCGGCGCACGCGGCGTGGCGCGCGACGTAACCGAGGCGCGTGAGCGCGTGGAGGCGCTGCGGCGTGCCCATAAGCAGCTGAATGCCCTGGCCAATACCGATGGGCTGACCGGACTGCTCAATCGCCGCGCCTTTATCGAGGAATTGGAGAAGCGCCTGGCCCGCCATTACCGCAACCGCCTGGTGGGTACGCTGATCTATTTCGATCTCGACAATTTCAAGAAAGTGAACGATCAGCGCGGCCACCAGGCCGGCGATGAAGTGCTGAAGGCGGTGGCGGAAGCCGCGCGCCATGCCCTGCGCGTGGTGGACCTTGCCTCGCGCATCGGCGGCGATGAGTTTCTGCTCTGGCTGGAAGAAACCGGGCCGGATGCTGCCAGGTCGATTGCCGACCGGCTGATGGAAGCGGCGGCTGGCATCAGCAAGGTTTGGGGCGTGGAAGGTTACCCGCTGGGCTTTTCCATCGGCGCGGTTTTTGCGCGGCTGGATATGCCGGAAAGCGCGGAAAGCTTGATCGCGCGCGCCGATGCCGCGATGTATGTGGCCAAGAAGGGCGGCAAGGGGCAACTGCATATCGCTGAATTGCCGGGTGCGAACGGATGAGCATGGATTATGAAAGCGCCAAGGCGCTGGCCACGTCCAAGGATGCTGCCGTGCGGCTGGCACTGGCGCAGAGCCAGGATATGCAGCCGGAGATCTTGTATTTTCTGGCAGTCGACGAGGAAGCCGATGTGCGCCGCGCGATTGCCGCCAATCTGGCCACGCCGGCGCAGGCGCATCTGATCCTGGCCAACGATTCCGACGAGGAAGTGCGCGCTTCGCTGGCCGACAAGGTGGCGCATCTGCTGCCGGAAATGCCGGCCGATGAGGTGGGCAAGGCGCGCGAATATGCCATCCAGACCGTGGAGATGCTGGCGCGCGACGAATTGACCCGCATCCGCGCCACGCTGTCGGAAGCCCTGAAATCGGCGGTCAATGTTCCGCATCATGTGGTCAAGCAACTGGCCCAGGATGTGGAGCTGATCGTTTCGGCGCCGGTGTTGGAATTCTCGCCGCTGCTGACCGACGAGGATCTGCGCGAGATCGTGGCCGGGGCGGCGCAATCGGGCGCGCTTTCCGCCATCGCCCGCCGCATCGGCCTTTCCGCCGGCGTGGCGGATTCCATTGTGGCCACCCGCGATGTGTCTGCCGTGGCGGCCTTGCTGGCGAACGATTCCGCCCAGATCCGCGAGGAGACGCTGGACCTGATCCTGGACGCCGCACCCAGCGTGGAAGCCTGGCACGAACCCCTGGTGCAGCGGCCCAACCTGCCGGTGATGGCCGCCAAGCGGATTGCCGGCTTTGTTGCCGAATCGCTGTTGGCCCGGCTGGCGGCGCGCACCGATCTGCCGGAAGCCGCCTTGGCCGAGATCACGGCGGTGGTGAACCAGCGGCTGGAGCTTGATGAAAAGCCGGCCATGGACCGCCGCGCCGCGCCGCGCGATGAAACCACCTCGCCATCCGAAGCCGAGGCGCTGGTGAAGCGCCTGATCAAGGAAGGCAAGCTGGATAACGACCGCGTGCAGGATGCGATCGAACGCAGCGACCGCCATTTTGTACTGCAAGCCATTGCCCAAGCAGGTAAATCGCCGATACAGGCGGTGACCAGGGCGTTCGAATCAAAGAATGGTCGGCTGATCACGGCTTTGGTCTGGCGGGCGAAATTCAGTATGCGGACGGCTGTCATGGCGCAGCGCGATATCGCCAAGGTGCCGCCCAAATCCATGCTGAATGCCCGGAATGGCACGGATTATCCGCTCTCCAAGGCTGAGTTGGAGGACCAATTGCGGATTTTGGGGCTTTAGATTTGCTGTTTTTTGTGGCGTGCTGAAAAAATCGCCATTGGGTAGGCGAAAAGAGTTTACAAATTCAGCCGGCGCGTGATTACAATTCGGCCTTGTGTGCGGTGCACAAAAATGCTCGCCGACAGGCAGGTAAAACGGGGGATAGAATATGCAGGATGGAAGCCTGACGGAGAACCGGGCATGAGCCCAGAAATCAACGACGCGACTTTCGTCACGCTCGATAAGGTTTCGCTGGTTTACCAGCAGGCCGAAACCAGCACCCTGGCGGTGGAAGATCTCTCGCTCAGCATCAAGAAGGGCGAATTCGTTGCCGTGGTAGGCCCGTCGGGTTGCGGCAAATCCACATTGATGAAGATCGTCACCGGATTGATCAATTGCTCTGCCGGCGGCGTAACCATCGGCGGCAAGCCGGTGAAGGGCCCCACCCAGGGCGTGGGCATGGCGTTCCAGAATTCCACCCTGCTGCCTTGGCGCAGCACGCTGGACAACGTGATGCTGCCGCTGGAAATCGTGGAGCCGCATAAGCGCCAATTGCGCCGCGAGCGCGACCGCTACGAAGCCCGGGCGATGAACCTGCTGCGCACCGTGGGCCTGCATGAATTCGCCGACAAATTTCCCTGGCAGCTTTCCGGCGGCATGCAGCAGCGTGCCAACGTGTGCCGCGCCATCATCCACGAACCCAGCCTGCTGATGCTCGACGAGCCGTTCGGCGCGTTGGATGCCTTCACCCGCGAGGAATTGTGGGGCGTGATGCAGAAATTGTGGATGGAGCGTCGGTTCACCGCCATCCTGATCACCCACGATCTGCGTGAGGCGGTGTTCCTGGCCGACCGCGTGTTCGTGATGAGCAAGCGGCCTGGCCGCATCGTTTATGAGCGTGAGGTGGATATTCCCCGGCCACGCACCCTGGATACGACTTTTGAGCCGCATTTCGGCGAGATCGTGCATGAACTGCGCGAGCGCATCGTGGAGGTCAAGCACTCATGATCAGCGAGAAGATGATCCTCCGCATCATGCCCTGGGCCGTCACGGTCGGCATTTTCGTGGTCTGGGAAGTGGCTTGCCTGGTGACCGGCGTGGCCGAATTCGTGCTGCCCGCGCCCACGGCGGTGTGGGCTGCCACGGTGAAATTCGCTCCGCAGATACTGCATCATTCGCTGCAGACATTGTTCACCACCACGGCCGGCTTCGTGCTTGCCGTGGTGGGCGGCATGCTGCTGGGTGTTTTCATCGGCGCGTCGAAGCTGGTTTATACCGGCTTGTATCCGGTGCTGGTGGGCTTCAATTCGATCCCCAAAGTGGCACTGGTGCCGGTGCTGGTGATCTGGTTCGGCATCGGCACCGTGCCGGCCATCGTCACCGCCTTCGTGATTTCGTTCTTCCCCATCGTGGTGAATGTGGCCACCGGGCTTGCCACCATCGAGCCGGAATTGCGCGATGTGCTGCGCTGCCTGGGCGCCACCCGCACGGAAATCCTGTTCAAGATCGGCATTCCGCGCGCCATGCCGTATCTGTTCGCATCGCTGAAGATCGCCATCACGCTGGCTTTCGTCGGCTCGGTGATTGCCGAGACCGTCGCCTCCAACGAGGGCATCGGCTATCTGATGCTGTCGGCTTCATCCAGCTATAACGTGCCGCTGGTCTTCTCTGGCCTGGTTGTGGTGGGTATCATGGGCGTGTTGATGTATGCTGTGGCGGCCGCCTTCGAGCGGCGCATGACCGGCTGGGCCTTCCGTGGCAGCGATCTGATGACCTGATTGCGCCTGGGATTGCGGGCCGGGGGAGGCAAGGCGTGATGGGAAACATGCGCGCAGAACCGATCCGCTTCCTCTCGCGCGGCGAGATTGTGGAGGTTGATGCCGCCGTGGCGCCAACCACCACCTTGCTGGATTACCTGCGCGTCACGTTGCGCCGCACCGGCAGCAAGGAAGGCTGTGCCGAGGGCGATTGCGGCGCCTGCACCATGGTGGTGGCGCAGCCCGATGCCAAAGGCGGCGTGCAATATTCCGCCGTGAATGGCTGCATCCAGCTGGTGGGCCAGATGGATGGCAAGGCGCTGATCACCGTTGAAGATATCGGCAGCGAAACCGCTTTGCATCCGGTGCAGCAGGCCATGGTGGATTGCCATGGCTCGCAATGCGGCTTTTGCACGCCGGGTTTTGTGATGAGCCTGTTTGCCCATCAGCGCAACGGCGAGCCGGCCGATACCGATGCCCTATGCGATAGCTTGGCCGGCAATCTCTGTCGTTGCACCGGCTATCGTCCGATCTTGCAGGCCGGGCAGCAGGCGCTGGCATCGGGCGAGGATGCCGGCGCGGTGGCCGATTGGGAGGCCGATCTGCTGGTCAAGCTGAAAGGCCTGGATCGCAAGGCGCCGTTGAAGCATGCCAATGCGGCCGGTGCGTTTTATGCTCCCCGCGATTATGCCGAGCTTTGGGCGGCCCTCGCTGAAACCGATCCTGCCGATCGCTGGCTTCTTGCCGGCGGCACCGATGTGGGGCTGTGGATCACCAAGCAGCATCGCAAGCCGGCGGCCATCATTCATCTCGGCCAATTGACGGCGCTGCATGGGGTGCGTTCCACCGCCGATGGCCTCAGCATCGGCGCCATGACCAGCTTCACCGATGCTTTGCCGGCATTGGCGGCTTTGCATCCCGATCTCGGCTTGTTGCTGCGGCGCCTGGGTTCGCGCCAGGTGCGCAATGCCGGCACGCTGGGCGGCAATATCGCCAATGGCTCGCCGATCGGCGATTCCATGCCGGCGTTGATTGCCTGGGGAGCCACGCTGACGCTGCTTTCGGCCCGCGGCGAACGCAGCATGCCGCTGGAAGATTTTTTCATCGCCTATCGCAAGACCGCACTGGCACCCGACGAGATCGTGGCGCGGGTGGATGTGCCCATTGCCGCACCGAATAGCCGTTTTGCCGTGTATAAGCTTTCCAAGCGCTTTGATCAGGATATCTCGGCGGTGCTGGGTGCCTTCAATGTTTCGGTGAAGGATGGCCGCGTCGCTGAGGCGCGGCTTGCCTTTGGCGGCATGGCCGGCATTCCGCAACGCGCGGCCAAGGCGGAAGCTGCGCTGGTGGGGCAGGATTGGGATGGCGTAGAGCCGGCCGTGGCCGCCCTTGCGGAGGATTTTTCGCCGCTGGACGACATGCGCGCATCCGCCGCCTATCGCCTGCTGGCGGCGCAGAATCTGCTGCGCAAATTCGCCGCCGAGGCCAAGGCCGGCAAGCCGATCCGGTTGTTCGATGGCGCGGGGGAGGCGGCGGAATGAACACCCATGTGGTTGCCAAATCCCTGAAGCATGATAGCGCCCCCAAGCATGTTTGCGGCAGCGCGCGATATATCGACGACCTGCCCGAGCCGGAAGGCTGCCTGCATGGCGGGCTTACCATGGCGCCCATCGCCCATGGCCGCATCAAGAGCATCGATCTGTCTGCCGCGCTGGCACTGCCCGGTGTGGTGGATGCCATCACCGTGGCCGATGTGCCGGGCGATCCCGATATCGCTCCGGTATTCCCTGGGGATCCGGTGCTGGCCGATGGGCTTGTGCAGTTTCATGGCCAGCCGGTTGCGGCCATCGTGGCGCGCGATCTGCACGTCGCGCGGGCGGCAGCGCGGCTGGTGAAGGTGGAATATGAAGAATTGCCACCCTTGCTGGATATCCGCGAGGCGATGGAACGCGAGCAATGGGTGGGCGATCCCCATGTGATGACACACGGCGATGCCGCCAGCGCCATCGCCGCGGCGCCGCATCGGTTGCAGGGCGAGATCGAATTGGGCGGGCAGGACCATTTCTATCTGGAGGGCCAGATCAGCATGGCCCAGCCGATGGAAGATGGCGATGTGTTCGTCTGGTGCTCCACCCAGCATCCATCCGAGGTGCAGAAGCTGGTGGCGCGTGTGCTGGCCAGGCCGATCCACGCGGTAACGGTCGAATGCCGGCGTATGGGCGGCGGGTTCGGCGGCAAGGAAACCCAGGCGGCGCAATTCGCTGCGTTGGCCGCCATTTTCGCGTTACGCACCGGCAAGCCGGTGAAATTCCGGCTCGACCGCGACGAAGATATGATCGCCACCGGCAAGCGGCATGATTTTTATATCCGCTACGATGTGGGGTTCGACGCGCAGGGCCGCATCCAGGGCTATGATATCCTGCTGGCTGGGCGCGGCGGCTGTTCGGCCGACCTCACCAATGCGGTGGTGGATCGTGCGATGTTCCATGCCGATAGCAGCTATTATCTGCCCAATGTGAAAATCACCGGCCTGCGCTGCCGCACCAACACGGTGTCGAATACCGCATTTCGCGGCTTCGGCGGCCCGCAAGGCATGGCGCCCACCGAATATGTGATCGACGAGATTGCCCGCTATCTCAAACACGATCCGCTGGATGTGCGGCTGGCGAATCTCTATGGCATCGACGAGCGCAACATCACGCCCTATGGCCAGGTGCTGGACGATAACATCCTGCATGAATTGCTGGCCGATCTGGAAAAGACCAGCGAATACCGCAGCCGCCGCCAGGAGATCGACGCCTTCAATGCGCAAAGCCCGTATCTGAAAAAAGGCTTGGCGCTCACGCCGGTGAAATTCGGGATCAGTTTCACCACGGCCTTTCTCAATCAGGCCGGTGCTTTGGTGCTGATCTACGAGGATGGTTCGGTGCAGCTCAATCATGGCGGCACCGAGATGGGGCAGGGGCTTTATATGAAGGTGGCGCAGGTGGTGGCCGAAGTGCTGGGCCTGGCGCCTGAGGATATTCGCATCACGGCCACGCGCACCGACAAGGTGCCGAATACTTCGGCCACCGCCGCGTCATCGGGCGCCGACTTGAATGGCAAGGCGGCGGAGAATGCCGCGCTGACATTGCGCGACAGACTGGCTGGCGTGGCCGCGCATATGCTGCATGCGCCAGTGGAAAGCCTGGTATTCGCCAATGGCCAGGTAAGTGCCGGCGATAAATCCGTGGCGTTCAAGGATGTTGTGCATCACGCCTATTTGCAGCGCGTGCAGCTTTCAGCCACCGGCTTCTATGCCACGCCGGGCATTCACTATGATCGCAAGACCGCCAGCGGCAAGCCGTTCTATTATTTTGCCTATGGCGCGGCGGTAACCGAAGCGCTGATCGACACCTTCACCGGCGAATACCGTTTCACCCGCGCCGATCTGCTGCATGATTGCGGCACATCCCTGAATCCGGCGATTGATCGCGGCCAGGTGGAAGGCGCCTATATCCAGGGGCTGGGTTGGCTCACCATGGAAGAATTATGGTGGGATGCGAAGGGCCGCCTGCGCACCCATGCCCCCAGCACCTACAAAATACCCACCGCGCGCGATATGCCGCCGGATTTCCGCGTGGCTTTGGTGCATGGCCGGCCCAATCCGGCGGCCACCATCTTCCGCTCCAAAGCGGTGGGCGAACCGCCGTTCATGCTGGGGATTTCGGCCTGGCTGGCGCTGAAGGATGCGGTGGCTGCCGTGGGCGCGCACGAGATGCCGGTGCGGCTGGATGCGCCGGCTACGCCCGAGCGTGTGCTGATGGCGGTGGAGGATGTGAAGCGCCGTATGGCCGCCAGCACGGCTTTGGCCGCCAAGTAACCGCCATGGCCGATTGGTTGAATGCCTTGCTGGATCTGGATGCGCGCGGGGTGCCCGCTGTGCTGGTCACCGTGGCATCCGTGGATGGTTCGGCTCCGCGCGAGGCCGGGGCCAAGATGATCGTGACCGGCGATGCAACGCTGCACACCATCGGTGGCGGCGAGCTGGAATTCCAGGCCATCGCCATCGCGCGGCGGCTGCTGGGCGGACGCGGCGGGCCCAGTCTGCGGCGCTTTCCGCTTGGGCCCAGCCTGGGGCAATGCTGCGGCGGCAGCGTGACGCTGCTATTCGAGCCGCGCCGGCCGGAGCATTTCACGGTGGCGTTGTTCGGTGCCGGCCATGTGGGCCGTGCGGTGGCTACGGTATTCGGTACTTTGAATTGCCAGTTGCGCTGGTTCGATCCGCGCCCCGATGCGTTTCCCGATATCGTGCCGCCCAATGCCAGCGTGGAGGTGACGGCCACGCCCGAGCGCGAGGTGGATGCATTGCCCGATGGCGCCTGGCTGCTGATCATGACCCATAGCCATCAACTGGATCTCAGCCTCACGGCGCGGGCCTTGCGCAAGGATCGCTTCAGTTATGTTGGCCTGATCGGGTCGGATACCAAACGGGCGCGGTTCGAGAAGCGGCTGCGCGAGTTGGATATCCCCGAGGCGCGCATCAAGGCGCTGGCTTGCCCGATCGGCATCGAAGGAATTTCCGGCAAACAGCCGGGCGAAATCGCCATTGCCGCTGCGGCCGATATCCTGCGCCGGCGCGAAGCCGGTCTGGCGCGGTTGCCAGTGCGGGATGCGCTGGAAGATTCGGCAGAGATCGCCACGGTAGGCCTTTAGGCTTTTTTGGCGCTGCCGACCATTTCCACGTAGATGCGCACCAGGGCACGCAGGAAAGGCGGACCCTTGACCAGCATGTCGTTGAACTTGTCGGCGCGCAAAACCTCAACATTGGCGCTGCCCACCACAAGCGCCGTGGCAAAGCGCGGCGCGGCGCGCAGCAACGCCATTTCGCCGAACACATCGCCCGGGCGCAATTGGCGCAGCATCAGATGCTGGCCATCTTCGGTATCGCGGATCAGATCCACCCGGCCGGATTGCAGCAGATAGGCAGTGCTGCCGTCGCTGCCCTGGCGGAAGATCAGGTCGCCATCGGCATAGGCGCGACGTTCCAGGATGCGCTGCTTGGAATCGGCTTCCGACATGTAAACCGCATCGGCGCGATCTTGTGTCTCATCCTGCGCCTGGCCATTGGCGGCGCGGATATTGCGGATGAAGCTGCGCAGCAGATAGCGCACCATTGGCGGCGCCTGCTTGAGCGCGCGGTCCAGGGTTTCGCGGGTGATGCGGGTGCAGATGGTGCGTTCCAGCGCCCGTGCCGTGGCGCTGCGTGGAGCCGGATCGATCAGAGCCATTTCGCCGAAGATGCCGCCGGCTTGCAGTACGCCCAGCGGTTTGTGCTGTTCGCCCTCGCTGCGGAACACTTCCACCTTGCCCATCTGGATCAAAAAGGCGCTGTCGCCAGGATCGCCCTGTTTCAGGATGACCTCGCCTTTTTGGAACGTGATGGTTTCCGGTCCACTCATGTAAGGTAGTATGCGTAAGCGGACGCCTGCGGGCAACGCCCAGAATTCGCCGGACAAAAAGAATTCAGCGCTTCTCGCCGCTCCCGATCATTTCCACATAGATGCGTATCAGCGCTTGCAGGAAAGCCGGGGCCTTGGCCAGGATATCGTCGAATTGGTCATGGCGGATCAATTCCACCATCACCCCGCCCACAGCCTGGGCGGAGGCATAGCGCGGGGTATCCCGCAGCAGGGCCAATTCTCCGAAAACCTCTCCGGGCGCCAGGCGGCGGAGCAATCTTGCCTCCGGTTCGCCGGCTTCCTGGCGCAGCAGGTCTATCATGCCGCTTTGCAGCAGGAAGGCTGTTTTGCCATGGGAATCCTGGCGAAAGATGAAACTGCCATCGGCGAAGGAGCGGCGTTCCAGGATGCGGCGCGAAGGGTCGCGTTCAGACATATGGATGCCTTCGCTCGTATCGGGGCTCGTATCGGTGCTGGTATCGGCTGGCAGGTCCAGTTGTTTGCCATTGGCGGCACGGATGTTGCGCACGAAACTGCGCAGCAGGTAGCGCACCAGGGGCGGGGCCTGGTTCAGCGCGCGGGTCAGCGCCTCGCGGGTGATACGGAAGCAGATCGTGGTTTCCAACGCGCGGGCATTGGCTGAGCGCGGGGCGGGGTCGATCAGCGCCATTTCGCCGAATACCCCGCCGGGTTTTATGGTGCCCAGCAGCTTCGGTCCGTTGGTTTCGCGCAGGAAGATCGCGACTTGGCCGGCCTGTACCAGAAAGGCATCATCGCCATTCTGGCCCTGCTCCAGAATGAACTCGCCTTTCTGAAATGTAACGGTTTCGGGTCCACTCATGGCATGCTCCGGCACCAGTATGCGCAACCAGACGGATGGTGCAAGCTATCGGCCTGCACATCTGCCGGTATATGTGCATGACGAGTGAAGGCGGTTGCCCTATGCTGCTGCCCCAGCTTTCGAGTCGCCCCCATGTTTCCGTCCCTGCGGTTTTTCCCCTTCTGGCTTTCACCATGAATCCCGGCCTGCGGGTCAGCCTGTATTTCGCCGCCATCTTCTCGGTGTCGGGCGTGCATCTGCCGTTCTGGGCGGTGTGGCTGGAATCGCGCGGCCTCAGCCCCTGGCAGATATCCATCATGCTCTCCACCGCGATCTGGCTGCGCCTGCTGGCCGGGCCGTTGGCGGCGCATCTGGTGGACAAATCAGGCGAGCGGCGGCGTGCGCTGATCCTGCTGGGCTGGGCCAGCCTGATCTGCTTTGCCGCCTTCCAGATTGCCGATGGTTTTATGGCGCTGATGTTTGTCGGTGCGCTGTTCGCCATGGCCTGGGCGCCGATGCCGCCCTTGACCGAGAACCTGTCGATGCTGGTGGCCAACCGCCATGGCGTGCAATACGGCCGCATGCGGCTCTGGGGCAGCATGTCGTTTCTGGCAGCGGCTTATCTGGCCGGTCTGTTTCTGAAGGGCCGCAGCGACGATTGGATTTTCTGGCTGATTCTGGGCTGTTTGATTTCCACTGCGCTGGCCGGCCATCTGTTGCCGGATCTGCGCCTGCCGCTGGATCGCCCACGTGCCAGCGCACCGCTGTTGCGGTTGTTGCGCGATGGCAATTTCCGCGCCTTCCTGACCGCCAATGCCGGCTTGCAGGCCAGCCATGCCGCTTTCTACACTTTCGGCACGCTGCATTGGCGCAGTATCGGCCTCAGCGATGCGCAGATCGGCTTTCTATGGGCAATTGGTGTGTTGGCGGAGGTGCTGCTGTTTGCGGCGGGACAGCGGGTGGTGCAAGTGCTGGGCGGCGTGGGTCTGATGTGGGTTGCGGTGGGCGGAGGTGTATTGCGCTGGTCGCTGCATGGTCTGTTGACCGATCCCACGGCCCTGGCACTGCTGCAATTGCTGCATGCAGCAAGCTTTGCCGCCGCGCATCTGGGCGCAATGCGGCTGTTGGCGGAAGGGTGCGAGCCTTCGGTTTCGGCTACGGCACAGACGTTATATGGTGCCGGCAATGGCGCCGTGCTGGCTCTGGCCACTTTGCTGATGGGGCCGCTTTATGCTGCCAATCTACCCGGTCTTGGCCCAGGCTGGATCTACCCGGCGATGTTGCCGCTGATGTTGATCGGTGGCGTTGGTGCCTGGTTGCTCTGGCGCCAACGCCACGCGATTCATTTCGCCCGCGAAGAGGCTTAGGCCTGCTTCACCTTGTCGGGCAGCGGCAGGGAGCGGAAACGCTGGCCAGTAACCGCCATCAATGCACTGGCCACGGCCGGTGCGATGGGCGGCAGGCCCGGTTCGCCGATGCCGGTGGGCTTTTCGGTGGAGGGCACGATATGCACTTCCACCTTCGGCATGCGGTCGATGCGCAGCGATTCGTAATCGTGGAAATTCGATTGCTGCACTTCGCCGTTTTCCAAGGTGATGGCGCCGTAAAGCGCCGCCGAAAGGCCATAGCCGATGGCGCCTTCCACCTGGGCGCGGATGATGCCGGGATTGATCGCCCGGCCGCAATCCACCGCCGCCACCACGCGCTCCACCCGCCAGCTGCCATCGGGCTGCACCGATATCTCGGCCACTTCCGCCACGAAGCTGTTGAAGCTTTCATGCACGGCGATGCCGCGCCCCCAGCCCTTCGGCAGCGGCTTGCCCCAGCCGGCTTTTTCAGCCGCCAGGTTGAGCACACCGAGATGGCGCGGGTGCTTGGCTAGCAGCTTGCGCCGCAGGGTAAGAGGATCCTGCTTCGTTGTCGCCGCCACTTCGTCGAGGAATAATTCGGTGGCGAAGGCGGTGTGGGTGGAACCCACGGAGCGCCACCACAACACCGGAATGCCGGCCTTGGTGGTATGCAGTTCCACGGCCAGATTGGGAATGGCATAGGGCAGGTTGGAGGCGCCTTCCACCGAAGTGGCATCGATGCCATCCTTCACCATCACTGCTTCCATCGCCGTGCCGCCCATGATCGACTGGCCGACGATGCGGTGCTGCCAGCCCACCAATTCGCCCTTGTCGTCCAGGGCGGCGGCCAGCCGGTGATGATAGAGCGGGCGGTAATAGCCGCCGCGGATATCATCCTCGCGGGTCCAGAGCAGCCTGATCGGGGCATTGCCGCCAAACGCCTTGGCGATCTGCACGGCCTCAACCACGAAGTCGGATTGCATGTTGGCGCGGCGGCCGAAACTGCCGCCGGCGAACAGCGTGTTGATCTTCACCTGCTCGGGCTTGATGCCCAGCACATGCGCGGTATTGGCTTGATCGACAGTCTGGAATTGATCGCCGGCCCAGATTTCGCAGCCTGCGGGCGAAAGCTGCACCACGCAATCCAGCGGCTCCATCGGCGCATGGGCCAGATAGGGGAAATCGTAGCTCGCCTCGATCCGTTTGGCCGCCTTGGCAAGGGCGGTATCGGCATCGCCGTCGCGTCTCGCCGGACGGCCCGGCTGTTGCGCCAGGGCGCGATAGGCGGTCAGGATTTCCTCCGAGCCGCGATTTTCGGCATTGCTGAAATCCCATTCCACCTGCAGGGCCTCGCGGCCCTTGTTGGCGGCCCAGAAGCCCTTGGCGATCACGGCCACGCCGCCCGGCACCTGCACCACGCCCATCACCCCGGGCACGGCTTTGGCGGCCGTGGCATCCAGGCTTTTCACCTTGCCGCCGAAACGCGGCGGCCGCGCCAGCAGGGCGGTGAGCATGCCCGGCAGTTTCACATCGATGGTGAACTCCGCCGTACCATTGGCCTTGGCGCGGGCATCCAGGCGCTGGACCTGCTTTCCGATCAGGCTGAAACGGGTGGGATCCTTCAATTGCACGTTGGCCGGCGGGGTTTGCTGCGCTGCGCGTTCGGCCAATTCGCCGAACCCGGCCTTGCGGCCCGATGGCCCATGAGTAACCACGCCCTTGGCCACGCTGATTTCGGCTGCCGGCACTTTCCAGATTTCGGCGGCCGCCTGTACCAGCATGGCCCGGGCAGTGGCCCCCGCCTGGCGCAATTGATCGTAGGAATTGGCAATGGCGGTGGACCCACCGGTGCCCTGCATGCCGAAAGCCAGATTGGCATACAGCTTGGCATCGGCCGGTGCGCCGGTAGCACGCACCTTGCTCCAATCGGCATCCAGTTCTTCGGCCAGGATGGTGGCCAGGCCGGTATAGCTGCCCTGGCCCATTTCCACATGCTTGGAGTAGATGGTGACGATGCCATCCGGCGCGATGCGCAGGAAGGCATTCAGGGCAACCGGCGCCTTGGCGGTGGCGGCAAGGGCCTTGCCGCCCGGGACGATATGAAAACCAACCAGCAGGCCGGCGGCGGCCGAAGCACCTTGCAGGAAACGGCGGCGGGAAGTCTGGATAGGTTGCTGCGCGGTCATGCTTAAGCCCTCATGGTCTTGGCGGCATCATGGATGGCTGCGCGGATGCGCACATAGGTGGCGCATCTACAGAGGTTGCCGTTCATGGCTTGGTCGATATCGGCATCGGTCGGCTTTCGATTGCCGCTGAGCAATGCGACCGCCGACATCACCTGGCCGGACTGGCAATAACCGCATTGTGCCACTTCATGTTTCACCCAGGCAGCCTGCACAGCCTGTGCAACCTTGCCCTGCAAACCCTCGATGGTGGTAACGCGCTGGCCCTCGATGCTGCCGACCGGCATCGAACAGGCACGCACCGGTTCGCCGTCAACATGCATCGTGCAGGCGCCGCATTGCGCCATGCCGCAGCCGAATTTGCTGCCGGTCAATCCTACTTCGTCGCGTATGGCCCAAAGCAGGGGCATATCCGGGTCTATATCCAAGCTGACTGGTTTTCCATTCAAGGTGAATGTGATGGGCATCATAATCTCTCCGCATTGGGGCAGAATGGCGGGCAGGCCGTGAAGCGGCGCTTGGGAGGAGATATGCCAGCGTGCTAGTATCATCAAGAAGGCACTCGAAAGTTCCATAGGCACTTGTGGGAGACCGTTGGATCGGCGAATGGCCGGATTGACGGGCTTTTCCTGTATTCGTGCTGCTTCGGTGCCGCATTCCGGGCAGCCCCAGCCACAGGAGAGTGCCATGCTTTCTGATTATGCAAACACCACTGAAGAAATGCAGATTTCATGTGCCGATGTGGATGATCCGCGTACAGAGGCGATGATGCGGGAATTGCTCACGCGTCTGGCCGATCGTTGGACCTTGCTGGCGATCGAACATCTCGGAGCCGGGCCGATGCGCTTTTCACGATTGCGCGAGAAGCTGGAAGGCGTCAGCCAGAAGATGCTGACCCAGACCTTGCGGCAATTGGAGCGCGATGGGCTGGTTGTGCGGCATGTGCATCCCGTGGTGCCGCCGCATGTGGAATACAGTCTCACCCCGCTGGGAAGCAGTTTGGGTGGTGCGATCTGCGGCCTTTGGCAATGGGCGGCCGAACACGGCGACCATGTAGAAGCCGCTCGGCAAGCCTTTGCCCGCCGCATCAGCGAGACGGTTTGAATCGCCGGGTATTATGCCGCCGGCAATAAAAAAAAGCCCGCTGAAACAGCGGGCTTTTTCATAATGGGCAGCGCAGCTTCAATCCTTGGCGCGTTCCATATAGGCATTCTCGCCCACATTCACCACGATGCGGGTGCCGGTGGCAATGAACGGCGGCACCATGATGCGCACGCCGTTGGACAGGATGGCCGGCTTGTAGGAGGAGGCTGCGGTCTGGCCCTTCACGGCCGGCTCGGTCTCGCTCACTTCCAGAACCACGGTCTGCGGCATTTCCACGCTGACCGGCTTGCCGTCATAAAGGCTGATTTCAACCTTCATGCCGTCCTGCAGATACACGGCGGAATCGCCCACCACGTCGGTGGGCACACCCAGCTGTTCGTAGTTTTCGGTATCCATGAAGGTGAGTATGTCGCCTTCGGCGTAGAGGAAGCTGAATTCGCGGGTGTCGATGAACACGCGCTCAACCGATTCCGTGGTGCGATAGCGCTCGCTGATCTTCAGGCCGGTAGCCAGATCGCGCAGGTCGAGCTGCGTGACCGGCGTGCCCTTGCCGGGCTGGATGTTCTGTGCCGTGATCACGGCATAGAGTTTGTTATTGATCTCGACCACGTTGCCTTTGCGCAACTGGTTTGCATTGACCTTCATGCCTATCCCTCGGAACCGAAAAGCGGGCCGCAGAATCCGGCCCGCTTGCTAAAAAACCGGCGGGAAACTATCAGGTCAGGGGTAGGTAAACAACCCGATTCGGGCCGAAATCATGGTGGATACTCCCCAATCGACCGAATGGTGGCGCCCAGGCCTGTATGCCCGGCGCCGGCCCAACCTGCTGCGCCGCGCGGCGTTGCTGGCGGCTTTGCGGGGGTTTTTCAGTAGCCGGGACTTCGTGGAAGCGGAAACCCCGGCCTTGCAGGTGTCGCCGGGGCTTGAGCCGCATCTGAAGGCTTTTGCCACCGAACTTGAGCGCCCCGATGGCGGGCGGCGGGCGCTTTACCTGCATACCTCGCCGGAATTCGCCATGAAGAAGCTGTTGGTGGCGGGCGAACCACGGCTGTTCCAGCTGGCCCAGGTGTTTCGTAATGGCGAGCGCGCAGCCAGCCATCATCCGGCTTTCCTGATGCTGGAATGGTATCGCGCGCAGGCCGATTACCTGGCGATCATGGATGATACCGAGGCGCTGCTGCGCGCGCTGGCCACGGCCTTGGGCGAAAGCCGGCTGCGCCACCAGGGCCGGGTTTGCGATATCGCCGCACCCTGGCAGCGCATCAGCGTGCAGCAGGCATGCCTGCGTTATGCCGGCCTGGATCTGGATGAGTGTATCGGCGCCGATCCGTTGCGGCCCGATCTTGCGCGCATGCAGGCGGCTTGCGCGGCCATCGGTTTACGCGTGGATGCCGGCGATAGCTGGGATGATCTGTATTTCCGCTTGGCCCTGGAGCGGATCGAGCCGCATCTGGGCGAGGGTGCCCCGACCATTCTGTATGATTATCCGATCCACATGGCTGCGCTGAGCCGGCCCAAGCCGGGCAATCCGCGTCTGGCCGAGCGTTTCGAGCTTTATGCCTGCGGCATGGAACTGGCCAACGCGTTTTCCGAGCTCACCGATGCCGACGAGCAGTTGCGTCGCTTTCAGGCCGATATGGCGCTGAAAAAGCGGCTCTACGGCCAGGATTATCCCATCGACATGGATTTCATCGCCGCTTTGCGCCACGGCCTGCCGGATTGCGCCGGCATTGCCCTGGGGGTGGATCGGCTGGTCATGCTGTTCTGCGATGCCGCGCGGATCGAGGAGGTATTATGGTTGCCCGTTGCGGAGTAGGAAGCGTGTGCGGAGTAGGAAGGGTGTGGGGAATAGGAGGAGCGCACAGAATAGCCGCCCTGCTGCTGCTCATGCTGCTGGCTGCTTGCGCCAGCGCCCCGCCGCGCCCCAGTGCACCGCCGGCCGCCGCGCCGCCGGTTGCAGCCCCCGTGCCCAGCCCCACGCTGAAATACTGGCCCAACCGCGATGCCATTCAATCCGCCTGCCTGAACGACCTGGAAGCCATGGGGGCGCAATTTGAATTGATTGGTCAGGCCGAGCCGGGGCGCGGCGGCTGCACGCTGGAAAACGGCGTGCGGCTGCTGCGCATGAAAGCGGAATTGTCGCGGCCGGTGGAAATCACCTGCCCGCTGGCGCTGCGCCTGATGGAATTCGAGCGCGATGTGTTGCGGCCCGATGCCTTGCAGATGTTCGGCAAGGAGCTGCGCCGCATCAACCATGCCGGCGGTTTCGTGTGCAAGCGCATGACCGGCAATGGCGCGAGGGTCTCCGAACATGGCCATGGCCGTGCCATCGATATCTGGGGTTTCGCGCTGATGGACGAAACCCGGGTGAGTGTGGATCAGCATTGGCGCGATCGCGGCCCGCTGGGCGCTTATCTGCGCCAGGTGGCGCGCAAGGCCTGCGATTATTTCCAGGTGGTGCTGACGCCGAATTCCGATGCTGCCCATGCCAAACATCTGCATGTGGATATCGGGCCTTGGAAACGGTGTTCGATCTAGCTCTTTGATCCAACTATGTTCTTAAAATGTTGACTCGCTGATCCGCCGGTTTAGACTGGCCGGCATGACGCAAGCCTGGGAATCATCCTCGCTGCGCTGGCTCTATCTCGATCTCAACAGCTATTTCGCCAGCGTGGAGCAGCAAGTGCGGCCGCGCCTGCGCGGGCGGCCGATGGCCGTGGTGCCGGTGATGACCGACGCCACCTCGGCGATTGCCGCCAGCTATGAGGCCAAGGCTTTCGGCATCAAGACCGGTACGCCGATCTGGGAGGCCAAGCGGCTTTGCCCGGATATCGCACTAGTGCCGGCCCGGCATGATCTCTATGTCGATTATCATCACCGCATCCTGGATGAGATCGACAAATACATCCCGGTGAGCAAGATCGGTTCGATCGACGAGATGGCGTGCGAATTGATGGGCGACGAGCGCCTGCCGCAGAATGCCATTGCGATTGCCAAGCGGCTGAAGGCCGGCCTGAAGCGCAATGTGGGGGAATGCATCCTTTGCTCCATCGGCATCGCGCCGAATGCGTTTCTCGCCAAGGTGGCCAGCGATCTGAAAAAGCCCGATGGTCTTACCGTGCTGCATCTGGCCGATCTGCCGGGGCCGTTGCTGAGCCTCAAGCTGCGCGATCTGCCCGGCATCGGCGCCAATATGGAAAAGCGCCTGAACGATGCCGGCGTGACCGACATGCCGGGCCTGTGGAATCTGGGCGCGCGGGAGGCCCGCACCATCTGGGGCGGCATCGGCGGCGAACAGTTCTGGCGCGAATTGCGCGGCGAGCAGGTGCAGCGCGCCGAACATGGCCGCCATACCATCAGCCACAGCCATGTGCTGCCGCCGGAATTGCGCCCGGTCGATGCCGCCGAAGCGGTGGCGCGGCGTCTGGCGGCCAAAACCGTGGCGCGTGTGCGCCGCATTGGCCACAAGGCGCGACAACTGCATCTCAGCGTGCGTTTCGATGATGGTGGGCGCGAGAAATGGACCGGCGATTTCCGCCTCACCGAAACGCAGGACAGTTTCGTTGTGCTGCAAGCCGTGCAAACGCTGTGGGCCCGCATGCGCAAGGAGGCGGTGGGGCCGCTGCGGCGGCGCTTGCGCAAGGTGGGGGTGGTGCTGGGCGACCTTGTGCCCGAACAGGCCACGACAGCCGATCTGTTCGGCGGCGGATCGGGTTTCGAGCCGGAACCGGCCCGCGCCGCCGCCCGCGTGGATCTTGCCAAGGCGCTGGATGAGTTGAACAAGCGCTATGGCCGCGACACCGTGCATATCGGCCCCGCACCCGGCCAGGGTCAGGGCGATGAGGCGAAGGAAGCGGCGAAATTCATGGGTGCGAAAATCGCTTTCAACCGCATCCCGGAACGCGCGGAGTTCGATGAATAGGGGGCATTTGCGGGCTTGCGTGTTTCACGTGAAACACCTCTGCGCTTGCAGGCGACATGAAAGCGCCGCACTCTGGCGATATGGAAAGATCGGTTGATTGAGCGGGGAGATCACGTGCTGCGGCATATCGGGGTATGCGTTTTAGCGCTGGCTTTGCTCGCTGGTCCGGCCAAAGCAGCCGATGCTGATCTGCCGCCGCCCGATCCGGCGGATGCGATCTACACCATCACGCTGGAGGCGGATATCCCGAATACGGCGCGCTGCCTCGGCGATTTATCCACCCCGCTTTGCGCTTTGGAAACCTTTATCGCCTGCAAAGAAATACCCGATATGCGCCGCAATCCCATCTGCGGCCAGGTCGGCTACCAGCTGCCGCCTCCGCCCACCGGTGAGATCAGGGAATACTTGGATTCCCGGCCCGTGGATCCAACGATTTATCGCATAGCGATCTATTATCGGGTGCATGCCTCTCTATGGCCATCGCCCGCGATGGTGAAGGAGATACAGCACAGATTCTCGCACAGGCCTACTCCACCCTGGATATTGCCGGGCGATGGCATCGTTCTTGTGCAGCATGGCATGTGTGTCGTACCAGCCGAGAATGCATGCAAGCTGCGCGTGAAGGGATATACCATCTATGCCCTCTATAAAGCCGGAGGGGTGTGGCGGGTGCGTGGCCGGGATGTTGTTCCCGGTATACCGGCATTGCGTGAGGCTTTGATGCTGCCGAATTCCAGGATGTGATGCGGCAACGCGTTATGGGTAGAGCTCCTCGTATCGAAAATGGAGATTGCGGTTATTTTCGCCGGCTTCATGTTTCGTACCTTCAACCTTTTTATTTCTCTGGGCTTGTAGTTTTTCCAAAAAGCGTCCGATTTCGGCGTCATCTTTCAACAAGTTTCTCAAATCCTTCAAAGCTGCCGGCCCCAGCCGGCCATAAGCGTCTTTATAATAATCAGGAATGCTCAGTTCTTTTTCTATCATCCGATTCTTGATCGCATCGCGGATTATATCCGCGCCTCCATTCTTGCCGAAACGCACCACGGTGTCGGCAAGCGCGGCCGCCACATGCTTGTTGGGCAGGTCCTGCAAGACCTTGCCACCTTCCACCCGGCCGAATGCCTCATTCAGATAATAATGCGTCACGGCGGCATGCTGCGTGGGCGTCAGATCGGATGGGGTTTTCACATTGTCCAGGCCATCGATGGTGCCGGAAGCCTTCGCTTCGTCCAATATGCCTTGCAGAATGCCGCCATAAGCCGACGAGCTGGGATCTTTCTTCAGGCCACCCTCGTAGGCATGCGTCTGCATGATGGCGAATGCTTCATTCGCGGTGGCTTTCCGGTCTGGAACCTTCGGGTCTCTCGATCGAATGATCGATCCTTCGACAGCTTCTTCATAAGCATTCCATTCCGGTATGCGGTCGCTGAATTCTGCCTGCTTTTCAGCGGGCATGTTTTCTTCGGTACGCAGCAAGAAGCGGCCACTGATTCTGCCCCCCGGATAGCGGCTCCAATCGAAGTCTGGCAAGGGCTTTGAAGAAACGGGTTGGGGAGCGCTTTTTGTATTTGGAGCGGGGCTATCCTGCTGAGCCAATTGCACAGGCGTGGCGTCGTCTTCGCCAGCGCCGCCGGAAAGCGTTTCCGTATGGGGCTGCCCTTGCCGTGCGGCCTGCTGTTCGTAGAAATTGCGTTCGCGTTCATCCATCCTGTCCCATATGGTCCAGGTTTTCGGGTCGATGAGGTTGAGGCTGTAACCCTTCCAGCCAAGCTGTGGCTTCTGCTGTGGTTGCGGCTGCGGGCGGATGCCGGCCGGCTGATAGATTGTCTCGAAAGCCTTGATGGTCTCACCCTTGGGGCCGAGCCGGCCATCTTGCTTGAGGCCGTTTTCCTTCTGGAATTTCTCGATGGCTTCATGGTCGTAGATGCCAAGGAAGCCGGTGGGGCCATCGGTCTTGTCGGCGTCCAGCAGGCCTTCGCGGTGCAGCAGGCTTTGCACCTTGAATACGTCGCCGGGACGGTTCTTACCGTTCTTGCCCACGGTATCCTCCAGCGTGAAAGCGCCACCGGGGCCGAAGAGCGAATGCAGCGAAGCATCACCGCGCTAATCGGCGCGGGCGGCTTCAAGCTGGCCATTGAGGTCGGGTTCGTCCTCCTCCTGGTCCCAGAGATGCCGGTCCCGGCCCAGAGGATCGCGGATGGCTTCGGATTCAGACGGATTGGCTTTCATGCGGCGAGGGCCAAACAGGGAAGCGTAGGGAGACATTTCATATATCCTTGTGCTATAATTCCCCCTATGAGAGCATATAGGAACAAAATGTCAACAATAATATTCCTATATAATGCTATTTTGTTCCTTAATCATCCCGCCGAGAGGGAGAAAGATACGGCTTCAGCCGATCATCCCAGTGAATCGATCATCCCGGTGAATCGATCATCTCAGTGAATCGATCATCCCAGTGAACCGATCCCAGCGGTGAAGCAGCGCAGACGTGGGCGGCCATCGCGGCCGGCGACCAGGGCGGCATTCTGGCCCCAGCGGCGGCCGAGTGCGTCGAGCCGGGCCAGGCTGATATCGAGGATGGCGAAGCTGGATTCAGCCGGCCAGTTGCCGCGTTGCGCGGTACCGCTGGCATCGAAATGGCGCAGGCTTGCGGCCTGCAATTCAGCCGCCAGGGCTATATTGCGTTTGGCATTCTCGTGCTTGCTCAATGGATGGCTACGCGGATTGCAGGCGGTGAGGATGGCAACCCGCTGAGCCCCCTGGCGCCGCAACCAGGCGACCAAGGCCGGATTGCGGCGGTAGGGCATTAGGCTGAGATCAGCCGAGGGAATCAGGTAGTCGGTTGCCGCATAGGCACGCAGCAACCGGCGACTGATCATGCGCGCTGTTCGGCGGCCTGCAATGCGCTGATCAGGCCCTGGCTGCCGGGATTGTTGACCGCGTTGTTGTAGAGGATATCGCGCGGATGCGCCGAGCGGCCGTAATAGGCCTCGTTGCGGCTATGGCGCGCGGTGATCACCGCGCCTTCCAGCGATATGCCGGCGGCCAGGCCCTTGCTGCGGGCATAGGACAGGATGTCGGTGCCCAGATTGCTGGTGGTGGACGCCTCGATGCCCGCGCCCACCGGGCCGGCGGCCACAGAGGCATCGGCGCCCAGCTTGAATTCGTTGCGCAGGATGGCGTCCACCGCCTTTTCGGTGTTCAGCATGAAAATCACTTCCGAAACCTCGCCGCCGATCTGGAAACCGATCGAGCCGGCGGCCAGGGTGTAGATCGCCGGCTGGCTCCATACGCCGTTGTTGCGGGCCAGAAGCAGGCCGCTGCCGCCTTCGCCGCCGATGATGAAGCTGCCCTTGATCAATTGCGGGAAGATCATCACGCCGCGCGCATTGGGCAGACGGCGGCGCAGGTCGCCGAAATTGCTGTCGCCGGCAAAACCTTCCACGGTGATGCGGGCCTGATCGATCAGGCCCTGGTCGGTATTGGCCAGGGCGGCGCGCGGCAGCAGCGTAGCGGAAGCAGCCAGGGCAGGGGCGGCGAGCGCGGCCTGCAACAGGCTGCGACGGTTGATCCTGGGCCGATGAATGCTGGGCATCGAGGCGGTATTGCGCATGGCTTGGCCTTTCAATGTTTGGTCTCTAGAAATATACAAGATATGGAGGGCGCCGGCGAGGCTCTACACCAATTATGGGGTAACCCCGCCGGGTTGTCCGGGTATCAGCTAAGGCTTACAGTGTGGCCGAATTCGGCGCGGGAAAGGGCAATATCATGGCAGTGTCAGGCAAGGAAACGGCGGAAAATCAGTCCGAAATTCCAGCCGATATCCAGGCGCTGAGCTTTGAGGCAGCCCTGAAGGCGCTGGATGAAATCGTTGCCCGGTTGGAAAGCGGCCGGGTGGAGCTGGAAGAGTCCATTGCGCTCTATGCCCGCGGCGCCCTGCTGCGCCGGCATTGCGAAGCCAAGCTGCGCGCCGCAGAGGAAAAGATCGAAAAGATCGTAGTGGGCGCCGACGGCCAGCCCGCCACCCAGCCCTTCCAGAGCGAGTAAGCCTTGCCATGAGCCAACGTCTGGCGGCAGCCATGGCCGAGGCGGCGGAAAGCGTTGAGGCCGCTTTGCGGGATCTGCTTCCGCATCCGGCCGGCCATACCGCACGGCTGGACGATGCCTTGCTCTATGCCTGCCTGGGCGGTGGCAAAAGGCTGCGGCCGCTGCTGGTGCTGGCCGGCGCGGACCTGTTCGGCGTGCCGCGCGCGCAAAGCCTGCGGGCGGCGGCGGCCATCGAGATGCTGCATTGCTATTCGCTGGCCCATGACGATCTGCCCTGCATGGACAACGACGATCTGCGGCGCGGCCGGCCCACTCTGCACAAGGCGTTCGATGAAGCCACGGCCGTGCTGGCCGGCGATGGCTTGCAGGCGCAGGCCTTTGCCATCCTGGCCGATCCGGCCACCCATTCCGATGCCGCCATCCGCGTGGAACTGATTGCCGCGCTGGCACAGGCGGCTGGGCCGCGCGGCATGGTGGGCGGCCAGGCCATCGACCTGGAAGCGGAGCGTCTGGCGGAAGCCGGCAAACGCATGGACATGGCCGAAATCGCGCAATTGCAGGCCTTGAAAACCGGTGCGCTGATCGGCTTTTCCGCCGAGGCCGGCGCCATTCTTGGCGGCGCTCCGGAAACCGCGCGGACGGCTTTGCGCAGCTATGCCGCCGATCTGGGCCTGGCTTTCCAGATCGCCGACGACATCCTGGACCATGAAGGCGATGCCGCCCTGGTGGGCAAACGATTGGGCAAGGATGCCGCCGCCGGCAAGGCCACTTTCGTGGGTTTGCTGGGCCTGGATGGCGCCAAGGCGCGCGCGCAGGCGCTTTGTGCCTCGGCTCAGAGCCGTTTATCGCCGATTTCTGGCGATACGGGTGTTTTGCATGCCCTGGCGGAGTTTGTTATAACCCGCCGCTCGTGACAGAATGGCCCCATGATCAGTAACCGCACCCCTCTGCTGGATACCGTGCGCCTGCCCGCCGATATCCGTGGCTTCGATCTCGAGCAGCTTCGGCAGCTTGCCGACGAACTGCGCCGCGAAACCATCGACGCGGTATCGGTGACGGGTGGCCATCTGGGTGCCGGCCTGGGCGTGGTGGAACTCACCGTTGCCATCCATCATGTGTTCAACACGCCGCGCGACAAGCTGATCTGGGATGTGGGCCATCAGGCCTATCCGCACAAGATTCTCACCGGTCGGCGCGACCGTATCCGCACCCTTCGCCAGGGCGGCGGCCTGTCGGGCTTCACCCGCCGCAGCGAGAGCGAATACGATCCGTTCGGCGCCGCGCATTCCTCCACCTCGATTTCCGCCGGCCTGGGCATGGCGGTGGCGCGCGACCGCAAGGGCGACGACAATCAGGTGATCTGCGTGATCGGCGATGGCGCGATGTCGGCGGGCATGGCCTATGAAGCCATGAACAACGCCGGCTCGATGGATAGCCGCTTGCTGGTGATCCTGAACGACAATGACATGTCGATTGCGCCGCCCGTTGGTGCGATGAGCGCTTATCTCTCGCGGCTGCTTTCTTCGCGGCCGTATCTTTCGCTGCGCCAGTTGGCCAAGCAGCTTGGCCGCAAGATGCTGCCCAAGGGCCTGGCCGCCGCAGCCGAGAAGGCCGAGGAATATGCCCGTGGCATGGTGACCGGCGGCGGCACGCTGTTCGAGGAACTGGGCTTCTATTACATCGGCCCGGTGGATGGCCACAATCTGGATCATCTGGTGCCGGTGCTGAAGAATATCCGCGATAGCGGTCAGCCCGGTCCGGTGCTGCTGCATGTGGTGACGCAGAAGGGCAAGGGCTATGGCCCGGCGGAAGCCTCCGACGACAAATACCACGGCGTGGCGAAATTCGATGTTGTCACCGGCGCGCAGGCCAAGCCGAAGGCGGGGGCGCCCAGCTATACCAAGGTGTTCGCCGAAGCGCTGGTTGCCGAAGCCGAACGCGATGATCGCATCGTGGCGATTACCGCCGCGATGCCGTCTGGCACCGGACTGGATCTGTTTGCCAGGCGCTTTCCGGATCGCACATTCGATGTGGGCATCGCTGAACAGCATGCGGTGACATTCGCCGCCGGCATGGCCACCGAAGGCTTCAAGCCCTTTGCCGCGATCTATTCCACCTTCCTGCAACGCGCCTATGACCAGGTGGTGCACGACGTTGCGATCCAGAAACTGCCGGTACGTTTTGCCATCGACCGCGCCGGTTTGGTGGGGGCCGATGGCGCCACCCATGCCGGCAGTTTCGATATCGCCTATCTGGGCTGCCTGCCCGATATGGTGCTGATGGCGGCGGCCGACGAAGCCGAGCTGATGCATATGGTGGCAACTGCTGCGGCGATTGACGATCGCCCCAGCGCCTTCCGCTATCCGCGCGGCGAGGGCATGGGTGTGACGCTGCCGGCGCGCGGCGAAGTTTTGCCGATCGGCAAGGGCCGTGTGCTGCGCGAGGGCAATGCCATCGCCATTCTCAGCTTCGGCACCCGCCTGGCGGAATGCCTGAAGGCCGCCGACGAACTTGCCGCGCGCGGATTGCCCGCCACGGTGGCCGATGCACGTTTCTGCAAGCCGCTGGATACCGAACTGGTGCGGCAATTGGCACGCCATCATGAAGTGCTGCTTACCGTGGAAGAAGGCAGCATCGGCGGCTTCGGTTCGCATGTGCTGCATTTCTGCGCCCATGATGGCCTGCTGGATCATGGCTTGAAGGTTCGGCCGCTGGTACTGCCGGATGTGTTCATCGACCATGAAACGCCGCAGCGGCAATATGAACAGGCCGGCCTGACTGCCGCGCAGATCGCCGATGCCGCGATTTCGGCTCTCGGCCCGAAGGCCGGTATCGGCGCCCGCGCATAAGGACAGACAATGCAAATCCTGTCCGAAGCGAGGGCGACCGTCGTCCTGGCGTTGCCGATCATTGGCACGCAATTGGCGCAGATGGCCATTCACACCACCGATGTACTGCTGCTGGCGCGTTATTCCGAGGCCGCGCTGGGTGGCGCTGCTTTGGGCATGGCGCTGTTCTACATTCTGTGGGTGATGGCGCTGGGCCTGAGCATGGCCACGCCGGCCATGGCGGCGCAGGTGCTGGGTCGCGATGTTCAGGATCGCGTTGGCGTGCGCCATGCCGTGCATGACGGCTTGATCCTCACCGGCCTGTTCGGTTTGATCGCCATGGGCATTCTCTGGGCCAGCGGGCCGATTTTCCGTTTGTTTGGCCAGCCACAGCAATTGATCGAAATCGCCGTGCCCTTCCTGCAGGCGCTCAGCTTCAGCATGATCCCCACATTGTGGTTCGTAGTGCTGCGCAGCTTCATGGCTGCGTTGGAACGTCCGCGCGCCGCCATGGTGCTGATGGTGCTGGCTATAGCGCTGAATGCCGGCGTGAATATCGTGCTGGTTTTCGGCGGCCAGCTTTGGGGGATGCGCATTCCCGCCCTGGGCGCGGTGGGCGCGGGCATCGGTTCCAGCCTGGTGAATACGGTGATCCTGATTGCGCTGGGCTGGGTGCTGGCGCGCGATGCACAATTCCACAGCTATCAATTGCTGCGCGATTGGTGGCGCAGCAATGCCCTGCGGCTGAAAGCCTATCTGCGCATCGGCCTGCCGATTGCACTCACGCTCGGCGCCGAGGTGGGCCTGTTCTCGATCGCTGCGATGCTGATGGGCCGGCTTGGCACGGCGGAAGTGGCGGCGCATCAACTGGCCATGCAACTGGCTTCCATCGCCTTCATGGTGCCGATGGGCTTGAGCCAGGCTGCCACCGTGCGCGTTGGTTTGGCGGCCGGGGGCGGCGATGTGGCGGCGGCGGCACGGGCCGGTTGGGTGGCGGTGGTATTGTCGCTGATTTTCGCCTGCGCTTCGGCGCTCACACTTTGGCAATTCTCCGGCCACGCCATTGCGCTGTTCCTGCCCGATGGCACCAGCCCGGTTTTCGGCTTGGCGGTGGGGTTTCTGGCCTGGGCGGCGTTGTTCCAGTTGGTGGATGGCGTTCAAGCCACCGCCAATGGCGCCTTGCGCGGCCTGAAGGATACCGCCATTCCGATGCTGATGGCCGGCTTCGGCTATTGGATCGTGGGGCTTGGGGTGGCGATATGGTTTGGTTTTTTCACCCCGATGCGCGGCAATGGCATATGGCTGGGCCTGGCAACCGGCCTGGCCGTGGTGGCGTTGTTGCTGGTCTGGCGTTTTCAATACCGCATCCGTAAGCTTCAGGCATGAGCAAAGCCCCCAAAATCCGCCTGGATCAGGCGCTGGTGGAGCGCGGCCTGGCGGAAAGCCGCGCCAAGGCGCAGGCCGCGATCATGGCTGGCCTGGTATTCAGCGGCGAAAAGCGGTTGGACAAGCCAGGCCAGAGCGTGGCCGCCGATCTGGCGCTGGAATTGCGCGGCAAGCCGCATCCCTGGGTGAGCCGCGGCGGCATCAAGCTGAAACATGCCATCGATCATTTCGGGCTGGATGCCACGGGCCGCATCTGCATCGATGTGGGCGCGTCCACCGGCGGATTCACCGATGTTTTGCTGCAGCATGGCGCAGCGAAGGTTTATGCCGTGGATGTGGGCGAGGGGCAGCTCGATTGGCGCCTGCGCAACGATGATCGCGTGGTGGTGCTGGAAAAAACCAATGCACGCCATCTCTCATCAGAGCAAATCCCGGAGCCGGCGGATGCCATCGTGTGCGATGCCAGCTTCATCGGTTTGCAAACCGTGTTGCCGGCGGCGCTTGGCATGGCCAGGCCCGGTGCTTTTGCCGTGGCGCTGATCAAGCCGCAATTCGAAGTGGGGCGCGAGCGTGTGGGCAAGGGCGGCGTGGTGCGCGATGCCGCGCTGCATGAGGAAGTTTGCCAGCGCATCCATGCCTGGTGGAGCGCCTTGCCGGGCTGGCGCGTGATCGGCATCGAACCCAGCCCGATCCTGGGCCCCGAGGGCAACCGGGAATTTTTGATTGCGGCGGAGTATATGCGTGATGCGTGATTGCAGCGGTGTGATAACCCGTCTGGGCGGCCAAGGCGATGGGGTTTTCGATCTGCCCGATGGTACCCGCGCTTATGTGCCCTACACACTGCCCGGCGAACGGGTGAGTGCACGGTTGGGCAAGCCGCGTGGCGACGGTTTTGCCGCGCAATTGGTGGAAATCGAGACCGTATCGCCCGAGCGCATCGAAGCTGCTTGCCAGCATTTCATGGCCTGCGGCGGTTGCAGTTTGCAGCATTGGACGGAGGCGCCCTATCGCGCTTGGAAGCGCGACCGGCTGGTGCAGGCATTGGCGCGGCGGGATTTTCTCGACATCCAGGTGGATGACTTGCGCGTGGTGCCGCCGGGCAGCCGCCGGCGTATCGATCTCAATGTGCGGCGCATCGGCAAAACGGTCGTGATCGGCTATCACGAGGCCGGCAGCCATCGTCTGGTGGATATCACCGAATGCCGGGTGGCGCGGCCCGAATTGCTGATGCCGTTGCCGGCCTTGCGCGCGGCTTTGCAGCCGCTGCTGGGCGAGGGCAAGGGCATCGACCTCAAGCTGACCGCTATGGAGAACGGCCTCGATCTGCTGCTGGCCGGGCCGCTGCGGCTGGATGGGGCTGCGCGTTCGGCATTGGCGATGCTGGCCGCCGAACATAATATCCGCCGCCTCGCTTGGCGCGGCAGCCAGGAAAACGCGCCGCCGGAAATCCTGGCGCAGAGCGAAGCGCCGTATCTGCGTTTTGGCACTGTGCGGGTGACACCGGCACCAGGCGGCTTTCTGCAGGCGACGGCCGAGGCCGAGGCCATCATGGCCGAAATCCTGCTGGCGGAATTGCCCGCGAAAGGCGGCGCGGCTGTCGCCGATTTGTTTTCCGGCTGCGGCGCCTTCGGCCTGCGCATGGCCGAGGCCGGCCATCGCGTGCAGGCCTATGATGCCGACAAGCGGGCGATAGCGGCCCTCACTGCCGCCATCAACGCGCAAGGCTTGGCTGGCCGTATCCGAGCCGAGGCCCGTGATCTAGAGCGCCGCCCGCTGCTGGCCGGGGATTTCAAGGGACTGGATGCCTTGCTGCTGGATCCGCCGCGCGCCGGCGCCCGTGCCCAGGTGCAGGGCATCGTACAGGCCCAGGCCAAACAACGCCCAGGGCTGATCCTGATGGCAGCCTGCGACCCCAACAGCTTCGCCCGCGACGCGCGGCTGCTGGTGGATGGCGGCTATCAGCTGCAGAAACTGGTGCCGATCGACCAATTCCTGTGGAGCCCGCATCTGGAACTGGCCGCGGTTTTCCGCCTTTCCTGATCACGCCGGCAATACCTGCCGCAGCCGGGCCGGCAGGGGTTGAAAGCGCCCGCCAAACGGGCTATACCCCGCCCCGATCCCTGCTGGGGGATCGTCTAACGGTAGGACCCCAGACTCTGACTCTGGTTGTCTAGGTTCGAATCCTAGTCCCCCAGCCAAAACTTTCTAAGCCATTGTAAGCTAAGAAACCCTTATTTTCCAACACTTTCTTGTCTTCCGGCTGGTACACCAAGCTGGTACACTGAGGACATGAAAGATATGGGAAAAAGGCAGTTCATTCTGCGGCGGGGGAATACTCTGTATTACCGCCGCAAGTTCCCTGTTGCCGTGCAGAAAGTACTCGGTAGAAAGGAGTTCAAACGGACCCTTGGGACCGGCGACAACGTGGGAGCGGAACGCGCCATCATCGCCGCCAATATCGAATATGCCCGGCTGGTAGAGGAAGTCCTTAGACCGACCCGCGAGGGGCCGCGCAAGGCGGCGGCTTCTGCCGTGCCTGAATACCCAACACCGTATCCCAGGAAGCTGTCGGAACTGGCCGACCAAGAACTCTACGAGATTATCGAGCGATGGTATGCAGCTTCAATGCTGCAACTGCCTAGTTTGCCGGACACGCCGGAAGAACGGGCTGAAGCCCTTATGGCTGCGCGGCAGGATCACGCCGATCTTTCGCTTGGCGACTATCGCCAGTTAAGCGCAAGCATGATGCCGAGCGTTGATCGGCTTTTGATCCAGTCCGGGATTGTACCCGACAGAAAGAGCCCTCGATATTCAGATGTGCTTCATTTGGTGGCACGCGGATATGCAGCCCGAGCCGAGTTCGAGGCGGCCTATTTTGAAGGCAATAACGCGCCCACGCCAACAGACCGTTTCTTTGCCGCAATCGTGGCACAGGGCGCCCCTTTGTTGCCGCGCCGCCGCCATGAAGCGCAAAGAACCTTCGGGATGCTGCTGGACGAATACCTCCGGCACCGCGCGACTATGAACCTCGGTTCGAGAACCAAGCGGGATGAGCAATCCATTTCGCGGCTGCTGCGCGATCTGGTGGGCACCAATGCGAGGCTAACCGGAATGGATTTTCAGGTTTGCCAGGGTGCCAAGGAGCGTCTGATGCAGCTTCCGCCGAAATGCCGGGACAAATACCCGGATATGCCGCTAGCGGATATTCCAGCCCGCGCCCAGGCGGATGGCCTTGCGCCAATGTCGAAGAAGACCGCCAACAAGTATATCGACTTTATGAGCGCGGCTTTCGAGCATGGCAGATTGCGCCTGCGCTGGCTGAGCGAGAACCCGGCCCAGGGTCTGCGCTTCAAGCTCAAGAAGGCCGACACGGAAAAATACCGCCCTTTCACCATCGAACAGTTAAACAAGATTTTCTCCGCCCCGCTCTATACCGGCTGCGCCAACCCGGATCGAGGCTATGACAAGCCAGGGAATTGTATCCCTCGTGAGAGTGGCCGCTATTGGGTGCCGCTGATTGCCCTATTCACTGGGATGCGGCTGAACGAAATTTGTCAGCTAGACACGGCGGATATTGGTAAGGTCGATGGCGTGGATGTGATCCATGTCCGCGAGGAAAGCGAGACCGCCAAGCCGGGCGAAAACAACAAGCGGCTGAAGACGGAAGCCAGCCACCGCATTATTCCTGTCCACCCGGAACTGAAGAAGCTCGGGCTACTGCAATTGGTAGCAAAGCGCCAGAAGCGGAATGAGCGGAAATTGTTTCCCGATCTTCGGGTGGGCGGGGATCAATATTACTCCGACGCCTTCCAGAAGTGGTTTAGCCGTTTCCTTGGCAAGATCGGGGTGAAGGACCGGCGCGTTAGCTTTCATAGTTTCCGTCACACCTTCCGTGATGCCACTAGGAGGGCGAAGCTCGACGTTGAGATCGTCAATGCGCTTGCAGGTTGGAGTACTGCCTCTATGGCTGAGAGATATGGTCGGAGCAATCCCTTGAGCAAGCTTGCCCAAGCGATTGCAAAGCTTCGGTACAGCGAGGTTTTTTTACCGAAAATGGATTGAATTGAACCTTTGCAGATGAAAAAAGACCTGAGAAAATTTCTGGCAATTTTTAGTAGTATTTGGGAAGGTGGGGGTAGGCCTAGGGAAGTTCTTTGACTAACCGCTACACTATGGCGAGATCAAACAAGTGCAGATACCAGTATGCGCTAGTGCTTTGACGGATGGGGTCGAATATAGCCACCTCCTCCAATTCTCGGATGTACCCCCAGGTCAACTATTTCGCGTAGATCTGCGAAGTTGTCGAGCGAATGTATCGTGGAGAACTGATGTGGCTCGGCAGTCAAGATTTGGGCAGTGGGTAAATGAAACACCTTGATACGATCAGGCGAAAATGGCTGCTTACCCACGCCAAATTTGAAGCCGCGCGCCGCCTCAGTGAGAAACAGCGAAGAGCGGAGAGGAAGTTTAAAGAGCGGTTTGGACAGAGGCCGAAGCGGGTTTCGGGCGGGCGAAAACAAGAGCATCTGGTTGCCCCCGCTAACTTCAGCTTGGCAGGGAACTATGACGAGGTTATCGAGTTCTTTGAACACTTCCGCCTTGCCGCCTTGCAGGAAGGGCGGTCGGTTTATGTTGACCTGAATAAGATTGAGCACATCACTCCAGCGGCCACCTTGATGCTTGCTGCTGAACTGGATAGATGGCGGAGGTTGAAGAGGATACGCTTGCGTATCCGTGATAGGGATACGATGCAGCCATCTGTTCTCTGGTCGCTTGCGCAAGTTGGCTTCTTCAACATCTTAAGAGCGATGAATCTGCCGCGCCTAGACGGCGACGACGGAGAGCCGAGAATTATCAGATGTATATCGGGGAATAAGAGCGACCTTGAGGCGGCAAGTAAGATTTCTGAGGAACTGACCGATATTTCTGATGGGGAGTTGGCGGTCAGCGAACTAGAGTTGAACGATGCCATCGTTGAAGCAATGACCAACGCAGTACAGCACGCATATCCAGATGACATGGCATCGGGGACGGAGTGGCTTCAGGGTGAATGGTGGGTCAGCGGATCGTGGGTACCACAGGAGCGACGATTGAATGTGCTCATCTACGATCAGGGCGTTGGCATCCCAGCGACTTTGCCGCGTTCGGAAATGTGGGAAAAAGTACGTGGACGATTGGCTGGACTGCCACTTGTTGATGGCTTGTTCTCAGACCACGCCAAATTGATTGGAGCAGCAGTGGAGGAAGGGCGAACTTCTGTGAACACAGATGGGCGCGGGCTGGGCCTTGCCGAGATAGCTAACTTGGTCTTTGCTGACCCCAAAGGACGACTTAGAATATTAAGTGGCCACGGGGAGACCATCTTCCATTCTGGTCAATCTGTCCAATATCTTAACCATAGTAGGCCGCTGGGCGGGACACTAATCCAGATTTCGTTAACGCTCTCGCAACAATCCGGCGGTACGAGTTAGCTATGGAGACGGCAATGCTCATAAACGTTGCTAACCAGTTTTCGATTTTTCCGGCCGGTCGCTGATCCACCCCCACGAGGTGGTCCGGTAGGTATTTTAGTT
>NZ_JAHBYG010000003.1 GCF_019636075.1 Ferrovibrio sp.
AGGCCGTTGCCTACCGCCAGATGTCGCTGCTGCTGCGCCGCCCGCCGGGCCGCGAAGCCTATCCGGGCGACGTGTTCTACATCCACTCGCGCCTGCTGGAACGCGCCGCGAAGATGAACGACAAGCTGGGTGCCGGTTCGCTCACCGCCCTGCCGGTGATCGAAACCCAGGCCGGCGACGTGTCGGCCTACATTCCCACCAACGTGATTTCGATCACCGACGGCCAGATCTTCCTGGAAACCGAACTCTTCTATAAGGGCATCCGTCCGGCCATCAACGTGGGTCTGTCGGTCAGCCGCGTGGGTTCGGCGGCGCAGATCAAGGCGATGAAGCAGGTTGCCGGCTCGATCAAGCTGGAACTGGCGCAGTATCGCGAAATGGCCGCCTTCGCCCAGTTCGGCTCGGATCTCGATCCGGCCACCCAGCGCCTGCTCAATCGCGGCGCGCGCCTGACCGAACTGCTGAAGCAGCCGCAGTATCAGCCGCTGCCGGTGGAAGAGCAGGTGGTTTCGATCTATGCCGGCGTGAAGGGTTATCTCGACAGCATCCCGGTGAATGCCGTGAATCGCTACGAGGCCACCTTCCTCAGCACCGTGCGTGCCAAGCATGGCGATATTCTGCAGGGCATCCGCGATGCCCAGGCGCTCACCCCCGAGGTGGAAGCCAAGCTGAAATCCGTGCTCGAGGACTTCACCAAGAGCTTCGCCTAAAGGCCCTGAGGGAACAGCCCGATGCCAAGCCTTAAGAGCCTGCGCATTCGGATCAACTCGGTCAAATCGACCCAGAAGATCACGAAGGCGATGAAGATGGTGGCGGCCAGCAAGCTGCGCCGCGCCCAGGAGGCGGCGGAAGCCGCCCGCCCCTATGCCGAGCGCATGGGCGCCATGCTTGGCGCCTTGGCCAGCGGCCAGGCGGGCCAGGATAACGCTCCGCGTTTGCTGGTCGGTACCGGCAAGAGCGATGTGCATCTGCTGGTGGTTGCCACTGCCGAGCGCGGCCTGTGCGGCGCCTTCAACTCGTCCATCGTGAAGCTGGCCCGCCGGCAGATCGAAGAGCTGACGGCACAGGGCAAGACCGTGAAGATCCTCTGCGTGGGCAAGAAAGGCCGCGACCAGTTGCGCCGCGACCATGCCAGCAAGATCGTCGATACCGTCGATCTCTCCAAGGTGCGCCGGATCGGCTTCACCGAGGCGCAGGAAATCACCGACCGTGTGGTGGCGATGTTCGAGGCCGGCGAATTCGACGTGGCCACGATCTTCTTCAACAATTTCGTTTCGGTGATCAGCCAGGTGCCCAGCACCACCCAGCTCATTCCCGCCCAGGTCGGCGGCGAAGCGGCGGGTGCGGGCGAGGCGGCCGGCGGCGCGATCTATGAATACGAGCCCGAAGAGGGCGAGATTCTGGAAAAGCTGCTGCCGCGCAATCTGTCGGTGCAGGTATACCGGGCGCTGCTGGAGAATGCCGCTTCCGAACAGGGCGCGCGCATGTCGGCGATGGACAACGCCACCCGCAATGCCGGCGAAATGATCAAGAAACTGACCACCGTGTACAACCGGTCGCGTCAGGCCCAGATCACCAAGGAACTCATTGAAATCATCTCCGGCGCCGAGGCCGTGTAAGAACGGCGCGCGCGGGACGGACGGAACAAGCCAAGAGCGGAGCAGTATCATGACAACCAACAAGGTCGGTCGCATCACCCAGGTCATCGGCGCCGTCGTCGACGTGCAGTTCGATAGCCATCTGCCGGCGATTTTGAACGCGCTGGTCACCACCAACCAGGGCAACCACCTGGTGCTGGAAGTGGCGCAGCATCTGGGCGAAAACACCGTGCGCACCATCGCCATGGATAGCACCGATGGTCTGGTGCGCGGCATGGAAGTGACCGATACCGGCGCGCCGATCTCGGTGCCGGTGGGTCCGGAAACGCTCGGCCGCATCATCAACGTGATCGGTCAGCCGATCGACGAGCGCGGCCCGGTGAATGCCAAGGCTGCCGCCCCGATCCATGCCCCGGCACCGGACTATATCGACCAGTCCACCGAACAGAAGGTGCTGGTCACCGGCATCAAGGTGGTGGATCTGCTCGCGCCGTATTCCAAGGGCGGCAAGATCGGCCTGTTCGGCGGCGCCGGCGTGGGCAAGACCGTGCTGATCATGGAGCTGATCAACAACATCGCCAAGACCCATGGCGGCTATTCGGTGTTTGCCGGCGTGGGCGAGCGTACCCGCGAAGGTAACGACCTTTACCACGAAATGATGGAATCCGGCGTTATCAAGACCGATGGCCCGGGCTCGAAGGTGGCGCTCGTGTACGGTCAGATGAACGAGCCGCCGGGCGCCCGCGCCCGCGTCGCGCTGACCGGCCTGACGCTCGCGGAATACTTCCGCGACCAGGAAGGCCAGGACGTGCTGTTCTTCGTGGACAACATCTTCCGCTTCACCCAGGCGGGTTCGGAAATGTCGGCCTTGCTGGGCCGTATCCCGTCCGCCGTGGGGTATCAGCCCACGCTGGCCACCGACATGGGCGGCCTGCAGGAGCGCATCACCTCCACCAACAAGGGCTCGATCACCTCGGTGCAGGCGATTTACGTGCCGGCCGACGACTTGACCGACCCGGCGCCGGCCACCTCGTTCGCCCACTTGGACGCCACCACGGTGCTGAGCCGCCAGATCGCCGAGCTGGGCATCTATCCGGCGGTGGATCCGCTCGACTCGACCTCGCGCATCCTCGATCCGCGCATCGTCGGCGACGAGCATTACGAGGTTGCCCGCCGCGTGCAGAACATCCTGCAGAGCTACAAGTCGCTGCAGGATATCATCGCCATCCTGGGCATGGACGAACTCTCGGAAGAAGACAAGCTGACCGTGGCGCGCGCCCGCAAGATCCAGCGCTTCCTCAGCCAGCCCTTCGACGTGGCGCAGGTCTTCACCGGCTTCCCGGGCGTGCAGGTGCCGATGGCCGAGACCATCCGCGGCTTCAAGGAAATCGTGGAAGGCAAGCACGACCATCTGCCGGAATCGGCCTTCTACATGGTCGGCACCATCGACGAAGCGATCGCCAAGGCGAAGAAGATGGCCGCCGAGGCGGCCTGAACCGCTTTCGGTTCGGAAAAGGAGTAACGCATCATGGCCGAGACCTTCGGGTTCGAGCTGGTGTCGCCGGAAAAGCTGCTGCTCTCGGTGCAGGCCGAGATGGTGACTGTGCCGGGCGAGGCGGGCGATATGGGTATCCTGCCGGGCCATGCCCCGGTGATTTCCACCCTGCGCCTGGGCGTGATCGAGGTGAGCAAGGCCACGGGCGGCGAAGAGCGCATCTTCGTGGCCGGCGGTTTTGCCGAAATGTCGAACAACAAGCTGACCGTGCTGGCCGAAGAGGCCGTGCCGGTGGCCCAGATCGACCGTGCCAAGACCGAGGCCAAGCTCAAGGATGCCCGCGAGGATCTCGCGGATGCCAAGACCGATCTGGCCCGCGCCAAGGCGCAGGCTGCGGCCGATAAATTCCAGGCGATGCTGGACTGCGCGGCCTGATAGTTTTCTCTCATAAGTTTTAAGCGTCGGCGCGAGTGTTGCTCGCGCCGATTGCGTTTCTGGCGACTCGCATCATTCGGAATGGCGAGTCGGACGCGCTCTCTTCTCTGCCAGGTAAATTTCGGGAAGAATCCCACTCCCCCTCACCTGCCCGGGGGATGCCCTGCCTATGGCCGGGGTTACGGGCGGGGTATTTGTTACCAAATTCTTTCCAGTGCTGTGGCTTTTACGCCACAACATGGTGTTTTTCTTATCGATATTCGGGGTGTTACGTGTAATGGCAATTGACGCAGCGCCAGTCGATCCCCTAACCTCACCCTGATTTTTCTGGCCATTTCATAACGGTCGGACATGGGGCTGGTTTTAATCGGGAGCGCATTGATGATCCGCAAATTCGTATTCGGCCTTGCTGTCGCAGGGTTTGCCGGCCTGGGGCTGATGGCCACCACTTCGGCTTTTGCCGCGTCTGACGTGAGCAACAGCGGTTCCGCCGCCAATCAGGCCGTCACAGCCGTGGCTGCGCCGATTGCCTCTGCCCAGACCGCGTCCCTCATCAGCGGCGCCATCGGCGGTGGCTTAAGCGGCGGCTTAGGCGGCTTCAGCGGCGGCACCGGCGGCGGTTTTTCGCCTGGCGGCGGCGGCGGCGGTTTTTCGCCTGGCGGCGCCGGCGGCAATACCACCAGCTTCCTGAACAGCCGCGAACAGGGCCGCGCTGCCGGTAACGGCGACAAGCGCTGGGGCGCCTGGGCCATGGGTTCCTACACCACCATCGAGAACACCCAATCCGGCGTGCAGATGGATGGTAACGTCTACAACCTGGTTGGCGGCCTCGATTACATGCTCACCGACCGTGTGGTTGTGGGCGTGTCGCTGGGTTACGAAAATCTCGACCTCGACACCACGTTCAACCTCGGTAGCGTAAAGAACGACGGTTTCTCGCTGATCCCGTATGTTGGCTATCAGATCAACAATACCTGGAGCGTCGATCTGGCCGGCGGTATGTCCTGGCTGAACTACGACGTGAAGCGCAACACCACCGTAACCGGTTCCTACGATGCCGAGCGTTGGTTGGTTTCTGCCAACCTGAGCGGCAATTACGGCTTCGGTCGTGTGCGCCTGATGCCGAAGTTCGGTGTGCTCTATCTTGAGGAAGAGAGCGATGCCTACCGTGAATCGACTGGCGGCACTGTCGCTGGCAACAAGACCAAGCTGGGCCGTCTGACGGCCGGTGGTAAGGTCGGTTATGCCTTCGACTCGGTCATGCCCTTCTTCAAGCTGGTCGGCGAATACGACTTCGATAAGAACGATCCTTCGTTGATCGCCCCGGGCCGCTTCACCCATGATGAAGATTTCGGTGCGCAGATCGGCGGCGGTTTCGATTTCTACGGCTCGAGCGTTATCTCGGGCACCGTGGAAGGCGCCTATCTGTCGGCTGGCCGCGAGGATCTGAACATCTGGACCGTCAGCGCCCGCCTCCGCGCCAAGTTCTAAGCTGACGGACCGGCGGGGCATCGCTCCCGCCTACCCGGTCCATCGCTGAACTTACGCAGCAAATCAGGGCCAGACCGCAAGGTCTGGCCCTTTTGCGTTGTTGCCCGCTTTACGGCGGCGCAGGCCCTTTTGTCGTATCGGCGATCTGCGGCATAGTGCCTGTCAGGTGCAAGGCAACGGGGGTGGATGGATGAGCGGCAGGAAGATCGGGCGGCTGGGTTTTATGCTGCGACTGCCGCTGCTTGCCGGTTTGCTATCGGCCAATCTGCTATCGGTCGGTTTGCTGTCTGGTTGTGCCAGCGATGGCGCGGCTGGGCTGTTCCAGTCCAATGCCGCGCGTGCCGATGCGGCGGCGGCCAGCGCCAATCCGCCGCTTGCCCGCACCCGCTTTGCTGCCCGCAGCTTCGATCTGGTCGGTTATTATCGCCAGGCCGCGCCCAACGACCCGCGCCTTGCGGTGTTCATCGAGGGCGACGGCATCGCCTATATCACCAGTGGACAGCGCTCGATCGACCCCACGCCCGACAAGCCGGTGGCGCTGGATCTGGCGGCGCGCCACACCGCTGCCAACGTGCTGTATCTGGCGCGGCCCTGCCAGTTCACCGGCGGGCAACGCGCGCGGAATTGCGATTCCGCTTATTGGACCACCCATCGTTTTGCCCCCGAGGCCGTGGCCGCGATCAACGAAGCCCTGGATCAGTATGTGCGGCAATTCGGCCCCCGGCGCATCACCTTCTATGGCTATTCGGGTGGCGCGCTGATGGCGCTGCTGCTGGCCGGCCAGCGCCAGGATGTTGATGGCGTGGTCACCATCTCAGGCCTGCTGGATCATCAGGCCTGGACCCAGCATTTCGGCGATACGCCGCTTTATGGCTCGCGCAACAGCCTGGAGGTGATCGACCGCCTGCGCCGTCTGCCGCAGCGGCATTTCGTCGGCATGCGCGATGACATGGTGCCGCCTGCGCTGGCCACGGCCTTCATGCGCCGCCTGGATCTGGCGCCGGAACGCTTCATCACAGCTTTGCCCAATGCCGACCATACCTGCTGCTGGGCTTCGCTTTGGCCGCAGCTTTCGCAGATGCCGCCCGTGACGCCGTGAAGCGTGCGCCGTGAAAAAGGCAAAGCGCCCTGCATCCCCAAAGCCGACCGCGCGGCAGGCGGTTGCGACAGCCATGCAGGCTGAGGCCCCGGCGCCGATTAAGCGATGGCTGGCCTTTGCCGCGGTGCCGGTTTTCTGGCTTGGCCTGGCCGGGCCGCTCTATACCTTGCCGGTTTTCAAGCGCGGCTTCTGGGAATTGGCCGAGCCGTTGGTGATCGGCAGCTTCGCCGCTGCCGGGCTGGCGGCCTTGCTGCTGGCGATCTGGCTGCTGGTTGGCGGCAGGCCGAGCCGTGCAGCCATCTGGCTGGCCATGCCGGCTTTCGGGCTGGGCCTGTGGCTGCTGTTCAGCGGACCGGGCGGCTTTGCGCTGGAGCATTGGCGCCTGCGCCTGTTGGGCACGGCACAATCCGGTTATGGCGCTCTGTGGTTCTGTGCGCTTGGCTGCTGGCTGTTGCTGGGCGATCTGCTGCGGCGCCAGGCCCTGGCCTGGCGGCTGGGCTTGTGGGGCGGCTTGCTTGCGGCGGCGGGTATTGTCGGCGTGCTGCTTGCCGACTTCATCCTGGACCGGTCCACAGTGTTCACCGTGCTGGCCTATTACGGCTGGATCGGCCTGCTGCTGCCGACGATAGCCCTGGCCCTGCCGCGTCCCGCTAAGCGGCAGCTTAGGGATCGCCTGGAATTGCTGCTGGCTTTGCTGCTGGCCCTGGCGGTGTTGCTGTTGTGCAAGGCGATCACCTTGCTGGGCGCGGGCCTGATCGGATTGATCATTGCGCTGGCCTGGCATTGGCTGCCGCAGGAAGGCGGCTGGGCTTTGCTGCGCCGCCCGGCTTGGCAGCCATTGCTGCTGGCAGTGGCGGCGCTGGCGCCGTTGGTGCTGGTGAGCCAGCCTGAGCTTACCCAGCAAATGCAATCGCTGGAATCGCGCCGGCTGGTCTGGCGCATGGTCTGGCTGATGCTGGGCGATCAGCCGCAGCATTGGCTGCTGGGCCATGGCGTCGGCAGCGTGCCAGACATGATGATGCAGCAGCTTGCCGCAACCGGCTATCCGCTCTGGGATCTGGATGGTTGGGATCTGCTGACCGGCGATTATTTCGATGTGCATAACTGGATTTTGCAGGCGCTGCATGATGGCGGGCTGCCGGCTGTGCTGTTGATGGCCTGGCTGTTGCTGCAACCGGTCTGGCGCGCAGATAATGCGCACCATGGGGTCGCCTTGGGCCTCACAGTGGCTTACCTGATCGGCATCGGCCTGTGGTTCCAGCTGATTTTCGTGTTGCCGTATCTGGCGCTGGCCTGGCTGGCGGTTGTTATGCCCGGTATCACGGCGGAAGCGGAGGCAGAAGCGCGGACCAGGCAAAAAACATCCATGGCGCATTTTGCCACGGCTGCGGGCTTGTTGTTGCTGGCCGGCTGTTATGGCTGGGGCGTATTGGCGCTGGAGCGTTTTGCGCGGCAATTCGATGCCCAGATCGCCTGGCTGTATGAAACCGATGAAAGGCAGCGGCCGGGCCAGGTGCCGGCATCGGATGCGCCCCTGCCGCCGCCGCCCGCCTATCCGGAAGATCCCCGCCGCCACGATGTGGTGATGGCGGATATGATGATGCAGTTGAACGGCCGCTTCATCGCGCGCTACAGCCAGCCCGTGGCGCCGGAAATGCATGATCGCCATGTGCAGCGATTGCAATGGCAGGCGCAGATCATCCGCGACCACCTGGCCTCGGCCAGCACGCCGCGCTTTGCGTATTTTGCCAGCCAGCTTTTTTCCAATGTGATGCTGTTGCCGGAGCTGGAGAAACTGCGCCCCGCCTTGCAGCCCTATCTGCCGCTCTGGCGCCAGGCGATTGATCGCGGCCTGCAATTGGCGCCGAAACGTCCGGATATCGCCTTGGGTTATCTGAACTGGACCCTGCAGAATGGCCGCAGCCAGGAAACCTTGAACCTTGCCCGCATCCTGCGCCAGCGCAATGCGGATGATCCGATCGGGCTGTATTTCGAGGGTGGCGTACTGGTGCTGCGCGAGGATCAGGCCAGCAAGCAGCAGGGCATCGCCTTGCTGCGCCGCGCATTTGCGATGGGGGTGGAGCAGTATTTCAAGGCGGATGAAACGCTGAAGCGCAATATCGGCGCGCTATGAGCAGGTCCGGATTGGGCCCGGATTGACCGGTGCGTAGTTGAAAAATCATGCACCTGAAAAATCATGCACCTGAGAAATCAGACGCCCGTGAATCAAATGCTCATGAATCAAAACGCCAAATCTGCCGGTCCGATGCGTTCTGCGCATTGTGCGCTTATGCAAGGGGCCGGCATATCCGGCATGCGCGCGAAGAGGCCGTTACTTCGCCTTCTTGGCGGCGTCTTCGGCTTTCTTCTTTTCGGCTTCCTGCTTTTTCTTCAGCGCATCCTGGGCGGATTGCGAGGCGCCCTGGGTCTGATTCTGAACGGCAGGCGGGGTAACGACCGGCGGCACAACCTGATTGGCGGCCTGTGCGAAGACCGGCGACTGCACGGCCAGAACCAGGCCGAAAGCAGCGAGGGAAGCGAGCGTGAGATATTTCATCGGAAACCTCCTAAAGAGTATTTGCGCCTAATTGGTGTAGCATATAAATGGGTGCACGTCAGTTTTCTGCAAGAGCGAGCCCAGGGATGACCGGCAGTAAATGCCTGCAGAAATTGTCAGCCGTCACACTTCTTGTCGGTTCAATTCTGCTTCTATCTGCATGCGGATATCCTCGTGTGCCGCAAGACCCGTTGCCGGCGGCGCAGCAAAATCAGCATTTACAAGGGGTTCCGCATACCGACCGGCAGGGCCGCGTGCGCTTTGCCTATGACGCAGCGGCCTCGTTCTTTCCGATCGGAATCTACCATGCATTGCATGGCGAGGCATTTGGTCGCAGCCATGATCTGGCGCAGTTCAGCCAGGCCGGCTTCAATACCGTGCACCTCTGGCCGATGCAGGATATTCCGGCCGCGCTGACGGCTGCGCGGCGGCTTGGCCTGCAAGCCATCGTGCAGCAGCCCAGCGAAGATTTCGTAGCCGCGCAACGCGGCAATCCTGCCGTGCTGGCCTGGATGATCGAGGACGAGCCCAGCGCGGTGGTTTCCGCTGCCGATACGCCGGCGCATCTGGCCGATTACGATACCCGCGCCGCGCGCTACAAGGCCATCGATCCCGATCGCGGTATGCTGCTGCTGGATGCACCGGGCATATCCAGGACGCAATATTGGCGGTGGCGCCATTGGCTGACACGGCCCGATATCCACATGCATTTCAATTATCCTTTCGCGCGCCGGCTCGATCCGGTGCGCAATATCGAGCGTGTGGCGGTTTCGGTATCGCGTGCCGTACGCTTCACCGATCAGCGCAAGCCGATCTGGTTCGTGGCGCAGGCATTCGAGGAACCGCGCCGCAGCTGGTATATGCCCGATGCCGATCAATTGCGCGCCATGGTGTTTGCCGCGATCATCCATGGCGCTAGCGGCATCGTGTATTTCGGCTATGACAGCCATGCCACGCGCGACGACAATGTGCTGGGCATCGCGCCGGATCCGCTGATCGAATATGGCGACACCCCGGATTACAACAATAACGGCTTGCCGCATCTGCGCACCGATGCTGCCGGCCTGCAGCGCAGTAAGACACTTTGGCATGGCGTGGAAGCCATCAACCGGGAATTGGCCGCGCTGGCGCCTAGCCTGCTGCAGCCCACTCTGCCTTATGTCTGCAACGCGCAAACCGCGAAATCCGATGGCCTGGCGCAGCCGATCCGGCTGTTGGCCAAGCCGGCGCCCGCGACAGACGGCCTCCTGCTGCTGGCGGTGAATCTGGAAAACCAGGCCCATGACGTGCGGCTCGATTGCCCGACCGGGTTTGCCACGGTATCGTCGTATTCGCCTGATCAAATGCCGCCGATGCAGCAGGATGGCACAAGTTTCACCGACCGATTTCCGCCCTTCGGTGTGCGGCTCTACCGGATAGTACGATGACGGCAGCGGCATCCATCAAGCAACGGGATTTCATGGCCTGGCTTTGCTGGGGCCTGGCTGTGTTGCTGGTGGCGGCCTTTGCAAACAGTTTTCCGCTCTGGCTCTGGTTGAGCGACCGGTTGGGGGCGGGCGCCAGGTTCATGCCCTTCGCGCTGGCGGGTTTGCTGCTGGCCGGGATGCTGTTCGCCAGGATGCTGTTCGCCAGTCATGGCCGGCAGCGCGATATCCGCTGGCTGGCGGCGGGGCTGTTGGCCGCTTTGCTGGGGCTTGTGCTGGCCGATCCGGATTTTCCGGCCAAGCGCGTGCATGTGGCGGAATACGCTCTGCTGGCCCTGGTGCTGCGTCGGGCCGTGCGGCCATGGTTTAGCGGCGGCGATCTGGTTTTTGCGGTGGCCCTGCTGGGCTTTCTGGCCGGCTTGCATGACGAAGCCATTCAGGGCCTGTTGCCTTCGCGCAGCTATGGCCTGCGCGATATCCTGGTGGATGGCCTGGGCGCCATTGCCGGGGCCTGCATTGCCCAGGGGCTGGGATTTCACAGCTCTGCCGCAGAGCCGGCGCGCTGGCGTGCCATGCCAAAGCCGTTATTGGCGCCGCTGGCCGGTGCCGTGCTGCTGGCGCTGGCGCTGCCGGGTTTCGAGGGCAATCCGATCCCGCCATGGAGCGCGGCGCCTTTGCTGGCCGGTTGCGCCGTCTGCCTGATGCTGCCGCTGCCCGCACAGGCCGCTTGGCGCGGCTTCATGATTGCGTTGCTGCTGATCCTGGCGCCGTTGGCGCTCTATCCGGTGTTGAGCCATGTACCGCCGCTGGTTTTTCGCTAGCCTTCTGGGCCTGGCCGCAATGGCAGCGGCGGCCACGGCCTGGTGGCCGGGCGGCGATGCCAGGCGGCTGAACGTGATTCTGCTGACGGTGGAAAGCACGCGGGCAGACATGGTGCGGCCCGATACCGCGCCCAATCTGCTACGTGCCGCCGAGAGCGGCCTGCATTTCCGCAATCATCGCGCCGTATCGGCCTGGACCGCGCCCAATGCCGTGTCGCTGCTCACCGGGCTGGATGCATTCGCGCTTGGCATTCACGCCGCCGGCGACAGCCTGCCGCGCATTGCCCTGCCGCCGGTGGATGGAAAAGCCGCCGAAGATCCGCCCTTGCGCAAATTGTCGGAACGCGGCTGGCGGGTGGCTGGATTGCAGGCCTTCATGCTGATCGATCAGTTCAACAATACCGGGCTGACCGTGGAGAGCGGCGGGGAATTTCTGCCCTGGCTGGCCGGGCGCGTGGTGGATCGCAAGCCGTTTTTCCTCTGGCATCATTATCTCGAAACCCATCTGCCCTATGGGCCGGCACCGGAATTCATGCCGGATTGGCGCGCCCTGTTGCCGCCCGGCGATACCGCCGCCCGGCAGCGGATCGAAACCATCATGCGTCAGCCGGCGGTACCGGCAGGCAGCGTGGCCTTCAAGCCTACCGACCGCGATGCAGTGGTGGCCGTGCATGAAGCAACCCTGCGGCAATTCGATGCCTGGTTCGGCCGCTTCTGGGATTTTTTCCAGGCCAGCGGTTTGCGCGACACAACCATTCTGGTGGTGACCGCCGATCATGGCGAGGAACATCTCGAACGTGGCGATGTGGGCCATGCCTCCACCACCCATCGCGGCCATCTGTATGAGGAAATCGTGCGCTTGCCGCTTTTCGTATGGCTCCCGCCCGATGAAAAGCGGTTAGAGCGCGGCCTGCGCAGCATCCAGGCGCCCACGCACCATAGCGATGTGATGCCCAGCATCATGGCCTGGCTGGAACAGCGGCGTTCGGCGCCGCTTACCCGGCTGGCGGAAAAACCCTGGCAAGCGATTACCAGCCTGGCCGGCTTTGCCGAGCCTGACCCGCTGCATGTGCGCGAATTCGTGGCGGCGCGGCTGGAAGCCGGCTGGAAACTCCATCGCCGCTATCGCGATGAAAAGCCGGTGGAGAACCGGCTCTATCATCTGGCCACCGATCCCGGCGAAACCACCGATCGGGCCGCCGAACGGCCAGACTTGGTGGAAAAGCTGGCCAAGCCGCTGGATGCAGCTTTCGCCAATCGCCGTCAGGTGCGGCGCGAGGCGGAGGCGGCAGCTCTCAGCGGCAATGCTGCCGCGCCGGCCTGGATTTTTCCCGCCGGCAACCGCGCGGTGCGCTTTGCCGATATCCGCGACGGCATCACGCTGCGCTGGAGCGGCGATCCGGCGGCGCGGTATGTGATCGAATACCAGGCCGGCGAGGGCGGTGCCTTGCGCTTGCAAGGCCGGCTGGAGGCGCAGGGGCTGGAAAAGGCTTTTGGCCGCATCGACGCGACCTATTGGCGCGATTATGTGTTGCCCTATGGGCGGCTGCGCATGCGGGTGGGTTTGCCGGGACGCGATGATGCCTGGAGCGAATGGGTAGAGGTGAGGGCCTTGCCATGACGAAGACCCGCGCCATGGCGCCACGCATTGCGATTGCGGCGCTGCTGCTTGCCGGTTTCGGCTCTTATGCCTGGGGTGCATTGCATGCGCCGTGGATGGATTCCAACCGCCCGGCGCAGCTGCAATTGGCGCGTCAGGTGATCAAGGAAGCCGATCAACGCAACGATATGGCCGAGCGCCGTCTCGCCGAGGATTACTGGACGCGTTATCCCGACGTGGCCGCCGACGCCTATTTCGGCCGCAATGGCAAGCTGGGCATCCAGGGCGCGCATGAACATTACCGGCGCCATGGCCGCCATGAGGGCCGCGTCTGGGGCCCTGATGCCGATGCGCCGGCCACAAGCGAGCCGGCAAAGTCGAAATGACGGGTCGGGGTTGCCCCAATAATCAGGGCTTGCCAAGGGCAGCGCAGGGCTGGCCGCGCAAACGGGTGTCGCAAACCTCCACCTGGCTGAAGAATTTCGCCCAGGCATCGCCGGTGGATTTGTCGGTCAGCGGCAATGGCGCGTATTCCGGCCCGCCGCGCCAGGCGCGCTGCACCAGATAGAGGCTGTCGGCGCCCTGCACGATCTTGGCCATCACGAATTCTCGGTGCATGCGGCCGGGCGGCGGCTCGGGATAGGAACAGGCCATGGTGGTGATGCTGGTGGGATAGTTCTTTTCCAGCCGTTGCTCCGGCGCGTTGCTGGAAAAAGCCGGGCAGGAGGCGCGCCATTCATTTTGCAAGGCGCTGGCCAGATCCTTCGGGTTGCGGCCCTTCATGCCGAAGAACACCACGATGCCGATGCGCTCGGTCCAGCTTTTTGCGGTCTGGCCTTCGGGCAGGAATTCGAACACGCGCTGCTTGTCGTCGATCTTGCTGTCGGTCAGCTTGAAGCCCGGCGGTGTGGGTGCAAAAATCTGCTCGGCCGGCGGTACGTCGTTTTGAGCCCAGGCTGGGCTGCAGGCTTGGCCGCAGACCTGGCTGCCAAGCAACAGCAATGCCGGCAAGACCAACCGCCGCATCAAAACAGCCCCTGTCCCTTGAAGCTGACATGGCCATGGCGGCCCACGATCACATGATCATGCAGCGTGATGCCCACGGTTTTGGCGGCATCGCGCACCTGGCGGGTCATGTCGATATCGGCCTTGGATGGCGTGGGGTCGCCGGACGGATGGTTATGCACCAGGATCACCGCGCTGGCCTGCAACTCCAGGGCGCGGCGCACCACTTCGCGCGGATAGACCGGGGTGTGATCCACGGTGCCGCGCTGCTGTTCTTCGTCGGCGATCACCACATTCTTGCGGTCGAGAAACAGGATGCGGAATTGTTCGGTGGGATTATGTTGCATGGCGGCGTGGCAGTAATCCAGCAAGGCCTGCCACGACGAGATGGCATTGCGCTGCATCACTTCGCCCTTCAGCAGCCGCAGCCCGGCCTCGCGCGTGGCTTTCAGCATGGCGATGGTGGCTTCCGTGCAGCCGGCCCGGTGCAATTGCTCCGGTTCGGCGCTGAGCAGCGGGCCGATGCCGCCGAATATCCGCAGCAATTCCTTGGCGATCGGTTTCACATCGCGGCGCGGGATGGTGCCGAATAACAGCAATTCCAGGATTTCGTAATCCGGCATGCCGGTGCCGGCGGTTTGCACGAAGCGTTCGCGCAACCTTTCGCGGTGGCCGTGATGATGCGGCTTCGCGGCCTGCCCTTTCGCGCCGGGTTTTTCAGGCATAGGGCGGTTTATGCAATCCCTTCGGCGAGATCGTGAAAATCTCGTAGCCGGTTTCGGTCACGCCGATGGAATGCTCGAACTGTGCCGACAGCGAGCGATCCTTGGTCACCGCGGTCCAGCCATCCGACAGCACCTTCACATCGAATTTGCCGGCATTCACCATCGGCTCGATGGTGAAGAACATGCCGGCACGCAGCGGCACGCCGGTGCCCGGGCGGCCGTAATGCAGGATATTGGGCGGTTCGTGGAAAATCCGGCCCAGGCCGTGGCCGCAGAAATCCCGCACCACCGAGAAGCGCTCGCGCTCCACGAATTTCTGGATGGCATGGCCGATATCGCCCGTGGTGGCGCCGGGCTTCACCACTTCGATGCCGCGCATCATGGCTTCGTAGGTGATGTCGCACAGCCGGCGGGCTTTCACGCCCACCGCGCCCACGTGATACATGCGGCTGGTATCGCCATGCCAGCCATCCAGGATGGGGGTCACGTCGATATTGAGTATATCGCCTTCTTCCAGGCGCTTTTCGCCGGGAATGCCATGGCAGACCACGTGGTTGATCGAGGTGCAGCAGGATTTCGAATAGCCGCGATAGCCCAGCGTGGCGGGGATGCCGCCATTCTCCACCATGAAGTTATGGCAGAGTTCGTCCAGCTTGCCGGTGGTGACACCGGGCACCACGAAGGGGGTGATGTAATCCAGCGTGGCTGCCGCCAATTGCCCGGCTTTGCGCATGCCCTCGAAATCCTCGGGCTTGTGCAAACGGATTGCGCCCGGGAAGAGATCCTGGTCTTCCGCTTCGGCTTCCATGGCTTTGGCAGTCTGTTGATTCAACGCGAATAATCCTCGGCAAGGCGTCGGGTTAATCCAAAATGTCGGGTTAATCCGAAATGGGGAGCGGTTCCGCCAGGGCAATGCCCTGCAACGTAACGTCGCAGGCGTAACATAACGCCTCGATGCCGGCTTTCCTAGCCTTGTGGAAGGCGGCGGCATAGGCCGGATCGCAATCGGCGGCTAGGCGGAATTCGCGGCAATCGGGCCTTTGCACCAGAAACAGCATCACTGCCCGCGCGCCGGCCTGGGCCTGTATGGCCAGTTCGCGCAAATGCTTGGCGCCCCGGGCGGTGACGCAATCGGGGAATTCCGCTAGGCCGGCCTGACGGCTGAGATGCACGTTTTTCACTTCGAGATAGCAATCCGGCCGGCTGGCATCGCTCAGGCGGAAATCCACCCGGCTGTTTTCGCCATAGGGCACCTCCGGGCGGATCTCGCCATAGCCGGCCAGTTCCGGGATGCGGTTGCCGGCCAGCGCCTCGGCTACCAGGCGATTGGGCAGGGTGGTGTCGATGCCAACCATCGCTCCTGAGGGCAGTTCCGTGAGCACCCAACCGTATTTCAGCTTGCCGCGCCCGGTTTTCAGCCAGATTTGCATGCCCGGTTCGGCCAGGCCCAGCATGGCGCCGGGATTCGGGCAATGCAGGGTGATCTCGCTGCCATCCGGCAGGGTGGCATCGGCCAGGAAACGCTTGTAGCGGCGGATCAGGCGGGCAGGCTGTAACGGCTCGGCAAAGCGCATGGTTTGGCTATACCCCAGCCGCGCCGGTCATGCTATGTCCTGCCCCATGCCGGAAGCCAATACACCGAAGATCGTCACAGCCGCCATCCTGGTGATCGGCAACGAAATCCTGTCTGGCCGCACCCGCGATACCAACATGCATTTCCTGGCCGGCAAGCTGACCGAACTGGGCATCCGCCTACGCGAGGCCCGCGTGGTGCCCGATGACGAGGCACGGATCGTGGCCGCGGTAAACGAACTGCGTGCGGCTTACGATTATGTCTTCACCTCGGGCGGTATCGGGCCCACCCATGACGACATCACCGCCGATTGCATCGCCAAGGCCTTCGGTGTCGGTATCGACGTGCAGCCCGAAGCGCGTCGCCGCCTGGAAGCGCATTACGAGGCCGGCATGCTGAATGCCGCGCGCCTGCGCATGGCGCGGATTCCCGATGGCGCCGGATTGATCGACAATCCGGTTTCCGCCGCGCCGGGCTTTTGCATCGGCAATGTTTTCGTGATGGCCGGCGTGCCGGCGATCTTCCAGGCCATGGTGGGCTCGGTGGCGCCGCAATTGGTGGGCGGCGATAAACTGCTGTCGCGCACCATCGTGGCGCAGGTGCCCGAAGGCGTAATCGCCGAGAAACTGCAGGCCCTGCAGAACGACTATCCCGAGATCGAGATGGGTTCCTATCCCGCCTTTCGTGGCGGCAAGGCCTCCACCTCTGTGGTGTTGCGCGGCACCGATGTTGAAAGACTTGCCCCGGCGGCAGCGCGCATGCATGAAATCTTCCGCGAATTGGGCGGAAATCCGGTAGAGAACGAGATTGTGTGATGCGCCGCGCGATTATCTTCGCCATGCTTTTGCTGTTTCCCGCCATTGCCATGGCGCAGATGCCGTCTGCATTGCAGCCGCCGCCGCCCTTCCTGGGGCGTGACCTGGCGGGCCTGTGCCGCGAGGCCGATGGCAGTGCCGGCCAGACCGGTTGCCTGCGCTATCTGCAGGCGGCGGTGGGAATGTACGAACTCGTGCTGACGGAGGGGCGAGACAACGCCTGGTTCTGTGCGCCGCGCGATGTGCCCCCGGCCACGTTGCGTAAGCAATTCCTGGAATTCGTTGGCGAGGCCACCGATCAGGAATTGGGCAAGGAAGCCATACAACTGGTGCGCCAGGCTTTCACAGACGCGTTTCCCTGTCAGGAATAGCCTTTTTTTTGCCATGCGGCGGGTGCAGACTCCGGTCATGCGCAAGATGCTTCTGATGGTTTCCCTGCTCACGCTGGCCGGTTGCGGCCCGGCGCTGCAATGGCATAAGCCGAACACCTCGGCCGAGGCGGTGCAGCTTGATGCCAAGGAATGCCGCGTGGCGGCGCGCGACGAAGCCTTCCGCGAAAACTTCCTGTACGGCCCGCCTTTCTACAGCTTTCCGTCTTACGGTCCGCGCGGCCTGCGCCATTGGCGCGACCCGTTTTATGACCCGTTCTTCGCACGTGAGATGCGCGAACAGAGTTTGCAGGATTTCTGCCTGCGTGCCCGTGGCTACCAGCTTGTGCCAATGTCGAAACAGCCGGAGCCGCAACAAGGAGCCCCATCATGAAGCCCGCCTATCTGCTGCCTCTGCTATTGCTTGCGGCTTGCGCGCCGGCCACCCATTGGGCCAAGCCCGGCATGAGCGGTTCCGGTGCCGATGCCGATGCGCTGTACAACGATACGGCCGCCTGCCGTGCCACGGCCTATGAACGCGCCAGCGCCGAACAGGCCGGGCTGTTGCCGGTGGATCCGCCCAGCAAGGTGGTGGTTGGGTCCAGCGGCGGCGGCGATGAAAGCGGCATGAATTACCGCCGGCAATACCGCGTGGCGCGCGAATACGAACTGATCGATTATTGCCTGCAGGGCAAGGGCTGGCGCCGGGTTTCCGACGGCAAATGAGGCGGGTCATGCGCGGGGCCAGGCTTCGGGCGGTTTTGCCATTGTTGTCCCTGGCTGGCCTGTCCCTGGCTGGGCTGTCGCTGGCCGGCTGCACCTTCGGTACCGGCACCGAATACTGGCGCGCCGATATAACGCCGGAAAACCTGGCCAGGGATGAGCAGGCCTGCCGCGAGATCGCCCGCGAACAGGCCTTCGAGGAAAGCTTCCATGCCGGGCCGATCTATCCGCCGCTGCGCGATACGCAATTCGTTTATGGCGGCGGCGATGAAGATGGCGGCGGTATCTATGCCAGCATCTCGCGCCGAGGCCCGCGCGAATATGAATTGACCGAATATTGCATGCTGCAGCGCGGTTATACCCTGGTGCCGATCAAGCCTAAGGCGTAGGGCAAGCCGAAATCTTAAAGTGCGATTTCTTCGGCGCGGTGGCAGGCAACGCTGCGGCCATCGAAATCGCGCAACAGCGGGGTTTCCGCCAAACAGCGTGCTGCTGCATGCGGGCAGCGTTCGGCCAGCGCACAGCCTGGCTTCAGATTCATCAGGCCGGTGGGATTGCCTTGCAGCAATTGCCGGCGCTTGCGGCGGCCCTCGGTTTTGCTGGGCGGCGCCGGGCGCGGCAGGGCCGCCAGCAGGGCGCGGGTATAGGGATGGGCGGGGCGGGCGAAGATCGCCGCCGTATCGCCCTCCTCGACAACGCGGCCGAGATACATCACCGCCACCCGGGCGCAGAGATGATCCACTACCGCCAGGTTATGGCTGATGAACAGATAGCTGACGCCGAATTTGCTCTGCAGTTCCGCCATCAGGTTCAGCACCTGGGCCTGCACGCTCACATCCAGCGCCGAAACCGGTTCGTCGGCCACGATCAGCTTGGGCCGGGTGATCAGCGCGCGCGCAATGGCAATGCGTTGGCGCTGGCCGCCGGAAAATTCATGCGGGTATTTCCCCATATCGCCGGCGCGCAGGCCCACCGTGGTCAGCGCATCGCCCACCCGCGCGCGGCGCTCGGCCCTGGTCTTGCGATCCAGCGCTTCCAGCGGTTCGGCCACGATGCGCTCCACGCTCATGCGCGGATCCAGCGAGCCGTAAGGATCCTGGAACACCATCTGGAAATGCCGGCGCTCGGCGCGCAATTCGGTTTCCGGCAGATCGATCAGGTTGCGGCCCTCGAACAATACGCGGCCGCTATCGGGCCGTTCCAGCACCATGGCCAGGCGGGCCAGGGTGGATTTGCCGCAGCCGCTCTCGCCTACGATGCCGAGATTCTCGCCGGCCTTGAGCGTGATGCTCACGCCATTCAGCGCATAAACCTTGCGCGGCGGCGCCAGCGGCGATTCCCGCGCTAGCGTATAGGTGCGATGCGCATCCTCGATCCGGAGCAGGGCGTTGCTCATGCCGGCTGCCCGCCAATCTTTTCCGCGAGAGTCTGGTCCGTGTGCCAGCAGGCGGCGGCGTGGTCGTTACCCAGGGCCGTGTTGGGGGGAGTCTGCGCGCCGCAGCGCGGATCGGCCAGGCTGCAGCGTGGTGCGAACGCACAGCCATGATCGGTCAGATCATGCAGATCCGGCACGATACCGGCGATGGTGGGCAGGGCCGGGCGCGGCCAGGCGGCCACGCCTTCATGCAGGCGCGGCATGGCGGCGAACAGGCCGCGTGTATAGGGATGCGCCATGCGCGCGAACACATCCTGCACCGGGCCATGCTCCACCGCACGGCCGGCATACATCACCAACACACGATCCACGGTTTCGGCGATCACGCCCAGATCGTGGCTGATCAGGATCAGCGCCATGCCGGATTCATCCACCAGCCGGCCGATCAGATCGAGAATCTGGCCCTGAATAGTCACGTCCAGCGCCGTGGTGGGTTCGTCGGCCACCAGGATATCTGGTTCGCAGGCCAGCGCCATGGCGATCATCACGCGTTGCCGCTGGCCGCCGGAAAGCTGGTGCGGATAGGCATCGATGCGCTGGCTGGGATTGGGGATGCCCACGCGATCCATCAGATCCAGCGCGCGCTGATGGGCCTGGCGCGGCGTCATCTTACGATGCAGGCGCAGCGGCTCGGCAATCTGTTCGCCGATGCGATGCAGCGGGTTCAGGCTGGTCATCGGCTCCTGGAAGATCATCGCCATGCGGTCGCCGCGCAGTTGGCTGAGCTGCGTTTCATTCATCGCCAGCAGATTCTGATCATGCAGGCTGATGCTGCCCGAGGCGCGGGCATTGTCGGGCAGCAGGCCCATCAGGGCCAGCGCGGTCATCGACTTGCCGCAACCGCTTTCGCCTACGATGCCGAGCGTTTCGCCGCGTTGCAGGCTGAAATCCAGGCCGCGCACCGCCTGCACGCTGCCGCGTGCGGTGCGAAGATCGACCTTGAGGTTGGAGACATCCAGCAAAGCCATCCGTGCCGCCTCAGCGTTGCCTGGAGAGGCGCGGATCGGTGAGATCGCGCAGGCCATCGCCCAGCAGGTTGAGGCCCAGCACGCTGATCACGATGGCAAGGCCGGGAAAGATCACCAAAGACGGGGCGCGGAAGATCATCGCCTGGGCTTCGTTCAGCATGCGGCCCCAGGATGGCGTGGGTGGCTGGGTGCCGAGGCCCAGATAAGACAGCGCGGCTTCGGCCAGGATCGCCAGGGCGAACTGGATGGTGACCTGCACCACCAGCACTGCCAGGATATTGGGCAATACATGCTCGATGGTGATGCGTACAGCGCCTTTGCCGGCTGCGCGCGCCGCCAGGATGAAATCGCGCGCCCAGATCACATTGGCCGATGCGCGCGAGACGCGGGCGAAGATCGGGATGTTGAAGATGGCAATCGCGATGATGGAGTTGATCGAATTCGGCCCCAGGATGGCGGCGAACATGATGGCGGCCAGGATCACCGGAAAGGCATAGGTGAAATCCGAGAGGCGCATGATGATTTCTTCCACCCAGCCGCGCTTGGCGGCGGCCAGCAGGCCCAGCAGGGTGCCGATGCTCATGCCGATGCCCACGGCGATCATGCCCACCACGATGGAATTTTGCGCTCCCACCAGGATCATGGAGAATACGTCGCGGCCGAACGGATCGTTGCCCAGCCAATGATCCCAACTCGGCCCGGCCAGGCGCTTGCGCACATTGATGGCGGTGGGGCTGTAAGGGGTCCAGAATACCGACAGTGCGGCCATGCCCAGCATGATCGTGGTAAGCAGGCCGCCCACCACGAAGCTGCGATGCCGCAAGGCGCGGCGCATGAATTCCAGCACATTAAACATCGGCCGCCTTCAACCGCGGATCGATGGCGGCATAAAGCAGATCGACGATGAAATTCACCAGCACCACGGTGAAGGCCAGCAGGATCACCACCGCTTTCACCACCTCGATATCGCGGTTGCTGATGGCCTGGAATACCAGGCGGCCCAGGCCGGGCAGCGAAAACACCTGCTCCACCACGATGGCGCCGGTGAGCAGCGCGCCAAACAGCAGGCCAGCCACGGTGATCACCGGGATCAGCGCATTGCGCAGCACATGGCCCCACAGGATGGCGCCGCCGGTGAGGCCCTTGGCGCGCGCCGTGCGCACGAAATCCTCGCGCAGCACTTCCAGCACCGCCGAGCGGGTGATGCGGGTGAGAATGGCCGCCTGCACCACGGCCAGCGACAGGCTGGGCAGCAGCAGGCTCTTATAGCCGGCGGCAGGATTGCTCCAGCCGGCAAAGCCGCCGGCGGCGAACCAGCCCAGATGCACGGCAAACAGCAGCACCAGCAGGATGCCGAACCAGAAGCTGGGGATCGAAATGCCGATCTGGCTCAGGGTCATCACCAGCACGTCGCCCAGCTTGTTGTGGCGCGAGGCGGCGAAGATGCCCAGGCTGAGTGCCAGCAGCATGGTGATCGCCATGGCGTTGATGGCCAGCGGATAGGTGAGATACAGCCGCTCCACGATCAGGCCGGCCACCGGCACCTTGTAGGAATAGCTCATGCCGAAATCGCCCTGCAGCAGGCCCAGGGTCCAGGCCACATAGCGGGTAAAGGCGGGGCGGTTGAGGCCCAGTTCCTCGCGCAGGGAAGCCAATTGTTCGTCGGTGGCGTCCACGCCCAACAGCATCAGCGCCGGATCGCCGGGCAGGATTTCCAGCACCAGGAAAACGATCACCGATGTGGCGAACAGGGTTGCCAGCAGGGTGAGGAAGCGTTTCAGGAGAAACTGGGGCATGGGTGAGACTAACTAACCCCAGCGCCGCGCTGCAAGCTGCCGCAGCAAGGCGTGCTGTTCGGCGGCATCCATGGCCGGCCAGGCGCCGATCTCGGCGCCGGTGCGCCAGCAGCCCAGGCAATAGCCGGTGGCAGTGTCGATCCGGCAGACCTTTGTGCAAGGCGATGCGGGCGCGCAAGGCGATGCGGGGCGCTCGTCTAACGTGTCGGCGAGAGGTGCATTATTGTGCATTGCAACACCGCTAGCATTGCCGCTGCCGCCTGTCCAGCGGCAAGATGAACCTTGCGTGAATGACAGCGCTTTTTTCCGGCTAATTCGGCTCGATTCAGCCCCCACCCCTTGATGCCCGGAGTGCCAGCGCTTATCTGTCGGGCGCCTGCAGGATCAGGGGCTGCAGCGGGGGCTGCCGTGTGGGCGAGGAGCGACGCGAAACCGATGATCGAAATACAGAATCTGGTAAAGAAATTCGGTCCTTTCACCGCCGTGGACGGGATCAGCCTGACGGTCGCCAAGGGCGAGGTGCTGGGCTTCCTGGGCCCCAACGGCGCCGGCAAATCCACCACCATGAAAATGCTCACCGGTTTTCTCACCCCAACCTCGGGCCGGATCACGGTTTGCGGCCATGACGTGGCGGAAGCACCGCTGGAGGCCAAGCGCAGCATCGGCTATCTGCCGGAAGGCGCGCCGGCCTATGGCGACATGACCCCGCGCAGTTTTTTGGATTTCGTGGCCGATGTGCGCCGGCTGAGCGGCGAGGAGCGGCGCTGGCGGCTGGAGAAGGTGGCCGACCAGGTGAATATCGTCGAGGTGCTGGATCAGCCGATCGACACGCTCTCCAAGGGTTTCAAGCGCCGCGTCGGCCTGGCCCAAGCCATCCTGCACGATCCGCCGGTGCTGGTGCTCGACGAGCCCACCGATGGTCTCGATCCCAACCAGAAGCATGAAGTGCGCGGCCTGATCCAGAGCATGGCGAAGGAAAAGGCCATCATCATCTCCACCCATATCCTCGAAGAGGTGGAGGCTTTGTGCAAACGCGCCGTGGTGATCGCCCGCGGCCGTGTGGTGGCCGAGGGCAGGCCCGAGGGCGATGGCTGGCGCATCGGCGACATCCTGGCCCAGCCGGGCAAGCTGGACGCCGCCTTCCGCCAGGTTACGCAGCCCCGCAAAGCCGCCTGAAGCTGCATTCGAGGATAGACTCATGAATGGATTGTCCGCTGTCTTCCGCCGCGAGTTGGCCGGGTATTTCTCCACCCCCGTGGCTTATGTGTTCATCGTGGTGTTCCTGTTCACCACCGGCGTCTTCACTTTCTATCTTGGCCAGTTCTTCGAACGCGGCCAGGCCGATCTGAAGGCGTTTTTCCTGTTCCATCCCTGGCTCTACCTGTTCTTTCTGCCGGCCATCGCCATGCGGCTCTGGGCGGAAGAGCGCAAGAGCGGCACCATCGAATTGCTGCTCACCCTGCCGATCCCGCTCTGGGCGGCGGTGCTGGGCAAGTTCCTGGCTGCCTGGGCTTTCGCCGGCATCGCACTGGCGCTCACCTTTCCGCTCTGGATCACCGTTGCCTGGCTCGGCTCGCCCGATCATGGCGTGATCGCGGCCGGCTATATCGGCAGCCTGTTGATGGCTGGCGGTTATCTTGCCATCGGTTGCTGCCTGTCGGCCCTCACGCGCAATCAGGTGATCGCCTTCGTGCTCAGCGTGGCGGTGTGTTTCGTGTTCACCGTGGCCGGCGCGCCGATGGTGCTCAGCTTCTTCCAGGGTTGGGCGCCCACCCTGGTGGTGGATACCATCGCCAGCTTCAGCTTCCTCAGCCATTTCAACGCCATCATCGAGGGCGTGATCGATCTGCGCGATGTGGTGTATTTCCTCTCCCTGATCGCGGTGTGGCTCTATGCCACCGCCGTGGTTGTTGATCTCAAGAAGGCGGGCTGAGCGATGACCGGCGGCAAGAAAACCCTCCTCACCAGCACCGGCCTGATCGCGGCCTTCGCGCTGTTCTTCGCGGTCAATCTCGGTTCCAACCAGGGCCTGCGCGATGCCCGGCTGGATCTCACCCAGGCGCGGCTCTACACACTCTCCGATGGCACCCGCAATGTGCTGAAGAATGTGCAGGAACCGATCACGCTGCGTTTTTTCTTCTCCGACAAGGTGGCCTCCCAGGCACCGCAGTTGAAGCAGTATGGCCTGCGCGTGCGTGAATTGCTCGAACGCTATGCCACGCTTTCGGGCGGCAAGATCCGGCTTGAGGTGATCGATCCCGAACCTTTCTCGGAAGCCGAAGACCGCGCCGTGCAGGCCGGTGTGCAGGGCATTCAGTTCGGCGGCGCCGGGCAGAATCTGTATTTCGGCCTGGTCGGCACCAACAGCGTGGACAAGCAGGAAATCATCCCCTTCTTCCAGGCGGAGAAGGAGCAGTTCCTCGAATACGATCTGACCAAGCTGGTTTACGGCCTCACCAATCCAAAGAAGCCTACCGTGGGCATCCTCGGCGAATTGCCGTTGGAATACGGCCCCGGCGGGATGATGGCCGCCATGCGCGGCCAGGCCCAGCCCTATCTGATCCTGGGCCAGATCAAGCAGTTCTTCGATGTGAAGATGCTGGAAGGCAAGCCCGAGCAGATCGACGACAAGATCGATCTGCTGCTGCTGGCCCATCCCAAGGGCTTGAGCGACGAGTTGCAATATGCCGTCGATCAATTCGTGCTGAAGGGCGGCCGGCTGATCGTATTCGCCGATCCCTATTCCGAAACCATGGCGGCGATGCCCAATCCGATGACCGGCCAGCCGATGCCGGGCGGCGATAGCGGCTCGCTGCTGCCCAAGCTGTTCCAGGCCTGGGGCGTGGATGTGGCGCAGGATAAATTCGTGGCCGATCTCACCCTGGCCCAGCGCGTGCAAACCGGCCGCAGCGGCCCGGCGGCCGTCGTGGATTATCTGCCCTGGCTCGCGGTACCCGGCGAGCGACTGAGCCATGAGGATGTGATCACCGCCGATCTCACCAGCATCAACTTTGCCTCGGTGGGCAGCATCAAGAAGCTGGAAGGCGGCACCACCAGCGTCACACCGCTGATCCGCTCGTCTGACAAGGCGATGCTGATGGATACCGCCGAACTGAAGGGCGATCCCAATCCGCAGGCATTGGCCGAGGCGTTCAAGCCCACCGGCGAAATCTACACGCTTGCCGCCCGCATCACCGGCCCCGCCAAAACCGCTTTCCCCGATGGCCCGCCCAAGCCGGCCGCCAAGGAAGGCGAACCCAAGAATGGCGAGAAGCCGGCCGAGCCGGCGGCTGCGCCCGCGCCGCAGATCAAGGAAAGCGCCAAGCCGATCAACGTGATTCTGGTGGCTGATGCCGATCTGCTGGATGATCGTTTCTGGGTGCGCACGCAGCAGATGTTCGGCCAGCAGCTCTATGTGCCGATCTCCGCCAATGCCGACATGGTGGTGAATGCCATCGACAACATGTCTGGCTCGGGCGACCTGATCGGCCTGCGCAGCCGTGGCAAGTCGCAGCGGCCTTTCGAAGTGATCGATGGTCTGCGCCGCGAGGCCGACCGGCAATTCCTGGCGCGCGAGCGCGAATTGCAAAAGCGCATGGAAGAGACCGAGAAGAAGATCGCCGATTTGCAGAGCAAGTCGGATGGTGCCGCGGCAGGCAATGCGCTGATCACTGCCGAGCAGCAGGCCGCCATCGAGCAATTCCGCGCCGATCTGCTGTCCACCCGCAAGGAATTGCGCGATGTGCAGCGCGAGTTGAACCGCGATATCGAGCGGCTGCAACTGGGCGTGAAGTTCATCAATATCGGCCTGATGCCGTTGCTGGCCGCGTTGGTGGCGATCGGTTTGAGCGTCGCCTGGCGTCGGCGGCGCGTGGCCCGGCGCGTCGAGGGCTGAAGCTGCAATAGTTTAGAGGGGTAAGGGCAATGCGGGGCAAGACTTGGGCGATCCTTCTGGTGGCGGCCGTGGCTGTGGGCGGCGGCGCCTGGTACATCACCGCGCAGCGTGATCGCGCCACCCAGGCGGATTTTGCCACCAAGCCGCTTTTCCCCGACCTGGCCAAGCGCGTGAACGACGTGGCTGTGCTGGAACTCGAAACCACCAAGGGCAAGATCCGCATCCAGCGCAGCAATGATGGCTGGGTGCTGCCCGAGAAGGCTGGCTATCGCGCCAAGATCGATCTTACGCGCAAGAATATCCTGGGCATCGCAGGCCTGGAAACCCTGGAGCCGCGCACCGACAAGCCGGAGCTTTACAGCCTGATCCAGGTGAACGAGCCGAAGGATTATCAACCGGCCGACGAAGCGGCGAAATCCGATCCAGGCCCGATCCTGGCGCGTTTGCTGGACGACAAGGATCAGGTTCTGGCCGCCGTGATCGTGGGTAAGGTGAAAACCCGCGAACTCGGCTCGCGCCCCGCCGAAATCCATGTGCGCAAACTGGGCGAGGCGCGTGCCTGGCTGGCCAAGGGGCGGGTGGATTTGCCCGCCGATGCCGGCGCCTGGCTCGACAAGGATATGGTGAAGATCGAGCGCGCCCGCGTGGCCGCTGCCCATGTGCAGCATGCCGATGGCGAAAAGCTGGATCTGGTGCGTACCAATGCCGCCGATGGCACGTCGAAAGACGATTTCCGCCCCAGCCGGATTCCCGCCGGCAAGAAGGTGGCCTCGCAATATGATGTGAATAGTCTGCCCGGCGCGTTGGCCTTCATCTCGTTCGATGACGTGGCCAAGGCCGACAGCCAGGATTTCTCCAAGGCAACGCTCAGCGTGATCGAAACCCTGGATGGCATCCGCGTCAGCATCAAGAGCATTCCGGCCGCCGACAAGAAGGCCTGGATCACCCTGGCGCTGGATTACGATCCGGCCCTGGTCAAGCAGGATGCGGAAAACACCGTTTTGCTGAACGAAGAAGCTGCCAAAAAGCAGGTGGCCGACAGCAATGCCCGTTTGCAGGGCTGGACCTATCTGGTGTCGGAATATACCGCGCGCGATATCACCCGCCGGTTGGCCGATCTGCTGGAAGACGACAAGCCCAAAGAAGAGAAGAAAGACTGAAGCACGAAGAAGAGGTCTCGTCATGACCGATCAGACGATGCAATTTCAGGCGGAAGTGGCGCGGCTGCTGCATATCGTCACCCATTCGCTCTACAGCCAGAAGGAAATCTTCCTTCGAGAATTGATCTCCAACGCATCCGATGCCTGCGACAAGCTGCGTTTCGCCGCCCAGACCGATAGCGGCCTGTGGGATGGCGACAGCGACCTGAAGGTGATGCTGCGGATCGACAAAGCCGCCCGCACCATCACGCTGACCGATAACGGCATCGGCATGAATCGCGATGAGTTGATCGCCAATCTGGGCACCATCGCGCGCTCCGGTACCGGCGAATTCGTCGCCGGGCTACAGGACGACAATGCAAAAGACGTATCGCTGATCGGTCAATTCGGCGTCGGCTTCTATTCCGCCTTCATGGTGGCGGGCAAGGTGGAGGTCACGTCGCGCCGAGCCGGCGAGGCCCAGGCCTGGCATTGGGTGTCTGACGGTACCGGCAGCTTTACGATTGGCGAAACCGATAAGCCCGGCCGTGGCACCAGCATCCTGCTGCATCTCCGCGAAGGCGAGGATGAATTCCTCGAAGCAGACCGCCTGCGCGGCATCGTGAAAACCTATTCCGACCATATCGCACTGCCGGTGGTTTTGCAGTTGGAGGATGACAAGGAAGAAACCCTGAATGCGGCTTCCGCGCTGTGGTCGCGCGCGAAGTCCGAGGTGACGGAAGAGCAATACAAGGCCTTCTATCATCATGTGGCGCATGCCTTCGACGATCCCTGGGCTACGCTGCATGCCCGCGCCGAGGGCAAGCTGGATTACAGCCTGCTGCTTTTCGTGCCCAGCCAACCGCCACGCGATCTGTTCGATCCGGCGCGCAAATCGGCTTTGCGGCTCTATGTGCGCCGCATTTTCATCACCGATCGGTGCGACGAATTGGTGCCCGCCTGGCTGCGCTTTCTGCGTGGCGTGGTGGATTCCGCCGATCTGCCGCTCAATGTCAGCCGCGAGATGCTGCAGAATAATCCGGTGTTGACGCGTATCCGCCAGGCCATTACCCGGCGTGTGCTGGGCGAGCTGGAACGCAAGGCCGCCAACGAGGCCGAAAGCTATGCCGACTTCTGGCAGAATTTCGGCGCGGTGCTGAAGGAAGGCATCTACGAGGATTTCGAGCATCGCCAGCAATTGTTGAAGCTGGCGCGGTTTCGTTCATCCGAACATGACGGCTGGGTGTCGCTGGCCGATTACATTGCCCGTATGAAACCGGGCCAGAATGCCATCTACACCATCAACGGCGATTCCATCGAAGGTCTGAAGCGATCTCCGCAACTTGAAGGCTTCCGCGCCAAGGGTGTGGAAGTGCTGTTGCTCACCGATGCGGTGGATGATTTCTGGCTGGCTTCGGCGCCGGATTTCGAAGGCAAGCCGTTTCGCTCGGTCACCCGCGGCGGTGCCGATCTGGACGCCATCCAGGGCGAGGAGAAATCCGAAACGGACAAGGCCGGCGAAGACAAACCCGAAGCCGTGGAAGGCGCGGCATTGGGCACATTGGTGGCGCTGCTGAAAACCGTGCTGGGCGAACGCGTGCGCGATGTGCGCGAGTCCAAGCGGTTGACCGACAGCGCCTGTTGCCTGGTGGCCGGCGATGGCGACATGGATATGCATCTGGAACGCCTGCTGCGACTGAACAAACAATTCGCGCAGGAAACCCCGCGTATCCTGGAAATCAATCCGCGCCATCCGCTGATCAAGGGTATGGCCGAGCGCGCCGGGCAATCCGGCGCTGCGGATGCCTTGCGGGATAATGCGCTGTTGTTGCTCGATCAGGCCCGCATCGTGGAAGGCGAACCGCCGGCCGATCCGCAGGCTTTCGCCCAGCGGCTGGCGAAAGTGATGGCGGCGGGCATCATCTGATCGCGCATATACCATCAAACGTCACCACCGGGCTTGTTCCGGTGGTCATGGTTCGGCGGTTTCGCTGTGTGATGGTTTGAGTGCGCCGCCCAATCACATGCCGATCTGGCTGATCGGAATGCCGGTGATGCCATAGCCGGCTTCGGCTGGGATGCGCAGATGCGGCTCGCCGGGCGCGGTTTTATCCAGCACCGGCATTACGGTCACGATCGGTTCGGCCTGTGCGCTGCGGAAGGCTTCGGCCACGCTGGCAGACCGCGCCAGCTTGATCAATTGCATCCGGGTGGGAAACACGATCACGCGTTCGCGCTTTTCCCAGGCGTCCAAACCGGCCTGCGGGTTCAGCCATTCTGAATCCACCGACTCAGACCCGTCATGGCTGCCGATCTGGCCCTCCGGCCCCGGCGCCAGGAAAAACCAGGTATCGAAGCGCTTGGGCATGTTGGTGGGCGTCACCCAATGGGCGAAGGTGATCAGCGCATCCAGCGCGTAATCCAGTTGTTCGGCCTCGGCCATGTCGCGCAGGGTTTTTGCGCCGCTATTCAGCGGATCGCGCCAATGTGCCAGCGCGGCAACTTCGTCGGCGTCGAGAAAACGGCCGGCGCCTTTGCGGCGGGCCAGCAGCAAGCCGGATTCCTCGAAGGCCTCCCGCACCGCGCCCAGCGCAAATGGCGTCAGTGCCGGATCGAAGCTTCCCGGGCGCACATGCCGGCCCAGCGCCGGATCGGAATCGCCCTCGGCCAGCTTGCCGCCGGGAAACACCATGGCGCCGGATGCAAAATCGATGGCGTGATGGCGTTTCACCATGAAGACTTGCAGGCCTTGCTGGCTGTCGTCGCGCAGCATCAACAGCGTGCTGGAAGGAAGCGGTGTGGCTTCAGGCATGATCGGATGTTTCCTCGGTTTTTTTATTTTCTTGGATTTTTGCTTATGTAACGTCGCGGCGGAAATAGTAGCGCTGATAGCCGCCGGGGCCGGGCGAGCGGATTGCCACGAAATCGTTGCGGCCGAGCCAGGCAATCACCGGCAACATGGCCTTTTCCACTGAGGCCTCCAGGGCTTGCAGGCCAAGGCTTGCGGCATGGCCGGTTGCAAAGGCGATCAGCATCTTGCCCACGCCCTGGCGCTGCATATCCGGGTCCACCGCCAGGCTATGCACCATCAGCGCATGATGCAGGCCTAGCAGCACGGCAAATCCCGCCACGCCATCGCGGCCCTCCACCACGAAAACCGCATCATCGGCAATCAACAGCGCGTAATCGTCGGTGAGCGCCGAAGGCGGCTTGGGCAGGTCCTTGCGATAGGGGCCGTAGGTAGCCTCCGCGATCTGGCGGATACGTGCGATATCGGCCTTGTCGGCCGGGCGCAGCCGCAGGCTTGGCGGCGGCACATGGCGCGGCGGCTCTGGGCGGCGCGGCAGGGGCTGCATCGGCGGTTTGCTGGCAAGCGACATGCAGCCAGCTTTCACCCTGCGGGCGCTGCTGTCAATTGATCAGTAGGCTGGCAAGAGGTCCGTGGCGTCAGCGATGGCCCAATTCGGCCACGCCCAGGATCGGGCCGCGGGTGGATTGCAACAGAATGGCACCATTGCTGCCGTGCCAATCGTAATCGGCCAGATCGGGCAATGCGATTTCGGCCGGCCCACCATCCCATAGCCCGAGTTTCTGCCAGGAACGCGCCACGTTCACATAGGTTATGCTGCGGCCGGTATTTTCACCGCGCTCGATGATCACGTCGCGTTTGCGGTCGAATAGGCAGAGCCATACCACGGCCTCGCCGATCCAGTTGGCGCTGGCGGGAAGCTTCACGGCCACCGGCAGGCCATCGGGCTTGCGCTGCACATCCAGCGCCAGGCGCATATCCTTGCGCGCTGCCTGCATGGCTTCCTTCAACGCGGCGCGGTTGGAGCCGACGACCTGATACTGCCCATCGATCACCGCTTGCGGCGTATAGATCTGGCGCGAGCCGGTGCTGCGTGCATAGGCTTGCTGGCGCTTCACATGGCCGGGGCGGCTCAGCGTGTCTTTCCAGCCGAGATAATCCCAGTAATCCACATGCAGCGACAGCACCAATACGCCAGGATCGCGGCTCCATTCATGCAGCAACGCATCGGCCGGAGGGCAGGATGAACAGCCCTGGCTGGTGAACAATTCCACCACGATGGGTGCTTCGCGCTTATCTCCGGCATGCGCAACGCCGCCGCTGAATCCGGCAAGGATCAGCAGGGCAGCGGCAAGGGTGCGGAGGCGAAGCAAAATCATGCGGGGTAAGCTATGGCGTGCGGCAGGGTGGGGCGAGTCACGTTGTGGTGAGAGCAGTCTGGGTGGTGAGAGCAGTCCGGGTGGTGAGAGAAGCCCGGGTGGTGAGAGAAGACTAGGCGGTAAGAACCGCCAAGCTTTCCGTAAGGGCGGCATCGGGCAATTCCATCAGCAGGGGCGCATGGGTCCAGAGCAAGGCCACGCGCACGCTGCGCCCAGGGAATATAGCCTGTAAAAGCCCGTGATACAGCGCCATCTGGCGCAAATAAGCCGGCGGAGTGTCGCGCCAATCGGTGGGTGGCGGTCGGTCGGTCTTAAAATCCAGCGCCAGCACGCGGTCATCCATCACGATTAAGCGATCAAGCCGGCCCGATACGATACGGTTGCCCAATTTCCCCGCAATCGGCGCTTCCGCCAAAGCACCGGGGGTAAAGAGCGGCGCGAATACCGGATCATCCAACAGCCGCAGCACTTCCGTGGCGATATCGTTTTGCAGCGCGGTATCCAGGCCATGGCTGGGATGCGCCAGAAAACGCTGTGTAGCCTGCTTGCGGTCTGCCTCAGGCAATTCCGGCAGGCTTTGCAGCAGGCGATGGATCAGCCGCCCGCGCGCCAGGCCCTGGCTGTTCTTGGGCATCGCCGGGCTAAGCGGCGCGGGATCGGCAATCTCGGGCCGCGAAGGCGCCAGCGGCAGCGGTGGGCTCGGCTCGGCCGGCGCCGGGCGGCGCAGCCAATCGGGCAGCATGATTGGCTTTTCTGCGGATGCAGCGGCAGCCTGCGTGCCGCTTGCCGCGGCATCGCCAATCACGCGGCGGCGGCCCTGTTCGCCCCAGGGCAGGCTCACCTCATGGACATCTTGCAGCCCATCGAAGGCGGCGGCGATCAGCGCATACCAGCTTTCTTCCGGCGGCCCCTTGGCTGCCGTGCGGCGGTTGAGATAGCCGGCCACGTAAAGCCGGTCGCGCGCGCGGGTGAGCGCCACATAAAGCAGGCGGCGGTATTCCTGCTTGGCGGCATCCTGCCGCGCGCTGCGCGCGGCCGCCGAAATCTCCACATCGAATTCCTTGCGCGGCGGCCAGAGCAGCATGGGTGCTTTGGCGGTTTCGGTCCAGAGCAGGCCTTCATCTTCGCGCGGGATCGGCAGGTCGCAGGTATCGGGCAGGATCACCACCGGCGCTTCCAGGCCCTTGGCGCCGTGCACGGTCAGCACGCGCACTTCGTTGCGGCCCTGATCCAGGTCGCGTTTCACTTCGCCGGCATGGCGGCCGAACCAGTCGACAAAGCCTTGCAGACCGGTGCCGCCCTCCTGTTCAAACCGCAGGCAGGCGGCCAGGAATTCGTCGATCGGCTCGTTGGCTTCCTGGCCCAGCCGGGCTAGCAACCGCTGCCGCCCATGCCCGGCCCCCAGCAATTCGGCGAAGAAGGCAAAAGGCGTGGTCAGGTCTGCGCGCGCCAGCAGATGGCGCAGTTCCTCGGCGGCCTGGGCCCAATGCGCCTTCTCGCCGGCGCGGTTTTTCAGCGCATGCCACAGGCGCGGCTGTTCGCGGCCATGGCAGAGCGGAAACAGATCGGTGTCGTCGTCGAACTCGAATAGCGGGCCTTTCAACACCACGGCGAGATTCAGGTCGTCTTGCGGCAGCAGACAGAATTGCGCCAGCGCCAGCAGATCCATCACCGCGATCTGGCTGGCCAGATCCATGCGGTCGGCGCCCGCCACCGGCACATCGGCCAGTTTCAATTCACGTACCATCGCATCGAAAAACACATTGCGCCGCCGCACCAGGATCATCACATCGCCGGCCCGCAGCGGGCGCGGCTGGCGATTTTCCGCATCAATCACGGTTTCGCTGCCGATCCAGGCCTTTATCTGCTTGGCAATGGCATTGGCCAGGCGTGGGCGCGGATCGTCCTCGCTCACGTAATCCAGCGGCACCGCCCAATCCTCGCCATCCTCGCTATTCTGCGGCACGAAGGGTGGCCATATTTCCACCAGACCGGGGTCGATGCTGCGTCGCGCCAGATGGTGCAGCGGCCGGTCTTCCGTCACCACGCCGCTTTTGGCGCCCTCCAGCGCAAATACCGCATCCACCAGCCCAAGCACAGCCCGTGTCGAGCGGAACGACATATCCAGGCTCAGGCTGCGGAACAGTTTGTCCGCGGCCTGGGCGGCATTGCGGAAATACTCGCGCATATTCAGGAAGGCCTGCGGCCGTGCGCCCTGGAACGAATAAATCGATTGCTTCACATCGCCCACGGCAAACACCGTCCGATGGCGCTCCACGGCGGTTTCGCCGCTGAAGAAATCATCCGCCAGGGCTTTGATCACCTCCCATTGATCGGGGCTGGTATCTTGCGCTTCATCCACCAGCACATGATCGATGCCCTGATCCAGCTTGAACATCACCCAGGCCACTTTGCCGGGTTCGGTCAACAGGTCGCGGCTTTTCAGGATCAGATCGTCGTAATCCAGCAGGCCTTCGGCATGCTTGGCTTCGGCATAGGCATCCAGCAGTTTCTCACTCAACCGCAGCAATGCAGCCGTGGCTTCCAGCACATGCAGTGCATTCAATTCTTTGCCCAGCGCGATCAGCCGATCCTGCTCGCGGCGCAGAATATCATCGCAGCCCGGCAATAGCTTCTCGCTCTCCTTGCCGGCCAGTTTCTTGCGCGGTTCGCCGGCCTGGGTGAAGAAGCAGGGCCACCAATCCTCGAGCAATCGCTGCGGCGGGCAATCCTGCGCCAGCCAAATGGCAAGCCGCTCGGCCAGGGCAGCATCGGTCTTGTTGCCCTGCGCCATGGCCTCCGCTGAGGCACGCAGATCGGCTCGGGCCAGGCCAGCCACATGCTCGGTCAGCGCGGTTGCCTGATCGCGGTGCAAAGCCAGGCCCAGCAGCGCGCGCAAGGCGCCGATGGCGGCATCCGCGCTGCCATGATCGGCCAGCAGGGCATGCAATTCCCGGCGCTTGCCCAGCAATGCATTCAACAATTTGGTAAAGCGGGTATCGTCCAGCTTTTCCGCCATGAACAACAGGGCTGCGTTGATGCCGGCATCATGCAGGCCTTGCCGCAGCACGTCGTCGCGCGCGGCCTGCAGCAATTCATTCGCATGGGCTTCGTCGACAACCGTGAAATGCGGCGGTACCCGTGCTTCGATTGGAAAACGCTTCAGCAGCGCTTCGCAGAAGGCATGCACGGTTTGCAGCCGCAATCCACCCGGCGCTTCCAGCATATGGGCAAACAGCGCACGGGCGTTTTGCATCGTTTTGGCATCGGGATCCTGGCCCAGCAGATCCTGCAATTGCTGACGCAAGGTGTCGTCGGGCTGCACCGCCCATTCGCCCAGGCGCTTGTTCAGCCGCAAGGCCATTTCGGCGGCGGCTGCCTTGGTGAAGGTGAGGCAGAGGATGCGGCTGGGTTTGTTGCCGGCCAGCAGCAGGCGGGTGACGCGGTTCACCAGCACGCTGGTCTTGCCGGCGCCGGCATTGGCCGCCACCCAGGCCGAAAGGTCGGGATCGGCGGCGTTGCGCTGATTGCCGGTATGGCGCTGCAGGTCGGTTTCCGGGGCGCTGCTCATTCGTCGCCCTCGCTGCGTTCGGCGGTTCGGGCGAGATGATCGTAATCCCCGGCATATGCCACGAATTGCGGCCGGGGGCGCGAGAGATAGGGCATGGATGCATCGTCGAAGCGCGACACCCAGTTTTTCAGGCCATTCAGTGCCATATCGGCCAGTTCATCGGCGCCAGGGATATTCTTGCCTTCGATGCTGGATGCCTCGCCCGGCACCTCGCCGCCGCGCAGCCGGATATAAACCAACTCAGCAATCGCGGCCGCAGGCAGATCGGCAAAGCCGCCGGCCTTGGCGATGGCGGCTTCCAGCGCCAATTGCGGCGCAAGCCCGGCCTTCACCTGCTTGGTGGTGGGCGGAGTGCCGGTCTTGTAATCCAGGATCGACAACATGCCGAATGCGCTGCGGTCGATGCGGTCGGCGGTGGCGCTCAGCGTGAAGCTGCCTGCGGGAGCGGCGAATTCAAGTTCGCCTTTCTGCTCCAGCAGAACCGGCCGGAAGCCGTGCATACGGCGCTCGCGTTCGTAATCGAGAAACCAGCGCATGGCGCGCTCGAAACGCGGCCACCACAGGGCGGCGACTTCCGGTTGCTGCATGTAGGGCGCGAATGTTTCCTGGCCCAGGGCCAGCAACTCCGCCAGTGCGGCATCGTCGTCTGGCAATGCATCGGGATGTTGGCGCAGGAATTTTTCCAGCGTGTCGTGGATCGCTTCGCCGCGCACCCGGGCATCGGCTGGCCGTGCCAGTTCATCCAGCGGCTTGAGCGCCAGAATCCGCCGCGCATACAGCGCATAGGGATCGCGGATCCATTCCTCGATACGGGTGACCGACAATGCACGCGGCCGCGCTGCCACTGGCGGGCGCGGGCGCGGGCGACTGTCGGTCTGTTTGTACATGGCCGGACGATCCAGCATGTCGGCCCAATGCAGGTAGGGATTCTGCAAGGTGGCCTTCCAGGCATCGTTTTCGCCCAGCCGTGCCTCCAGCCGGGCCAGCCAGCGCGCCGGCACGGTGGGCGTGCCATCCACCTTGGCCGAACGGCTGAGGATGCAATCGGCATGGGCGGCGGCCATCACGAAATCATGGGCGGTCTGGCCTAGCCGGCGCTCCGGTGCGGGCAGGCCCAGTTGCTTGCGCATCGGCCGGCTGAGCCAGGGATCTTCCTCAGGCTGCGGCGGCCAGGTGCCTTCGTTCAAGCCGGCCAGGATCACACGATCGGCGCGGACCAGGCGCGCTTCCAGCAGACCCAGGATCGACAGACGCGGATGCGAACCCCAGCGCGGCCGCACCACGGCACCGGCCAGCAGGGCTTCAAACAGGCGCGGCCATTGCGCCGGCGCGATGGGGCCGAAGCTTTCGCCGCTGCCCAGCAGGTCTACCATCAGGCCATGCAGGGCTTCGCCATCTTCCTGTTGCCATAGCGGCATGTCGCGGCCGCTGGTGGTGGCGCAAAGCCGTTCGGCGCAACCGATCAAGGCGCGCAGCATTTGCGGGATGCTGCTCTGCGCCTGGCTGAAAGCATCCAGCAAGGGCAGCAATGCGGCACGGAAATCCTCGAAGATTCCTGTCAGCCGCGTATTCTTGCCGATCTTGTCGGCCAGGCCATCCAGCCCCTTGCCTTTCAGGGTGCCGCGCAATGCCTCGCGCTCCAGCAGCCGCACCCAGCGCAGCCACTCGCCGCGCGGCAGGTTCAGTCGCAGAAAGGGATGTTTCAGCAGGCTCAGCAGCGGCACCGGGGCAAAATCTTCCGCCAGCGCGGCATTCAATTGCCGCAGCAGAATGGCCGGCGGGGTTTGCCCTAGCGGCCGGCCGGCGGAATCATCCACGGCGATATCGAAGCGGCGCAATTCGGCTGCCACGCGCCGCGCCAGGCCGCGATCAGGCGTGATCAGCGCTGCCGTGCGGCCGGGTATTTCCAGGGTCTCGCGCATGGCCAGCGCGATTGCCATGGCCTCTTCGCGCGGCCCTGGCGCTTCTATGCGTTGCAGGCCGTCGAAGGCTGCCGCAGGCGGGGGCGGCAAGTCGCGCCAGCGATGGGTTTGCTCGGGCGGCAGCAGGGCTTCGCGCAGCAGGCTCAGGCGCGGCGTTTCCTCCTGCGCCATATCAGACCAGGGCTGCACTTCGGCACGGGCTACTTCCAGTTTTTCCAGCAATTGCGCCAGGGCATATTGCGGATGGGTGGGTTCCTCGCGCAATTCCGCCCAGGAAGCGTCGTCCAAGTGTTGATCCAGGCCGGGCAGCACCACACAGCCTTGCGGCAGGCGCGCCACCAGATGCAGCAGGCGCGCCGTGGCCGGTATGGTGCCGGTGGAGCCGGCGGCGATCACCGGGTCATGGGGAGGGGCGGCGCGCCAAAGATCGATCCAGGCCTGCATCCGCAAGCGCCGATGTTCGGCGCTATCGAGCTGGCCGCGCTCGGCCTTGATGGCTGGCCATTGCTCGCGGATGATGGCGAGGAATTGCACTGTCTGCTGCCAGTGATCGGCCAATTCGCCCTGCACCAGATCGGGCAGCTTATCCAGGCCAACTTCCTCGGTCTGGGTGGTATCCAGCAAAGCGGCCAGCGGGCGGGCCAGATGCAGCGCATTGGCCGGATCACCGCCGGCGAGGGGCGTCAGCATCAGCAGGCGGGCCAGCAGCAGGTCGCGCTCCAGCGAGGGCATCGGCTGTTGGCTGGCATCCAGCGCACCGCGCAGATCCAGTTCATCCTCATCTGCATCGCCCAGCGGGCGGATCACCGGCAGCAGCAAGGGGGCGCCATCGGCGGCACGCAGGAAAGCATCGCTTAAATTCCGGCAGGCGCGCCGCGTGGGTAGCAGGATGGTGACGCGCGCCAATGCATCCGGGTTGCGGCCATATCGGCGCAGAATACCTGCGGCCAGGGCTTCCAGAAACGGAATGCCCGGATCGATGCTGAATATTTGCGGCTTAGCGGCGGCCGCCATTCAGCAAAACCTCGGCTTGCGCCATGCCTGCATGATTGCCCACATCCATCCAGTCGCCTTCATGGCGCAGGCCGAAAAGCCGACCCTGTTCGATGGCGCGATCATACAGCCGGTTGAGCGAGAAGGCTTCCGCCTTTTCGCCTTGCGGCACGCCATCGAACAGGCGCGGCGATACGATCTGCACGCCGGTGTAAACGAATGGCGCCGTGCAGCGGCTGTCGCGTCGTGTCAGCCCGCCCATCTGATCCATCAGAAAATCGCCCATGCCTTCATAGCCGGTGGCCCCGGTGGTGGGCTGCAGCAATAGCAGGGCATCCATGCTGGCGGCATCGAAACGGGCCGCCAGGCGGCGTAGCGCATTGCCGCGCGCATCGCGCCAGATCAGGTCGGAATTCACCGACAGGAAGGGTTCGCCGCATAATAGGGGCCCATTGCAGAGTAGGGGCAGCGCGCGCGCGATGCCGCCGCCGGTTTCCAGCAAGCGGTCGGATTCATCGGAAATCACGATCTCGATATCCCGGCGATTTTGCAGATGCCGGCGAATCTGCTCGCCCAGCCAGTGGATATTCACCACTGCGCGCTGCACACCGGCTTCCACCAGGCGATCCAGGCAATGATCCAGCAGGCTGCGGCCAGCCACTGTCAGCAACGGCTTCGGTGTGGTTTCGGTCAAGGGCCGCAACCGTGTGCCCAGGCCGGCAGCCAGCACCATGGCTGTTTTGGGCACGGCATTCATGGTGCCAGGCCCGGCAACGGCTTGCGGCGCAGATCCGGCGGCACGGTGCGGTCCATCCAGGTGCGCAAATCGGCCAGGGCCGGATGCGCTAGGTCGCGTTCCACCAGGCCCCACATGCGTGGCATGAAAGCTTGATAGCCAGGCTTGCCATCGCGCTTCCAAAGCCGGGTGAATACACCCAGGATGCGGATATTGCGTTGCGCACCCAGAATGGCATAGGCACGGCGGAAGGCGGCATCGGATGCGCCGGCAGCGCCGATATAGCGTTGCAGCATGCGCTCGGCCAGATCGGGCGGCACATCGCGGCGGGCATCCTCCAGCAATGAAACCAGATCATAGGCGGGATGGCCGGCCACGGCATCCTGGAAATCCAGCAGGCCCACGCGGGCCTTGCCTTGCCGCCCAGGCAGCCAGAGCAGATTTTCTGCATGGAAATCGCGCAAGACGGTCACCGGATTTTGCGCCACCGCCTCGGGTGCCAGGCTTTGCCACAAAGCGGCAAAGCTTTCGCGCGTAGCGGTATCCGCCGGGCTACCTGTCAGTGCGGGCAGATACCAGTCGATGAACAGCAGCGCTTCTTCAACCAGCCTGTTGGCATCATAAGGCGCCAGCGAGGCGGCCGGATGATCGCGCAACGCCAGCAGCACATCGATCGCGGCGGCATAAAGCGTTTCTTCATCGGCACGCGTTCCATCGTTCCGATCCTGGCGCAGCAGGCGAGCGTAGAGATCGTCGCCCAAATCCTCCAGCAGCAGAAAGCCGTTGCCCACATCTTCGGCCAGAATGCGCGGCGCGCTGAAACCATGGCTGGCGAGCCAGCGCGCGATATGCACGAAAGGCCGCACATCCTCCTGCGGCGGCGGTGCATCCATCAACACGGCGCTTGAGCCGCCGTTATCGCGACGTAGCCTTTCATAGCGGCGGAACGAGGCATCGCCGGCCAGCGGTCCGCGCACTGCATCATGCCAGCCGGCCTGCTGCAAAAAGGCGTCGCTCAAACTCTTGCGGTCGGTCATGGGTGAAAGTCCGTTAAACGTGGTGCCCAGCTTTCATCGCCGCTCAGGCTGGCCAGGCGGCGGTTTTCTTGTGGGGTCAACGCGATGGTCAGGGCATGGCGCGGCAGCCATGGGCCCAGGCGATCAGGCCATTCGATAAGCGCAATGCCGTCGCGCTGGATTTCATCCAGCCCCAATTCATCCACGTCGCGCGGATTGTCCACGCGATAGAGATCCACATGCCAGAGTGGGCCCGATGGTGTGTCGTAGGTCAGCACCAGATTGAAGCTGGGGCTGGGCACTTCGATGCCGGGGCCGCAAAGCGCGCGGATGATGCCGCGTGCCAGGCTGGTTTTGCCAGCGCCCAGCGGGCCTTGCAGCAGCAGGGAATCGCCGGGCCGCAGATATGGCGCCAGAGTTTGCGCCAGCCTTTGGGTGGCGGTTTCATCAGACAGGACGATATCCCGGGTAAAGGCCATGGCGCGTTATCGGCCGCTTGGCGCGGCAATCGCCACCATGCCATCGCGCGGCAGACGGATGATTGCGCTCTGCACGCCATCGGCCTCGCGGGCCTGTACGCTGCCGCCATGCAACTCGATCAGCCCGCGCGCCACCAGCAGCGACAGATCGGCATTGGCCCGGCGCTGTTCGGTGGCGGCGGCCAGATCGGCGAAGATGCGCGTCGGCCGGATCGGCGCCAGACCGCCGCTATGGCTTTCCACCTTCAGCAGCAGGGCATCATCGGCATCGGCCTGTGCGGTAAGGCGCACCAGGCCGCCCTGCGGCGTGCCGGCAAGGGCGGCTCCCATCACATTGCCCAAAGCCTGGCGCAAGCGCATCGCATCGCCTTGGCCATTGCCGCAATCGCCATCGGGAGCCGGCAATTCCAGCCGCAGGCCGCGGCGTTCGGCGATATCGGCCCAGCCGTTCATGTCGTCGCGCCAAATCGCGGCGCGCGGATACAGTTCCGGTTCCAGATCCATCTGGCCCACCTGGATGCGGGCAATCACGATGATATCGTCCACCAGCCGCAGCAGATGGCGCGAATTCTCCATGATGTCGGCGCAATATTCGGCCTGGCGCGGATTCATCGGGCCGAGGATGCCTTGGGCCATCACCTCGGTCATGCTCATCAGCGTACCGAGCGGCGAGCGCAATTCATGGGTGATGTTGGCGATGAAGCCGGCATTCATCCGGTCGGTGCGTTCCAGGGTTTCGTTGCGGTCGCGCAACGCACGTTCGATGCGGATGGAATCGGTTACGTCCATATAGGTCAGCAGCATGGCGCCATCGGGCAGCGGCACGCTGGCATGGTCGATCACGCGGCCATCGCCGCGCTCCATGCGGCCCTGGTTGGTCTTGCGTTCGGCGAATTCCGCCAGCAGACGGGTGCGCAAGCCGGCCCAATCGCTGCCACGCTGCAACAATGCGCGGCTGGCATCGAGGATTTCGGTGATATGCGGCTTGCGGTTCAGCCAATCGGGATCGAGCTGCCAGAGTTCGGCATAGGCGCGGTTATAAAGCGACAGCCGGCCATCGGGGCCATACACCACCACGGCATCATAAAGATTATCCAGCGTGGCGCGCTGCACAGCGATCATGGTGTTGGTAGCGCGTTCCAGGCTGAGCTGGCGGGTCACGTCGTCATAGGCAAACAGCAGGCCGCCGGCGGGATAGGCGCTCACCGAAAGCCGCAGCGCCGAGCCATCGGGCAGGTGGATCAATTCCTCGATCTGGTCGATCACCGAAGTGAACAGGGCCAATTGCGCACGCTTATAGGCCTGCCAGTCGATCTGTTCGGGCAGGCGGCGGGCGGCGCGCAGATGCTCCAGCACCTCGCCATAGCTCGGTCGCTGCTCCAGCCAGCTTTCTTCCATATCCCACAGCCGGGCATAGGCGCGGTTCCACAGCAGCAACCGCTTGTCGGTGCCGAAGATCGCCGTGGCGGTGGAAAGCGAGCGCAGCACATCGAAATGGATTTCGGTCTGCCGCTTCAACTGACCGCGCGCATCGGCTTCGGCGGTGATGTCCTGCCCGAAACCCAGGAAGCCATCGGCCAGCGGCACTTCCGTCACCCGGTAATTGCGGCGGTCGCCCTCGGCCACGAAACGCCGCTCCTCGGTGAGCGGCAGGCCGGCTGCGGCGGCGCGCAGCGCCAGGGCGCGGGCGGTTTCGGGATCGCGCGGGGCGGTGAATTCCATGCCGCGCGCCACGGTATCGGTTGGGCTTGCCTCGGCCAGTTCGGCCGAGCGGGCATTCACCCAGGTCAGTTTGCCGTCGCGGTCGCGGCGCCAGATCGGGAAGGGGGCGGCATCCAGCAGTTTTGCCGCCTGTTCGGCGGCATCGCGCAGGCGGCGGGTTTCGCCGCGATCGGTATCAAGGGCGGAGCGCAGTTTGCCGGCCTGGTCGGCGGCATCGGCAAGATCGGCGATTTCGCCGCGCAGCAGGCGGATCGCATCGTCGCGTTCAATGAGGCGCGCCTCGGCTTCACGCGCGCGGGCCTCGGCGGCTTGCCGGCGGTTTGCCTGCCATATCCAGGCGCCGCCAGCAGCCAGGGCCGCCGCCAGTGCAGTGAGGCCCGATGTCCAGATAAGCCAGTTCACGCCCCGCTTCCCGCCTGTTTCATAGCCGGACTATGCGGCCAAGATTCGGCGGCGGCAAGAGCGGGGCGCAACCTGCTTCGTCGTTGATCTACCGGTTTAGTACCGGTAGTGATCGGGCTTGAAGGGGCCGGTCTGGCCGATGCCGAGATACTTGGCCTGGGCATCGCTCAGCTTGGTCAGCTTGGCGCCCACCTTGGCCAGATGCAGGCTGGCCACCTTCTCGTCCAGATGCTTGGGCAGGGTGTAGACCTGCTTCTGGTACTTGCCCGGATTGGTCCACAGCTCGATTTGCGCCAGCACCTGATTGGTGAAAGAGGCGCTCATCACGAAGCTGGGATGGCCGGTGGCATTGCCCAGATTCACCAGGCGGCCTTCCGACAGCACGATGATGCGCTTCTTGTCGGGGAATTCCACCTCGTCCACCTGCGGCTTCACATTGTGCCATTTCAGGTTCTTCAGCGCGCCGATCTGGATTTCGCTGTCGAAATGGCCGATGTTGCAAACGATGGCGCGATGCTTCATGGCGCGCATGTGATCCAGCGTGATCACGTCCACATTGCCGGTGGCGGTCACGAAGATGTCGCCCTTGGGCGCGGCATCTTCCATGGTCACCACTTCATAGCCTTCCATCGCCGCCTGCAGGGCGCAGATCGGATCGATTTCGGTGACCATCACGCGGCAGCCGGCATTGCGCAGCGAAGCGGCCGAGCCCTTGCCCACATCGCCATAGCCGGCGATCACGGCGATTTTGCCGGCCATCATCACGTCGGTACCGCGGCGGATGCCATCCACCAGGCTTTCGCGGCAGCCATACAGATTGTCGAATTTCGACTTGGTGACGCTGTCATTCACGTTGATGGCGGGGAACAGCAGGCGGCCTTCCTTGGCCATCACATACAGGCGATGCACGCCGGTGGTGGTTTCTTCGGTCACGCCCTTGATGGCGGTGCCCATCTTCGTGTACCAGCCCGGCGAGGTCTTCAGCTTCTTGGCGATGGCGGCATAGAGGACGGTTTCTTCCTCATTGGTCGGCTTGGAGATCACCGACGGATCCTTCTCGGCCTGCATGCCCAGATGCAGCAGCAAGGTGGCGTCGCCGCCATCGTCCAGGATCATGTTGGGCGTGCCGCCGTCCGACCATTCGAAAATGCGATGGGTGTAATCCCAGTATTCCTCCAGGCTCTCGCCCTTCACGGCGAAAACCGGGATTCCGGCGGCGGCAATCGCGGCGGCGGCATGATCCTGGGTGGAGTAGATGTTGCACGAGGCCCAGCGGATATCGGCGCCCAGCGCCTTCAGAGTCTCGATCAGCACGCCGGTCTGGATCGTCATATGCAGCGAGCCGGCGATGCGAGCGCCCTTCAGCGGCTGTTTCTTGCCGAATTCCTCGCGCGTGGCCATCAGGCCCGGCATCTCGGTTTCGGCCATATCCAGTTCCTTGCGGCCCCAATCGGCCAGGCCGAGATCCTTCACGATATAATCGGCAGACATGACAAAGCACTCCATTCTGCATGGTTTGGGCTGTGGTTTCTGGCCGGGGGTATAGCAGGGCAGGCCCGGCCTGTCCAGCAATACATAAAGAAATCTTTATATGGGAATATAAGGCGCTATTCGCTCTCGCCGAATTTATCTTCCACCAGGTCCATCAGGGCATTCACCGCATCCCGGGCCTGGGGGCCGCTGGCCGAGATTTCGATGCTGGAGCCCTGGGTGCCGGCCAGCAGCATCAGGCCCATGATCGATTCGCCGGGCACGGTCTGGCCATCCTTGGAAACCTGGATGCGGGCATTGGGGAAGCGGGCCGCCACCTGCACGAATTTGGCCGCGGCGCGGGCATGCAACCCACGCTGATTCACGATCATTGCCGTGCGCGTTATGGCGTCTCCCACTATACCGAATCTCCGGCCAGCAGCTTTGAGGCGACGTTGATGTATTTGCGACCGGCTTCCTGGCCGGCGGCCACGGCGGCTGCGAGGTCGCATTTGCCGCGCACGCTGGCCAGTTTGATCATCATCGGCAGGTTCACGCCGGCGATCACTTCCACCTTGGCCTGATCCATGATGGAGATTGCCAGATTGGATGGCGTGCCGCCGAACATATCGGTCAGCACGATCACGCCCTGGCCGGAATCGACTTCGGCCACAGCAGCCAGGATGTCCTGGCGCCGCTGCTCCATGTCATCATCCGGTCCGATACAAACAGCACGAAGATTCCGCTGCGGGCCGACCACATGTTCCGTTGCGAGAATGAATTCCTCAGCCAACCGGCCATGGGTCACAACGACAAGTCCGATCATCGGGATACCGTCTCTCGATTGACGCCGTGCTCTTTTGCGACCGGCAAAGCGCGGTCGCTATGCTCTTTCGCGACCGGCAAGGCGCGGTCGCCGTGCTCTCCCACAGCCGCCAAGTCGCGGTCGCGGTGCCGCAGACTGACCGGATAGCCCGCCGAGCGCAAGCGCTGGCTGAGTAATCCGGCCACATACACCGAGCGGTGGCGGCCACCTGTGCAGCCGATGGCGATGGTGAGGTAACGCTTCCCCTCGGCATCGAATCGCGGCAGCAGGTCGATCACCAAGCTGGAAACTTTCTCGAAAAATGGCGAAAAATCCGGGTCTTCGGCGATGTACTCGCCCACGCCGGGGTCGTCGCCGGCACGCGGACGCAGGGTTTCGTCGTAAAATGGGTTGCGTAAAAAGCGCGCATCGAAAACCAGATCGGCTTCGCGCGGAAGTCCATGTCGATAGGAAAAAGACACCACGTCGATTGTGAGCTTGTTGCCGCTTTCCAGCGCGAAATAGGCTGCCAGCATGCGGCGCAGATCAGGCAACGAAAGACTCGTGGTGTCGAAAATCCGGTCGGCGCTGCCGCGCAGGGGCGAGATCAGCGCGCGTTCGGCGGCGATGCCATCCGTCACGCTGCGATCATGCGCCAGCGGATGCCGCCGTCGCGTGGCGGTGAAGCGCTTATGCAATGCATCGTCGTCGCAATCGAAATACAGCAGCGTCACGTTCAGTTCGGGCCGCGAGCGCAGATCCTCGATCAGCAGCAGCAATTGCACCGGATTGAAATCGCGCGTGCGGCAATCCACGCCCAGCGCGATGGCGCCGCGGGGCGGGCGATCCAGGCTGTCGCCATCGCTCACCACCAGGCGCCGCAGCAGCGACAGCGGCAGGTTGTCCACCGCCTCGTAGCCCAGGTCTTCCAGGATTTTCAGGGCGGCGGATTTTCCCGCGCCGGATAGTCCGGTCACCACCACCACGCGGGTGCGTCCGGTACTCATGGCAGTTTCCTCATGCTAAGGGCCGGATACCAGGGGCTGGGCGGAATAGTAAGCCGGACTTGGCCAGACGCAAAGCCTGCAATGCCTTCAAGGCGGCCGCCGCCGAAAAAGCCTCGAGCCTGACCAACGGCAATGTGATGCCGCACAGCGTTTCATGGGCTGGATCGGGCAGACGAGGCACGGATTCCGGCGGAACCAGGTCGATCAGCAGGGTCACCATCGCGTGATCGAGTGCAGGCATGCGAACCAGGCCGATGCCGCGGATTTCGATGATATCGCGCAGGGCCGCAGGGGCCGCCGCATGCAGGCCGTCGGCGGCGGGCTGCAGCATCACCTGGTCATCGGCCACCAGCCTTGCGCCCTGCGCAATCATGCGCAATGCCAGGTCGGATTTGCCCGCACCCGAAGGGCCGCGCAGCAACAGGCCATAGGCCCCCGCCTTGCCCGTCTCGGGTTCGTCCAACGCTACGCAGGTGGCGTGCAGGTTTTGCATGGGGCGCGAGCCTGCCGCTTATGGCGGGGCCGCGTCAAGTTTCAGGCACCTGTCTTAATGCGGGCGGCTTATACCGGCAGGCGCACGATGAAGCGCGCGCCGCTGGGCCGGTCGCTGCGGTTTTCGGCGCGGATATCGCCGCCCAGGGATTGCACGATCTGGCGGGCGATCGAAAGCCCGAGGCCGGAATGCAGGCCGAAGGCTTCGCTGCTCGGCCGTTCGGTATAGAAACGCTCGAACACCGATTCCAGATTATCGGGCGGAATGCCGGGCCCCTCATCGGCCACGTCGAATTGCACCATGCCGCCATCGCGGCGCAGGTTTACGGTGATGGTGCCGTTGGGCGGGCTGAAGGAAATCGCGTTGTCGATCAGGTTGCGCGCCACCTGGCCCAGCCGGCTCTCGAAGCCCGGCGCCCGGAACGGGCCTTTGCCATGCTTGCGGAAATCAAGCTGCGGCAAATCCTTTCCGCTGCGATTGGCATAGGATTCGATCACCGATTCCAGCATGGCGGCGATATCCAGCATATTGGCTTCGGCGCGGCCAAGTTCGGCATCCAGCCGCGAAGCTTCGGAAATATCGCTGATCAGGCGATCCATGCGCCGCACATCATCCTGCATCACCGCCAGCAGGCGCTGGCGCATGCCGGGGTCTTCCACGCGGGCGAAGGTTTCCATGGCGCTGCGCAACGAGGTGAGCGGATTCTTGATTTCATGGGCCACATCGGCGGCGAAATGCTCGATGGCATCCAGCCGCTGCGACAGCGCTTGCAGCATGCCGCCCAGGGTGGCGGAAAGATCGCCGATCTCATCCTTGCGCGACGAGAAATCCGGTATTTGCAGATGGGCGATGCGGCCCTTGGCGGCGCGCACCCGGTCGGCGGCTTCGGCCAGGCGATGAATCGGCCGCACGATGGCGCCGGCCAGATACAGCGATGCCAGCACGGTGAAGCCCAGGATGGCGGCAAACAGTTTCAGGATGGTGAGGCGTTCGGCGCGCACGCGCTCGTCGATCTCCTGGCTGTCCACACTCAGCATCAACGCGCCCACCACCTTGCGCAGGCCCTGCACTGGCACGCCCACGCTGATCAGCAGCCGGCTATCGCCGGTTTCGCGCAGGCCGCTGGCCACTTCGCCATTCAGGGCGCGCCGGGTTTCGGCATAATCATTGGCATGGGGAAAGGGAAATTCGGTATAGCGCGGCAGGTCCAGCGTAGTCATGAACAGCGCGTTCACCTTGTCGTAAAGCTCGCTCAGCGCCTTGTCCCATGGGGTTTGCACATTGGGCGGCGGCAAGATGCGCGTCACCACGCCGCGACCGGCGGCCAGTAGCAGGCTGCTATCGGCCAGCAATTGACCATCGGCATCGAACAATCTTGCCCGCGCGCTGGATTGCGCCGAAAGCCGGCGCAGCAATTGCCGCGCCAGATCGCGATCCAGCGCGGTGGTCATTTCCTGCGGGCTGATGGCGCTTTCGCCCAGCGCGCCGGCAATCAGGTTGGCCTCGTATTGCAGCGAGTTGGTGCGCGCCTCGATCAGCCCTAAGCGGAATTGATCGAGATACAGAAACGCCACCGCAAGCAGCATCGGCGCCGCCAGATTGATCAGCAGGATGCGCCGGGTCAGCGGCGACATCACCCGCCGGCGCGCCCGCTTCGGCGGGGATGCATCTTCGTCGCTGGGGCGCCGGCGCGCCATTGATTACTGCCCGGCTTCCTTGAAGCGATAGCCGACGCCATAGAGGGTTTCGATGGCATCGAAATCGTCGTCCACCGATTTGAACTTCTTGCGCAGGCGCTTGATGTGGCTGTCGATGGTGCGGTCGTCCACATACACATTGTCGTCGTAGGCCGCATCCATCAACTGGTCGCGGTTCTTCACATGGCCGGGGCGCTGGGCCAGGGCCTGCAGCAGCAGAAACTCGGTCACGGTCAGCACCACGTCGTTGCCGTTCCAGGTGCATTTGTGGCGCGAGGGATCCAGCGACAGCGGGCCGCGCTGGATCAGCTTCTCAACTGCGGTTTCCGGCATGCCGGGCTTATCGGCCTCGACGCGGCGCAGCACCGCCTTGATGCGTTCGATCAGCAGGCGCTGGCTGAACGGCTTCTTGATATAGTCGTCGGCACCCATCTTGAGGCCGAGCATCTCGTCGATCTCCTCGTCCTTCGAGGTGAGGAAGATCACCGGCACCTGGCTGGTGCGGCGCAGGCGGCTCAGGGTTTCCATGCCGTCCATGCGCGGCATCTTGATATCCAGAATCACCAGATCGGCGGGTTGCTGGGCCAGCACGCGCAGGGCCTCGGCACCATCATTATAGGTGCGGACCTTATAGCCCTCGGCTTCGAGGGCGATGGAAACCGATGTGAGGATATTGCGGTCGTCATCGACCAAGGCAATGGTGGCGCTCAAGACCAGCTCCTTATTTTTATCTGCCGCCATTCTAGCGCCGGCTGTTGTGAGACAACACCGCGGGGCGCGTGACGACGGTCACGGCTTTGAAGATAATGGAGCTTAGGGAAAATTTCAGCGGTCAGACTAGGATCGATGCATGAATATTGCTCCGATCCTGGCTGCTTCCCTTGCCGTGAAAATCCATCTTTTCGCCACAATCCTGGCGTTGGCGCTGGGTTGTATCATCCTGCTGCGTGCCAAGGGCACATTTTGGCATAAACGGCTGGGTTGGGCTTTTGCCCTGGCCATGCTTACGGCGGCTTTATCCTCCTTCTTCATTACCTCGGATGGGCATTTCAGCCTCATCCATATTCTGTCGGTGGTGGTGTTGATCAGCCTGCCTTACGGCCTGGTGCAGGCCCGGCGCGGCAGGTTGAGGGCCCACCGCGCCACCATGCTCAGCCTGTACGGCACCGGATTGGTGCTGACGGGCATTTTCACCCTGATACCCGGGCGGCTGCTCGGGCGAGTGTTTTTCGGTTGGTAAATTATTACCGCCCGGCCTGTTTCCGCCCGGCCTGTTACCACCCGGCCTGCATGCCGCCTATTTTGCAGCCGCCGTATAGGCTTCGATGCGATAGCCATCGGGGTCGATGGCAAAGGCGGCATAGTAGCTGGGATCGTAATCCGGCCGCAGGCCGGGCGCGCCGTTATCCTCGCCGCCTTGATCCAGTGCCGCCTTGTGGAAGGCACGCACCGCCGTGCGGCTGGGGGCATCGAAGCAGAAATGCAGCCCGGATTTCATATCCGGCTTCACCGGGCGTTCCACCTTGTTGATCCACAGCACCACCGCCTTGTCGCCATAACCCAGGCCGCCCGCGCTTTCATACAGGCAGCGATAGCCCAGCGGCTTCAGCGCCGCGTCGTAGAAACCCTTGCTGCGGGCGATATCCTTCACGCCGATGGAAACATGATTGAGCATGCAAGCCTCCTGTTCGCTCGATAGGCAGGTTGCTTAACGCGAAACCGCATTCCGCCGCTTGGGGAATATTGCTATTCTGCGGCCATGTCCCAAACCCTCGATAGACCGCGCCTGCCCAGCAAGCGTTCGCTTGCCGAAGGCGAAGGCTGGTCGGTGGCCGATATCCTGTGCCAGGCCGGGCCGGAGGATCGCCCGTTCGAGGAGCGGCATGGCGCGGTTTCGATTTCGGTGGTGGCCGCCGGCAGTTTCGACTACCGCACCGATAGCGGCCATGGCCTGATGCATCCCGGCAGTTTCCTGCTCGGCAATGCCGGCGCCTGTTTCCAATGCGGACATAGCCATGGCCGGGGCGACCGTTGCCTGGCTTTATCGTTTGCACCGGACGTGTTTGCCGAGATCGCTGCCAGCCATGCCGGCAGTGCGCGCTATCGTTTCAAGGCTGCCATGCTGCCCTCGCATCGCCGGTTGGGCCATGCGGTGTGGGGCCTGGAAAGCCTGCTGCATGGGCGCGATGCCATGCAGGCAGAGCAGCAGGTATTCGCCATCGCCGAGACCGTGCTGCGCCATATCGATGCGGGGGCGGAAAGCACGGTGGCGCCATCGGTGCAGGATCAGCGCCGCATCGGCCGCGCGCTGCGGCATATCGAGGCCGAGGCGCATCGCGCGCTGGACCTGACCGAACTGGCAAGCGTGGCGGCGATGAGCAAATATCATTTCCTGCGGCAATTCCGCCGTATCACCGGCGCCACGCCCTATGATTATCTGATCGGACTGCGTCTGCGCCGGGCGGCCGCGCGGCTGGCGGCGGAGCGCGCGCCGGTTGCCGCCATCGCCTATGACAGCGGCTTCGGCGACCTATCCACCTTCAACGGGGCTTTCCGCGCCGCCTATGGCCTGGCGCCCGGCGCTTTCCGCCGTCGCCATGGCGTCGCTCGCCAACCGGCCTAGCAGGATCACATCCCGCGCGCCATCCGGCCCGCGCCGATAGCCGCGCAGCCGGCCTTCCCAGGCCAGGCCGAGTACCTGCGCCAGACCCAAAGCCGCGTCGTTGCCCGGATCGATCCGCGCGCCGATGCGGTTGAGGCCGAAATCGCGAAAGCCGTAATCGATGATCCGCGCCATGGCATCGTGCATCCAGCCTTGCCGGCGCTGTGCGGGCAGGATGAAGCCATCCAGATTGGCGCGGGCATGGCGGGGATCGATCTCGCGCAGGCCAACCCAGCCGAAAGCCGGTAGGCGCAGGTTTTCGGCCAATTGCCAAAGCAGGGCGCGGCCCTGGGCGGCTTCCGCCAGCAGGGCTTCGGCCACGGCAGGCTCCAGTCCCAGCCTTACGGCATCGCGGCGGGTGAGGGGTTTAAGGAAAACTTTGGCGCCGCGCAGCAGCGGTGCGTCACCCGGCTGCATGTCGCTACTCGCCCTGGCCCAGCAACTGGCCGCGGCGCCGCGCGCTTTCAAACAACGCCATGAAAGCCAGGAAGCCCAATGCCATATACAGCGCGTTCAGCCCCAATGCGCCCAGCATCAGATCGGCGCGGAATGTGCCATCCACCAGCAGGGCGCGTACGCCCTCGAACACATAGGCCGGCGGGAAGCACCAGGCCACCATCTGCAGCCAGCCGGGCAGCACCGAAACCGGGTAATACACCGCGCTGATCGGCAGAAACAGAAAAGCCGCCGCCCAGGCGATATTCTCCGCGCCCAGGCCCTGGCGCATCACCAGGCCGCTGACGGCCAACCCGATCGCCCAGCCGAACATGGTCAGGCTGGCGAAGAACCCGGCCAGCGCCAGGCCCATGGAATAGATCGAAAAATCGAAGAACCACCAAGCCATCAGGCTGACCGGCACCATGCCCAGCAGCGTGCGGGTAACGCCCATCACCAGCAGCGAGGCGGCGAATTCGCTGGGCCGCAGCGGGCTGACGAACAGGTTGCCCAGATTGCGGCTCCACATTTCCTCCAGGAAGGAAATCGCCACGCTGAGCTGCACCCGGAACAGCGAATCCCACAGGATCATGCCGGCCAGCAACAGACCGAAGGCTTGCGCGATATAGCTGGTCTGCCCGGCCAGGAAGCGGCTGAGAAAGCCCCACATGATCATCTGCACGGCGGGCCAGTATACCAGATCGATCAGCCGCACCCAGGAGCCGGACAGCAAAAACCAGTGGCGCAGCAGCATGGCGCCCACGCGATTGAAGCTGAAGCCGAGGATATCCATGCTCATGCCGCACCGGCCTGCAAAGCGGCGGCCTTGCCGCGCCCGCGTGCGATATCCAGGAACACGTCTTCCAGGTCGTCGCGGCCATAGCGGGCCAGCAGATCCGCCGCGCTGCCGCGATCCACGATCTGGCCCTGCTTCATCATCAGCACCATATCGGCCAGGCGTTCCACCTCGGCCATGTTATGCGAGGCCAGCAGGATGGTGGCCTGGCGCTCGCGGCGATAGCTTTCCAGCAGGCCGCGCACCCAATCGGCGGTGTCGGGGTCCAGGGATGCTGTGGGCTCGTCCAGCAGCAGCAGGTCGGGCTTGTTGATCAGCGCCTTGGCCAGCGCCACGCGGGTTTTCTGTCCGGCTGAAAGCGCACCGGCCGGGCGCTCCAGCAGAGCTTCGAAGCCCAGCGCGGCGGCCAGTTCGGCGATCCGCTCGGCCGGTCGCGGCACGGCGTAGAGCTTGGCGAAAACCCGCAGATTCTGCCGCACGGTGAGGCGATGCGGCAAATCCACATAGGGCGAGGAGAAATTCATCCGGGGCAGCGCCTTGCCGCGCTCACGCAACATATCGGCGCCCAGCACGCTGATGCTGCCCGATGTGGGGGTCAGCAGGCCCAGCAACATGGCGATCGTGGTGGTTTTGCCTGCGCCGTTGCCGCCCAGCAGGGCCGTGATGCCGCCTTTCGGCACGGCAAAGTTCACCCCCGCCACGGCCGTCACCTGGCCATAGCGCTTCACCAGGTCGCGCACCTCTATGGCATTGATTTCACTCATATTGAGAGCATATCTGGGGGATTTCCCGGCGGACCGATTTTCTCGCCCCGATCATATGGACAGGTCGGGCGGATTTGTCTATAACCCCGCCGCGTCGCACTTCGTTCACAAAACGGTCGCGACCAGGCCCCGCCGGTCCTATCCCCGGGGCAGCATGGTGTGCCCAGGTAGCTCAGTTGGTAGAGCAGAGGACTGAAAATCCTCGTGTCGGCGGTTCAAATCCGTCCCTGGGCACCATTTTTTGCTAAAAATCTCCACTGCATAAAACCATCACGGTCTTTTCCGCGTTCTGTCACCCAGTCTGAACCCGGCTGTCACATCCGGCGCGTATCCCCTCGGGCCTTGTTAAACGAAACAGGGGATTCCCGAAATGAAGCCTGTCGCCGCAGCCTTGCTGTTTTCCACCGCGTTTTTCGCCGCCCTGCCTGTGATGGCGCAGGCGCAAGAGGCCAAGGCCTTCCGCGCCACCGTGGCCGGCCATGCCTTTCTGCCGGCGCAGACTTTCGTGCCCGCGCCGCAGGATGCGCCGGATTCGCTGAAGACCTCGGGCAAGTTCACCGGCGACATGCGCAACGACAAACTGGGCAGCGTGGAAGGCATTTCGGCTTTGTCCGACAAGGCGGCGCCGCGCAAGATCGGCATCAGCCTGCCGTTCCAGGGCCAGCCGGTGCAGGGTTTTTCCGGCATCCGCTCGCTGGGCAATGGCGAGTTCATCGTGGTGACCGATAACGGCTTCGGCAGCAAGGCCAATTCGCCCGACGCCATGCTGATGTTCCATCGCTTGAAGATCGACTGGGCCAGCGGCCAGGTGCAGCGCCAGCAGACCATCTTTCTGCATGACCCCGATAAGAAAGTGCCCTTCCTGATCGTGAATGAAGGCACCGACAAGCGGTATCTCACCGGCGCCGATTTCGATCTGGAATCGATTCAGCCGGTGGGCGACAGCCTGTGGTTCGGTGAGGAATTCGGCCCCTACCTGATCGAGGCCGACCGCAATGGCCGCGTGAAGCGCATCGTGGAAACCAAGGTGGATGGCAAGCCGATCCGTTCGCCCGATCATCCGGCCATGCGTATGCCGGGCGCGCCGGGTGCGGTGGCTTTCGAGGCGCGCCGCTCCAAGGGCTATGAGGGCATGGCCGTGAGCAAGGATGGCAAGTTGCTCTATCCCCTGCTGGAAGGCGCACTGTGGAATGCGGCGGCCAACGGCACCGAGAAGGGTGCGGATGGCAAGGAATATCTGCGCATCCTGGAATTCGATGTGCAGAAGGCCGAATGGACCGGCCGCTCGTGGAAATACCGCCTGGAGGTGAACGGCAATTCGATCGGCGATTTCAACATGATCGATAATGAGACCGCCATGATCATCGAGCGCGACGACACCGAAGGCAGCCCGGCGCAGGCCTGCAAGGCGGAGCCGAAGCCGGATTGCTTCAATCGGCCGGCCAAGTTCAAGCGCGTTTATAAGATCGACATGAGCAAGCCGGATGCCGATGGTTATGTGCGCAAGATCGGCTATATCGACTTGATGGACATGGCCGATCCGAACAAGAAGGCCCGCCAGGGCGGCGAGCCTGGCCAAGGCGCGCAGCAGGGTGAGCAGCGCCTGACCTTCCCGTTCTTCACTATCGAGAATGTGGATGTGGTGGATGCCACCCATATCATCGTGGGCAACGACAACAATCTGCCCTTCTCGTCTGGCCGCGCGCTGGGCAAGAGCGACGACAACGAGTTCGTGCTGCTTGAAGTGAAGGATTTCCTCGCGGCGAAGTAAGCGTTACCGCTTCGCCATGAGAAGAAGCCCGGATGGCTGTTATGCCGTCCGGGCTTTTTCGTTTATTGGAACCAGGCGCGCCAGGCTTCCCATGCGCCGATCATGCCGGCCACCTTGGCATAGCCAGGCGAAGCCGGATTGGAGCCATCGCCGGCCTGGGTGAGATCGGGCCAATCCGGATCGGCCAGCAGCGGCGTATGGATATCCAGGAAGGGGATGCCCAGTTCGGCGGCCACTTGCGCATAGCGCGCGTTGTATTCCGCCTGAATCGCATTGGAAAAGGTATATTGCGGCCCGCTGAGCAGCTTGGGATAGGGGCGCTGTTCGTTCATCGGAATCAGGCCGATCCAGATCGTGGGCAGCCAGGCTTTGGCCTCGCCGAGAATCTTGCGCGCATTGGCCGCTGATTCTTCCAGTGGCACTTCCGGCGTTTTGCCATCCAGCAGCTTTGCATCATTGCCGCCGAACATGAAAACCAGCTTGGCATTGGCGCTGGGCGGCAGGCGGGCTTCGCATTCGCCGCGCCAACGCTGGCCGATCAGCCGCGTGGTGCCGCCGCGTATGCCGAGATTATAAGCCGTCACGTCATGGCCCTGGCGCCATTGCTCGGCGCAAAGCCGGCCCACCCAGCCCAGCATGGTTTCATCGCCTGCGCCCACGGTGAAGGCATCGCCCAGGAAGGCAATGCGGCTCCAGGAGCGCCGGGCCGGTGCTGCTTGAAGGGGGGCGGCTTGAAGGGGGGCCGCTTCGGTATGCTTGCTGCTCATCGTTTCGGATTCCTCGGAAGGTGAAAACTGTCGCCGATTTCCTGCGCTATGGCGCGCGATGCGGTCTGTATCCGGCTTTTGATCTTGCCGCGCATCGCCGCCGGGGCGGCATTGTCGGGAAACGAAATCGAAAAGCCGATGCATTGGCCATTGCGGTCTTCGCGCAGAGCCGTGCCAATGGCGGTGATGCCGGGCACCGAGCGGCAGGGCACTTCGATAACCCTGTCCGCCATGAAGGCCTTGGCCTGCTTGCGCTGGGCCGGCCCGATCTCGGGCGAGCCCAGCAGATTGTGCCGCGCCATCAGCGCCACGCCGATCGCCATGTCGGATGGCGGATGATGCTCGCCCACTTCCAGCACATAACGCAGGCGATACCAGCCCTGGTGCTGGCGCAGGATCACAACCTCGTCGCCATCCAGCATGCCCGCAAAACCTGTGAATCCGAATTCTTCCACAAGGCTTGCGAGCGCCGCATCCACCTTATCCAGCAGGGAATTGCTGGCGGCATAAAGCCGGCTGAGTTCCAGCGCCAGTGGGCCGGGGCCGTAAATCGGCGCGTTTTCGTCGCGTTTCAGCAGGCCGCCTTCGTGCATGGTGCGCAAAAGCCGCGATACCGAGCTTTTCGCCAGGCCCAGCCGGCTGGCCACATCGGTCACTTTCAGGGTCGGCGTATCTGCCGAAAGGCAATGCAAAATCCGGATTGCACTCTCAAGATTGCTCATGATTGTCACTCGTCGGAGGATGCTAAAACCTGCCATGCCGGTTGCAGGCCTGCAACGGTGTTGTTCCACATGGAATAACATAGTTGACACATCTGGTACTCCCCACATAGCCTCTGCGTCAAGACCATGCCGCAAAACGAGGGGAATGCCGCCATGATCCTACAGTCCGAAATCCGTCCCGCGCGGAAGCGCGCCCGTTTCCTGCCAGCGCTCGCGATTGCCTTGGGCGCGCTGGGCCTGTTCGCGGCCCATGACGCGGCCGCGCAGAAAATCACTGTGGTGGCCTCCGGCGGCATCTGGCTGGAATCGGCCAAGCAGAATTTCGCCGCCTGCTACAAGGAGCGTACCGGCAGCGACCCCGATATCCTGGTGTTGAATTCCGGCGAAGTGATCAACCGCATCCGCGCCAACAAGGAAAACCCGTCGATCCATGTGGCCCTGCTCAGCGAGATCGATGCCATCCGCGCCGGCCGCGAAGGCCTGCTCGACAAGCTGGATGCCAGCAAGGCACCGAATCTGAAAGACGTGCCGGAAGTTTTCCGCAAGCAGTGGGACGACTACGCCACGATCCAGAATTTCGGCGCCATGATCGTCATGTACAACAAGGATAAGATCAAAGAGCCGCCGAAGGACTGGAAGACGCTGATCGACAACACGATTGCCGGCAAGTATGGCAATCGCGTGTCTTTTCCTGCCGTCACCATGGCCTGGGGGCCTCAGTTCACTTGGTTCCTCACCACGTTATACAATGGCAGCGAGGATGAAGTTTTCGCCAAGTACAAGGCGATGGCGCCCAACATTGCCAAGTATTGGGTGAATCCGGTGGATGCGATCAACATGTTCGCCACCAAGGAAGTGGATATCCTGGTTTACTGGGATGGCCGCGCCTATGATTTCGCCAAGCAGAATGCCTGGGCCGGCGCTTATATCCCCGATCCGGGCGCTTTCCAGTCGGCCGCCATGCTGGCCAAGGTGAAGAATGCGCCGGAAGCCTCCTGGCAGTATATCGATTGCGTGCTGTCGCCGAAGGCGCAGCTCGGCCATGCCTCGATGATCAAGTATCCGGTGGTGAATTCCAAGGTGGTGTATCCTGACGACCTGAAGGCCGTGCTCACCCCGCTGGAAAAAGTGCGGCAGCCGGAATTCCTGAAATTCATGGATAAGATCCCGGCCTGGATCGAGCGCTGGAACAAGGAAATCCAGTAAACCCTCCCAGTAAACCATCACTGCTGCAATCCAGGGCGAGGCGAGAGGCGTACAGGTCTGCATGATGCCGAACCGGTTTCGACTCTCCACCCTCGCCTTTCTGGCGCCAGCAGTGATCGGGCTGCTGGTGTTTTTCATCGGGCCATTGCTGCTGAATGTGGAAGTCAGCCTGCGCGAGCAGGGCGGCGGCCACGGTCTGGCGCAATATCTTCGCGCATTGGGCGATGCCTATTACGTAAAGGTCTGGCTGCAGACCATTGTGCTGGCCGCCTGCGTCACGTTTTTCACGCTGCTGTTCGGCTATCCCTTCGCCTTTGCCATCGCGCGCAGCCGTGGGCCGGTGAAGGGTTTTCTGATTTTCCTGATCGTAACGCCGCTGCTGATCAATGTTGTGGTGCGTACCTTCGGCTGGATGGTGGTGCTGGGCCGCAGTGGATTGATCAATGGCACTTTGCGCGCGTTCGATCTCCCCACCATCAATATGCTGGGTGGCTGGTTTGCCATCGGCATCACGCTGGTGCATGTGATGCTGCCTTTCATGGTGCTGTCCATCGCCAGTGCGCTGGAAGGCATCGATCAGGCGCTGGAACAGGCCGCGCTTACGCTGGGCGCAAAACCGGCTGCGGCTTTCCGCTATATCATCTGGCCGCTCAGCCTGGATGGCGTTATCACCGGCACCTTGCTGGTTTTCTCGCTTTCCATCGGCAGTTTCGTCACCGTGATGCTGATGGGCAACAACCGCACCATGGTATTGCCGGTGATGGTGTATCAACAGCTCAACCTGAGTTCGGATTGGCCCTTTGCCGCCGCGCTCGGCATGGTGCTGCTGGTCACTGTGTTGGTGATTTCCGGCATTCAGCTTGCCATCGGGCGTCGCTTGCGGCGAGGTCAGGCATGAGCGGGCCCGGCATGAACGGGATGGCATCATGAATCGCTGGCTGAAAGCCTATATCGCGCTGGCAGCGGTGTTTCTGTTGCTGCCGATGGCCCTGGTGGTGGTGGTGTCGCTGTCCTCGGCGCAATTCGTGATATTCCCGCCGCCGGGTTTCAGCCTGAAATGGTTTGCGCGCGTGCTGCAGGATACCAGTTTCATGCGGCCGCTATGGAACAGCATCCAGCTTGGCCTGCTATCCACCATTATGGCCGCCATGCTGGCTGTGCCGGCCGCCATCGTGCTGGTGCGCCGCCGCCCGCCCGGTGCCGAAGCGATCCAGACCTTTCTGCTTTCGCCGTTGGCGCTGCCCTCCTTGGTGCTGGCCATCGCATTGCTGTTTTTCCTCAGCAGCATCGGTCTGGGCAACACCTATATCGGCCTGCTCATCGGCCATGTGGTTATCGTGCTGCCCTATCTGCTGCGCACTGTGCTGGCGGTGTATTCGGCTTCCGATCCGCGTATCGAGGAGGCCGCCTATACCCTGGGCGCCAATCCCTGGCGGGCCTTCTGGCGTGTGACCTTGCCGGCGATCCGCCCCGGTTTGTTTGCCGGCGGCATGTTCGCCTTCCTGATTTCGTTCGATGAGGTGGCGGTGGCGCTGATGCTGTCCAATGCCTCGAACATGACTCTGCCGGTTTCGATCCTGGGCTACCTGGTCAACAATTACGATCCGGCGGTGGCGGCGATTTCGGTGATCAAGATGGCCATCGTGGTGGTGGTGCTGATTGCGGTGGAAAAATTCTATGGTCTCGGCAGCCTCACCCTGCCGCAGCGCGGAGGTACGGCAAGTCATGGCTGAAGCGGCAAGCGGCCTCGAAGCTATCCAGGTATCGAAGCGTTTCGGCGCCACCCAGGCATTGGGCGGCGTATCGCTGTCGATTCAGGCCGGCGAGTTCATGGCGCTGTTGGGGCCATCCGGCTGCGGCAAGACAACGCTGCTGCGCTGCATCGCCGGATTGATCGATCCCGATGGCGGCGATATCAGGCTGGGCGGCCGCGCGCTGAAAGGCGTGCAGCCTTGGCACCGCGATATCGGCGTGGTGTTTCAGAATTATGCGCTGTTTCCGCATATGAATGTGGCCGAGAATGTGGCTTTCGGCCTGAAGATGCGGCGCATGAAGCCGGCCGAGATCAAGGCCAAAGTCGAACGTGCGTTGGCGCTGGTGCGGATGGAAAGTTTTGCGGCGCGGTTTCCCTCGCAGCTTTCCGGCGGCCAGCAGCAGCGCGTGGCGCTGGCGCGCGCCATTGCCATCGAACCTGTGCTGCTGTTGCTTGACGAACCGATGGCGGCGCTGGATGCCAAGTTGCGCGGCGCCATGCAGCTCGAAGTGCGCGAATTGCAATCCCGCCTCGGCATCACCACCGTGCTGGTTACCCATGATCAGGACGAAGCGATGACCATGTCTGATCGCATCGCCATCATGAGCGAGGGGCGTATCGAGCAGGTGGCGGCGCCGGCCGAGCTTTATCTGAAACCTGCCAACCGCTTCGTGGCGGATTTCATCGGCCGATCCAATCAGATCGTCGGTAATATCGTTGCCGCCGCCGATGGCAGCCTGGCCTTGCAGCCCGATGCCGATGCCGCCTTGCGCCTGCCGGTGCCGTCGACGGCACCGCGCCAGGGCCGCGTGCTGCTGATGGTGCGGCCTGAAGCGATAGAGATTCTCCCGGGAGCCGTAGGCGTGCCGGCCGGCATGGTGGGTGTGCAGGCGATTGCCGCCGACCGCATCATGACCGGCGACCGTATCTCGCTATATTGCCAGCTGGGCGGCTTGTCGCTTTACGGCACGCTGCCAAGCCAGGCCGAAAAACTCGCAGCCTTGCCCGAGAAGGGCGCACCCGTCACCCTGGCCTGGCGCGAAAGCGATGCCATGGTGTTCGCTGCCTAAGGCCTGAGCTGCTTCAGCGCGGCATGCAGGCTGTCGTCCTGCACTTGCGGCAATAGATTGCCCAGCATTTCATGGAAGGCTGCGGTATCGGGGGCGGCCTGCACATGCAAATCCGGACACAGCGCCTGCAAGGCCTGTCGCCTGGCATCGTCGGGCGCGAGGCGCAGCAAGCCGGCCAGGGCGGTTTGCACTGCCTCCGGGCTCAGCCAGCCCATATAGGCCGGGTCGGCGCCCGCCGCCGATAGTTCGCCCAGCGCGCAGGCCGGCGAGGCGAATGTGTGCGGCATTTTCTCCGGCAGCTTCTGGGTCATGCAGCCAGATTAGCACGATTCGGCTGGCTTGCAGGGCGACTCGGGCGGGGCTAGGCTGGGGCCGTTCGGCCGGGGCGGCCGATTCGGGCTCAAAAATTCCTCTAACTTGTTGATTATCATGCTGAACAATCGTCTGGCGGCGCTCTCCGATTATCCCTTCCAGCGCCTGCGCGCATTGCTGGATAGCCAGCCCACCAGCCATGGCCTATCGACCATAAACATGTCGATCGGGGAGCCCCAGCATGCCATGCCGGATTTCGTGGCGCCGGTGCTGGCCCGCGATCCCGGCATGCTCGGCCGCTATCCCACGGTGAACGGCACGCCGGATTTCCGCTTGGCTTGCGCCGAATGGCTGAACCGGCGCTATGATCTGCCCGAAGGCCTGATCGATCCCGAGCGCCAGATCGTGGCGCTGAACGGCACGCGCGAAGGGCTTTACATGCTGGCCCAGGCTGTGGTGCCGGAAGTGAAAGGCCCGCGCGACGAGAAGCCGCTGGTGCTGATGCCCAACCCGTTTTACCAAACCTATGTGGGCGCAGCGGTGGCCTGTGGTGCCGAGCCGTATTTCGTGCCGGCCAGTGCCGAGAATGGCTTCCTGCCGGATTTCGCCAGTCTGCCCGAAGATGTGTTGGCGCGCACGGCGCTGGTCTATCTCTGCTCGCCGGCCAATCCGCAGGGTACGGTGGCCAGCCTGGATTACATGCAGCGCCTGCTGGAGCTTGCGGCGCAATACGATTTCATCGTCGCCTTCGACGAATGCTATGCCGAGATTTACGATAGCGCAAAGCCGCCCGGCGGCCTGCAGGCGGCTTTGCGCCTTGCCGGCGGGCGCATCGGCGATGATGTGCTGCGCCATTGCGTGGTGTTTCATTCGCTGTCCAAGCGCTCTTCGGTGCCGGGTCTGCGTTCCGGCTTCTGCGCCGGAGGCGTCGAAGCGATGCAGCTTTTCATCAAGCTGCGGCAATATGGCTGCGCCGGTTTGATGATGTCGGTGGCCGAGGCCTCGGCGGCGCTCTGGCGCGAGGAAAGCCATGTCGAGGCCAATCGCGCCCTGTATCGCGCCAAATTCGATCTTGCGCAGAATGCCCTGGGCAACCGCTTCGGTTTCTACCGCCCGGCCGGCGGCTTCTATCTTTGGCTCGATATGGGCGACAGCGAGGCGGCGGCGCTGAAAGTGTGGCGCGAGGCCGGCTTACGCACCCTGCCGGGCGCCTATCTGGTGCGCGATCTGGGCGATGGTCGTTCGGCCGCCGCGGGCAAACCCTATTTGCGCATGGCTCTGGTCTCCGATTTGGAGACCACCCGGGAGGCGCTTCAACGCTTCGGTAACGTTTTCGCGGGTTAATAGACCGGCTGGCTGGGGGATTCGGCCAGGATTCGGTGCTTTAGTGCAGTTTTCAGCGGATTTTATGGTTAATAAACAAGATGGCTAAACGCATGCGCGGCAAATCGGCGAAAAAGACGCGTTTTCTCCCGCAGGGTTTCGACCAATTCCTGCGCGATCGGGCACGCGAAGGCATCGGCGTTTTGCTGCTGGGCATGGGTTTTCTTCTCAGCCTGGCCTTGGCCACCTATCATCCCGCCGACCCGAACCTGAATCATGCCACCAACAGCCCGGCGCTGAACTGGCTCGGCCTGCCCGGCGCGTACCTGTCGGATGTGCTGATCCAGACCCTGGGCTATGCCTCGTGGATTCTGGTGCTGCTGCTGGCCGCCTGGGGCTTTCGCATGGCCTCGCAGCGCGGGCTGCCGCGCTGGTGGCTGAATGTGGCCCTGGTGCCGCTGGCTACATTGCTGATCGCCTGCTTCGCCGCCGCTCTGCCGCTGCCCAATCATTGGGATCTGCGCGTGGGCCTGGGCGGCATTCTGGGCGACTGGATCATGTATCGCCAGATGGTGCCGCTGGCTGTCGAGGCCGGTCTGCCGATTTCCGCCGTATTGCCGGGAGCGTTGTCGCTGATCGCCGGCGTGGTGTGCTTCTATTATGCCTCCGGCCTTTCCCTGGGCGAAGTGCGCGGCTTCGGCGCCGGCCTGGGCTTTGGTGCGGCTGCTACAGCCGGGTTGACGGCGCAGGGGATTTATCAGGGCGGACGTGCGGTGGCCCGCGCGGGTGCCGAGGCGCCTGGCTTCTTCGCTCGCCTGCGCGATGTGTTCCGCCGCGGCCGCGATGAGGATGAGGAAGAAATCGCCGAGATCACCAGCCGCGCCGAACCTAAGCTGACGGGTTCCAAGCTGGCCACCGGCAAGGCTTTGCCGCAGCCCGAGATCGACGATGAAGATGATTACGCAGACGACGAGGATCTCGAAGACGAGATGACGCCGCTGCCTGCCGCACGCAAGCTGGACGAGGGCAGCCGCGTAGAGCGCCCGAATACCCGCCCGCGCACCGGCAAGCGCGCGGCCGCCGAAGCGCAGGTTTCGATGAAGCTGGGCGAGCCGACGGATTTCGAATTGCCCGAGCTTGGTCTGCTCAAGCCGCCGCCGGCCGATTCCGGCCGCGAGAAGATCAACGAGGATGCGCTGGAGCAGAATGCGCGGATGCTGGAATCCGTGCTCAGCGAATTCGGCGTGCAGGGCGAGATCGTGAAAGTGCGTCCCGGCCCGGTGGTGACGCTGTATGAATTGGAGCCCGCGCCGGGCACCAAATCCAGCCGCGTGATCGGCCTGGCCGACGATATCGCCCGCTCGATGAGCGCGCTCTCTGCCCGCGTGGCGGTGATCCCTGGCCGCAATGCCATCGGCATCGAATTGCCCAATGCCAAGCGCGAAACGGTTTACCTGCGCGAATTGCTGGCCTCGGCGGAATTCGAGGCATCGTCCAACAAGCTGGCGCTGGCGCTCGGCAAGGATATCGGCGGCGGTGCCATCATCGCCGATCTGGCGCGCATGCCGCATTTGCTGGTGGCCGGCACCACCGGCTCGGGCAAATCGGTGGCGATCAACACCATGATCCTGTCGCTGCTCTATCGCCTGACGCCGGATCAATGCCGCTTCATCATGGTCGATCCCAAGATGCTGGAATTGTCGGTCTATGACGGCATTCCGCATCTGCTGGCCCCGGTGGTGACCGAACCCGGCAAGGCCGTGGTGGCGCTGAAATGGACCGTGCGCGAGATGGAGGACCGCTATCGCAAGATGTCGGAACTCGGCGTGCGCAATATCGCCTCCTACAACGAACGTCTGGCCCAGGCGCGTGGCAAGGGCGAAACCTTGGGCCGCACGGTGCAGACCGGCTTCGATCCGGAAACCGGCAAGCCGATCTTCGAGGAACGGCCGTTGGATCTGAATCCGCTGCCCTTCATCGTGGTGATCGTAGACGAGTTGGCCGATCTGATGCTGGTGGCCGGCAAGGATATCGAAGCCGCCATCCAGCGCCTGGCGCAGATGGCGCGTGCCGCCGGCATCCATCTGATCATGGCCACGCAGCGCCCGTCGGTGGACGTGATCACCGGCACCATCAAGGCCAACTTCCCCACCCGCATCAGCTTCCAGGTGACATCGAAGATCGACAGCCGCACCATTCTGGGCGAACAGGGCGCCGAGCAGTTGCTGGGCATGGGCGATATGTTGTTCATGCCGGGCGCTGGCCGTATCCAGCGTGTGCATGGGCCGTTCGTGAGCGATGAGGAAGTCGAGCGCGTGGTGAAGGTGCTGAAGGATCAGGCCGAGCCGGTCTATGTCGAGGCGGTCACTGCCGATGCGGAAAGCAAGTTCGGCCTGCCGGGCATGGGCGGCGATGGCGAGGGCGGCGACGAGGCCGACCAGCTTTACGATCAGGCCGTGGCCCTGGTCTGCCGCGAACGCAAGGCTTCCACCAGTTTCATCCAGCGCCATCTGCAGATCGGCTATAACCGCGCCGCCCGCATCATGGAACGCATGGAAAAGGAAGGCGTGGTCGGCGCCGCCAACCATGTCGGCAAGCGCGAAGTGCTGGCCCGCGATATCGAGGCGGCGGAGTAATCTCCGCCGGCCTCACTCTTCTCTAAAAAACAATCAGCCTTCCGCCAGCCTGAGTGCGGCCAGCTTCGCATTCTGCAAGGCGCGCTGGGATTCCGCCGCATCGTGTTTCAGCGCGCGGGCCAGGAGCAGGCCGCCCACCAGCACGGATAATACGGCCTGCGCGCGGTCTTCCTGCTGGCGGCGGCTGGCTGCCTGCACATGTTCGGTGAACAGCGCCAGCAGCTTTGCGATGCCGTCTTCATAGGCGGCCTGGATGACGCCGCCGGCGCGTTGCACTTCCATGCCGATGCTGGCCATCACGCAGCCATGTTGCGGCTGGTCGCGGTGTGCCTCGCTTAAGTAAGTATCGATCAGGGCTTCCAGGCCCTTGCCTGGCGGTGCCTTCGCGGTGATCGCCGCCAGGCGCGCCCGCATATGGGCGAAGCCGGCTTCCACGGCTGCCGCAGCCAGGTCTTCCTTGGATGCGAAATGCCGGTAAAAGCCGCCATGGGTGAGGCCGGCTTCGGCCATCACCTCGGCCACACCGGTTTCGGCCAGGCCCTTGCCGCGGATCATCCGGCCGGCGGTTTTGACGATCTGGCGGCGGGTTTCCGCCTTTTCTTCCGATGAGCGACGCATGGCAGCCTTTTAGCACGGAATAGAGCTTGACGTTTAGATGATATATATCATCTAAATTACCAGAGACCTGCCACTGAGGCCTGTAGAAGGAACAAAGCCATGTCCGAGATCGCTGTCGCAGCCCATGATCCTATCGTGATCGCCTCCGCCATCCGCACGCCGCTCGGCCGTTTCGGCGGCGCGCTGGCCAGCGTGCCGGGCAACGAACTCGGCGCTGTCGTGATCAAGGAAGCCTTGGCGCGTGCCGGCGTGGCGGGCGCGCAGGTGGATGAAGTGCTGATGGGCTGCGTGTTGCCGGCCGGCCAGGGCCAGGCTCCGGCACGCCAGGCGGCGCGCAAGGCCGGGCTTCCCGATCATGTGGGCGCCGTGACGGTGAACAAGGTTTGCGGTTCCGGTATGCGCGCCACCATGCTGGCGCATGACATGCTGCGGGCCGGTTCGGCGCGCATCATGGTGGCGGGCGGCATGGAGAGCATGTCGGGTGCGCCGTATCTGCTGCCGCAGATGCGTTTCGGCCATAAGGCCGGCCATGCCAAGGTGCTGGATCATATGATGTTGGATGGCTTGGAAGATGCCTATGAACGCGACCGCGCCATGGGCACATTCGGCGAGCAATGCGCCGAGAAATACGGCTTCACCCGCGCCGAACAGGATGCCTATGCCATCGAAACCCTGATGCGTGCGCGCAAGGCGATTGAAAGCGGCTGGTTCGATGCCGAAACCATCGCCGTCGCGCCGCAGGCCAAGGGCGCCGAGCCGCTGGCCCGCGATGAGAATCCGCACAAGGTGAATCCGGACAAGATTCCGACCCTGAAGGCCGCCTTCAAGCAGAATGGCACCATCACGCCGGCCAGTTCATCGGCCAATGCCGATGGCGCGGCGGCGCTCGTGTTGACCCGCCTTTCCACCGCGCAGGAAAACGGCCTGCCGGTGGTGGCAACCATTCTGGGCCATGCCGTGCATGCCCAGGCGCCGGATTGGTTCACCACGGCGCCGATCCCCGCCATCCGCAAGCTGCTGGATAAAGTGGGCTGGAGCATCAACGATGTGGATCTGTTCGAGATCAACGAGGCCTTTGCCGCCGTGCCGATGGCGGCGATGCGCGACCTCAATATCGGGCATGACCGCCTCAATATCTTCGGCGGCGCCTGCGCTCTGGGCCATCCGATCGGCGCCACCGGCGCGCGCATCATCGTCACCCTGCTGAATGCGCTCAAGCATAGCGGCGGCAAGCGCGGCATCGCCTCGCTGTGCATCGGCGGCGGCGAAGCCACCGCGATTGCCGTGGAGCGGGTGGATTAAGACTTCACGACCCGCTTGGCAGCCCGGCCGCCGGTATCCACCAGCGGCTGCGCCTTGCCCAACGGCGAAAGCGGGCGCTCGGCGAATTTGCCGAGCGTGATCAGCCGGTCATACATCACGATGGCGCCGGCCACGCCCACATTCACGCAGAAGCTGGTGGGGATTTTGATCACATGGTCGCAGCGCGCCACCAGTTCCGGGCTGAGCGAGCCTTGCTCGGGCCCCAGCACATAAGCGGCGTGCAGCGGATGGCGGAAGCTGGGCAGTTCCACTGCCGTGTCGATCAGTTCCACCCCCACCAGCTTGCAGCCCTGCGGCAGCGTGAGGCTGGCGGCGGAATCGAACACATACCAGGGCAGGGCTTCCGGCGTGCGGCTGGTATCGGAACGCGCGGCTGTCACCGAATAGGTGGCGTCGATGGTGAAAACGAAGCTGGCGCCGAAGGCATGCGCGGTGCGGAAGAGGGTGCCGGCATTCATCGGCTTGCTCATCCGCTCGGTCCCGATTCCGAAAAAACCACGCATCGCCAATCCGCCTCGTTCTCGTGTATAAGGCTCCCGAACTGATGGGAGAGAAAGTCATGTCCGGCCTGTTCGGTCCATTACCGGTGCCCGGGTCTGCGCCCTTTATTGTCGAGGTTCGGCGCGGCGCGCAAGTGGAAAGCCGCCATGCCGTGGTGGCTATCGTGGTGGATGGCGATGGCAAACGGGTGGCCGCCTGGGGCGATGCCGATGCCAGCTATTTCCCGCGCTCCTCCAACAAAGCCTTGCAAGCGTTACCATTGCTGGAAACCGGCGCCGCCGATGCGGCCGGGCTCAGCCAGGCTGAAATCGCTCTGGCCGGGGCTTCCCATGGCGGCGAGAGCGGCCATACCGAAGCGGTGGCGGCCTGGTTGAAGCGGATCGGCGTGGCGCCGGAGCAACTCGAATGCGGTGCGCATTGGCCTTATAACGAGGATAGCGCCCGCGCGCTGGCCCGTGCCGGCCAGCTTCCCAGCAACCTGCATAACAATTGTTCCGGCAAACATGCCGGCATGGTCACCCTGGCGCGCCATCTGGGTGTGCCGTTGGAGGGGTATGTGAAGCCCGATCATCCGGTGCAGCGCGCCGTTACGGCCGCGATCGAGGATGTTTGCGGCCATCGCTTCGCGCCCGATGAAATCGGTGTGGATGGCTGTTCGATGCCCACCATGGCAATGCCGCTTTACAACCTGGCCCATGGCTTTGCCAAATGCATCACCGGCAATGGTCTGGCGCCGGAACGTGCCAAGGCTGCCAAACGGTTTGCCCAGGCGGTGATCGCCGAGCCGTTCTTCATTGCCGGCAATGGCCGTTTCTGCACGCTGGCCATGCAGGCAGGGCGCGGGCGGTTCATCGTAAAGACCGGAGCGGAGGGTGTGTATACGGCCGCCAGTGCCGAGCTTGGCGTGGGTATCGCGCTGAAGGCGTTGGATGGCACCACGCGTGCGGCGCAAACCGCCATCGGTGCGGTGTTGGATCATCTGGGGTTGTTGGATGATGCGGCGCGCGAAATGCTGCAGCCGATGGTGCAGCCGGTGATGAGCAATTGGCGCGGTATCCGCGTCGGCGATATCGGTCTGGCGCCGGTTGCTTAATTCAGCGCCGCGTTCAATGCGGCTTCGGCGGCCAGCGCCTGGCGGATATCGCGGCCGGCCTTGGCGGCGAAGGGTTTGGCCAGCCGGATAACCCAGCCGATGCGGCGATGCAGGCGCAGTAATTCTGCGCGGGTTTCGGCATTGGCAGCCTGCACCAATTGTCTGGCTAGTGGCACAAGCAGAGGTGAGGCCGCATTGCGGTCATAACGCGTGAGGGAATAGAGAAACAGCAGCAGGTCGCGGGCTTGCCGTTGTGCTTGCGTCATGCCGGGCAGGTCGTGATCCTCCAGGTCCAGCAGGCCCGGCTTGCCGTCGGTCCAACTGAAGTTGCGGATTTGCGCGCCGCCATGCCAATGTCCGCCGGCATGCAGGCGGCTCAGCAGATCGGCACAGGCTTCGATCAAGCCGCGGCGCTGTGCCGGATCGTTTTCGCGGCCCAAAAGGCTCTCCACTGATTGGCCGGCATCGCCCAGCAGCAACCACGCATCGGTCAGCGCCAGCACCGGCGGTACCGGCCAACCATCGGCGGCCAGCTTTTGCAGGGCTTCGGCCTCGGCACGTAAGCCGGCTTGGCCGGCACTTTGCCGCGCGGGTTTCAGCATGGCCAGGCCGGTGAGCAGGGCGAGGCCGCGTTGCATCAGCACCGACGAGCGCAGGCGCGGCAAACCAGGCCGTTTCACCCAAAGCCTGCGGCCGTCATGTTCCAGTGAAAACACCCGCTCGCGGGCTGTGGCGCCCAGGCTGCGGATGGCCGCCTGCAATGCGGCGGAAGGCTGGTTCATGGCGCGATCAGGATGCCGCTTGCTGGGGCGCGGGGGTGGATTCCTTCAGCGCGACCAGGGTGTTTTCGATTATCGCACGATCCAGGTCGCGGGTGATGAACACGATGCGGCTGCGGTGATCGGCATCCGGCCAGGCCGGAATGGTGGCCGGCGGATGAAACAGATGCTGCACGCCATGCACCACCACCGGGCGGTCCACGCCCTGCACATTCATCAGCCCTTTCACGCGCAACAGATTGTCGCCGCGATAAGCCGCCAGCATGTCCAGCCAGGTGGCCAGGATATTCCATTCGAAAGGTTCGTCGAAGGTGATGCAGAACGAACTGATGGAATTGTCGTGGCGGTTCACATCCAGCTTGCCATCCGGGGTGAGGGGATGGCCATGCGAGTCATGCCCGTGATGCTCATGCCCATGATCATGATGCCCGTGATCATGGTGATCGTGGTGATGATGATCGTGGTCATGGTCATGGTCATGGTGATGATGGTCATGGTCATGGCCGCCATAGGCCTCGGCGCGCAGCCAGTTCTGCGCATTGAAGCTTTTGGTGGTGGGGTCGTACAGGCCGGCATTGAACAGCGGCCCGGGCTCTATCTCGCCCAATACAGCCGGCAGGATCGGCGCGGCGGGATTGAGATGGCGCAAGCGATGCTTCAATTCAGCCGTTACGGCCGGGGCGGCCAGATCGGTCTTGCTCAGCACGATACGGTCGGCCATGGCAGCCTGCTTCACGGCTTCGGCATGATTGTCCAGCGTGCTGCTGCCATTCACCGCATCCACCAGGGTGATCACGCTTTCCAGCCGGAAACGTTCGGATACCACCGGGTCGGTCATCAATGTGTGCAGCACCGGGGCGGGATCGGCCAGGCCGGTGGTTTCGATCACCACGCGCTTGAACGGTTTCACCTCGCCGCGCTCGCGCTTGCCCATCAATTCACGCAGGGTGTTCACCAGGTCGCCGCGCACGGTGCAGCACAGGCAGCCCGAGGCGAGCAGAACGGTATCTTCGCTGCTGGAAGCGATCAGCGCATGATCCAGGCCGATCTCTCCGAATTCGTTCACGATCACGGCGGTTTCGCCCATATCGGGATGCCGCAGCAGGCGGTTGAGCAAGGTGCTTTTGCCAGCGCCGAGAAAGCCGGTGATCACAGAGACCGGAACGCGCAGATCGACAACCTGATTGCTCATGGCGAAAACCCCTTTTGTTGAGGTCTTATTTCGGCAATGTGGGGCGGAAAGTCCAGCCCTCCCGGCAGCAGAAGGCGGTTACGGGCACCAGGGCCGCTTGGTGCCCCCGTCATAGCGCCGCGCCAGGCCTTGCGCGATCAGGGTTTCGCCCAGATCGGATCTGCCATCGGCGCTTTGCACCCGGCCCACCACGCGGCGGCCGTATTTGTCATGGCTCAGATCGCGCAGTACCACCGGCTTGTTGCGCTCCAGCCAGTCGCTGGCCAGCTTCGTTGCAGCCTCGGCCGCCTCGCGCTCGGCGGTGCATTTGCTGCGCTTTTCCGGGGTATCGATGCCTTCCAGCCGCACCCGGGTGGTCACCCGCTGGTCCAGCCAGATCAATGCCACCACTTCCATCGTATCGCCATCGATCACGCGCGCTTGTTCCACGGCAACCGGGCCAGGCAACGGAGGTTCTGCGGCGGCTATCTGGCTGATCGGCAGCAAAGCCAAACCAAGAATAGACAATATGGATGTGGAATTATTCATAGATATACTTATACGGGTTTTATACGAACAAATAAACTATATATGTTCTTATAATTCCCTAAGGTTGCGCAAAGCAAGATAAATCCCTTTTCATGGGGATATTTCCCTGAATTTTACAGACAACAAGCGAGGCCGGTGCGGCGGGGTTCAGCCCTGGCGGAGCTGATTCGGCCGGCGATAGCTCAGCGCCTCGGCGATATGGGTGCGCTTCACGCCGGCGGCGGCTTCCAGGTCGGCCAGGGTGCGGGCCACACGCAAAACCCGGTGATAGCCGCGGGCGGTGAGGCGTAGATTGTCGGCGGCCTGGGTAAGCAAGGTTCGGCCCGGCGCATCGAGAGCAACCACGGCTTCCAGCAATTCGCCATCGGCTTCGGCATTGCTGCGCACCGGGGCGCCGCCCAGGCTTTGCCCGGCATAGCGCTGGCGCTGGATTTCGCGGGCGGCGGCCACGCGGCTTGCCACGGCCGCGCTGCCTTCGCGCGGCGGCGGCAGGGCCAGGTCGGCTGCCTCCACGGCGGGTACCTCGATATGCAGATCCATGCGATCCAGCAGCGGCCCGGATAGTTTGGATTGATAATCGGCGCCGCATTTCGGGGCACGGCTGCAGGCCTGGGCGGGGTCCGCCAGATAGCCGCAGCGGCAGGGATTCATCGCCGCCACCAACTGCACCCGCGCGGGATAGCTGACATGGGCATTGGCGCGCGCCACCACGGCGCGGCCGGTTTCCAGCGGCTGGCGCAGGGAATCCAGCACCTGGCGGGAAAATTCCGGCAGTTCATCCAAGAACAGCACGCCCAGATGCGCCAAGCTTACCTCGCCGGGCTTGGCGCGCAGGCCGCCGCCGATCAACGCCGCCATCGAGGCGGAATGATGCGGATTGCGAAACGGCCGCCGCCGGGTGAGCTTGCCATCGGGCAGTTGGCCTGCCAGCGATGCGATCATGCTGACCTCCAGAATCTCGGCCGGATCGAGCGGCGGCAGCAAGCCGGGCAGGCGCTGGGCCAGCATGGATTTGCCCGCGCCGGGCGGACCTACCATCAGCAGGTTATGTCCGCCGGCTGCTGCCACTTCCAGGGCGCGCTTGGCGGATTCCTGGCCCTTGATATCGCGCAGATCGGGCGCGGTCTCCTGGCTGTCTTCAGCCGCCAGCGGCTGCGGCGAAGGCAACACCTGGCTGCCCTTGAAATGGTTTATCAGGGCCAGCAGGTCGGGGGCTGCCAGCACATTGCCGCCGCCCGCCCAGGCCGCTTCACCGCCAGCAACTGCTGGGCAAATCAGTCCCTTGTCCATGGCGTTGGCGGCAATCGCTGCCGGCAGCACACCTGCCACCATGCCAACCGCGCCATCCAGCGCCAATTCTCCAAGAGCCACGTAGTCGTCCATGGCGTCTGAGGGCAGCACGCCCATGGCAGCCAGCAGGCCCAGCGCGATCGGCAGGTCGTAGTGGCTGCCTTCCTTGGGCAGGTCGGCTGGGGCAAGATTCACCACGATACGTTTGGGTGGCAGCGCCAGGCCGATAGCACCCAGCGCCGCCCGCACCCGCTCGCGGCTTTCCCCCACGGCTTTGTCAGGCAGGCCCACCAGGGTGAAGGCCGGCATGCCGGCAGCGATCTGTACCTGCACGTCCACGGGCAGCACATCGATGCCCTGGAAGGCCACGGTTTGAATCCGGGCAACCATCTATCGGCTTAGGGGAAAAGTTTTGTTCATATACATGCATAAGATGGTATGCGGCTGCAGCCCGTTGCCGCAAGCACCAGACTGGCATTTCTCAGCGGGTTGGCATTTCTCACCGGGTTGGTATTTCTGAACTGGCTTTTCCGGTGCAAGCGGTGTATCAACCCGCATCCCATTGGGGAGTAGCCGCCCGCAGCAAGCGGGGGGAGCGTCAACAGACTAGATCGGGCCAGCCAGCACTGGCAGATCTTGGCGCTTCCGGTCCGAAGCCCAGAATACAGCATTCTGCGCTTCGGAGATTGGCGAGACCTTTGGCGAGCTGCCGTCATCCGGGGTCGGATCGCGGCAGAGCGCCATTGCGTCCGTCAGGTCCGGCCCCCGATTGCGTGCCCCATGTTCGACTCCCTGCTACCCAATCACTTCATGACCGGCCATTTCATGAGTGGCGATGTGGCCAATTTCGCCACCGTCGCCGCTTTGGTGGCGGTTGCCGAGATCGGCGACAAGACCCAGCTACTCAGCCTGTTGCTGGTGGCGAAATTCCGCCGGCCCTGGACCATCATGGCCGGCATTCTGGCTGCAACCTTGCTCAATCATGCGCTGGCCGCCTGGGCTGGCCTGTGGCTGGAGCATTTCGTGAAACCGGAATATCTGCGCTGGGCCTTGGGCGTTTCCTTCATCGCCATGGCAGCATGGACCTTGAAGCCCGATACGCTGGATGAATCCGATGCGCCGGTGAAGGCCAGCCGCTTCGGCGCATTCACCGGCACGTTGGTGGCGTTCTTCCTGGCTGAGATCGGCGACAAGACCCAGGTGGCCACCACCGCGCTGGCCGCGAAATACAGTTCGCTCTGGATGGTGGCCAGTGCGTCCACTCTGGGCCTGATGCTGGCCAACGTGCCGGTTCTGCTGATGGGCGATGCCATCATGCGCCGCGTGCCGCTGGATCTGGTGCGCAAGATTGCCGCGCTGGCCTTTGCGGTGATCGGTGTGATTACGCTGATCGGCTGGTGATGATCAGGCGATGGCCGCCGCCAAACGCAGGCGGCGGCCACGCATCAGCAGCCAGGTCACGATACCCACATTCACCAGGTTCCAGGCGATGCCGTTGAGTAGAGCAACGCGATAGGAACCGGTGAGGTCGAAGATCGCGCCAGACATCCAGCCGCCGAAAGCCATGCCCACCAGGGTGGCCGATATCGCCAGGCTGACGCGGAAGCCTGCCTGCGCGGGTGGAAACATTTCGCGGATGATGAAGGCATAGCTGGGCACGATGCCGCCCTGCACCAGCCCGAAGATTGCCGAGATTACATAGAGCGATACCAGGCCGTCGAATGGCAGATACAGCGCCAAGGCCATGCCTTGCAGCGCGGCCCCCAACAGCAAGGTGGACAGGCCGCCGATGCGATCGAGAATCCAGCCCGAGGCGCTGCGGCTGATGATGCCGCAGGCCAGCATCAGGGCCAGCATTTCAGCGCCGCGCGCCGGGCCGTAACCCAGATCGACGCAATAGGCCACGATATGCACCTGCGGCATCGACATCGCCACGCAACAGCCCAGCCCCGCCACTACCAGCAGAGTTTGCAGCATGCGTGGCGACAGGTTGAGGCTATGCCCGCCCACCGATCCGGCTGCGGTTTGCAGCATCGGTTGCGGCGGCGGTTTGCGGCGCAGCAGCAGAGCCAGCGGCAGGATGATGCACAGGCAGATTGCGCCGATACCCAGATGGGTGGCGCGCCAGCCATACAGCGCGATGAAATGCTCGATCGCAGGCGGCCAGATCGCGCCGGCGAAATAATTGCCCGAGGCACATAGCCCGATGGCCAGGCCGCGCCTTTTCTGGAACCAGAAGGAAATGTCGGTCATCAGCGGCGCGAAGAAGGCCGAAGTGCCGAGCATGCCGATGAACAGGCCGAAAATCAGCATCAGCATGGTCATGCTGGTTGCCAATGCGGAAAGGAAATAGCCGGTTGCCAGCATCACGCAGCCCAGCATCAGCGGCACCACCACGCCAAAGCGATCAGCCAGCTTGCCCATCAGCACGGTGCCCGGCGCAAGGCCCAGCATCAGCAGGGTGAAAGGCAGCGAGGCGCTGCCGCGGTCGCTGCCGAATTCGGCCTGGATCGCCGGCATTGCCACAACGATGGACCACATGCCCACGCCGCCCACGGTGCCGATGGCCACATTGATGGCCAGGCGCAGCCAGGCATAGGATGAATCGATGGCGTCGGCTGCGGCGAAGCGATTCTGCGCAGCTTTGTCATTCGTGGCGCTGAGCGACACGGCTTATCCCTTCAGGGTGTTTCCTCTGGTGGCAGACTATGCGGGGCGCGCGCGGCTGGCAATCGGCGGATTGTAGCGATGCAATCAGGCCTGCAGGCCGAGGGATTCCAGGAAGAAGCGTTCGAATTCGCGCACCACGCGCGGGTCTTCATACAGCAGATGGTTGGCGGCCAGGATACGGCTTCGCAGATCGGCGCGGAAATCCGCATCCTGTGCTACCCGCAGGGCGATTGCCACGTAATCGGCGGCATCCCGTGCCACCGGTTCCATGATGCCCATGCGGCGATACATACCCTGGGTGTGGCGGCCGCGCTGCTGGTCGCTGGGCAGGGTCACCACCACCGCGCCCTGCGACAGCGCCTCCAGCGATGTGTTCATGCCGTTGAAATGCACGGTATCCAGCACAACATCGGCTGCTGCCAGCAGGCTAAGGAAATCCGGCCCATCCTGCGGCGGCACCACCGATACGCGGTTCATCACCTCAGGTCCGGCCTTTGCCATGCGCCGCAGGGTGAGATCCGACCAGGTTTGCGGCCCCTGGGCAATCAGCACCAGCCGGCCTTCCGGATCGCGGCGCAGGATGTCGATGGCGATATCGTCGAAATCCGGATGGATTTTGAACAGATGCTGCGGGCAGAGATAAATCCGGCCCTGCTGCGGCAGCGGCAACTCAGCGCGGCTCTTGCGCGGATTGGGATCGTCTGGCCGGTAGTAATAAGCCAGCGTGCCGAGATCGCGCAGCAGAAACAGCTTTTCGCTGTAATGCGCGGCGGCCTCGGGCAATTCGAACAGATCGTTGGAAATGAACCAATCCATGTTCGGTATGCCGGTGGTATCCGGATGGCCGAACGAAACGCATTGCACCGGCGCCAGCCGCGAAAAGGCCAGGAAATAGGTGTAGGGCTCCATGCCGATATCCTGGAAGAACAGGATATCCAGTTCCAGCGCGGCCACAGCCTCGCGCGCAGCCTGCAATTTCTTCGGCAGCATGATGTGGTGGTCGGCGGATTCGCGGATGAAACGGGCGATATCGTCGTCGATGGCCGGCTGTACGAAAATCGCGGTGCTTTCGAAGCGGCTTTTATCCAACTGCGCCAGGATGCCGCGCGTGGTCTTGCCGATGGAATGCCGGCGCAGGAATTGCGACAGGAAGCCGACCCGGATGCGTCGTGCGGGCGTGCCGAGACCAGGATGGCGCGGCCTGGCCACATGCGGCGCCTGCCAACGCAGGGCAGGGCAGGCTTTTTCATACAGCCGCCCGATCCGCGCATGCACATCGCGGTTGTTGCGGCCATGATAGGCCATGAAGAAGTTGGCAGTGAACACTTCATCTTCCGGCGCGCGCAACGGCGGCGTATCGGCCTCCAGCACGGCGATGGCGGCGAGCTGGCGCTGGCGTTCGGCCTCGATTTCGGCGCGGCCGGCCACGATAGGATTGACGGTGAGCGCCCGCATGAAACGCAATCCGGGCTGCGGATCGATGGCAATCGCACGATCCCACATCACGCGGGCATCCTCGATACGGCCTTGCAGGCGCAGCAAATTGGCCAGGCTGCTCATCGCCTTCACATGGCGGGGATCCAGCGCTGCGGCCTGACGGAAGGCGGCAATCGCGCCGCCGGGATCGACATTCTGCAAGGCCAGGCCGAGATTGAACCAGCCATCGGCATCCGGCGCGATGCGCAGCGCTTGGCGATAGGCCGCTTCCGCCTCGTCGCGCATATTCTTCTCGCGATAGGCATTGCCGAGATTCTTGTGCGCGGCAACGAAATTAGGGTCGATCTTGATGGCGCGCTGTTGCGCCGCGATGGCTTCGTCCACCCGGCCCAGCCGCAGCAAGGCGATGCCGTAATTGGCCCAAGGGGCCGCCATACCGGGTGCGGCTGCATCGGATACGGCCTGCACCACCTTGCCGATCAATTCGGCGGCGGCGGCGTAATCATTGCGCTGCAGTGCCAGGATGCCCAGATGGTGCCAGGCCTGGCCATGATGCGGCCAATTCTGCAGCAATGCGCGATAGGCGGCTTCGGCCTCGGCCAGCTTACCCTGGCTATGCAGTTGCAAGGCATTGCGGAAAGCGGCGGTTTCGGCATCTTCTGCCATCGACTTATTCCGCGTTGATGCGATACAGGGTGTCGAGCAGATCCCACAAAGGCGTGGCAGGCAGGCGACGCAGCGTATACCGCTCGGTGGCGCGCTCCCACACCGCATGGGAATGGCTCAGTCGAGACAATGAATCGCCCAGCTCCCAGAACAGTTGCTTGGCATTGCGCAGGAAGTCCATGAACGGCCGGGCTTCCTTCTTGCGTAGGAAGAGTTCGTCGAAGCATTCGCGATAGCGTTCAAGCTTGTCGTTCACCTGGCGCCAATGGCCGGATAGATCGGCATAGGCCAGCTTGCGCAGCTCGGCCATGTCTTTCAGCAATGCCGGATTGGCGCCATCGCGCGGCCGTGCCTCGCTGCCCAGCCAATCCAGCAGTTTCTGCCATTCGGCCCGCTGTTGGCTGAGTTCGCGGTCGTAGAAGATGATGCCCTTCCAGGAATACACGATCTCCGGCGCGCGGGTGATGTCGATGCCGAAGGTCTGCGCAATCGGCTTCATCGCCGCGGCGTCCTTGGCATCCCACAGAATCTGCGTCAGCCGCTCCACCGCGCTGGCTTCCACCTCGGCGCCTTCCGATGCGGCGAAGCGCGCCACCTTGGCCATCTTGTCGCGCACGAAAACCTTGATTGCATCCAGCTCGCCGGGCGGAAAGGCGAAATAGCCCTCATCCACTGCGATGCTTTCGATTTCCAGCTTGTCGCGCATCAGAAAGGGATCCAGCGAGGGCAGGCTGTCCAGCACATCCAGCACCGCGCGGTCGCGCCGGAAACCAGCCGGATCGCGCTTGCTCGACATGGCCAGTTGTTCGTCCAATGCCTGTTCCAGCTTGGCATCGGAAAGCAGGATGGTTTTGCCGCCTTCTTCCAGGTTGGCCTCGTTGAAGGGCAGATACAGCTTGGTCTGCACCGCGCGACTGTTTACCAGGCCATGCCGCTCATGAACCGGCGGCGCGTATTTCAGAATCACCAGCCGGTTGGCATTGCGGTTGGTGAAAAACGGTTGAAAGCCCTTCACCGGCCGGCTGGGGGCAGGGCGGCCCGGAAGATGCTCTTGATTGGCCAGCAATTCACGATGCTTGCGCTGCAGGTCGAACATGCGCGAAGAGCTTGCCCGCAGCAGGGCGCGCAAGGAATGATCGGAGATCGCCATCTACTTGATCAGCAGGCCCTGCCCGGTGGGCAGTTCCAGCACTTGATAGCCGCGTGCGGCAAACCAGGCATCCTCGGCTCGCTGCTGCTGGTAATAGAAATTCCAGCCGTAATCATCGAGCACCAGGATGGCGCCGGGCGTCATGCGGTCGAACAGGATTTCCAGGGCGCCGATTTCGGCCTCGGCGCTGTTCAGGTCGATATGCAGAAAGGCGATTTTTTCGGGCGCCACATCATGCAGCACGCCGGGCACGGCGCCGCGCGTGACGGTAACGTTGCTGAAATCCTTGAAGCGGTTCAGCACCTTCTCATACAGATCGGCACCATGCTCTTCCATGGCATGGTGCGGCATGCTCTCGTCATGCTCGAACAGATCGTAGAGATAATAGCGTTTGTCGGATTTATCGAAATCCAGGTATTCGCAGAGGATGCGCGCAGTGGTGCCCTTGTAGCAGGCGCATTCCACGAAATCGCCGTCGCGCTTCATGCCCTGCTGCGCAGCCCAGGCCAGCACCACCTGGCGCCACAGGATGGCGCGTTCGGTGGCTGTGCTGGCATGCTTGCGCACGGCATCCATCAGCTTCTGATTCTGCAGGAAACCGAGATTGCGGTTGAAGGTGAAGATGTTGTCGCCGGCATAGATGCCGCCATTGCGCACCTGTCGGATGGATTTGCGCATGCCATCGGCGAAGGCTTCTTCGTCCTTCAAACCGAAAAACACACCGACCATGTGGTTGGGCGATTCCATGCCAACACTTTCCGCTGCCTGGACCTGGCTTGCAAGAGTCAGATTTGATTTTAGGCGCCGTCCATCCAGTTTCGGTGCAGCGAGCCACGCCAGGCGCCGAAGGCCAGCACCGGCTTGCGCCAACCCGGCGGCCGGTCACGGGCGGGCAATGCCACCGATAATATCCGCGCATTGCCCAACCAGCCGCCGCCGCCTTGCTGGTGATTGAAGGCCTCCAGTGCGGATCGGTCGGCGGCCAGCAGCAGATAGGCGATATCTAGGCCATCCAGCAGCGGCAGCAGGCGTTCGGTGGCGGCGGCTTCCTCGCCGGGCGGCAGGGTGATACAGGCTAGGTCGAAGGCGCGGCCGCGCAAGGCGTTCAGCAGATCGGGCCGCCAGGCGGCGGTTTTCACATCCTCGCGGCCGGCAAAGGCGGCCAAGCGTTCGGCGCTGGCGGCTGCGGCCGGATCGGAATACAGCAGCAGGGCCTGGTCCAGCAATTCCGGCGGCAATGCCAGCGGCAGGCAGGCATCGCGGGCTTCGGCGATCAGGATACGGCGGATCGGCTTCACCGCGGCCTGCACGGCCAGCAGATCCAGCGCCAGTTTTTCCATCGCGGCCGCCGGGCGGGGATGGGTTTGCTGATCGGCCGGGCGGATCGAGACGCGGCTGTTGGCGGTTTTGTCGTCATCCTGCCGGGCGGCGGTATAGGCCACCACGCGGGCACGGCCTTCCGCAGCGGCGGCTTCCATCGCGGGCGTAAGCAGCCCGATGCGGCGCAGGCTGTCCAGCAAGGCTGGATCCAGCGGTGCCACGGCATTGATGTCGGTATTGTCGATCAACGACGCCGTGGTGGGCACGAAATCTATACCGCAGCTTTCGCATAGCGCACGCAGGCCGGCATTGAAGGCCACCACCAGGGCCTGGCGCTCTGGCAACTGCGCCGGCGCTGCGCCCAGGCAGGCCAGCCGGCCGCGTTGCAGCGGCTGGATATCACTGAACAGAATTTCATAGCGGCTGAGCCAGCGTCGCAGCAATTCCTGCCGCGCTTCGGCGTTCTGGCTGATGCGGCCGGTCATCTGATGCGGTTCGGCGGCCAGCGCCAGCAGCAGCGGCTTGGTATTGTCCAGCCGGCGCAGCGCGCGTTGCATGTTGCGGCGGGTTTCGCGGAATCCACGTTCAAGATGCAGCCAGGCCGGTGCTGCCTCGCCGATGAAGATCGGGAAGAAGCAGGATTTTTCGGCAAAGGCAAAAACCCGGCGGTTGCCGATCACGTTGATCCAGCCCGTTGCTTCGTCGCCATCGGTGGCATGATCCAGCAAGACGCTGCGCGGCAGGGCGGGGGCTGCCACCGGCAAGGTGACGCGCAGAAAATCGCCGAGTGCCAGTGCGGCTTCCGGCGACAGCGTGTTCGTGGAAATCGGCTCCGCCAAGGCATTCAGCGCTGTTTTGGCCGGCCATGAACTGAATAACCGCGTCAGTACGATTGCGGCTTCCGCATTTTCCCGCGCCACCAGATGCTGGCCGGCGCGCCGGGCTAGATCGGCGGCTAGATCGGCGGCCAGATCGGTTGCTTGATCGGCGGCATTGTGCGGTTTGCGTTTGGGCGCACTCATGTCAGCTCCGCGATGAAGCTGCGGATCGCGTCGGCACAGGCTTCCGGCTTTTCCACCAGCAGGGTGTGGCCGCAATCCTCGATGCGGCGGATGCTCACACGATCCGGATAAAGCCGACGCAGCAGATAGAGATCGAATTCATCCAGGCAGCAGGGCACGCGGATTTCGGCGGTGCGGGCAGGAAACAGCGGCTCGCTGCCGGTGAGCACCAGGCAGGGCATCTGCAATTCATCCAGCAGGCGATAATAATGCCGTTCGCCGATCACTTCGCCGGTTTCGCTCATGCCGAACATAGGTTCCGACAGGTCGGCCATCGCACGTATCGAGCGGCCCTCGCGGGCCATCTGGCGCATGGTGGCGCGCAAGGCCCATTGTTTAGAGCAGGTGAGCGGCGGATCGGCCAGCACCAGGGCTGAGATGTTCAAGCGTTGATCCAGCGCCGTGCGTAAGGCGATCAGCCCGCCCATCGATTCACCCACCAGCACCGCATCGCGGCCGCCGAAGCGGCGGCGCAGCAGGCTGGCGATTTCGCCGGCATATTCGGCCAGCGAATAATCCAGCGGGCGCTCCGAGCCGCCATGGCCCGGCAGGTCGCAGAAGGCGCGTTCGAAATCGGCATAGGCCGGCGCAATCGGCAGCAACGAATCCTTGTTGCGCAGGGCGCCATGCAGAAACAGCAGCAATGGCCGCTGATCCGCATCGGATGCCTCGCCGGCAAAATTGCGAAGCGTGATGGTGGTTTGCCTGCAGATCACGCGTTCGTCCTGCGCGTCTGGAATCATATATTCTTCTGCCGCCGTTGCGCCGCCGCGTGTTGCCGTCACCGGCTCGTCCCTCCGTTTTCCCGATCCGGCGCCAATGCGATGAATCGTGCCGATGCTGTGAAGCGCATCTGCACATGGCTGATGGGATCGTCACGCCGAAAAACCGGCGAATGGGTAAGAATTTTCGTTCGCTGCATTAACGCAGCAAAATCATCCGCTCGCATAGTAGCGGCGAGGGGATGAGCGCGCAACCGCGAATGGTGCGCGCAATGCTTGCAGATTTTTAATCGGCGGGCGTTATTTTATCAGCAGACCTTGGCCGGTGGGCAATTCCAGCACGTGATAGCCGCGTTTCGCAAACCAGGCATCTTCCGCCAGCTTTTGTGCGCGATAATTCAGCCAGCCGTAATCATCCAGCACCAGCATGGCGCCCGGCAGCATGCGGTCGAACAACAGCTCCAGCGCGCCGATTTCGGCATCGGCATTGTTGAGGTCGAGATGCATGAAGGCGATTTTCTCGGGCGCTGCTTCATGCAGCACGGCGGGCACAGCGCCGCGCGTGATGCGTACATTGGGGGTGTCGGCGAAACGTGCCTTCACCTGTTCATACAAGCCATCGCCATGTTCGGGCATGGCATGATGCGCCATGCTCTCGTCATGTTCGAACAGATCGTAGAGCCAGTAGGTCTTGTCGCGTTTGCCGAAATCCAGCGTATCGCAAAGGATGCGCGCGCTGGTGCCCTTGTAGCAGGCGCATTCCACGAAATCGCCATCCAGCCGCAGGCCCTGGCGCGCCGCCCAGGCCAGCACGGCATGGCGCCAGATCAGCGCCTTCTCCACGCGGGTTTCCGAATGCCGCCGCACCGCTTCGAAAAACGGCGTGTCGTCCAGGAAGCTCAGATTGCGGCCGAAGGTGAAGAGATTGTCGCCATAGAACACCCCGCCCATTTTGGCGGCTTCGGCGGCTTGCTGCAGGCCGGCGCCGAATTGGTCCTTCTCGGCGGGGTCGATGCCGAAGAAAATGCCGATTGTGTAGTTGGGCGCTGCCATGCCCGCAGTTTCCCCGCCTGGGCGATTCGGCGCAAGCCCAGCTTCTCCGGCGGAAGCCCAGGCACTCCGGCGGAAGCCCAGGCACTCCGGCGTAAAGCTGTGGTCGGAGGGAAAACGGCGCGTGGTGGGCGGTACAAGGATCGAACTTGTGACCCCTACCATGTCAAGGTAGTGCTCTACCGCTGAGCTAACCGCCCGTGACGCGCCGGCACCCCGTGTCAGGCGCTGTAAACGCCCGGGCGGATGTGCCCAAGTAATGTGCCTGGGCGAATGTGCCCAAGTAATGTGGCGGTGCTTTTATCGGCTGCGGCGGCGGTTGGCAAGCGTCTTGCCCTCGGGCCATACTCGATCCGCCCCGGACCCTAGAAGGCGAGCCATGTCTGCCGCACCGCAAAACACCAATTCCGCGCGTTATATCTCCCCGATCGAGCCGCCGATCCGGCTCAGCCTGCCCGAGGGGCCGCGTGGCGGTTTAGTGCTGTCTTCGCCCCATAGCGGCAATATCTATCCCGAGGAATTCCAGCGTCAGAGCAGGCTCGATCCGCTTACCCTGCGGCGTTCGGAGGGTGCCTTCGTCAACGAATTGTTGGGGGTGGGGCCCCAGCATGGCGCGCCTTTGCTGGAGGCGCTGTTTCCGCGTTCGTATTGCGACCCCAACCGGGAGGCTTACGAACTCGATCCGGGGATGTTTTCCGATCCGTTGCCGGCCCATGTGGTGACCCAGAGCGGCAAGCTGCGCTCCGGCCTGGGTACGATTGCCAAGGTTGTGGCGGGTGGCATGGAGATCTATGCCGGCAAGCTCACCTTCGCCGAGGCCGAGCGCCGGGTGGAAACCCTGTGGCGTCCCTATCACGATGCGCTGGCCGGCCTGATTGCCGAAGCCAGGCAGGCTGCCGGTGTGGCGTTGCTGCTGGATTGCCATTCCATGCCATCGGTGGGCGGTGCCAACATGCCCGATCAGGGCCAGCGCCGCGCCGATATGGTGCTGGGCGATTTCCATGGCACATCCTGCCCGCCGCAGCTTGTCGACCGCGTGGGAAGCTATCTGGAAAGCCGCGGCTTTTCAGTATTGCGCAACAAGCCTTATGCCGGCGGCTATATCACGCAGCATTACACCGATCGGGCCAATGGCGTGCACACATTGCAGATCGAGATCAACCGCGATCTTTATATGGACGAGCGCATCATCGCCCATTCCGCCGGCTTCGAGCGGGTGCGCGCGGCGATGAGCGGGATGATCGAATTGCTGGCCGGTTCGGCAACGCCGGAATTCCTGAAAGCCTAACCCGGCAGCGGCAATTCCGTTGTCTGCTTGATCCGGTGCAGCACGATGCTTGAACGCAGGCTGCGCATGCCAGGCAGCCGCAGCAGGGTGTGGCTCACGAAATCGGCAAAGGCAGCCAGATCGGCAGCCACGATGCGCAGGATGAAATCCGCTTCCCCGGTCACGGCATAACAATCCAGAATCTCTGGCCGTCGCGCTACCAGGGCCTCGAATTCCTGCACCACCGCCTCGGCATGGCGCTCCAGCGAGACCGCCGATATCGCCATCACGCTCAATCCCACCGCTTCCGGCCGCAGCAGCGTGGCATAGCCGGCAATCACCCCGGCCTCTTCCAGCTTGGCCAGCCGGCGACTGACCTGGCTGGGGCTGGCCGCCACCGCCTCGGCCAGAGTCAGGTTGCTGGCCCGGCCATTGCGCTGCAGGGCAGCCAGCAGGCGCCAATCGGCGCTATCCAGAGCTAACATGCAACTTTCTCCGCATAATTTCGATTATAATGCAATATAATTGCACAATTTAGCATAATCCTGCCTAAATCGACAGATAAATGCAGCCACATCGGCATATCCTGGCGAAAATATTCAGGAGGCTGCCATGTGCGCCCTGGTGCTCGATACCCCACAACCCGCCATCACGTTCCCCCAGCCGGTTCAGCGCTATGACGCCGAGGATCATGCGGTCTGGCGGCATCTGTTCCAGCGCCAGGCGCGCCTGGTGGCGGATCGGGCCTGTCCGGATTTTCTGCGTGGCTTGAAGCTGCTGGGGTTGAACGACAGCGGCATCCCGGATTTCGAGCGGCTGTCGGATCGTTTGGAAGCCGCCACCGGCTGGCGCCTGGCCTGCGTGGAGGGCTTTCTGCCGGATTCGGATTTTTTCCATCTGCTGGCTGCCCGGCGGTTTCCGGTCACCTGGTGGATCCGGCCCTGGGCCAAGCTGGACTACCTGCAGGAACCCGATGTGTTCCACGATCTGTTCGGCCATGTGCCGTTGCTGGCGCAGCCGGTTTTTGCCGATTATATGCAGGCTTTCGGCCAGGGCGGGCTGAAGGCCGAGCGGCTGGGCGCGCTGCATCGTCTGGCGCGGCTTTACTGGTACAGCGTGGAATTCGGCTTGATCCAGACCCCCGATGGCCCGCGCATCCATGGCGCCGGCATTCTGTCGTCGAAGGGTGAATCGGTATTCTGCCTGGATTCCCCTGCACCCAACCGGGTGGGGTTCGACCTGCGGCGCATCATGCGCACCCGCTATCGCATCGATACTTTCCAGAAGACCTATTTCGTAATCCGGGATTTCGAACAGCTTTTCGAGGCCACGCGGCCGGATTTCGCGCCGATCTACGCCGATCTGGAAGGCTTGCCGGATCTGGCGGCCAGCGATCTGCTGCCAGAGGATGTGGTGATCACACGCGGCAGCATGGATCGGGTGGCCGGCGGTTGGCTGGATGAGACGCCCGACACCTGATTTTCGCCGATCGGCATTTCCCGGCGGATTTTGGCGGCCTGAATCTTTTGCCTCACCCGGTGGTTAGGTAAACTGCGCCGCCATGCGCAAGCTGTATCATTTCTGGTTGTCGCCCTATTGCCGCAAGGTCCGCATTCTGCTCCGCGAGAAGGGGTTGGATTGCGAATTGGTGCTGGAAAAGGTCTGGGAGAGGCGGGAGGAATTCCTTGCCCTCAATCCGGCCGGGCTGGTGCCTGTGCTGGTGGAGCATGATGGCCGCCCGATCGTCGAAAGCCTGGCGATCTGCGAATATCTCGATGAGGTATATCCCAACAAGATGCTGATCGGCTTCGATCCGCCCGGCCGCGCCGAAACGCGGCGGCTGGTCAGCTGGTTCGATCTCAAATTCAGCCGTGAAGTCTCGGATGCGCTGATCTTTGAAAAAGTGCTGCGCCGTTTCATGGGCGGCGGCACCCCCGATAGCCGCAATATCCGCCTGGCGCATCAGAATCTGAAGCATCACCTGAACTACATCGGCTATCTGGCCGAGCGGCGCAAATGGCTGGCCGGCGATGATTTCAGCCTGGCCGATATCACCGCCGCCGCCCATGTAAGCTGCCTGGATTATCTGGGCGATGTGCCATGGGACGACCATCCGCCGGCCAAGGATTGGTATGCGCGGGTGAAGTCGCGCCCCAGCTTCCGGCCCTTGTTGGCCGATCATATTCCCGGCCTGCCGCCGCCGCGGCATTATGCCGACCTGGATTTCTGAACCGCCTTTCATCAGCAGGAGAGAATGATGAGCATCCGCCGCATCGAAGTGGGCCCCCGCATGTCGCAGGCCGTTGTGCATGGCAACGCCGTTTATCTGGCCGGCCAGGTGGCCGCAGATACCAGCGGCGACACCAACGCGCAGACCAAGCAGATCCTGGGGCAGATCGATGCTCTGCTGGCGGCTGCCGGCACCGACAAGACGCGCATTCTCTCGGCCACCATCTATCTGCCCGATATTGGCGACTTCGCCGCCATGAATGCGGCCTGGGATGCCTGGGTGCCCAAAGGCAATACGCCCGCGCGCGCCACTGTAGAAGCCCGGCTGGCGGCTCCGGCCTACAAGGTTGAGATTGCCGTCATCGCCGCTCTGTCCGACTGACCGGACTTGACTCTCGAGGCGCGCATCCGCGACCGCGCCCGGGCCGAAGGCTTTGATGCCATCGGCTTTGCCTCGGTTGCGGCCATCGGGCCCGAACTGGCCGAACGCCTCGATCGCTTCGTGGCGCTCGGCCACCACGGCAGCATGCATTGGCTGGCCGAGGGCGAACGCGCGCCGCGCCGTCGGCATCCCCATGCGCTTTGGCCCGCGGCCAAAAGCATTATCGCGCTGGGGCTGAATTACGGCCCCGATGAGAATCCGCTGCAGCGGCTGGGGCAACGCGATAACGCGGCGATCTCGGTTTACGCCCAGGGCCGCGATTATCACCTGGTGGTGAAAAAGAAGCTGAAGGCTTTGGGCGGCTGGCTGCAGCGCGAAAGCGGCGCCGAGCTGAAGGTATTCGTGGATACCGCACCGCTGATGGAAAAGCCGCTGGCTCAGGCGGCTGGTCTCGGCTGGCAGGGCAAGCATACCAACCTTGTGTCGCGCGATTTCGGCTCCTGGCTGTTTCTCGGCATCATCCTAACCACGGCGGATTTGCAGCCCGATGCGCCGGCAGCCGATCATTGCGGCCAATGCCGGGCCTGCCTGGATGCCTGCCCCACACAGGCCTTTCCAGCGCCCTACAGCCTGGATGCGCGGCGTTGCATTTCCTATCTCACCATCGAGCATGACGGCATCATCGCGCCGGAATTCCGCCAGGCGATCGGCAACCGCATCTATGGCTGTGATGATTGCTTGGCGGTCTGCCCCTGGAACAAATTCGCTAGCCTGGCCCATGAGGCCGAACTGCATGCACGCGAGGCGTTGCGGGCGCCGGCATTGAGCGAACTGGCACGGCTGGATGATGCAGCCTTCCGGGCCTTGTTCAGCGCCAGTCCGATCAAGCGGATCGGACGCGACCGTTTCATCCGCAATGTCTGTATCGGGCTTGGCAATAGCGGACAGATGGACGCCGTGCCGGGTTTACGCAGCCTGGCCGTGGATGAAGCGCCGCAGGTGCGTGCCATGGCGGCCTGGGCCTTGCGGCAATTGCTCGATGCGCAGGATTTCGCCGCCTTCGCCGCCGCGCGCCTGGCGGTGGAGGGCGATGTGGGGGTGCGCGCGGAGTTGCAGTAGGGATTGAAGCTGCTAATGCGGTTCGCTGCCGAAGCCATGCATGCGGCGGGCGAATTGCAGGCCGATCAACGCGCCCTTCACCCGTGGCAACAGCCACAGCGACAGGATCACCGTAAGCGGTAGCCACAGCACCATATGCAGCCATTCCGGCGGCTGATAATGCTGCTCCAGCAGCAGCATCAGCGGTACGATGATATGGGCCACGATGAAGATGGTGAAATAAGGCGGCGCATCATCGGCGCGGTGGCCATCCAATGCCAAGCCGCATTGCGTACAATGCGGCTGCACCTTCAGGTAACGGCCATAGATGGCGCCCTGGCCGCAACGCGGGCAGCGGCAGAACCAGCCGCGCCGCATGGCCAGCAGCATGTCGCGCTCCAGCCCGGTATCGTCGTAGGGATCGCTGATCTGCCGGGGCCGACTCACAGCCAGCCTTTCCGCTTGAACCACCAATAGGGCAGCACGGCCGACATGATCATCATCAGGATCGCCATCGGATAGCCGAAGGTCCAATCCAGTTCCGGCATGGAATGGAAATTCATGCCATAGATGCTGGCGATCAAGGTCGGCGGCAGGAACACGGTGGCGGCCACCGAGAAGATCTTGATGATCTTGGTCTGCTGGATGTTGATCAAGCCGAGCGTGGCATCCAGCAGGAAATTGCCCTTATGGGCCATGAAGGCCGATTGCTCCGACAGCGACTGCACGTCGCGCGACAGCGTTTTCAGCCATTGCCGGCTTTCCTTGGTGCCGCGCTGTTCGGCCAGATTGAGGCTGAGAAAGGCGACCAGGCGATTCAGCGTGACAAGGCTGTCGCGGATACGGGAGTTAAGGTCTTCGATGCGTCCCAGCCGGCGTACCGTGGCTTCCAGATCGGTGTCGGATTGTTCGGCGGTCTGGCCGTCGCGGCGATGACCGAACACCGTGCGCGAGGTTTCATCCAGGTCGCGGCCGGTCATTTCCAGCACGTCGGCGGCGCGATCGATGATGGCGTCCAGCAGGCCGCACAGGGTTGCATCGGGCGAGGCGCAGAGGCTCGGCGTGCGCTGGGCGCGGCTGACAAATGAGCGGAAGGCCTGCGGATCGGCATAGCGCAGGGTTACCAGCGCACGATGCGAGCGGATGAACGTGATCGGCGTGGTTTGCGGCAGCGGGGTTTCCGAATGGAACAGCACGCTAGCGGTCATGTAGCTGACATCGCCTTCGCGGTAGAGCCGGCTGGAGATTTCGATCTCCTGCATTTCCTCGCGGGTCGGCATATCCAGGCCCAGCAGGCCTTCCACCGCCTTTTCCTCGGCCGGGGTGGGCTCCATCAGGTCGAGCCACACCGCGCCCTCTGGCAACGCATCGCCGGGCGTGAGGTCCACTTTCTGCAAGAGGCTGCCCTGGGGCAGATAAGCCGTGATCATGGCGCGCCTTTTAGACCCGTTGCGGCGGGATGGGAACCCCGGAAATGCCGGGCGCGACGATTTTGCTCAAAGCCGGCCGGAATGGTCAGCGCAGAGCAACCGGACGTGGCGGCGGCAGGGGCATGCTCTTGGACCGTAGCACATTGCGCAACCGATCCGGGTAGTCGGTGATGATTCCATCCACGCCCATGTCGATCAGGCGGGCCATATCGGCGGGTTCGTTTACCGTCCAGGGGATTACTTGCAGGCCCAGTGTCTTGGCTTCGGCCAGGGCCTCTGACGAGACATTACGCCAGAACGGCGACCAGACCTTGCCGCCGGCGGCTTTCACCAGGCGGGGGGCCGAGCCGCCGTGGTCGTCTATATCCAGGCCGCCCAGCCAGGGGCTGGCACCGGGTTTGCCGCGCTCCAATGTATCGAAATTCGGGGTTTCCACGGTGAGCATCACCAAGGCGATCTCGGGCGCGATCCGCGCGGCGATGCGCAGCGTGCGCCAATCGAAACTCTGGATGGTGGTATATGCCGCCTGGCCCTGCTTGCGGATTTCCGCCACCAGGGCAGTGGCAAGCTGCTCCGGGCTGGCGGTGTCGTTGGGCTTCAGCGGCGAGAGCTTGGTTTCGATATTGAAGCGGATCGGCGGCAGATTCGGATGCGCCTGTGCGGCGCGGGCAGCCAGCGCGAATACCGCCGCCAGTTCCGGCATGCGCGTGCCGTCCACCGGCTGCTGTTCGGAAAAGCCCTTGCCGTAGCGATGGTCGGGATTGAGCCGGCCAACATCGTAGCGTTGCAGATCGGCCAGGCTGAGGCTGCGGATAGCCGGCCCCGGTTCGGCGAGAAAGCTGCCATCGGGTTTGCGCGTAACCGTGGGCAGCAGCACCGGATCATGGCCCACAACCAGTTTGTCGTCTGCGGTGAGGTTGATATCCAGTTCCAGCGTGGTGACGCCCAGGCCAAGCGCCGTGGCGAAGGCAGGCAGGGTGTTTTCCGGCGCTAGCCCGCGGGCGCCGCGATGGCCTTGTAGGTCGAAGGTCGCCTGGGTGGGGACTGCCTGGGCAGAGGCAGATTGTGCAGAGGCAGGCTGGGCAGAACTCACGGCAAAGCCGGCGCATATGGCGAGGACGGATAAAACACGCATGGCAGGCTCCAGATAAATTCACGCCCCCGGAGGATATCCGGGGGCGCCACCCTAACAGGGATTTGTGACGATAGCGGGTCGGTTCAACTGCCCAAATGGATTGGGCCGTCGATCAGGATGAACTTGGCCTTCTGCACCTGGAACAGGAAGGAGGAATTCGAACCCTGGCGTTTCTGAGGCCCGAAATCCACCACCGGCCCACCGAAGATATCGCGATAGCCTTTGATCGATTCCATGCCGGCTATGAACTTGTCGGTTGTCAGATCCTTGCCGGCGCGTTCGATGCCGATGGCGATCATGTCGGCAAGGGCATAGCCATAGACCGAGCCGATATTGATTTCGGCGTTATACTTGGCCTTGTACTTGTCCATCCACGCGACAAGATGCGCAGGCGCGGTGTCGCGATAGGGCAGGATGGTGCCGGCCATGGTGTAGAAGCCTTCCGTTACACCGCCGGGCGCGCTGGCCACGATCTGGTCGTAGGAAGCCGACTGGCCGATGAAATCCACATCCATCCAGCCCATCTTGCGCGCCGTGGCATAAGGCACGATGGCATCGCGTACGATCGAGCCCGAGGCGATCAGGTCGCATCCGGCAGAGCGCAGCTTGGCGATTTGCGCGGTGAAGTCGGTATCGGCCGGTTTGTTGGTGGCGGTTTCCACCAGGGCGATTTTCATCGCCTGGGTCTGGTCGCGTGCCGCCTGGAAGATTTCCTGGCCGAAATCGGTGTCCTGATACAGCGAGCAGATTTTCTGCTTGCCCTTCTTTTCCACCATCCATTTGATGCCGATGCGCATCTGTTCGTAATAGGTGGAGCCGGAGGCGAATTTCAGCCGATGCATCGGCTCGTGCATCTGGCGCGCAGCAGTGAGCGGAAACATGTTGGGCACATTGGCCTTCAACTGGTCGGCCATCACCGCATTGTTCATCGGTGTGCCAAGCGAGCCAGCCATCAGGAATACATTGTCGCGGTTGATCAGCTTGTTCACCGCCTGCACCGCGCGCGGCACCTGGTATTGACTGTCTTCCACGATCAGTCGCAATTTGCGGCCATGGATGCCGCCGGCCTCGTTGATCTCGTCGAACCGCATGCGGATGGCGTTGGATGAGGTGACGCCATAGCTGGCGGCAGGGCCAGACAGATCGGTATGCATGCCGATCAGCACTTCGGTTTTGCTTACTCCGCGCACCTTCTGCGCCTGAGCTTGGGTCATCGGCAGCGCAACCAATGCCGCCGCACTCAACAGAATGATCCTGGACATTGTCATGATACCCCGGCCTCCCGTTTTGTGTTGTTGCCACTTTTCCTGGTGTGGTGGGGAAATACTATCCTGCTTCCGGCCAGGCGGCAGCAGGATTCTCCATCTCGCATCTGCGAAATAGAAAAGGCCCGCAGCGTCCGCCGCGGGCCTTCGCTTATGCAGGATAATGCGGCGGATCAGTAGTAGAGCGGGCCCTCAACCAGCTGGAAGCGGCCGGACTTGATCTGCGACAGGAAGGTGGCCGTCGAACCCTGGTGCTGGGTCTTGGAGAAAGTCAGCACCGGGCCGCCGAAGATATCGCGATAGCCCTGGATGCTTTCCAGCGCCGCCACGAACTTCTCGGTGGTGAGATCCTTACCGGCGCGATCCAGCGCGGTGACGATGATGTCGGCGGAAACCTGGCCATAGATGGCGCCGATATTGGGATCGGCGTTGTACTTGGCCTTGTAGGAATCCCACCAGGCAGCCACGGTGGGGTTGGCGGTGTCGCGGTAGGGCATGATGGTGCCCGCGCCGACATAGAGGCCTTCCGTTACGCCGCCGGGCGCGCTTGCCACGATCTGGTCGAAGCTGGCGGCCTGAGCCACGAAGTCCACATCGTTCCAGCCCATCTTGCGCGCGGTGGCGTAAGGCAGGATGGCATCGCGCACGATGGCGCCGAGCGCGATCAGATCACAACCGGCCGAACGCAGCTTGGCTACCTGAGCGGTGAAATCCGTGTCGGTCGGCTTGTTGGTGGCGGTCTCGACCACGGTCATATTCATGGCCTTGGCCTGATCCTGCACGCCGTCCAGGATCTCCTTGCCGAAATCGGTGTCCTGATACAGCGAGCAGAGCTTCTTCTTGCCCTTCTTTTCGACCAGGTATTTCACGCCGGTGCGGATATGGTCGTAATAGGTGGAGTAGGACTGGAATTTCAGCGGATGATGCGGCGCGCTCATCGAACGCGCGGCGGTGAGCGGGAACAGATTGGGGATGTTGGCCTTGAATTGATCGGCGAACACCGCGTTGTTATGCGGGGTGCCCAAGGCGCCGGCCATGATGAAGATGCGGTCGCGGTTGATCAGCTTGTTCACCGCCTGCACGGCGCGCGGCACCTGATACTGGCTGTCTTCCACCACCAGCTTCAGCTTGCGGCCATGGATGCCGCCGGCTGCGTTCACTTCATCGAAGCGCAGGCGCAGCGCGTTGGACGAGGTGACGCCATAGCTGGCGGCCACGCTCGACAGATCGGTGTGCATGCCGATCACGATCTCATTCTTGCTGACGCCTTGCAGCTTCTGTGCATCCGCCTGGCCTGCAATGGCAAGGCCGGCAGCCACCGCTACGGCACCAATCAGTTTGTTTCCCTTATGCATAAGCTTTTCCTCCCGGGGTTAGCTTTTTCAGGTTCAGTGTTGCAACAAAAAACACCACATGCCCGCGCCGGCCTATTCGCCGCCGCGATACATCTCGTCGATCATATCCTTGTATTTTTCGTTCACGAATTTGCGCTTCAGCTTCATCGTGGGGGTGAGTTCGTCATCCTCGGCGGTCAATTGCTGTTCGATCAGGCGGAATTTCTTGATGGTTTCCACCCGCGCGAAATTCTTGTTCACTTTCTCGATTTCCACCCAGATCAGCTCCTGCACCTCCTTGGTGCGGCAGAGCGATGTGAAGTTGGTGAACGGTACGTTCAGGTCCTGGGCGTATTTCACCACATTGTCGTGGTCGATCATCACCAGGCAACTGAGGAATTTTCGGCGGTCGCCGATCACCACGGCATCCGAGATATAGGGGCTGAACTTCAACTGGTTCTCGATCTCGGACGGCGTGATGTTCTTGCCGCCGGCAGTGATGATGATGTCTTTCATCCGGTCGGTGATGCGCACCCAGCCTTCATTGTCGATATTGCCCACATCGCCGGTATGCAGCCAGCCATCGATCACGGTTTCGGCGGTCTTGCTCGGATTGTTGAGATAGCCGAGGAAGACATGCGGCCCGCGCAGCAGGATTTCGCCTTCAGGGCTGATCTTCACATCCGTGTTGGGCACGGCCTTGCCCACACTGCCAAGCTTCAGGCGGTCATCCTGCGGTGCTGTGGCCAGGCCCACATTTTCGGTCTGGCCATACACTTCGCGCATGTCCATGCCGATGGCGAGATACCATTTGATCAGGTCGGGCGAGATCGGTGCGGCGCCTGTAGCCAGCCAGCGGCACCGATGAATGCCGATGATGGACTTGATGTTGCGCAGCACCAGCTTGTCGGCCAGCCAGAAGGCGGCCTTCAGCCAGGTCGGCTGCGGCTGGCCATCCAGGATGCATTCGGCGCGCTTATAGCCGATACCGAGTGCGATCTTGTAGGCCCATTTGCCGAAGCCGGTCGCGTCCTTCATGCGGATGGCGATGGCGGAGAAGAATTTCTCCCACAAGCGCGGCACCGCGAAAAACAGCGTGGGCTGCACTTCCTGCAAATTCTGCGGCACGGTATCCGGGCTTTCGGCGAAATTCACCGTGGAGCCGGATTTCAGCGGCCACAGCACGGTGAAGCCGCGTTCGGCGATATGGCAGAGCGGCAGGAAGGAAAGCTGTTCGTCGTCGGGATACTGCTCCATCATCTTGTAGCTGTTTTCCAGCTGGAACAGCAGATTGGCATGGCTGATCATGGCGCCTTTGGGCGCGCCGGTGGTGCCGGACGTGTAGATCAGGATGGCCAGATCGGAGGGGCTGCCCTTGGCGAGTTCGGCTTCCCAGTAATCGGGATGCTGGGCCTCGAATTTGCGACCCTCCTCCAGCAATTGCTCGAAGCTGATGACCATCGGGTCGTGGAAGTCCTTCAGGCCTTCCATGTCGATCACCACGATCTTGCGCAAGGATGGGCAGCGTTCGCGCACATCCAGCGCCTTGTCGAGCTGTTCGTCATTTTCGGCGATATAAACCACCGAACGGCTGTCGTTGATGATGTATTCGATCTGCTTGGCAGAATCGGTGGTGTAGATACCGTTATTCACCGCGCCGATGCCCTGCACGCCCATATCGGTGTAGAGCCATTCCGGCTTGCCTTCCGACGTGATCGACACCACATCGCCGCGCCGCACGCCCAAGGCGGCCAGCCCGAGGCCGCAATGCTTGGCATTCTCGCCGTATTCGCGCCAGGTGATGGATTTCCAAATGCCGAATTTCTTTTCGCGCAACGCCACCTTTTCGCCGCGCTCTTTGCAGCGGCGCCAGAAATAGCGCGGCACGGTATCGCGCTGGATAACCGCCAGGATGTCCTGGTCCCGCATCGTGTCGATGCCGGCGATTTGCCCGCTCGTCGCAGCCGTTCCGGCTGTCATAGTGGCGACCGTCATGTCCCGCCTCCCTGATAACGCGTGTCTGAACCGGCGCGGTCAGCGCCAGGTCTTGCGCTTCTTCCAGCGCCGCTTGCCGCGTGCGCTTTCTTCCTTCTGGCCCAGATAGAATTCCTTGATGTCTTCTTTTTCCAGCAGCTTTTCGCAGGTATCGGCCATCACGATGCGGCCGACTTCCAGCACATAGCCGTAATGCGCGGCATTCAGCGCCACATTGGCATTCTGCTCCACCAGCAGAATAGTGGTGCCCTGTTCGGCATTGATGCGCACGATGATCTCGAAGATTTCTTTCACCAGCTTGGGCGACAGGCCCAGCGAAGGCTCATCCAGCAACAGCAGCTTCGGCCGCCCCATCAACGCACGACCGATGGCCAGCATCTGCTGTTCGCCGCCCGACATCGAACCGGCGGGTTGGTTCTCGCGCTCCTTCAAACGCGGAAAATAGCCATAGACCATGTCGATATCGCGCTGGATGCCATCGCGGTCGGAACGCGTATAGGCACCCATCTGCAGGTTTTCCAGCACGGTGAGGAAGGGGAAGGTTTCGCGTCCCTCCGGCACATGACCGATGCCTAGGCGCATCACCTTGTCTGGATCCATCTTCTGGATTTCGCGACCCTGGAACACCACGCTGCCTTTTTGCGGGTCCATCACGCCGGAAATGGTTTTCAGGATCGTGGTCTTGCCCGCGCCATTGGCGCCCAGCACGGTAACGATGGAGCCTTCCGGCACTTCCAGGCTCACGCCGCGGATGGCCATGATCGGACCGTAGAAGGTCTCGATATTGCTCAGGCGCAGGATCGGTTCAGCCACGTCTCAGCCCCCCAGATACGCCTTGACCACCTCGGGGTGGCTTTGCACTTCGCGCGACGTGCCGGTGGCCAGCACGCGACCGTAATTCAGGGCCAGCACGCGGTCGGAAACTTCGCTCACCAGCTTCATGTCGTGTTCCACCATCAGCACGGTGATGCCAAGGTCGTTCTTGATGTCCTGTATCCACCAGGCCATGTCTTCGGTCTCTTCGGTATTGAGGCCGGAAGACGGTTCGTCCAGCAGCAGCAGCTTGGGCTCGGTACACAGCGCCCGGCCCAGTTCCACCACTTTGCGGGCGCCATAAGGCAGGTTCACGATCATGGTGTCGCGGTATTGCTGCAGATCCAGGAAGTCGATCACTTCCTCCGCCTTCTCGCGATGCGCCACTTCCATCTTGCGCACGCTGGGCAGAAACAGCAATTCGCTCAGAAGATTGGATTTGCGATGGGCATGGCGGCCGAGCAGCAGGTTCTGCAGCACGGTGGCATGTTCGAACAATTCGATATTCTGGAAGGTGCGGGCGATGCCCATGCCGGCGATGGCATGCGGCGGCTCGCGGGTGATGTCGCGATCCTGATAGACCAGCCGGCCCTCGGTGGGATTGTAGATGCGGCTGATCAGGTTGAACACCGTGGTCTTGCCCGCGCCATTCGGGCCGATGATCGTGAACACCGTGCCGGGCTCGATCTCGAAATCCACGCCGTCCACGGCGCGGATGCCGCCGAAGTTGATGGCGATATTTTCGGCCTTGAAGAAGGTCACCGGTTGCGCTCCGACTTGGTGTAGGATTTCTGCTTCTTGAACGTTGCCTTCTTGTAGAGCGGGAACAGCGAGAAATAGAGCTTCACCTTCAGCCAGCGGCCATAGATGCCATAAGGCTCGAACAGGATGAAGAAGACCAGGATCAGGCCGAACAGGCCGGGTTCCAGGCCTGGCTGACGGGCGATGGTTTCAGGCAGATAGTCGCGCCCGATGGCAATCGCCTGCGGCAGTGCGCCAACGAACATCGCGCCGAAGATGGCGCCGTGGATCGAGCCCAGGCCGCCCACCACCACCATCAGAAGCAATTGGATCGACAGCAGGATGTTGAAGGCATCGGGTGCCAGATAACCGATCTTGTGGGCGAACAACGCACCGCCAAAACCGGTGAAACCGGCCGAGACCGCAAAAGCCGTGGTCTTGTAACGGGCCAGGTTCACGCCCATGGATTGCGCGGCGATCTCGCTGTCGCGGATGGCGATGAAGGCCCGTCCGGTCGGCGAACGCAGCAGGTTCAAGGCCGCCAGCACCGCCAGCACCAGGCAGAACAGGCTGAGATAGTAGAACGGGATATCGTCGGTGATGGTGATGCCGAAATATTCCGGCCGCTCCACCGGAAAGCCCTTGAAGCCGCCGGTAACGCTTTCCCACTTGATCAACACATGCTCGATGATGAAGGCGAAGGCCAGGGTGGCGATGGCGAGATAGATGCCGGTCAGCCGCAGCGCCGGAAAGCCGATGGCTACGCCCACGGCCGCCGACAGCAGCGCGGCCGCCGCCATCGACACCGGGAAAGGTGCGCCGTGGCTCAGCAGCACGGCATGGGTATAGGCGCCGATCCCTAGGAAGGCGGCATGGCCCAGCGATACCTGACCGGTGAAACCGGTGAGCAGCATCAGGCCGATGCCGATGATCGACAGCACGAAGACGTAGGAGATTTCGCCGAGGTAGAAATCTTCCAGCACGCTGGGCGCCACCAGCAAGGCCAGGATCAGCAGGCCATACCAGAAGCGGTCTACGCCGTCGCGGAAAAGGTTGATGTCCTGGTTGTAATCGGTCTTGAAGAAAAAGCGCATGGCGTCACACCCGCTTTCGGCCGATATTGCCGAACAAGCCCTGCGGACGCAGGAACAGCACGGCCAGGATCACGATATAGGCGGCCACATCCTTCAGGTCGGATTCCAGATAACGGCCGGAGAATTGTTCGATAACGCCGATCACGATGCCGCCGATCACCGCGCCCGGGATCGAGCCGAAGCCGCCCAGCACGGCGGCGGCAAAGGCCTTCAGGCCGAGCAGACCCATGGTCACGTCGATCAGCGCCACCGGCGCCAGCAGCACGCCGGCCACGGCGGCCACGGCGGCCGAGATCGCCCAGATCAGCGAGAAGATGCGTTTCACCGGGATGCCCATGTAATAGGCGGCCAGCTGGTTTTGCGATGCGGCCTGCATCGCCACGCCCACGCGGGTATAGCGGAAGAAGGCAAACAAGGCGGCGCAGAGGATGGCTGTGCCGGCGATGATGGAAACGCTTACATGATTGAAGACCAGCCCGCCGAACTGGCTTACGCCTGCGGTGAAGGGGGTTTCGAAGGCGCGCGTCTCGGTGCCCCAGATGATCGAGGCGGCCGAGCGGAAGGTGAAGCCGAGCCCGATGGTGAGCATTACGATGGCGAATTGCGGCTGGCCGATCACCTGGCGCAGGATGGTGGCATCCAGCACATAGCCGAAGGCGGCCATGAACAGCACCGCCACCAAAAAGGCCAGCCAGTAGTTCAGCCCCAGTGAATCGATGGCCGCGAATGCCACGAAGGCACCCAGCATCATCAGGTCGCCCTGGGCGAAATTGACCATTTCGGTCGCCTTGTAGATCAGCACGAAGCCGAGCGCGACCAAGCCATAAATGCACCCCGAAGCCATGCCATTAAGCAATGACTGCACGATCTCAGACAGCTTAGCCTCCTCCCCTGCCGGCGCTGTTTCGCGCCAGGCGATTCTGTGCTTGTAGTTATGCCGTCTAAGGCGAAGATTATGTTAAGCGCGCTCGTCCGGTCAATCCGTTCACTGTCGAATGCGTTTTTAGCGACCTGACGTAGGGTCAATTTCAGGAGCAGTGGAATGAGTCCGCCCTTCATCAAGACATTGGATTTCAGTTATGGCGCGGCGGCCCGGCTCAGCCCCCTGGTGCGCCGCGTGGTGGCGCAGAATCCGTCAGCTTTCACGTTCCATGGCACCGGCACCTATATCATCGGCCGGCCCGGCGGCGGCCAGGCGGTGATCGATCCCGGCCCGGAGGACGAGGCGCATCTGCAGGCCTTGCTGGCGGCGCTGGAAGGCCAGACTATCAGCCATATCCTGATCACCCATACCCATCGCGATCATTCGCCGCTGGCGGCGGAATTGCAGCGCCGCACCGGCGCGCCCAGCTATGCCTTCGGTCCGCATCCGCAGCCGCGTGGCGTGGCGGTGGAAGAGGGCGGCGACCATGAATTCCAGCCCGATCACCTGCTGGCGGATGGCGAATGGATTCAAGGCGATGGCTGGAAAGTGCAGGCGCTGCACACGCCCGGGCATATCTCCAATCACCTGTGTTTTTCCCTGGCCGAGGAGAATGCCCTGTTTTCGGGCGATCACGTGATGGGTTGGTCCACTACGATCATCTCTCCGCCCGATGGCAGCATGACCGAATACTACAGCAGCCTGGAAAAACTGCTGCCGCGAAATGAGGCAGTGTATTACCCCACCCATGGCGCGCCGATCAGCGAGGCCACCACCGGGGGCTCGCCGCAGGCTTTTGTGCGAGCCCTGGTTGCCCATCGCCAGGGCCGCGAGGCGCAGATCATGACGGCGCTGGAAGCCGGGCCGCAAAGCATACCGGCGCTGGTGGCGCGCATGTATGTGGATGTGCCCAAGCATCTGCATGGCGCCGCCGCACGCTCGGTGCTGGCGCACCTGATTCACATGGCTGGCGATGGCCGGGTAGAGGCCGATCCGCAGCCCGATGAACGGGCGATCTACCGCAGGGCCTGACATGCGCAGGATATTGCTGCTTTGTCTGCTGGCATTGAGCGGCTGCGAAACCGGGATATCGGGGCCAGCCCTGCCGGGTAGCAGCCTGGCTGGCGGCTTGGGCCTGTTGCCCGATGATGGCACGGCCACGCAATTCCGCTGCGGTTCGTCGCGGGTGGAATTCCGTGCCCAGGCAGGCGGCGGCGACAAGGCGCAATTGCTGGTGGATGGCCGCGCCTTCGCGTTGCGCCAGGTGGCGGCGGCCTCGGGCGCGCGGTATGGCGGCGGCGCCGGGCCGGACCGGGTGCAGTTCTGGAACAAGGGCAGCGAGGCCAGCCTGAGCGTGGGCGACCGGGTTTATCCCACCTGTCTGGTCCAGGCTTCAGCTCAGAGTACGGCCCAGGATGCGACCCAGAATGCGGCCCAGGCGGCCGCCAGCGATCCCGGCTACCGCGCCGCCGGCAACGAACCGGCCTGGGCGCTGCGGCTCACCCCGGGCACTTTGGCGCTGCAACTGGATTATGGCGCCACCCGGCTGGAAACCGCTCTGCCGGCGCGGCAGGAGATACCCGGCGGCTACCGTTATGAAAGCCGCGATGGCAGCCGATCCTTGCGGGTGGATGTGGTGCGTCAGGCCTGCCGCGACAGCATGAGCGGCATGAGTTTCCCCGATACCGTTACCCTGCAGCTGGATAGCCGCATGCTGCGTGGCTGTGGCGGCGAACCGGCGGATCTGCTGCTGGGCGCGGAATGGCGGGTGGAAAGCATCGGCGGCCAGGCCGTCGGTGTGAATCCGGCCGTGGGCGTGGCGGAGCGCGGCCCCAGCCTGCTATTTGCCGCCGAGCCGGAGAAGGCGCGCGGGCGGGTTTCGGGCAGCAGCGGCTGTAACCGCTATACCGGTGTCTACCGTCTCACCGGGGAAACCCTGCAACTCGGCCCGCTGGCCGGCACCCGGATGGCTTGCCTGTCGCAGGATATGGCCGATCTGGAACGGCGGTTCCTGGTCGCCATGGAGGCGGTGCGTGGATTCGAGGTCGCGGCCGATGGCGCTTTGCGGCTGACCGGCCCGGAAGGCGGGCCGATTGTGGCGCGTCGGGTTGCGGCGCGGCGGGCGGATTGATGGAGTTTTCGGCGGGAAATGGTGCCGGCGGAGGGAATTGAACCCCCGACCTCGACTTTACGAAAGTCTTGCTCTACCGCTGAGCTACGCCGGCATGCCCCGATCCGTCACACGGGCCGGGTTGACCCCGCCCTCGGGCGCGCGGAAAATACGTCCCATGGGCCGACTTGGCAAGCATTCCGGTGCGGCCTGCTTAAGGGGGAGTATCGCAGCGCCATGGCCGATCAGTTCACGCTTTACGGTAGCTTTTTGTCCGGGCCCACCTACAAGGTGGGATTGATGCTGGCGCTGACCGGGCAACCCTATGCCTATCGCCATGTCGATCTCTCCAAGGCCGAGCAGAAGAGCCCCGAATTCCTCAAGCTGAACCGCTTCGGCCAGGTGCCGGTATTGGTGCATGAGAGGGCGACGCAGGGCAGCCTGCCACTGGTGCAATCCTGCGCCATCATCGAATACCTGGCCGATCTCAGCGGCCGTTTCGGCGGCAAGGATGCTGCCGAGCGCCAGCAGGCCCGCGAATGGCTGCATTGGGATGTGGACCGCCTGATGCCGTGGATGAACCGCGCGCGCTTCTATGCCCGTTTCGTGAAGCCCGATCCCGCCGTTGTGGAGCATGCCCGCAAGGCTGCCGCAACTGGCCTCGACATGCTGGAAAGCTTGCTCGAAGGTCGTACATTCCTGTTGGAATCCGGCCCCAGCATTGCCGATATCGGCCTGTTCAGCAGCGTGGTGCATGCCGCCGAGGCCGAATTCGATCTCGACGAATACCCCAACATCCAAGCTTGGTGGAAACGCATCGCCGCATTGCCGGGGTTCAAGCTGCCTTACGACTTGCTGCCTAAAAGCTGACCGGACGGGCGTCAGCCGGTCTCGAAATCGCCGGGCTGCGGCGGCGCGATCGGCGTGAATTGGCAGCGGTCCGGTTTGATATCCAGCAGCGGCGTGCCGTTCAGACAATCCAGCCCGCGTACCATCAGCCAGTTATCCTTGCGCTCCACGAACACCACCATCGACGTGCCGATGGGATTGGGCCGCACCGGCGTGCGCAACGAAAAGGCGCCGTGGGTTTCGCCGTTATTGGCTGGGCTTTGCTTCACGATGTCGCGGCGCGATTGATCCAGCCAATACAGCACTTCCAACTGCTGGAAGCGTTCCACGCCATCCAGCGCCGGCACCCAGGGCGCGAAGATTTCGATCCGGCAGATCGGGCCATCATGGCGGCCCTGGCGCGGGCAGAGCAGGCGATTGTTCCAGGGCGTGTGGATGCGGCCGATGAAAACCAGCCCGGCATCCGAGGCATCCGGCGGGGTTACGGCGATTTCGTTGGCGCGGATTTCGTTCTCACGGACCATGGCGGCTTCCGGTTCGTTATGTTCAAAAAACTATAACGAAAATTGCCTGCAGACACTACAGTTTCGGCCCGCTCAGCAGCAATGGCGTTGCCGGCAGGGTGCCTTGCGCGCTGTCCTGCGTCGCCTCGCGCCGGGGCGCGATGCTGTCGAAGCCATCGCAGGCCTGGCAGCGCATCGCCCATTCGGCATGGCCGGCGCCGCATTGGCGGCACAGCCAAGGTTCGCTGGCGCGATTGGCGCGGGCCTGCCAGCGCTCGGCGATGGTTTCCTCGCCATCGCCATCGCGGGCCAGTCCGGCCCGGATGGCGGCCGACCAGGCGCCGCTGCCTTGCAGGCTTTCCGCCTGTTCCAGTTCGGCGCGGGCGAGGCCGAAATCCCGTGCATGGAGGGCAGCTTCCGCCAGCAGCAGATGGCTTTCCGCTGCATCGGGTGCGCTTTCCGCCAGCATGCGGGCGCGTTGCATGCGGATATCGGGCGCGCGGGCCTGGCTGTCTTCCAGCCGTTGCCACAGCCGCGCCAATGCCTGGCTGGGGGCCGTGGGCCATAGCCGTCGGATGCAATCCTGCGCTTCGTGGCGGCTTTGGGTATCGCTGGCGGCGCGGGTAAGGATGGCGGCGCGGCCCACGTGATCGGGTAGCAGCTTGCCGGTGCGGCGCACCAGTTTGGCGGCTTCCAGGCCATGACCGGCCTCGGCGGCTTCCATCGCTTGGGCCAGGTCCAGCAGGGCGGCCAGCCGGTCGGCATCGGCCTTGCCGGCGGCCTTGCGCTTGCGGGCCGCTTCCAGCCGCTCGCGCGCCGCGGCCCAATCGCCGGCTTCCAGCAGCAGGCGCAATTCGGCTTCCGCCGCATAGGGCGAAGCGGGCCGCAAAGCCGAGGCCTTGCGGGCCAGCGGCAGGGCGGCATCGCGGTCGCCACGCTGGCGGGCATCGCCGATCAGGCCGCGCAGGCCGAGAAATGCCGTGGCCGGATCGGCGGCCAGGGCCGTGAAGGCGCGGCGCGCGGCTTCCTGATCGCCGGTCAATTGTGCGGTATGGGCGGCCAGCAGACGGGCCAGGGTGGGATCGTCGAGATCTTGCGCGGCCTTGGCGGCCAGCTTGGCGGCCCGGCCCGGTTCGCCGGCTGCCACCGCCACCATGCCGGCGGCGAAAGCCGCCTGGCCACGCGCCTGGCGCTTCAGCTTGCGGCGCTGGGGCAGGGCGGCGGCCCAGGCAAATATCCAGGCCAGCACCACCAGGCCCAAAGCCAGCAAGGCCAGCAGCAGCACGATCAGCGGCGCCGGTGCGGCAATCTCATAACCCAGCCAGGTGAACCGCGCGGTGCCGGGCTGATCCACGATCCAGGCGGCCAGCCCCGCCAGGGCCATCAAAACGATCAGCGCAATGCCGTAACGGGCCAGCATGATGACGCTCAGCCTTCCACGGCAAAATGATCGCGCAACGCGGCCGTGAAGCGTTCCAGCGCCGCCTGCAACTTCAACCGCGCCTCGGCATCGGCCTTCCAGCCGGCCAGGTCGCCATGGGCATCCAGGCCATCGAGGGCGCGCAAGGCGGCGGCCAGGTCGCCCTTGGCAAGGGCGGCTTCGGCAGCGGCCAGTTTGCCATCGGGGCTGGTGCTGTCGGCGGTGTTGCCGCCCACGCGGCGGATGGTGATGAGATGCGACAGCTTGTCGATGGCGCGCTGCCACCAGGTGGGCTGCGGCGCATCGGCGGCCGGTGCCGGATCGCGCATCTGCGCTTCGGCGGCCAGCGGAAAGGCAGCGATCAGCGCGGTTTGGGTTTTGGCCGGCGCGGAGGAGAATGCGGCCAGCGCGGCAAGAGTGTCGCTCAGCGCCTTGGCCTTCTCGCGCTCCACCAACGGGGAAAGCTTGGCAAGTTCGGCTTCAAAACTCTGGCCCAGCAATGCATGCTCGCGCAGCGCCTGCCAGGCCAGCAGCAAGGCCACCGGCTGGCGCAGACCGGCCTGGCGCTGATTGGCCAGTTCGGTCAGCTTCACATCCAGGTCAACGGCCTTCTCGGTCGCCTTGGCCAATTCGCGCAGGGTGCTTTCATGGCGCTGGCGGGCTTCGGCGGCCTGGGTTGCGAGTTTCACTTCCAGATCGGCGATGCGGCTTTCCAGCGCCGAGATATCCACTGCCGGCGCGGCATTGGTATTGGCCGAGACCGTGTTAAGCCGCTCCAGCGCCGATGACAGCGCGGCGATGCGGCGTTCCAAATCCTGCACCTTGGTTTGCGTGGCGGTATCCATAGCGGCGATTGGGGCGGATGCCGGCGCCGTCGGTACGAAGGTGACGGGCGCGCCCGATGTGGAGCCAGCCGCCGTGGAAGAAGCCGCCGTGGAAGAAGCCGGTGAGGGTGGCATCGTGTTGATGTAATAAGCGGCGGCTACGCCTACGCAGACCACCACGGCAAGCACGCCCAAGAGCAGCGTGCGCAGAACGCCGCGTTTAGCCGGTTGCTTGATCGGCTCGGCCTCCGCATCGATGATGCGATCGGCGCCGCCGGACTTGCCGGCCTTGGTGTCTGATTTCGGCGTCTCGCTCATGCCAACTCCCGATCCATTGCGGCCAGCAAGGCCGCCTCGCTGGGTTCCGCTGCAACGCAGATGCCGCGCCAGGGCAGGGCGGCTATCCGCTCGGCAACATTCGCACTCAGGCAAAACGCCTGTGTGCCGGCAACTGCATCTCCAGCGCCCGATTCGGCAACCAACCTAACAAAAGTGGTCGCCGTGCGGGGGGAGAAAAACAACACCCCCCGATATTCGCCTGCGCGCAGGCTGGCCGCAACCGCTGGCGGCAGGCTGCTGGCGGTTTCAGCTTTATACAGCGCAATGCCGTGCGCATCGAAACCGGCATTGCACAACAGGCCGACAAGATCGCCGGCCAGCGTTTCTCCTGCTGCGTGCAAGAGTGGGCCATCCGATGGTTTGCGCAAGCGCGTTACCAGATCGGCCAGGCTGTGCAGGTCGCCGCCGGCAGCATGCACATCCGTGAAACCTTCGGCGCGTGCCGCGCGCGCGCTGGCTTCGCCCACGGCATAAACGGTCAGGTCGCGGTGTGCGGTCTTTGCGGCAAAGGCACGCAGGCCATTGGCCGAGGTGATCAGCAGCGCTGTTGTGCCATTCAGATTCGGCAGGGCGGCATCGAGGACGTGAATCCGCAACAGCGGCGCGATATCGGCGCTGTGGCCGCGTGCACGCAATTTTTCTGCCAGCGCCGCTGCGTCGGCTTCCGGCCGGGTCAGCAGCAAGCGCGCCATGTCAGAAGAAATCCGCGCCGCCGCGTGCGCGCAACTCAGCGCCGGCATCCGCGCCCATGGCAACGCCATCATCGCCCTGGCGTTCGGTTTCCAGCAGCACGCTGCCATCGGGCTTGGCAATCGCGGCACGCAGCCGCAGCGATCCTGTTGCATCGATTTCCGCCAAAGCCGCAATCGGCGTGCGGCAGGATCCATCCAGCACCGCCAGCAGGCTGCGTTCGGCTTCCACGCGCCGTCGCGTGGGCGCATCATCCAGTTTGGCCAGATGGCGCAGCAGGCTGGTATCCGAAGCACGGCATTCGATGCCGATGGCGCCCTGCGCCACGGCGGGAAGCATTTCCTCAGGGCTCAGGATGTGCAGGCCGGATGGCGTGATGCCAAGGCGATTCAGGCCGGCGCGGGCCAGGAAGGTGGCGGCGGCAACGCCTTCCTGCAATTTGCGCAGGCGGGTTTCTACGTTGCCGCGGAATTCGATCACCTGCAGGTCTGGCCGCCGCGCCAGCAGCAAGGCCTTGCGCCGCAGCGAGGATGTACCCACCACAGCGCCCTGCGGCAGAGTCTGTAAAGTCCAGGGCCGGGCCCCCAGCAGCACATCGCGCGGATCCTCGCGTGGCAGATAGGCGGCCATGATCAGGCCATCGGGCAATCGCGTGGGCATGTCTTTCATGGAATGCACGGCCAGGTCGATTTCGCCGGCCAGCAGCGCGTCTTCGATCTCTTTCGTGAACAGGCCTTTACCGCCGGAATCCGCCAAGGATCGGTCCTGAATGCGGTCGCCGGTGGTTTTATAGGTCTGGATTGCCACATCGTTATCGGCCAGGGTGGAAATGGTCGCCAGCAGCCGGGAACGGGTCTCCCGCGCCTGGGCCAGCGCCAGCGGCGAACCACGGGTGCCGATGACGATAGACGCCCGCTCTTGTGCGGCCTTGCCTTGATACTGCTCGGTCATAATGTTAAGCGAAGCCTCATCAAATCCACATCACACAGGAAATACGCGGGCGCATGCTCGTTCTTGGCATAGAAACCAGTTGCGACGAAACCGCCTGTGCCCTGGTCTGCGATGCCGCCGATCCGGCGCAGCGCATCGTCAGTCATAGCCTGTTCTCGCAGTTGAGGGAACACGCGCCCTATGGCGGCGTGGTGCCGGAAATCGCCAGCCGCGCCCATATCGCCCATCTGGACAGCCTGATCGGCGAAACCGTCCGCAAGGCCGGGCTGCCGCTTACTGCTGCCGATGCCATCGCGGTGACGGCCGGGCCGGGATTGATCGGCGGTGTGATGGTGGGGTTGATGACCGCCAAGGCGCTGGCCTATGCCCTCGGCAAGCCGCTGATCGCCGTCAATCATCTGGAAGGCCATGCCCTGTCGGCGCGGCTGGCGGCGGATACGCCGTTTCCTTATCTGCTGCTGCTGGTTTCGGGCGGCCATTGCCAGTTTTTGGCGGTGGAGGATGTCGGCGTTTACCATCGGCTTGGCACTACGATAGACGATGCCGTGGGCGAGGCCTTCGACAAGACCGCCAAACTGCTCGGTCTGGGCTATCCCGGTGGTCCGGCGGTGGAGCGCCTGGCACGCCAGGGCGACGCCACGCGATTTGCGCTGCCGCGTCCGTTGAAGGGCAAGCCGGGCTGCGATTTCAGCTTCTCTGGGCTCAAGACCGCCGTGCGCCTGGCATTAGAGCATCTCGGCGCGGGCGCGACAGAAGCCGACAAGGCCGATCTTGCCGCCAGCTTCCAGGCGGCCGTGCTGGATACCATCATGGATCGCGCGCGCCATGCCATTGCGATGTTTTCCGAACGCTTCGGCCGCCAAGGCAGGCATCTGGTGATCGCCGGCGGCGTTGCGGCCAACGCGGCGCTGCGCTCAAGTCTGACAGAACTGGCCGCGCGCAACGACATGCAACTCAGCGCTCCGCCGCCCAGCCTGTGCACCGATAACGGCGCGATGATCGCCTGGGCCGGACTGGAGCGTTTCAAGCGCGGCTCGGTGGATAGCCTGGATGCTCCGGCCCGCGCCCGCTGGCCGCTGGATCCGCAGGCGGAAGCCAAGCCATTCGCCGGGGCCAAGGCATGAGCGTTTTTAACCGCATCGGCGTGATCGGCGGCGGCGCCTGGGGCACTGCATTGGCAGCACTTGCCGCCGAGGGTGGCGATGCCATGCTATGGGCGCGCAATGCCGATGTGGTGGCCGATGTGAATGGCCGCCATTGCAACAGCCTGTATCTGCCCGATATCGCTTTGCCGACCAATCTGCGTGCCACGACCGATCTGGCCGATCTGGCTGCGTGCGATGCGCTGCTGCTGGCCATGCCGGCGCAAACCCTGCGCGCCTTTGCCAGGCAGATTGGCGAGCGGATCGGCGCCAATAAGCCGCTGGTGCTGACCGCCAAGGGGATCGAGATCGCAAGCGGCGCGCTGCTGGGCCAGGTGCTGGTCGAGGAATTGCCCGAGGCGCCGGCATTGATCCTGAGCGGCCCGACCTTTGCCGCCGAAGTGGCGCGCGGCCTGCCCACGGCGGCCACGCTCGCGGGCGGCGATGCCGGGCTGGTGGCGGCTTTGGCCGCGCGGCTGTCGCGCCCGACTTTCCGGCCCTATGCCAGCGACGATCCGGTGGGGGCGCAGATCGGCGGCGCGGTGAAGAATGTGCTGGCGATTGCCTGCGGCATCGTGTTGGGCCGCCGGTTGGGCGATAATGCACGGGCTGCGCTGATCACGCGCGGGCTTGCCGAGATGACGCGGCTGGGTCTGCGGCTGGGCGGCCGGAGCGAAACCTTGATGGGCCTGTCTGGTCTGGGCGACCTGGTGCTCACCTGTTCGGGCGCGCAATCGCGCAATCTGTCGCTCGGCCGGGCGCTGGGTGAGGGTGTTGATCTCGCGGCCTACCGGGCCGGTCGCCGCACCGTGGCGGAAGGCGAATTCACCGCCACCGCCCTGCATGGGCTTTGCGCGCGGTTGCAGCTGGAGATGCCGATTTGCGCCGCAGTGCATGCCATCCTGCATCAGGGCGCCGATATCGACGCCACCATTGCCGCGTTGCTGTCGCGGCCCTTGAAGAATGAATGAGCCGAAACGGAGGCCTGCAATGAATTACTGGCTGATGAAATCCGAACCGAGCGCCTGGGGCTGGGACGATCAGGTGAAGAAGGGCGTGGAAAGCTGGAACGGCGTGCGCAACTATCAGGCCGCCAACAACATGAAGGCGATGAAGCTGAATGATCGCTGCTTCTTCTATCACTCGGTGGAAGAGAAGCGCATCGTCGGCATCGTCGAGGTGGCGAAGGAATATTACCCGGATCCCACCGACGCGAGCGGTCGCTTCGGTATGGTGGATGTGCGCACGCTGATGCCGGTGAAAAATCCGGTCACGCTGGAGCAGATCAAGGCTACGCCGGAACTGGCGCATCTGCCGCTGATCAAGCAATCGCGGTTGTCGGTGATGCCGATCGATGCGAAAAGCTGGAAGCTGCTGTGCAAGATGGCCGGCGTGAAGGCCTGATGTGAAGCCTGCCCGAGGCACGCGTTTGGTGGAATTCGCGGCGCTGGACGATCCCGGTGCCAAGGGATTCAGCTTCGGCAGCGGGCGGGATCGGTATGAATGTTTCGTGGTGCGCTGGCGCGGTGTGGCCCTGGCTTACGACAATGTCTGCCCGCATGCGCGCACATCGCTGGATTGGCAGCCGGATGCTTTTTTCACCCTGGATAAATCGGCGTTGCAATGCGCCACCCATGGTGCGCAATTCGATATCGCCAGCGGGCATTGCTTTCTCGGGCCCTGCAAGGGCCGCTCGCTCACCCGCCTGCCTGTAGACGTAGATGCCGAAGGCTGGGTGGTGGTGGTTTAATCACGCTGCCAGCGGGCCCTTCACCACCAGATGGCCTTCGATCAACGCGGCTTCGATGCCGAAGGCCTGGGCCAGGATGGCGGGCGTGAGCGCTTCAGCCGGGCTTGCAAGTGCCAGCGCGCGGCCTTCAGCCAGCACCAGCACGCGATCGGCATAGCGATAGGCCAGGCCAAGATCGTGCAGCACGGCGGCTACGGCCACGCCCTGCGCATTCCCATTGGGCCGGGCCAGGTTGCGTGCGACCAGCAGCGCGCCATGGGCTTGTGCAAGATCCAGGCTGGCGGTGGGTTCGTCCAGCAACAGGATCGGCGCGGCTGCGGTATGCGTATCGGCTTGCGGCAGATTCAGTTGCGCGATGGCGCGGGCCAGTTGCACGCGCTGCTGCTCGCCGCCAGACAGGCTGGCATAGTCGCGCGCGGCCAGGGCGGTTACGTTGGCTGCGTCCAATGCCTTTGCCACCGCGCGCGCATTATGCAGCTTGCCATGCATGGTCTCGAAGGGCAGCCGGCCCAGCGCCACAACGTCATGGGCAGGCAGCGAAAAACCCAGCCGCGCAGCCTGGGGCATCACCGCGCGGCGGCGGGCCAGTTCTGCCGGTTGCCAACGGCCCATCGGCCGGCCATCCAGCCGCACCTCGCCGCTTGTGGGGGCGAGGTCGCCGGCCATGATCTGCAGCAAGGTGGATTTGCCCGCGCCGTTGGGGCCGACAATGGCCAGCACCTCGCCAGGCACAAGCGTGAATGTCAGCCCATCCAGGATGGTACGGTTGCGGCGCGCAAAGCGGATGGCATCGATCTGCAGATTCATGATCAAAGCCCGATTTCGCGCCGCAGCCGCAGCAGCAAGGCCAGGAAAAACGGCGCACCGATCAGGCTGGTGATCAGGCCGACCGGCAATTCGGCAGGCGCCGCAATGCTGCGCGCCACCGTATCGGCGGCCAGCATCAGCACGGCACCCACAAGGCCAGAGAGTGGCAGCAGCTTGCGATGCACCGGGCCGAAGATCAGCCGCACCAGATGCGGCACCACCAGGCCGACAAAGCCGATGATGCCGGAAAACGCCACCGCGCCGCCCACTGCCAGGGCCACTGCCAGGCAGGCCATGCGCTTCACGCGCTCTACCGCGATGCCGAGATGGGCGGCTTCGCGTTCGCCGAGATTGAGAGCATCCAGCGCGCGTGCCAGCCAGGGCGACAGCAGCAGCGGCAGCAGTGCAAAAGGCAGCAACAGCGCAATCTTGGGCCAGGAAGCCCCGGCCACGCTGCCCAGCAGCCAGAAGGTGATGTCGCGCAATTGCCGATCGTCGCTCAGGTAACTCATCATGCCGATGCCGGCCATTGCGATGGCATTCAGCGCAATGCCGGCCAGCAGCAGCAGCAGGATTGCCGTGCGGCCCTGCACCAGCGCCAGGCGCTGCACCAGCAGTGTGATCGCAAGTCCACCGCCGAACGCCGCCACCGGCAGCATGTAATTCTGCCAGGCCATGGGATAGAGCGTGCCGGCGGTGAGGATGGCAATCGCCGCGCTCAAGCCGGCGCCGCCGGTCACGCCCACCAGGCCGGGATCGGCCATTGGGTTGCGGAACAGGCCCTGCATCAGCGCACCGGCCACGCCCAGCGCGGCGCCGATCAATCCGGCCATCAACGCGCGCGGCAAGCGTAATTGCCACACGATTGCATCGATGCGGGCGGTTTCGGCCTGGCCGATTAGCGCTTGGATGATATCCCAAGGCGAAAGCCGCACCGGGCCGATGCCGAGTGCCATGATCAATGCCAGCGGCAGCAGCGCGATCAACAGCATGACACCGGCGCGTTGCGACAGCGCGCGACGCAGCCATGCGGCGTGGATTGCCGGCGGCGAGGCTTGCAAGGATGTCTCGCTCATACCGGTATGGCAGCGCCGTGCAGGGCGCGCGCTAGTTCACGGCCGGCGGCTGCGATGCGCGGGCCCATGCCCAGCAGATAGAGCATGTCGAGCGCTGCCACTTTGCCCTCGCGCGCGGCGTTCAATGCCCGCAATTGCGGCAATTCGGCCAAGCCTTTCGTGCCGCCCAGCGTTTCCAGCCCTTGGCTGGAAAGCAGCAGCATATCGGGGTTGGCGGCCAACGCGGCTTCCGCCGAAACCGGTTTGTAGCCGCCATATTCCTCAATGGCATTGCGGCCACCGGCCAGCCGGATCATCGTGTCGGCTGCCGTTGTGTGGCCGGCAGCCAGCAGGCGCCCATCGGTGACACTGAGCAGGAACAGCACACGCGGCTTGCGCTTGATATTGGCCACAGCGGCTTCCAGCCGGGCCAGATCGGCGCTCAAGCCATCGGCCAACCTGTCGGCCTGAGCCGAGCAATCCAGCGCACGGCCGATGATGCGGAATTTTTCCGGCACTTCAGCGGCCACCATGGATTCCGGCACCAGCACCACGGGCAGCTTCACCGCGCGCAGCTTGTCCATCGTGCTGGCAGGGCCGGCCTGTTCGCTGGCCAGCAGCAAAGATGGATTGAGCGAGAGAATGCCTTCGGCGCTGAGCGAACGGAAATAGCCGACCTGCGGCAGTTTGCCGGCCGCAGCAGGATACATGCTGGTGGTGTCTACGCCCACCAGGCGCTTTTCCTCGCCCAGGGCATAGACGATCTCGGTGATCGCGCCACCGGCCACCACGATGCGATCGGCCGATGCTGCGGCCTGAACGCCGCGGGGCAACAGACTGCAAGCCAAGCTGGCGGCGGAAGCCGCCAGCAGGCCGCGGCGATGCAGAAGCATGCTCATCGGCCAACTCAGGCTGCGGCTTTGGGCACCAGGGCTTCCGCCAGTGCGCGCCAGGTTTCCAACTCCGGCACACCCGGCTTGCGTTTGCCGAAGAAGGAGACGATCAGTTCGCCGGTCTTGTCGAACAATTCCACCGACGTGATGGTGCCATCCACGCTGGGTTTGCGTACCAGCCAGGCCGAGGCCACCGCATCCTCGCGCAGATGCAGATTGAAATTCGGATCCATCACATTGAACCATGGGCCGGCGGTCAGCAGCTTTTTCACCGGGCCGGTATGGATCTGGATCATGCCGTGATTGCCCACGAACACCATGATCGGCACGTCGCTTTCGGCCGCAGCGGTCAGCAGCCGGCGCGCGGCATCGTTGGGCAGGCGTTCGGCAAAGGCATTGCCGGCCAGCCGGAAGGCCTGCTCGCGCGCCACCTTGAACTTGCGCAGCATGCCGAAGAAATCATGGGTATCCTGCAATGCCGACCAATCGCGGCGCAGGCCGCCTATGTCGATCTCGCTATCGGGGCGCGGGGCATCCGCCGGCTTGGCCGGCTTGGCTTCGAAAGCCGGGCTCTGGTCGGCATTGCGGAAGCGGTCGATCAAAGCCAGGAAAGCCGCTTTGTCGGTGGCTTCGGTGGCATAGATCTTATGCACGGCTTCGCCCTGGGCATCGAAGAATTGCAGCGACAGGCGCTGGCCGGCTTTGGTTTCCTCGCTGACCGCAAAACCATGGCTCCAGGGGCCGAAGAAGATGCGCAGGTCGATATCCTCGCCCACGATCAGGCCGACATGGCCGGTGACCGAGAGTTCGCCATACACGCCATGGCGCTCATGCACCACGGCATCGTTGCGGGTCAGTGCCATGGTTTCGCCGCAGCCGCCGATGGCGGCGATGATATCCGGCCAGGGGCCGGTGAGGCGTTCCACGCCGCCTTCGGCAACCGGCTTGCCGAGCCGCGTGGCGATCAGCGCGGCTTCCGATGCATCAAGCCGCCTGCCGGCATCGCGGATGCGGAGATTGGGTTCTGCTTGCCGCAGTTCGGCCCAGCGTTGTGCGAGAGTCATTTGGATTTCTCCATGCTTGGTTGGGGCTTCAACGAATTTCAAAACGCACCGGTATTTCCACCCATGCCAGCACCGGCCGGTCGCCGATGCGGGCTGCCTCGAAAGCCCAGCCGCGCACGGCGGCAATCGCCGCGCGATCCAGGGCCTCATGGCCCGATGAACGCCACAGCCGCACTTCGCGGGAGGCGCCGTCGATATCGATCAGGGCCCGCACCACGGAAACGCCCTGCTGTTCCAGGCTGAGCGAACGCGGCGGATATTGCGGCGGCTTGGGCGGCCTGCGGAAGCGGGCTTCGCGCAGCACCGGCGGTTCCTTGCTATCTGCATCGCCGTTTTCCTGCGTCGCGATCTCTTGCGGCGCGGCGGGCAGGGCCGCCTGCTTGTGCGTATTTTGCGGTGCAGGTTCCGGATTGGGGTTGATCTGATTGTTTGACGCCGCGTTGGCGATTTCTGGCGCGGGTTTAGGCGGCTCTGGCTGCTGTGTGGCTTGCGGCGTCGGTTTTGCCACCGGTTTTGCCGGCTGTGGCGGTAGCGGCTTGGTCTTTGGTCGCGGCGCGATGGCTAGCTCCGGCTCGGCTTCCGGGGCCTTGGTTTCCACTGGTTTGATGTCGGCTGGTTTGGTTTCTGCTGGTTTGGTTTCTGGCAGTTTGGCGGGTTGTTCGATCTGCCGGGGTGTCGGCGGCGCGGCCTGAATGGCAGGCTGCGGTGCCTGGGCGATATCCGCCGCGTTCACAAGCGTGATGGTTTGCGCCGGCATCGGCTGTGGCATCGGCTGTTGCAGCAGCGGCAGCGCAACGATACCTGCGGCCAGGCCGCCATGCAGCAGTAGCGAAAAGGCCAGGGAGGAATAGGGCGAGGAAGGGTGGTTGGTGGCTGGTTTCATCGTTGGGGCGATGGTTGGGTGGGAAGGCAGCGCGCCCGGAGGCGCCAAGGCGCTTCCGGGCGGCACCGAGGACGGCCGCTCGGGTGGGAAAAGTCGCGGCGCGATCCCCATGCTGGGAGTCATTTCCGTTTAGAAGCCTTTCGTGTAGCTGACGGCCACGCGGTAATCGCGGCCTTCTTCGTAGAGAGCCTGCAGATGGCGGCGGTAGCTCTTGTCGAAGATGTTTTCCACGCCGGCATCCACGCGGAAGCCTTCAAATCCCTGGAATTGCGGGATCCAGGTGGCAAACACGCCGTGCACCACATAACCCGAAGTGGGCACCACCGCGGCTTCCACGCCGGCCGAAAGATTGGTGTTGGATACGCGGTTCTGTTCGGCGGCAATCTCGGTGCGCCAGCCGAAGCGCAGGCCGTAATCGGGCAGCTTGCCGCCCAATGTCACCACGGCGCGGTCGGCGGGGATCGAATCGATCGGCCGGCTGGTCTGTTCGTTCTCGCCGCGGATGCGCGAATATCCCAGGCTGCCGAAGGCGTATTGCATGTCGTAGCGCGATTCGATTTCCACGCCCTGGATGGTTGCTTCGGTGAGGTTGCGGTTGGTGGTGGTGGTATTGCCGACGATGAATTCGATGAAATCCTCGGCCTTGGTGTGGAAGTAGGTGCTGTTGAAGCTCAACCGGTCCTTCTCGGTCAGCACATTCTTGAAATCCAGCTTGAAGCCGGTCTCGGCGGTGCGGGTCTTTTCCGGCTTCAGTGCGGTGTTGGTGACGAAATTGTTGCCGAAGAAATGCTGACCGGTGACGAAAATTTCGGTCAGGTTGGGCGCACGGAAAGCGTCGCCATAGGAGGCATAAAGCGACAGCCATTGCATCGGCCGCCAATTCGCCGCCAGCTTGGGTGAAAGCTTGCTTTCCTCAACAGTGCTGCCGTTGTCGGAATGGTTCTGGTAATCGTCGAAACGCAGGGTCGGGGTCAGCGTGAGGCCGCGCAGCAATTCGATTTCGTCCTGCACGTAAACGCCCACCACGCGACCGCTGGCTGAGGGGAATGTGGAGCGCGGCGCGTTGTTGCGGATGCCGGTCTGGTCGTCCTTGAAATACTCGGTGCCGAAGGTCACGGTGTTGGCCAGGCTGCCGGTATTGAAACGCATGGTGTTGTAGGCGTCGTAGCCCCAGGTGGTGAGCAGCGAATCGTCCAGTCGGGCGGTCAGCGGCGGTTGCCGGGCTTCGTTCACTTCAAGCTGGTTGCGATAGACCGAAAGGGTCGGCGCCAGCAGCGGCATGTCGGGATTGTTGTAGACGTATTTCGCCGAAGCCGTGGTCATTTCAGTCTGGCGGTAGACCAGCGGATTCGATGTGGCATTGGGCGCCGCATCGGGATTGGTGGGTATGATGCCGTCTTCCTTGAAGCGGATCAGGCTGAAGGTCATGGTCTGGTTTTCGGTGGGGCGCAGATTGGTTTTCAGCAGGATGTCGCTGGCATCCTCCGCCGAATTGTCCAACTCGATGCCGCCGCCCTGGCGCAGTGTGCCGCTATCGCGCTTCGATACATTGGCTAGCAGGTCGATGCGCTCATCGGGCCGGCCGAATATGCCGGCGCTGTAATAGTTTTCACGCTGTACGCCGGAATAGCCGTATTTGCCGCGGAAGCCGACCTTCTCGCCGGGATTGAGCAGATCGGAGGCATTCTTGGTTTCCATCGACACCACGCCGCCGATGGCGCCCGAGCCATGCAGGGCTGAATTGCTGCCGCGCACAACTTCCACCTGGCGCAGCAATTCCGGATCAAGGAAGAAGCGGCCCTTATGGCCGGCGGTGAAATTCTGCCGTGCGCCATCCAGCGTGGTCACCACGCGCTGACCGCCGAAACCGCGGATATTGATATCCTGGCCCACCCGGCGCGGGCCGCCCTGGATATCCACGCTCGGCAGATCGCGCAGCAGATCGTCCAGCTTGGAGGGCGCGCGCTCCTCGATATCCTCGTTGGTGATCACCGAAACATTGGCCGGCACTTCGTTGAGCGTGTGCGGCGTCTTGGTGGCGGTTACGGTTACCGCGTCCAGCGCGGTGGCGTTCTGTTGCTGCGCCCATGCCGGCAGGGCTGCCAAAGACAATGCCATCAGCGAGGCAGACAGCAGATACGGGGAAAACGACAGATGGGACGAAAACGGGCGTGAATAGACAGCCGACACGGCATACCTCCGAACAGCCATCTCGCGGATGGCCAGACAAGTAGCTGGCTGGCTACCTGGGATCGCCGTGCGACCCTGGGGGGCTTGCCGGTTGCAAGAACCGCTGAGTTATTTGGTGAGGATCAGTTTGCCGTTTGAGGTGAGGCGCAAACGGTAATCGGCGCCTTCATGCTCGATAATCACTTCACGGCCGGTCTCAAACAATTGGCGGCTGTTCAATCTGGGAGGCACCACTTTTGCGGTGGCTTCCCCGGGGGATAATTCATCCTCCGAACCTGCGCCTAATTGCTTGATTCCTCTAGCTGATTGCATCCTTACCATAATACCCCAGCCGGCCCCTTGGCGGGGCCTGATGCCGGGCAACATATACCTGGCTCCATGCTCATGCAAGTAAGAATAACTCTCATTAACGATAGAAGGCGGCACCTGTTGCCGGCGCGCCACGCTATCGCTGCGGAATGCGGCCTGGGTGAGGGGCGAAGAGAAAAATCGGGCCGCACGGCACGCATGCCAGTTTCGGCCATGCTATAAGCCGGGCCCTTGTTAAAAACGCCTGGCAAATGCCGCCCGGCATTGCCTTTGGAATCCATGCGATGTCTGTCTCCCCGCAAAACCAATCGCCCCTGAACCAGACCGCTCTGGGTATCGGCCTGATGGTGCTGGCTGCGGCGGTGTTCGGCATGATGGATGCTCTGGTGAAATGGCTGACTGCCGGCTACAGCACCGTGCAGATCATGTTTTTCCGCAGCGTGTTTGCCTTTCCGCCGATTCTGATGCTGCTCTGGCGCAATCACGGTATGGCCGGATTGCGCACGCAGAATTTCATCGGTCACGGATTGCGTTCGATCTATGGCTGCCTGGCAATGCTGTGTTTTTTCAGCGCCTATGCGACGATGCCGCTGGCGGATGTGACCGCGATTGCCTTCGCCGCGCCGGTCTTTATCGCTTGTTTGTCGGTCTGGCTGCTGGGTGAGCGGGTGGGCCTGCATCGCTGGTCGGCCATCGTGGTGGGATTTTTGGGCATGCTGGTGATCTTGCGGCCGGCCGCGCTGCTCAGCGGCCATGCCTCGCCGGGCTTGTTGCTGGCTGCCGCCGGTACGCTGCTTTATTCGCTGGCGATGATCCAGATCCGCAAGCTCACGCGGCATGAGGCCAGCCCGACGATCGCCTTCTATTTCACGGCTTTCTGCACGCTCTATACCGGCCTGGCGCTGCCCTGGTTCTGGACCACGCCAGACCTGGCCGATCTTGGCCTGCTGATCGCCGTTGGCCTGCTGGGCGGCATGGCGCAATTACTGATGACCCGCGCTTTCTCGCTGGCGGCGGTCTCCGTCGTGGCGCCGTTCGATTATACCCACCTGTTATGGTCGGTGTTGCTGGGCTGGTATCTGTTCGGCGATTTCCCCGACCTACAGACCTGGATCGGCTCGGCCATCGTGGTGGCCAGCGGATTATACATCCTGTATCGCGAAACCGTGCGCCGGCGGGAACCGGTGCAGGGGCAAGACTGAATTTTCCAGGAAAATTTCAACCGCGATGGTCGGAGTGAGAAGATTCGAACTTCCGGCCCCTAGCTCCCGAAGCTAGTGCTCTACCAGGCTGAGCTACACTCCGTCAGCGGTTGCGGGCGCCCTTATAGCGCCAAGGGGGGCGGGGTTCAAGCGGCCCGGCCTGATCCTTGTTAAGAGATTGGTGCTTATCAAAAGATTGGGTGCCAGCCCCTCAAACCGCCCACCTTCAAACTACCGGCCCCTTAAACCGCCCGGGCAATGGCGAAATCCACCGCCTCGGCCAGGGCATCGCGGGTCGGACCGGGGGTGAAGCGGCCCAAAGCATCCTTGGCGGCCTGGCCATAGCGCCGGGCGCGATCCAGGGTAGCGGCCAGGCTGCCATGGCGCCGCATCAGGCGCAGGGCCTCGGCGAAATCGGCCTCCTGTTGCTGGTCGGGGGTCTCGATCACCCGTTTCCAGAAGGCGCGTTCGGTCTCGTCGCCGCGCTCATGGGCTAGCAACACCGGCAGGGTCACTTTGCCTTCGCGGAAATCGTCGCCGGTATTCTTGCCCAGCGAGGCGCCGTCGGCGGCGTAATCCAGGGCGTCATCCACCAGCTGAAAGGCGATGCCGAGATCGCGGCCATAGGCATCCAGCGCTTCCGCATCGGCCTGGTCGCGACCGGCAATCACCGCGCCCACCCGGCAGGCGGCGGCAAACAACGCGGCGGTTTTGGATTCGATCACTTTCAGATACGAGGCTTCGCCGCTGGCCAGATCGTTGGCCGTCATCAACTGCAGCACTTCGCCCTCGGCGATCACGGCAGACGCGCCGGCCAGGATGCGCAGCACTTCCAGCGAGCCGGATTGCACCATCAACTGAAAGGCGCGGCTGAACAGGAAATCGCCCACCAGCACGCTGGCCTGGTTGCCCCACACCACATTGGCGGTTTCGGCGCCGCGCCGGCGTTCGCTTTCATCCACTACGTCGTCATGCAGCAAAGTCGCGGTGTGGATGAATTCCACGCAGGCAGCCAGCAGGATATGCTTGTCTCCGCCATAGCCGCAAAGCTTGGCCGCGCCAAGCGTGAGCATCGGCCGGATGCGTTTGCCGCCGCTGGCGATCAGGTGGCTGGCCAGTTCGGGGATCAGCCGCACATCGCTTTCCATGCGGCGCATGATCTCTTCATTCACCGCGCCCATGTCGGCGGCGACAAGCAGGCGCAGCGGCTCTATGCTGGGGCCCTGGACCGGTGTTGGTCCAGGCCCGGAAAGGGGCGCTTGCGAAGACAAAGAGGTGGCCGGTTGCGACACGATTGCTTTCTGGTCCGGTATGGGCCGCCAATTGCGGCAGCCGCTATTAAAGAGGTGACCGGAGCATAGTTGCGCAGGCTCGTGGGTCAAGCTTTGGTGCCAGTAACAACGCGATAGCCAAGATCACGATTGATGATTTCATGAGCGAAACCACCACAGACAAGCTGCTGGACGGCCGCGTGCTGCTGACCCAGCCGCGCCAGGGCCAGCGCGCTTCGGCGGATGCGGTGATGCTGGCCGCCGCCGTAGCGGCCAAACGCGGCCAGAATGTGCTCGATCTGGGCTGCGGCACAGGGGTTGCCATGCTCTGTCTGGCGGCCCGGTTGCCCGGTTTGCAGGCCGATGGTCTGGAGATACAGCCAAAGCTTGTGGAATTGGCCCGGCACAATCTGCAAGCCAATGCCATGGCCGGGCATTTGCGGGTATTCGAGGGCGATCTGCGTCAGCGCATTGCCGGGTTGCAGCCCAACGCTTACGACCACGTGCTGGCCAATCCGCCCTATTTCGATCCCGCCCGCCATCGCCCGGCCAAGGATGCCGGCCGTGCCCTGGCGCGCCAGGGGGTGGATGGCGAGGGCGCGGCCGGTGCCGATGAGGCGGCCTGGGTCTCCGCCATGCTGCGCTATGCCAGACCCAGCGGTCGGCTTTGGCTGATTCAGCGGGTGGAGCAATTGCCCGCCACCCTGGCCGCATTTGGCCAGCGGGCTGGCGGCATCATAATCCTGCCTCTGCAATCCAAGCCCGGGCAGCCACCCAAACGGCTGATAATTCAGGCAGTAAAAGGCGGTAAATCGCCATTAAAACTGTTGCCGCCGCTGTTGCTGCACGAGGCCGATGGCAGCTATCGCCCGGCCATCGAGGCGGTGTTGCGCGAGGGCGCGGCCTTGCCGGAGCAGGCCTGACTTCCCATACTATATGCGTCATGATGGACAGGTCTGGAACGGATCGGCCCCGATGTTTAAATTTCTGCTGTTGATTGCCGTGATTGCCGGTGCCTATTACGGCTACCGCTATCTGAATCGCCGCGAGGCCGAGAAAGCGGCGGAAAAACTGCGCCGCGAGAGCCAGCAAGCCTCAGGCCAGGACATGGCGAGCCGCGCTCCGGTTGCGCAAAAGCCGGCCCAGCCGGCCTCGGAGGACATGGTGGCCTGCCCGGCCTGCGGCACTTACCGCCCGGCTTCCGCACCAGCCTGCGACACGCCTGGTTGCTCGGCCAACAAGGCGGCCTGACAACCAGCCTGTGAAGCCGTCCGGAACATATAGCGGGACAGGCTTTTTTCCGCTTGGCAAGTGCTGATTGGGCGCCGCTTCCGGTGGCTTGACCGGGGGCTGCCGCAGCTTTAAGGTCCGCGCGATTTTCCGCCACCCATCGTTCGATTCCGCTGCGTTCCTGAAACCGGGAGGCGGGGCCGACGAAAGCCTAGAGAATGGCAGGCCGTTACGGCCCAACCCGCATAAGGCCATACGTTAAGGACGATCAAGAATGGCGCCCGCCGGCCAGCCCGCCTCGAACTCCTTTCAGGATTTGATTCTTGCTTTGCAAGGTTTCTGGGCGCGTCAGGGCTGCACGATCCTGCAGCCTTACGACATGGAAGTCGGTGCGGGCACGTTTCACCCAGCCACCACGTTGCGTGCGCTCGGCCCCGAGCCGTGGAATGCCGCTTATGTGCAGCCCTCGCGCCGCCCGAAGGATGGCCGCTATGGCGAAAATCCCAACCGCCTGCAGCATTACTACCAGTTCCAGGTGATCCTGAAACCGAGCCCGGCCAATGTGCTGGATCTGTATCTCGACTCGCTGGCGGTGCTCGGCATCGATCACAAACGCCACGATATCCGCTTCGTGGAAGACGATTGGGAAAGCCCCACTTTGGGCGCCTGGGGTCTGGGCTGGGAAGTCTGGTGCGACGGCATGGAGGTGACGCAGTTCACCTATTTCCAGCAGGTCGGCGGCTATGATTGCGATCCGGTCGCGGCCGAAATCACCTACGGGCTCGAGCGTCTGGCGATGTATATCCAGGGCAAGGACCGGGTGTACGACCTGGATTACAATGGCCGTGGCGTCAGCTATGGCGATGTGTTCCTGCAGGCGGAGCGCGAATTCTCCGCTTATAACTTCGAACATTCGGATTCCGAGCAGTTGTTCCGCCGCTTCAACGATGTGGAGCGCGAATGCAACAGCCTGATTGCCGCCGGCCTGGCCCTGCCGGCCTATGATCAATGCCTGAAGGCCAGCCATACCTTCAATCTGCTGGATGCGCGCGGCGTGATCAGCGTGACCGAACGCGCCGCCTATATCGGTCGGGTGCGCGCGCTGGCCAAGGCTTGCTGCACGCAATGGCTCCGCTCGCGCGGTCATCTGCCGCAGGAAGCGCAATCCCCGGGCGGAGCGGCGTGATGATCGGCGAATTGCTGTTGGAATTGCATTCCGAGGAAATTCCCGCCCGCATGCAGCAGCGTGCGGCGGAAGACCTGCGCCGGCTGGTTTGCGAGGCCTTGGCCAAGGCCGGGCTCAATCCTGGCGAGACCGAAAGTTATGTCACCCCGCGCCGCCTGGCTTTGGCGGTGAAGGGTTTGCCGCGCGCTCAGGCCGATCTGCGCGAAGAAAAGAAGGGCCCGCGCGTGGGCTCGCCCGATGCGGCCGTGCAAGGCTTTCTGCGCGGTGCGGGGCTGCAAAGCCTGGAGCAATGCGAGAAGCGCGATACCGGTAAGGGCGAATTCTGGTTCGCGGTGATCGACCGGCCGGGCCGCCCCACCGTGGATGTGCTGCAGACCTTGCTGCCCGAGGCGTTGGCGCAGCTGCCCTGGCCGAAATCCATGCGCTGGGCGGACCATCCGCTGCGCTGGGTGCGGCCGCTGCATTCCATCCTCTGCCTGTTCGAAGGCCAGCCGGTGCCGTTCACATTCGGCCATCTCACGGCCGGCGACAGCACCGCTGGCCATCGCTTCATGGCGCCGAAGCGTTTTGCTGTGCGCGATACCAGCGACTGGCTGCGCTCGCTGCGTGGCGCCTATGTGGAACCGGATTTCGCCACCCGCCGCGCCACTATCCTGAAGGATGCGGCTTTTGCCGCTGAAAACGAGGGGCTGACGCTGGTGGACGATCCTGGCCTGGCCGATGAAGTGGCCGGCCTGGTGGAACAGCCTGTGGTGCTGTTGGGTTCGATCCCCACCGAATTCATGGCGGTGCCGCGCGAAGTGCTCACCACCGCGATGCGCACGCATCAGAAGTATTTCGCCCTGAACGATGCCGAAGGCCGGCTGGCTTCGCGCTTCGTGATCGTGGCCAACACGCTCACCAACGATGGCGGCAAGCAGGTGGTGGCGGGCAACGAGCGCGTGCTGGCCGCGCGGCTTTCCGATGCCAAATTCTTCTGGGATCAGGATCGCCGCCAGCGCCTGGATAGCCGCCTTCCGCTGCTGAAGGATATCGTGTTCCATGCCAAGCTGGGCACCCTGGCGGAAAAGGTTTCGCGGGTGGAGCGCTTGGCTTTCGAGCTGGCGCAACAGATCGGCGCCGATACCAAGCAGACTCGTCGTGCCGCTGCCCTGGCCAAGGCCGATCTCGTTACCGGCATGGTGGGCGAATTTCCTGAATTGCAGGGCATCATGGGGCGCTATTACGCCCTGGAAGATGGCGAACCGCAGGCCGTGGCCGAGGCGATTGCTCAGCATTACGCGCCGCAGGGCCCCAATGACGGATGCCCCACCGATGCGGTGGCGATCTGCGTGGCGCTGGCAGACAAGATCGACACGCTGGCTGGCTTTTTCGCCATCGATGAAAAGCCCACCGGCTCGAAGGATCCCTTCGCGTTGCGCCGCGCCGCTCTGGGCGTGATCCGCATTCTGCTGGAAAACAACATCGCGCTGCCGCTGCGTCCGCTATTCACCTCGGCCCTTTCGATGCAGAGCGCGGTATCCGAAGCCGGCCGCGATGTGGCGGAAGAATTGCTGCGTTTCTTCGTGGATCGCTTGAAGGTGCATCTGCGCGAGAAGGGTGTGCGCCACGATGTGATCACCGCCGTGTTCGCCAAGAGCGCCGACGACGATTTGCTGCGCGTGGTTACCAAGGCCGAGGCATTGAGTGGTTTCCTGGCCGGCCAGGATGGCGCCAACCTGCTGACCGCCTATCGCCGCGCCAACAACATCGTGCGTGCCGAGATGAAGAAAACGCCCGATCTGCCTCTGGGCGAGATTGCCAACAGTTTTCTGGCTGAACTGGAAGAGAAGGCGCTGGCCGCCTGCCTTACCGAGATAGGCCATGCCCGCAGCGGCGCCGACGATGCGGCGGGCTTTGCCAAGTATCTTGCCGCGCTGGCGTTGATGCGCCAGCCGGTGGATGCGTTTTTCGAGCGCGTCACCGTCAATAGCGACGATGCCGCGCTGCGTCGTAACCGTTTGAGCCTGCTTGCCGCCGTTGCGGGAAGCATGGATCGCATTGCCGATTTTTCGCAGATTGAAGGGTGAATGATCATGGCCAAGCCGAAGTCTCGCCAAATCACCAAGAAGAAGGTTGCCGCCAAGAAGGCCCCGGCCAAGAAGGTCGCTGCCAAGAAGGTCGCTGTCAAAAAGGGTGCTGCCAAGAAGGCGCCGGCGAAGAAGCAGATCGCGGTCCGCAAGGACAAGCTGGTTTATTCCTTCGGTGCTGGCCGCGCCGAGGGCCGCGCCGAGATGCGCGAATTGCTGGGCGGCAAGGGTGCCAATCTGGCGGAGATGAGCAATCTCGGCTTGCCGGTGCCGCCGGGCTTTACCATCACCACCGAAGTTTGCACGGCCTATTACGACAATGGCCGCAAATACCCCGCCTCGCTGAAGGGTCAGGTGGAAACCGCGCTGGCGCAGATTGAAAAGTTGGTGGGCGCCAAGTTCGGCGACAGCACCATGCCGTTGCTGGTTTCCGTGCGCTCGGGCGCCCGCGCCTCGATGCCGGGCATGATGGATACCGTGCTGAATCTCGGCCTGAACGACACCACCGTGCAGGCGCTATCGCGCCAGAGCGGCAACGAGCGTTTCGCCTGGGACAGCTATCGCCGTTTCATCCAGATGTATTCCGATGTGGTGCTCGGCGTCGGGCATGAGCATTTCGAGGAAATCCTCGAGATGCACAAGGAAGACAAGGGGCTCACGCTCGATACCGAGTTGACCGCCGAGGATTGGAAGCACCTGGTGGGCGCTTACAAGGCCAAGGTTAAGGAAGAGCTGGGCAAGCCCTTCCCGCAGGATGTGCGCGACCAGCTTTGGGGCGCTATCGGTGCTGTGTTCTCAAGCTGGATGAACCAGCGCGCCATCACCTATCGCGCCCTGAACCACATCCCCGCCAGCTGGGGCACGGCGGTGAATGTGCAGGCCATGGTGTTCGGCAATATGGGCGATACGTCCTGCACCGGCGTTGCCTTCACCCGCGACCCCTCCACTGGCGCCAATGCCTATTACGGCGAATACCTGATCAACGCCCAGGGCGAAGACGTGGTGGCCGGCATCCGTACCCCGCAGTATCTCACCAAGGCCGCGCGCAAGGCGGCTGGGGCCGAGGCGCTGTCGATGGAAGAATCCATGCCCGCCACCTACAAGCAGCTGGTGGATGTGTTCAAGAAGCTGGAAAAGCATTACCGCGACATGCAGGACATCGAATTCACCGTCCAGCAGGGCAAACTGTGGATGCTGCAAACCCGTTCGGGCAAGCGCACCGCCAAGGCCGCCATCAAGATCGCCGTGGATATGGTGAAGGAAAAGCTGATCGGTCAGGCCGAGGCGGTAAGCCGCATCGATCCGGCCTCGCTGGACCAGTTGCTGCATCCCACGCCGGATCCGAAGGCGCCGCGCACCGTGATTGCCAAGGGCCTGGCGGCTTCGCCGGGTGCTGCCTGCGGCAAGGCGGTGTTTACCGCCGATGAAGCCGAGGTCATGGCCGGCAAGGGCGAAGCCGTGATCCTGGTGCGTATCGAAACCTCGCCGGAAGACATTCACGGCATGCATGCCGCCAAGGGCATTCTCACCGCACGCGGCGGCACCACCAGCCACGCCGCCGTGGTGGCGCGCGGCATGGGCCGGCCCTGCGTGTCGGGCGCCGGCTCGCTGCGCATCGATTATGCCGCGCAGAAGATGACCGTCGGCAGCACCGTGGTGAGCAAGGGCGACGTGATCACCATCGATGGCTCCAGCGGCGAAGTGATCCTGGGCGAAGTGCCCACCATCGAGCCGGCGCTGTCGGGCGATTTCGCCACGCTGATGAGCTGGGCCGACAAGCTGCGCCGCCTGAAGGTGCGCACCAATGCGGAAACCCCGCTGGATGCCGCCGCCGCCGTGAAATTCGGCTGCGAGGGCATCGGCCTGTGCCGCACAGAGCATATGTTCTTCGATGCCGACCGTATCACCGCAGTGCGCGAGATGATCCTGTCTGCCGATATCGAAGGCCGCAAGAAGGCCCTGGCCAAACTGCTGCCGGTGCAGCGCGGCGATTTCGTGCAGCTGTTCAAGATCATGGCCGGCCGCCCGGTCACCATCCGCCTGCTCGATCCGCCGCTGCATGAATTCCTGCCGCATACCGATGCCGATTTTGCCGCCGTGGCCAAGGCCACCGGGCTTTCGGCCGAGGCGCTGAAGGAACGCAAGAAGGCGCTCACCGAAACCAACCCGATGTTGGGCCATCGCGGCTGCCGCCTCGGCATCTCCTTCCCCGAGATTTACGAGATGCAGGCGCGTGCCATCTTCGAGGCGGCAGTCGAAGCCTCCAAGGGCGGTAAGGCGGTGGAGCCAGAGGTGATGATCCCGCTGGTTGCCACCAAGGCCGAGATCGACATCCTCAAGCGCCGCGTGGATGCCGTGGCTGCTGCCGTGGCCAAGGAAACCGGCAAGAAGCTGAAATACCTGGTCGGCACCATGATCGAATTGCCGCGCGCGGCGCTGCGTGCGGCCGAGATCGCCGAACATGCCGAGTTTTTCTCCTTCGGCACCAACGACCTGACCCAGACCACGCTAGGTATCAGCCGCGACGATTCCTCGCTGTTCATGGAGGATTATCTCAAGGCCGGCATCTTCGACCGCGATCCTTTCGTGAGCATTGATCAGAGCGGCGTGGGCGAATTGGTGCGGACTGCGGTGGAACGCGGTCGCAAGACGCGCGGCAATATCAAGCTGGGCATCTGCGGCGAGCATGGCGGCGACCCGTCTTCGGTGCGCTTCTTCCACAAGGCCGGCCTGGATTATGTATCCTGTTCGCCTTATCGCGTGCCGATCGCCCGCCTGGCCGCCGCCCAAGCTGCCGTTTCGGAAGAGAAGGCCAGCGAAGCCTGATCGCGCCGGATCGAAGCGCCGGCTTTCGGGATCAATCGATCCCGAAAGCGTTGCGTAGCACGCCGCGCAGCGCCGTGACGATATTCGCCCGGCGCGCCACGCTGTCATAGGGGCCGGTGTAAAGCTTGGTCACGATGCTGGCATGCTGCTCCGGCGCATCGAAGCGCAGATGCACATGCCGCCCGCCGGCATCGGTTACCTGCGCCTGGATCGGCGGGCAGCCGCTGGTTTCCAGGATCACGGCCCGATCACGCAATTGCATTGCTTGCTCGGGCGCCATGTTCAGCCGCGCGCCGGATACCGACATATCCGCCATATGCGTGGTGATGGATTGCCCATCCCAGCTCAGGCGTACATCCTCATTGATCAGGAAGCGCTCTTCGCGGCGCATACGCGGCCGCTCGATGGCCAGCAGCAGAAGCAGTGCCAGGATCAGCAGGTTCCAGCAACTCCAGAATACATAAAGCGTCGGATCGCCGCCATCGGGCAGATAGCCGTCCACCAGATGGGTGTGGAAGCCCACCACCGCCACGGCGGTGAACACAAACAACGTGGCCGCCTCGGTGAAAACCGGCCAGTTCACTTCCACGCTGGTGCTGAGCAATCCCTTGCCGGTGACGCGGAAGGGCTGCACCTTGCGAAACAGCAATGCCGACCAAACTGCGGGCGCCACCCGCGAGGCGCAGATGAATTCCGTCAGATCCGTCAGGATCGGCACGATCCGGCCCGAGGATACCCATACGAACAAGGCCGTGGAGGCGAAGAAGGCCGGAATGAAATGATAGCTGTAGGCCGCCAGTTCGGCATGCAGGATGGCGATCCCGCCATACCAGTAAAGCAACGGTGCGATCAGCGAGAACAGGCAGAATGTGGGCAGGCTCAGCCAGTAATTGGCGGTCTCCAGAAACAACAGACGCTGCACCGGTTTCAGGTTGTTGCGGCCGAACGGGCCGACCTGCACGAACAGAGACTGGATCGCACCAATGCCCCAGCGGCTGCGCTGCTTGATATATTCGTTGATGGTTTCCGGCGCCAATCCGGTGGAAAGCTTTTCGTTCAGATAGCGCGAGATATAGCCGGCATCGATCAGCTTGAAGCTGAGCAGGATATCCTCGGTGATGGTTTCGGTGGGATAGCCGCCCACGGCCTCGATGGCTGCGCGGCGGGCAATGAATGATGTGCCGCAGCAATAAGAAACATCCCAGCCATCTTTCGCCGGTTGCAATGTGTCGAAGAAAAAGCGCTGCTCATCCACCCAGCTTTCCGACAGCATGAAATTATGCTGCAGCATGTTCGGGTTGAAGAAGAATTGCGGCGTCTGTACCAGCGCCACGCGCTGATCGGTGAAAAAGCCCACGGTGCGGCGTAGGAAATTGCGCTTGGGCACGAAATCGGCATCCAGCACCATGATGAAGGGCGCGCCGGTTTCTTGCTTGGAAATGTTCAGCGCGTGGTTCAGGTTGCCGGCCTTGGCACCCTTGTTGTCGGGTCGGCTCAGATAGCGCACGCCGATTTCGGCGCATTTTTCGCGCAGCCAATCGCGCCGGGTATCGTCCAGCACCCAGACCTTGAAGTGCGGATAATCCAGCGCCTTGGCGCCTAGTATGCTGCGTTCCAGCACTTCCCAGGATTCGTTATAGGTGGGTATGAACACATCAACCGCCGGCATGTCGGCGCGTGTATGGCTTTCGGCTTCATTGCGTTCGGCCTGTGGGCGGTTGTCGCGGTGGCGCCAGAAGGTGAGCAGGCACATGAAGGTGCTGAAGGCCAGCATCAGTTCCAGCCCCAGGAAGATCAGGCCGAAAGTCATGTCCAGCGGTTTGTCGATGCTGGGAATGGTCTGGGTGATGCGCCACCAGAAATACCGGATTGAAAGCAACAGCACGAGCAGGATCATGCCGCGCCGCACCAGCATGTTGGTGGGAGATATGGTGGGTAACAGCAGCAGGGCGCCGGCCAGCAATGCGGCGCCGGGCAGCCAGTAAAGCATGTCTGGCATTATTGTTTGAACCGGGCCATGACGGAATCGATGCCGGCTTGCAACATGGCAAGCCCGCGCCCGATGCCGGTGCTGATGCCTGCACCGATGCCTGGCCCGGCGCTGCTGAGATAGCCGGTCTGGCCCACGGGGCAGGCCTGGCTGTTGCTGCCTTCCGGCGGTGCGGCCAGCGCGTAGATCAGTCGCAGCTGGTTGGCTTGCAGCATGCCGGAAATGGCGATATCGCCGCGATCGGAATCCTGTTCGCCGCGGATCGCGGCCAGATATGCCTGGCGGGTATATTGCTGCCTGTTGTCGGTGAAGCTGATATTCACCGGAGTGCCGATGGCCGGGGTTTCCTCGCCGCGCCTCTCCACGATCACCTCGAAGAACAGTCGCCGGCAGTCCACGATCTGCAGCAGCGGTGTGCTGGTGCCGATGGTGGCGTCTTCGCTTTCCAGTTGGCGCCACAGAATGCCTGCCATCGGCGCCTGCATCACCGCACCGTCCACCTGCATGCGGCGGCGGCGTTCGCTATCCACCTGGCGCTGCACCTGTGCGATCTCGGCTTCCGCATCGGCGCGACGGGTCGCCAATGTCAGGCGCTGCAATTCCACATCGTCGCGGCGCTGCTGCGAATAGGGGGCGTTGTTGTAGGAATCGTTGAGATAGATGCCCTGCTGCGCGGCTTCGCGCTCCTTGCGCAGGCGTTCCAGGGCCTTCTGTTCGGCAACCAGATCGGCGCGGCTCATGGCGGCATTTGCCTGGCGTTGATCCAGTTCGGCGGTGCTGGCGAAGGAAGAGGCGGCCAGCGGCTGGATTCGCTTCAATTGCGCTTCGGCCAGGGCAATCGCGGCTTCCGAGCGCCGCACGCGTGCCACAGCCTGCGCAACCTGGGCATCCAGGCTGGCGATCACCGCAGTCTGGAAGCCACGATTTTCGGTTTCCAGCCGGGAGAGGATCGGCGCCAAAGCCTGCTGTTGGGCATCGATGCCGGCCAGGCGTTCGTTCAACGCCTTCAATTGCGCTTCCAGGTCGGCCAGCCGCACATCGCGGTCTGGCGGCGAGGTAAGGGTTGCCAGCGATTGGCCTGCCGTTACGCGTTCGCCCACCCGCGCCTGCCCGAAACTGACGCGGCCATCGATCGGTGCGCGCAAGGTGATGAGATCGGCATTGATGCGGCCGCTTTGTGCGCCGCCGGTGATGGTACCGGGCAGCAAGGTGTAGGCAAACACCGCAAGCAGGAAGACGCCCAGTGCGATGCGCAGCGGGCGGCCGATGGACGAGAAGGAGACTTTAGGCATGCTGAACCTGGGATGATGCGATGCTGGTCAAACCCAGTTAACCAGGGCTTGAACGTGAAGACTGTTAAAAACGCCGTGAGTAGTAAACCTGGGCGCAGCTTTGGTTTCCTGAACTTGCGCCGTCAACCGGTAGAGCATCGTAATAGGGTTTCAGAATGGTTCAGCCACATGGTTAATGCGAGAGAATACAGCATTTTTTCTGCTATTTTCTTTCTGCGCGGCATGAAAACAACGGCTTGCCACTAAGGGTAGAGAGTTTCCCGGCTCTTTATCGCGCGTCATACGCAGTGTAGCTTCAGTTCATGCCCGAGGCCCGCCTGCCATCACGCGATATCCTCATGGTGCTGTCGCGCCATGCCGCCTTTGCCGCAAACCGGCCTGGTGGTGCGCGTCTGCAGCAGCCGGGTGGCAAATTCTCACGGCTGATTCTCAATGGCCTGATGCTCGATGATGCCACTTTGCCTGGCGCGGATTTCAGCAACTCGGTGATGGTGGCAGCCAGTTTGCGGCGTGCCGATCTGTTTTGCGCCAAGCTGCGCCAGACCGATCTGAGTGAGGCGATTCTGGATCGTGCCGATCTGCGCGGCGCCGATTTCGCCGAGGCGATTCTGCGCAAGGCGTCGTTTCAGCAGGCCGACCTGCGCGCCGGCCGCATCGTGATGGCCGAAGGGGCGGACCGGGTGCAGAATACCAGCCTGGTGGGTGCCAAGGTGGATGGCGCGAAATTCCGTTCAGCGCAGATGGAACAGGCCAATCTTTCGGTCGCCTCGGCGGTTGGCGCGGATTTTTCCGATTCCGATCTAAACGGAGCCAGCTTTGCCGGAGCCGATCTCAGCGAGGCGGATTTTACCGGCGCCAAGATGAAAGGCGCCAATCTTACCGGCGCGCGGCTGGACCGGGCCAATCTCAACGGCGCCGATCTGCGCGGGGCGAATCTGCGCAATGTGGATTTGCGCAGTGTGGATATTGCCGGCGCCGCGCTTTCGGGTGCGATCTACCGCAAGGGCGATGCATTGCCATCCGAGATAGAGATCGTGCTGGCCGCGCATAGCCATTGGATTGCCACCATGGGTGCCAATGGCCAGCGCGCGGTGCTTACCGGCAAGGATTTGAACGGAGTGAATTTCGCCGGTTGCGATCTGCGTGGCGCCGATCTGCAGCAATGCAAACTCCATGGCGCGAATTTCACCGATGCGCAATTGATGCTGGCCAATTTCGCGGAAGCCGATTTGCGCCATGCCAATCTATCCAAGGCAGGGCTTTCCGGGGCCAATTTCAGCCGCGCCCAGCTCAACGACACGCGGTGGCGCGGGGCCAGGCTGGCCAGCGCGCCGATCATTGATCCTACCGGGCGCGCCCCTATGCGTATGTTGCCGGTGCAGGTGGCCGGAGCCTCTTTGGGCGGGGCGGATTTCTCCGGCGCTTATATATCGGATGTGGATTTCGGCACGGCTGATTGGCATGGCATCAAGCTGCGCGGCGCTGAACTGGTGCGCTGCACGGGATTGCCGCGCACGATCTAGAAAGCCTTAATGTGCGTCATCCCAATTGGCGCCCTGACCGGCTTCCACATCCAGCGGCACGCTCAGCTTGGCCGCCGATTGCATCACCTGTTTGGCAAGCGCCATGGTGGCTTCGGCCTGATCCGCCGGGGCCTCGAAAACCAGTTCGTCATGCACCTGCAACAGCATGCGCGCTTTCAACCCGTCGGCGGCAAGCGCGGCGGGCAGGCGCCCCATGGCGCGTTTGATCACATCGGCGGCGGTGCCCTGGATCGGCGCGTTGATGGCGGCACGTTCCAGGAAAGCGCGTTCGGCCGGGTTGCGGCTGTTGATATTCGGCAGATGCACGCGGCGGCCGAAGGCGGTTTCCACATAGCCCTGCTCATGCGCCTGCTTCTTGGTGCGATCCATATAGGCGCGGATGCCGGGATAGCGTTTGAAATAGGCATCGATATAGGCGGCGGCCTCGCGCTGCGGGATGCCGAGCTGCGCTGCTAAACCAAACGCGCTCATACCATAGATGATGCCGAAATTGATTGCCTTGGCCGAGCGGCGCACCATCGGATCCATGCCCTCCAGCGGTACGTCGAAAACCTGGCTGGCGGTCAGCGCATGGATATCGACGCCATCCAGGAAAGCCTGTTTAAGTGCCGGTATATCGGCGATATCGGCCAGGATGCGCAATTCGATCTGCGAATAATCGGCGCTGATCAGCACATGGCCGGGTTCGGCCACGAAGGCGCGGCGGATCTTGCGGCCTTCCTCGGTGCGGATCGGAATATTCTGCAAATTCGGATCGGTGGAAGCGAAGCGCCCGGTGGATGTCGCGGCCAGCGAAAAGCTGGTATGCACCCGGCCATCCGTGCCGATCTGCTCCTGCAGGGCGTCGGTATAGGTGCTTTTCAGTTTTTGCAGCTGGCGCCAATCCAGCACCACGCGCGGCAGATCGTGGCCCTGGGCTGCCAGGTCTTCCAGGATATCGGCGCCGGTGCCATAGGCGCCGGTCTTGCCTTTCTTGCCACCGGGCAGCTTCATCTTGTCGAACAGGATTTCGCCAAGCTGTTTGGGCGAACCGAGATTGAAGCTTTCCTCGGCCAGATCATGCGCCTTGCGTTCAAGGTCGGCCATACGGCCGGCGAAATCGGCGCTCAGCCGGTTGAGTTCTGCCTTGTCCACCTTGATGCCGGCCAGTTCCATCTCGGCCACCACGGCGGGCAACGGGCGCTCGATCTCCTCATAAAGCCGCGTACGCTTCTCGGCCAGCAGGCGCGGTTTCAGCAGACGATGCAGGCGCAAGGTGATATCGGCATCCTCGGCGGCATAGTTCAGCGCCTTGTCCAGCGGCACGCGATCGAAGGTGATACGTGCCTTGCCGGTGCCGGTCACATCATCATACTTGATCGTGCTGTGGCCGAGATGGCGCTCGGCCAGTTCGTCCATGCCATGGCCATGCTTGCCGGCATCGAGTGCATAAGACAACAGCATGGTGTCGTCATACGGCGTCACATGCAGGCCATGCCGGGCCAGCACCACCATGTCGTATTTGATATTCTGCCCAACCTTCAGCACGGATGCGTCGATCAGCAGCGGCTTCAGCGCGGCGACCACATCCGCCAGCGGAATCTGCTTCGGCCTGCCGCCGCCGCCGAGATCGAGGCCGTCGCCATTGGGTGCGCCATGGCCCACCGGGATATAACAGGCCCGGCCCGGCCCGGTGGACAGGCTGATCCCCACCAGATCGGCGCGCGTGGGCGAAAGATCGGTGGTTTCGGTATCCACCGCGAGGATGCCGGCGGCCTCGGCCTCGGCGACCCAGCGGCGTAAGGCTTCGATATCCTGCACCAGTTCATAGGCCGCTTCGGGTGCGGCCTCGGGCGTAGCCGCCTCGGCTTGCAGGCGGGGCGTATCGGGGTCGATCAATTGCGCCTTGCTGCTCGGCGCCAGCCCCTTGAAGCGAGCTTCCAGCCGGCCGCGCAAGGTGCGGAATTCCATTTCTTCCAGGAAGGCATCCAGGGTGGGCCATTCCACCGCCTTGATGGCGAGGTCTTCCAGGCTGGGGCCGACGGTCACGTCGTCTTTCAGCTTCACCAATTCGCGGCTGACGCGGGCCTTGTCGGCGTTGGTTAGCAGGGTTTCGCGGCGCTTGGGCTGTTTGATCTCGCCGGCGCGGGCCAGCAGGCTGTCCAGGTCGCCATAGGCGTTGATCAGTTCGGCAGCGGTTTTCACGCCGATGCCGGGTACGCCGGGCACATTGTCGGTGCTGTCGCCGGCCAGCGCCTGCACATCCACCACCTTGTCGGGCGAGACGCCGAATTTTTCCATCACCTCGGTCGGGCCGATGGGGCGGTTCTTCATCGGATCGAACAGCGACACGCCCTCGCGCACCAACTGCATCAGATCCTTGTCCGACGACACCACCACCACTTCCATGCCGCGCAGGCGGGCCATGCGGGCATAGGTGGCGATCAGGTCGTCGGCCTCGAACCCCTCCATCTCGATGGCGGGTAAAGCAAAAGCCCGCGTTGCCTGCTTGATCGGCGCGAATTGCGGGGTCAGGTCTTCCGGCGTTTCGTCGCGGTTGGCCTTGTAGGCGGGATAGATCTCGTTGCGGAAGGTGACGCGTCCGGCATCGAAGATCACCGCCATATGGCTCAGGCGGCCATCGGCCTCGGCGCGCTCGCGCAGGCTGGCCAGCATGTTGCAGAAACCGGAAACCGCGCCAACGGGCATGCCGTCGCTCTTGCGGGTGAGCGGCGGCAGGGCGTGATAGGCGCGGAAGATATAGCCCGAGCCGTCGATCAGGTAGAGGCGATGCGGCGCGGCGTCTGCTTGGCCGGCCACAAGCTAGTGCCCGTGATGGCCGGCGGCCGCCTCGTCCAGCACATAATGCCGGCCGCAATAGGGGCAGTCGATGGAATGTTTCTCGCCCATATTGAGGTAGACCCGCGGATGCCCAAGCGCGCCGCCATCGCCATCGCAGGCAACAACGGCAGACTTCACCACCACGGTTTCAATCGCATCAGTGGGCGCCTGGCTGACGGCGGCTGCAGACATGGTTTCAACCCTCGGATTTGACGCGCGAAGACCGGAATGATACCTACCCGATCCCTGGCCGCAATGCCAGCATTTGCCCTATGGTTCGATATGTCTGAAACCCCTGCCATTCTCCTGCAAGGCCTGGAAAAGACCTATGGCGAGGGCCCGCGCGCCAAGCGGGCCTTGAAGGGCATCAACCTTGAGGTGCCGCGGGGCTGTTTTTTCGGTCTTTTGGGGCCCAACGGGGCGGGCAAATCCACCCTCATCAACATCCTGGCCGGGCTTACCCGCAAAAGCGCCGGGTCTGCCGCGATCTGGGGTTTCGATATCGAACGCCAGACCCGCCAGGCCCGGGCCGCCATCGGCGTGGTGCCGCAGGAGCTGAATCTCGATCCGTTTTTCACCCCGCGCCAGGCGATGGATTTTCAGGCCGGGCTTTACGGCGTGCCGGCAGCGGAGCGACGCACCGACGAAATCCTGGCCGCGATGGGCCTCACCGACAAGGCCAATGCCTATGCCCGCACGCTCTCGGGCGGCATGCGGCGTCGGCTGCTGGTGGCCAAGGCGCTGGTGCATGCGCCGCCGGTGCTGGTGCTGGACGAGCCAACGGCAGGCGTGGATATCGAATTGCGCCAGCAGCTCTGGGCCTATGTGAAGGGCCTCAATGCGGCCGGCACCACTGTGGTGCTCACCACCCATTACCTCGAGGAAGCCGAGGCGCTTTGCGACCGCATCGCCATCATCAACCATGGCGAAGTGGCGGCCTGCGACAGCACGCCGGCTCTGCTGGCCCGGCTGGATCGCAAGGATGTGATCCTCACACTGGCCCGTCCGCTCGGCGCCGTGCCGGCAGCGTTGATCGATGGCGCCGGCGAGGGGCTGGGAGCGGAATTGCTGGGGCCGCAGCGCCTGCGCCTGCATTACCGGCCCAGCCAGATGCCATTTGCCCAGGTGCTGGCCCGCATCCAGGCGGCGGGGCTGGAAATTTCCGATCTCACCACCCAGGAAGCCGATCTGGAAGATCTGTTCCTCGATCTCACCCGCAAGGTGGCCTGAGGCCCGGCGCGGGGGCGCGGGCGGGGGGGGCGCGGGCGGCTTCCGGATCGGCCCCGGTCTTGCAACCGGGGAGGGGGTCGAGTAAGGTCCGCCCCGTTCATCGGCCCGTTTATTGGCCTGTTCGCCAGAACGCCCTGGCACCCGTAGCTCAGCTGGATAGAGCGCTGCCCTCCGAAGGCAGAGGTCACAAGTTCGAATCTTGTCGGGTGCGCCATCTTCCCTAATTCTCTCCTATTCTAAGAACGCCAAACACCGCCGCTTCCCGCACAAAATACCCCGAAAAATATTTTTCGGCGAAAAGGTCGCGATTGGCGGATGTAAAGTTCAAATTGGCTGCGGTTGAATAGCCCGTTCCATATCCTGCGCAGAGTTTGTGTGCCTCGCTTCACTAAGCGACGAAATGCATCCTCTCCGGAGCCGCGTCGAAACCTTGTTGTCAGCACGTAATGCGAAAATCCGAAGGGCCATCGTCGGGGCGTCAGAGTGAGGTCAGTCTTTTCCTCAGGCGGTCTGCGGCGAAGTCCAGGAAGACGCGCATCTTCAAGGGTACCGCGCCACGCCCCGCATGCATCAAGTGAACCGGTAGCGGCTCGACCTCGAAGTCCGCCAGGACGATGCGCAGAGCCCCCTCGCGCACCGCGTCGGCACATTGATAATGCAGCACCCGCGCCGCGCCGACGCCTTGAGCCGCCGCCCAGACCACCGCCTCCGCAGTCGAGACGGAGAGGCGTGGCCGGACGGGTACGTCGATGTCGCCCTTTCTGTCTTTTCGCCTGAAAGGCCATGCGGAAGCCGGCGACAGGAAGTCGAAGTTCACGATAGGCAGTTTCGCTAGATCTTCGGGCGTTTCGGGCAGGCCATGCGCGGCCAGCAGTTCCGGGTTGGCGCACACAACCGTACGCATCGAACCGATGCGCGTGGCCACCATGGCACTATCTGGCAGGTTGCCGATCCGCACCGCCATATCGACATGGTCTTCGAGCAGGTGAAGGTTGCGGTCCGACAGCGCCAGCCGGACGTCGATCTCCGGATAGGCGGCCAGGAACGCGGCGATGACCGGCAGCATATGCAGCCGGCCGAACAGGACCGGTGCCGTCACGACGAGTTCGCCGCGCGGCGCATGGAATTCCCCTGAGGCGATACGCTCTGTCTCGTCCAGTTCATCGAGGATGCGTCTGGCTGAAACCGCATAGGCTGCACCGGTATCGGTCATCGCCACCTTGCGGGTGGTGCGGGTCAGAAGCCTCGTTCCCAGATAGGCTTCAAGTTCGCCCACTTTCCGGCTCACGGTCGCCAGCGGCATACCCAGCGCTCGGCTTGCGGCCGAAAAGCTCCCCGCGTCGATCACCCGCAGCAGAATTTTCATCGCGTCGAGCCGGTCCATCACTATCCCATAATTCGAGAATATTACTCTCAATTTTACATGATTATCTCCTTATATGGAATGCAATATCTTCCGTGTCGTATCAACCGCTCCGATTTCGGACCCAGAAAGGAACAAGCCATGTCCCGACTCACGATTCCCAACCGCAACGATGCCCCTGAAGCATCCAGGCCGATCCTCGACGCGGTCGAAAAGCAGCTCGGCGTCGTCCCAAACATGTTTCGTCTGATTGCCACCAGCCCGGCCGCATTGCAGGGCTTCGTTGGCAACAACGGTGCTCTCGCCAGAACGCTCGATGTCAAGACGCGCGAACGGATTGCCCTTGCCGTCGCTCAGGTGAACGGGTGCGACTACTGTCTTTCGGCGCACAGCTATCTCGGGCAGAACCTGGCGAAGATCACGTCAGAGGAAATCGCCCTCAATCGTAAAGGCAAATCCGGCGACCCCAAAGCGGACGCGGCGGTGCGTTTTGCTGCCAAGGTGGTGCGCGAACGCGGCCAGATGGACGATGCGGACATCAAGGCGGTGCGTGACGCCGGTTTCTCCGATGGCCAGATCATCGAGATCGTCGCCGTCGCCGCCGAGAATGTTTTCACGAATCTGCTCAACAATGTTGCCCAGACCGACATCGACTTTCCCGTCGTTATCGCCGCCGAGGCAGCCTGATCGCGCAGCGGGGTGACGGTCGCTTCGATCGTCGGCCCGCGCCTTCCTCACGTGTGTGGAGCCTGACCATGTCGTATGGTTTCCTTGATATCGCAGCGACGCCGAGTGTCCATGCCAAGCAGGCCGAGATGGGCAGCGCTCATGTCTGGCAAAACTTCAAGGGAGATCGGCAGTTCGACCGCTTCACGAACGGCGAGGCTGCCTTCATCACCCGACGCGACAGTTTCTACATGGCGACCGTCTCGGAAACCGGCTGGCCCTACGTCCAGCATCGCGGTGGACCGCCGGGCTTCCTTAAAGTCATCAACGACAAGACGCTGGCCTTCCCCGACTATCGCGGCAACCGGCAATATATCAGCGTCGGCAACCTTGGCGCCGACGACCGCGCCGCCCTGATTCTGGTCGATTATGCCCGCCGGACCCGACTCAAGATCCTCGCACATGTCGAGGTCGTGCCACTCGGCTCGGACCCGGAGCTTGAGGCACTGGTTTTCATGCCGGACTACAAGGCCAGGCCCGAGCGGATACTGCGGCTGCACCTCGATGCGTTCGACTGGAACTGCCCGCAGCACATCGTCCCGCGCTTTACCGAGGCGGAAATAGCCGATGCCGTGCAGCCGTTGCGCGATCGCCTGACCGCGCTTGAGACCGAAAACGCAGAGCTGCGAGCTAGGCTCGCGATCACAGAAGGAGAAAAGTGATGGAAGCCGAACGCCAGCCGTTGCCGCCGTTCACGTCTGTCGAGGCTGCCGCCCGGAAGGTTCGGCTTGCCGAGGATGCCTGGAACACGCGCGACCCCGAGAGCGTCGCGCTAGCCTAGCGGCACGCCCCACGACTTTGGCGTCTCACCGTGCGACGGCGTAGTCGAGCCGCATAAGGCCATCGTCCAGACGTTTGGCATTCAGCAACCGAAAGGGCTGGCGCGAGGCGTCATGCGTAAAGAGGTCGTTCGTGCCGCCCGCCGCAATCGGATAAACGATCAGGCGAAGTTCATCGACCAGTCCTTCCGCCATCAGCCTACGGAACATGGCACCCCCGCCCATCAGGTAAATATTTTTTCCGGCCTGCTGCTTGAGTTCGGTAATCCGGTCGATGTCGTTGAGAAAGCGCGTGTTAGGCCATTGCGATTCTGTCATCGCGCGGGTTAGCACATAGTGCGGCAGATCGGGAATGCGCTCAGCCCATTTCAGTTCGTCGGCCGTCGCAACAGTGCCGGTCATCGGCGAAGGGGCTGCGGGATTCGTGCGCATGGCAGACCAATACCCCTCATAGCCTCGATACATTGCGCCACCCAGAACACAAGCATCTATACTGTCGCCAAGGTCGTAGTCCTCGGACCACGCCGGTACCCAATCGGCATAGTCGCCGGGGCCCTGGAATTTGAGGTCGAGCGAGACCTTAAAGGCGGAAATCAGTTTTCTCATCGGATATTCTTTCATTTGATCTCAGGCGGAAAATCTGAGTGTCTAAATATGTACGGTGCGGTCGGTGCGGCCCTTAGGCCGACTTCGTCTGGCGCGCTGCCAGACGCGCAAGATACTCATCGCGCAGACGGGTCCAACTCAGCCAGAATGATGGCCGGTGGCTGCCCTCGATTTCGGCCGACAGAATATCGAGGTGGCTGTGCCAGCCGGCAAATATCCCAATCTTGGACGCGTCGAGGCCTGTATGGGTTATGGTCAGCAGGACGCGGCTGCCCTTCTCGACCAGATCGAAAATAACCTGGCCCTGGCCCCAGAGGATGGCCAACCTGTGGGGCTCATCGAACGCGATGACCTTGCTGGGCATCCGCTGTTCCCCGCCGACTCCTTCGGGCCTTGGGTCATCGGGCCCAGACAGATCATCGTTGCGCCAGACAAGTTCAAGCGCGGTTCCGGCCGCACTCTGCATGATGCCGTCGGCAAACCATTTCCGTCTCAATTCAGCGTCGACAAGATAGCGCCAGAGTCGTGCGGCACTACCGGGAAACCAGCGTTGGATGACCAGTGTCGAGCCATCGCGCAATTCAGCATATTCGTCTGACGTTGCAATGCGGGTCATTTGTCTTTTTTCCTTTTCGCGTGGGGTTTTGTCTGATCGGCAAGGGTGGTCTGCGCGTCTTCTTCCCGCAGCAAACGGTCCAAAATCTCCAACCGGCTCGACCAGAACTGCTCAAAAAAGCTCAGTTCGGAATGAGCACGTGCCAGTGGCGCTGCCTCAAGGCTGCAGAAATGGGTTCGCCACTTAACCTCGCGGCGGACCAGTCCTGCGGCTTCGAGTACCTTGATATGACGCGACGCGGCGGCGAGCGATATCGGGTGAGGCTCGGCCAGTTCGGTTACCGTACGCGGGCCCCGCGCAAGATCGCGCAGCATCGCGCGCCTAGTGCTGTCGCTTAGCGCCTGAAAAACATCATCCATGTTTGCTTCTCGTTCAACCATATTGTTAAATTACACCACTTTCATCATCAGTCAACAATTTTGTTTAATGATGGGAGTTGGCCAGATATCTCGGTTGCGGCTTTGCAACCAAGCTTGCGGACCGCGCGGCCGCCCAGCGCCCTCTGCCTCAAGCAAAGCGACCGCTCGCGCGATGGTTTCGTTCGTATTTCTCAAATATTCAGAAGGGCTTCCGTCTCGCCGGGGCGATATCACTCGGTCAGCTGGTTGCGCAGGAACAAAAGTTCTTCCTGCCGTTTCTTGCCAGATTTGGGCAAGGCGAGATTCAGCGTTTTCATGGTGTCGAGGATGATCTGCGAGACCAGCAGCCTTGAGGTCTGTTTGTCGTCTGCCGGCACGACATACCATGGCGCCTGCCTGGTGCTGGTGGCGGCCAGGCATTTTTCATAAGCGTCCATATACGATTTCCAGAATTTCCGCTCCTCGATATCGGCCGCAGACATTTTCCAGTTTTTCTGCGGATCGTCGATGCGTTTGAGCAGGCGCTTGCGTTGCTCTTCCGGGGAAAGATGCAGGAATATCTTAATCGCCAGCGTTCCGTTTTCATGCAGGTGTTTTTCAAAATGCCGGATCGAGCGATACCGGCTCTGCCAGATCGTTTTTTTCTGGCGGCGCATATCCGGCAGATGTTCGCCGGTGAGAATTTCAGGATGCACCCGGGCGATCAGCACTTCTTCATAATACGACCGGTTGAAGATCCCGATCATGCCCCTTTCCGGCAATTCGCGAGTCGTGCGCCACAGGAAATCATGATCCAGCTCGGTGGCGCTGGGATGCGCGAAGCTGCGGATATGGCAGCCCTGTGGATTGACGCCGGACATGACATGTTTGATCACGCCGTCTTTTCCGGCGGTGTCCATGCCCTGAAAGATCACCAGAAGCGCGTATCGATTGGAGGCGTAGAGCTTTTCCTGCAGCGCACTGAGTTTCTTTATGCGCTCTGATATCGCTGCATCATATTGAGCCTGTGTCCGATGGATCGGGGCTATCCGGGTGGGCCATGCGTTGAGATCGACCTTGCTGCCCTCACGAACCTGAAAATTCTTGATATCAATCATGCCGGGCTCCTGGCGACGGCGCAGTGGCGGGGCTGATTGGCGGGCAGCGCCGTGCGCTTAGCTGGTCAACTGGGTCTGGTGCCGTTCCAGCATGCCAGCCAGGGGGCCGCTGTCCAGCAATTTTCCGTGGTTGAGAAGCACGGCCTGGTCGCAAATGCGCTCCAGAAATGCTTTCGAGCGTTCGGCGATCACCACGATGGAGGATGGCGGCATGCCGCTTTCTATATGCTTACAGAGCCGGTCGATCATCGCCGGTTGCAGGTGGTCCAGCATCTCGTCGATCAGTAGGATTTCGGCTTCATAGGCCACGGCGATGCCCAAGGCCAGCCGCACCTGATCACCCTGCGATAGCGTATTGAGCGGCTGGTCGAGAACCCCTTCCAGCGCCCCGAAATCAACCGCTCGTTCCAGTCGTTGGCGGCATGCGGCCGCGCCGAAGCCGAGCAGCAGGCCCTGGCCGATGATGGTCTGATGCGCGGTAAAGTTCGCGTCGATACCGATGCCGGTGCCCAGCAGGCTGATGGCGCGTCCATGGGTTTCTGCGCTTCCCTTGGAGGGCGGCAGCAAACCGCCGAGTACCCGCAGCAGGGTGGTTTTGCCCGCCGCATTGCCGCCCAGCACGGCCAGGCGACTGCCGCCCTGAAGCGCGAGCGTAACATCATCCAGGGCGATGACCGTGTTGCGGTGTCGGCTGGATTGCGGCCCCAGCAGCGGACCGAACAGGTTACGCTTGAACGAGCGGTCTCCCGCAAAAAACATCGGGAAGGTTACGCTCACATGCCGCAATGCGATGCCGGCCATGGCTATAGCCAATAGGGCAGGCGATGCGCGGCATGGCGGCCCAGCCAGCGCGCAAGCAAAAGGCCCAGCAGGCCGATCAGGCTGGCGCCCAGCCAAATTTCGGCTGTGACGGGCAGGCCCAGCAGCGGATGACGCAACAGCGCGATCAGGGATGCAAAGGGATTGATATCGATCAGATAGCCGTGGCGCGGAAGATTGTCTTCGATCCACAGGATCGGCGTAAGGAAAAAAGCCAGGTGCAGGCCCCAGGCGATCAGTTGCGGCAAATCGCGAAAGCGTGCGCTGGCCAAGGCGGCGACATAGCTTATCCAGAATGTGTTCAACACCAGCAGCAGGATACCGCCGAGCAAGGCCAGCGGTGTCACGGCCAGGCGGCCGAAATACAGCCATGCTATAATCAGCGCCAGGCTGATATTCAGCAGCAGGATCACGAAATTGCGCAGCATCACCCGCACCACCGGCACAACAAGGGTCATCCGGTTATGCCGCAGCGTGTTCAGGAAGCTCCAAACCAGGTTGCAGCTCTGATGCACGCAACTGGCCATGAAGGTCCAGGCGATCAGGCCGGAAGCCAGCAGAGCCGTGTATTCGGGATAATCGGGCAGCACCTGCTTGAGCACGGAACCGAAAAACAGGCTGAGGCAGGCAACCAGGAAGGCAAGCCCCAGGGTGGACCAGAGCGGCCCCAGAATGGTGCGGCGGATACTGGCTTCCATGTCGGCCAGACCGGCATAGATGGCAAAGCGAATCATGTCTGCTAACGGGGGAGAAATCATTGAAATTCGGCCCAGCCAATGCCGGCCCAGCGATTGGACCGGATGGCCGTAATACGAGGCCATCCGGTATGGGTCAACAGGAAACCGGGATTTCAGCCATGTTTTACAGGAATATATGGGTGTTTGCGCCCTGCCTGGCCAATAATCCGGCAAGTCGTGGGGTGTGACGGCGGCACTGCCGATCAGCAACCATATCGCGTAATTCCGTGCGCCGACCGATGATTTCAAGGCGTAAATAGGCCAATCTGCGGTCAGAGATTTGGGGACAGATTCGCATCGGCCATGGCAATTGAGCGGTAATGAATAGCAGCGATACAGAATCGCATTCCCAGGGCAGGCAGAGCCTGGTGCAGCAGCCTGGCGATTTCCCGGCAGCGGCTGTCTTGCAGGCCTATGGCAAGCCGAAGGCGAGGCAGGATCGCAGCGTGTCTTCGGTCACGGTGGTGTATTATCCCGGGGCGGTGCTGTGGGCTTGCATCGAGAGTTTGCTGGCCCAGCCCGAACTGGTCGAACTGATCCTGGTGGTCAACGGGATCGAGCGGGAAGGCCGCCTGCGATTGCAGGCTCTGACGCAATCCGAACCCCGCATCCGCCTGATAATCGGCCAGGGCAATATCGGCTTCGCGGCCGGCTGCAATCGGGGCGCCTCGATCGCCACGGCGAACCGGCTGGCTTTCGTCAATCCCGATTGCGTTCTTGCGCCCGGCACGTTCGGCAATATCCTCGATGTATTCGATGCCAAGCCGCAGGCCTGGCTGGTGGGCGGACGTTTGCAACATCCCGATGGCCGCGAACAGCGCGGGGGCCGCCGCCAGATCATGACGCCTTGGCGGGTTTTCGTGGAACTGATTCGCTTGGACCGGCTGTTTCCCAATCATCCTTATTTTGCCCGTTTGCACGATTACGAAAATACGCCGATTGGCGAGGCAGCCGAAGTTCCGATGATCAGCGGCGCCTTCATGATGATCGCGCGCAATCATTACGAACGGCTTGGCGGCATGGACGACAATATGTTCCTGCATGCCGACGATGTGGATCTATGCATCCGGGTTGGGCAGCATGGCGGGCAGGTCTGGTATGCTGGCCATGTGCCGATCACCCATCATCTGAGCACCAGCGACGTATCGCGCACATTCGTCGAATGGCATAAAACCCGCAGCACCAGTTATTATTTCATCAAGCATTTCCAGCGCCTCTATCCGCGTTGGACGCTGTCGGGGATTTCCGTTCTGCTCTGGCTGCGCTTTGCCATCCTTGCCTTGCGCGCCTTGCCCACCGATCTGCCGCGTAGTCTGCGGCGCTGGATCAGGCGCCGGCATGATTAGCCAGGCACGCCCGGTCTGGACTTGCCGGGCGAAGCTTCAAAAGCCACGGCTTTGGTGCTACTAAATCCTCCCGCTTCAATAGGGTTTAAACGCGGAGTCTAGGCGCGTTTTTCGTGTGCTTCCGGGCGCAACACAAGCGCTGGGCGGCAACATGGAGATGCCGCATTCCGGATTGGCAAAGCAAGTTTGCAGGAGATGACGATGAACTCGATGGCCCCCGCCCTGCCGCTGTTGCAGACCCAGGCCTATATCGATGGCGCCTGGGTTGCTGCCGATAGCGGCAAAACCTTTGCCGTGAATAATCCTGCCGATGGCGCCTTGATTGCGCAGGTGCCGGATATGGGGCCGGCGGAAGCGCGCCGCGCGATCGAGGCGGCGCATGCGGCTTTCGGGCCTTGGGCCAAGCTGATCGCCAAGCAACGCGCCGCCATGCTGCGCCGCTGGTTCGAGCTGATCATGGAAAACCAGGAGCAATTGGCCCGCTTGATGGTGTTGGAGCAGGGCAAGCCGCTGGCGGAGGCCATGGGCGAGGTGGTTTACGGCGCCAGCTTCGTGGAATGGTTCGCTGAGGAAGCCAAGCGCATTTATGGCGATGTGATTCCCAGCCATGGCGCTGATAAGCGCGTGGTGGTGCTGAAGCAGCCGGTTGGTGTGGTGGCGGCGATCACGCCGTGGAATTTCCCGATTGCCATGATCACCCGCAAGGTGGCGCCGGCGCTGGCTACGGGCTGCACCGTGGTGGTGAAGCCTGCGGAAGACACGCCGCTTTGCGCGCTGGCCTTGGCGCTGTTGGCTGAAAAGGCCGGTCTGCCCAAGGGCGTGTTCAATGTGGTAACGGCCGCCGATGGCCGCGCCGTGGGGCTGGAACTCACCACCAACCCGTTGGTGCGCAAGATTTCCTTCACCGGTTCCACGGAAGTGGGCAAGATTCTGATGCGGCAGGGCGCCGGCACGCTGAAGAAACTGTCGCTGGAACTCGGCGGCAATGCGCCCTTCATCGTGTTCGACGATGCCGATCTCGATGCGGCGGTGGCCGGCGCCATGGCATCCAAATTCCGCAATACCGGGCAGACCTGCGTTTGCACCAACCGTTTCCTGGTGCAGGACAAGGTATTCGATGCCTTCGCCGCCAAGCTGGCGGCGGCGATGAAAACCCTCAAGGTCGGCCAGGGCTTCGAGGATGGGGTGAACCAGGGCCCTCTGATCAACCAGGATGCGCTGGATAAGGTGGAGCGCCTGGTGCAGGACGCGAAGGCCAAGGGCGCCAGCGTTTCCACCGGCGGCCAGCGCGACAGCCGCGGCGGCACCTTCTACCAGCCCACTTTGCTGGCCGGTGTAACCACCGAGATGGAATGCGCGAAAGAGGAATTGTTCGGCCCTGTCGCCGCACTTTATCGCTTCAAGGACGAAGCCGAGGCGATCCGCCTGGCCAACGACACGCCCTATGGCCTCGCGGCATATTTCTATGCGCGCGATATCGGTCGGGTCTGGCGCGTGGCGGAGGCCCTGGAAACCGGCATGATCGGCATCAACGAGGGCCTGATCTCCACGGCGGAAGTGCCGTTCGGCGGCGTGAAGGAATCCGGCATCGGCCGCGAGGGCTCGAAATACGGCATCGATAGTTTCATCGAGATCAAATATCTCTGCATGGGCGGCATCTGAGCCGCTCATGCAGGTAGGGCAGGTTCAAGCGTAGGAAGCGAACCGCTCCCATACATTGAACAGGCGGCGCACCTGAGTGCGATGCAGTAGCCGGCGAGCCGCCGGATCGAATGCATCGCGCCGGTGCATCACGCATACATTATTCCACAACAGCAGATCACCTGGCTGCCAGCTATGGCGGAGGATGAATTGTTCCTGCGTGGCATGCGCCCAGAGCGTATCCAGCAAGTCGGCGCTTTCGCTTGCGCTCAGGCCTTCTACCTGGGTATTGGAGCGTCGGCCCAGCAGCAAGCAGGGGCGGCCGCTTACCGGATCGGTGGTGACGAGCGGATGCCAGTTGCCCTGGCCCGGCCGGGTTCCCACCCGGGCGGTGCCGGCGCTGGTATAGCCCGCATCATGCAGCAGGCGCAGACGGCCGATCCGGTTTTTCAAGTCATGGGGCAGGGCCTCGTAGGCCGCGCGCAGATCCAGAAACCAGGTGTCGCCGCCCTCGGCCGGTACTTCCACGGCCTGTAGCAGGCAGGCTACCGGCGGATCCTGCACATAGGTCATGTCGCTGTGCCAGGACAATTCGCCATCCCCCAGGCCGCCCAGCTTACGGCCATCCTTGGCCACGATGTTGGAAACCACCGCTACTTCGGGATAGCCGTCGGCATGGGATTTTTCGGTATCGAAATTGGGGGCGGGATCCAGCTTGCCCAACCTGCGGCTCAGGCTCAGAAGCGAGGCGTCGTCCAGAAACTGGCCTCGGAAGACCAGCACGGGAAAACGGTGCCAATGGTCCAGCAGGCTGGCCAAGGAGAAGTCATTCAGCCCTTGCTGAAAGTTAATTCCTTGGATTTCTGCGGCAATCTGGTTCCGCAATGGGGTGGCGGCAATGCTCATGGCAGGCTCCGGGCCGGGTCGATCATATATTCACATAAATACACGAGATATAAAAATAATATCATTGAATATTTGTATATAAATTAACAAACCAATTTAGTTTTGTAAAATAAACGCTGCGCCCTACCCTCTGGTCAATCCAGGCTTGGACCAAAGATGCCCCAAGCACGGACCTAAAGATGCAAAGGGGTGCTTCATGTCTCTGTATAAACGTTTTCTGGTGGCTGGCGGTTTCACCGCCGCTCTCGTGCTTTCGGCCATTACCCCCAATCAGGCGCGGGCCGAAACCAATGAGGTGCGCATTGCCCAGCAATTCGGCCTGGCCTATCTGCCGCTGATCATCGTGAAAAACCAGAAACTCCTGGAGAAGCACCTGGCAAATGCCGGCCTGGCTTCCACCAAGGTCACCTGGGCGCGTCTGTCGGGCGGCAGTGCCACCAATGACGCACTGCTCACCAACAGCGTGGATTACGTGGCCGCCGGCGTGGCGCCGCTGCTGATCCTCTGGGACAAGACCAAGGGCAACCTGGATGTGAAGGCGATCGGCGG
>NZ_JAHBYG010000030.1 GCF_019636075.1 Ferrovibrio sp.
GGTTCTTCGGTGGCCACGGCGGCCACGGTGGGCACGGTGGCTTTGCCGCTGGTGCGCAAGCATGGCTATAACGAACGCCTGTTCCTCGGCACATTGGCAGCCGGCGGCACGCTCGGCATCCTGATCCCGCCTTCGATCAATATGATCGTGTATGCTGTGCTGACCGATACCTCGATCCCCAAACTTTATCTCGCCGGCATCCTGCCCGGCCTGGGCCTGGCCGGGTTGTTCATGGCGCTGGTGGTGGTGCTTTGCCTGCTGCGACCGGCCTGGGGCGGCCGCAAGCTGACGCCGACCTGGCATGAACGCCTGCATAGCCTGAAGGATCTGCTGCCGCCGTTGGGCATCTTCCTGGTGGTGGTGGGGTCGATCTATGCCGGCCTGGCCACGCCCACCGAAGCCGCGTCGCTGGGTGTGGTGGCGGCGCTGATCCTGGCGGCCAGCTATGGCAGGCTCAATCTGGCGATGATGAAGGAAGTGCTGGAAAACACCATGCGCACCACCGCCATGGTGATGCTGATCATCGTGGCCGCGTATTTCCTGAATTTCGTGATCTCCGCCATCGGCCTCACCACCATGCTTACGGATTTCATCGTGGGGCTTGGCCTGTCCAAGTTGCAGATGCTGGTGGCGGTGGTGATTTTCTATCTGATCCTGGGCTGTTTCATGGAAACGCTTTCCATGATGATCACAACGATTCCCATCGTGGCGCCGGTAATGATCGGGCTGGGCTTCGATCCGATCTGGTTCGGCATCGTGCTGATCGTGCTGGTGGAAATGGCATTGATTACGCCGCCGGTGGGGCTCAATCTCTTTGTGGTGCAGTCCCTGCGCAGTCGTGGCACGCTCAACGATGTGATTATCGGTTCAACGCCGTTCGTTGCCGTGATGGTGCTGTTGATCGTAATGCTGACGGCCTTCCCCGGCATCGCCCTGTGGCTGCCATCCCTGGCCGGTTGAGGAAACCATGCTGACTTTCGAGCGTATCTGGGGCGAGCGCCAGGATCATGTGGCGGTGGAGATCGACACCTTGATCATTGCCGGCTGGGCCGGGCGCGATGCGGCCGCCATCGAGCATCATATCGAGGAACTGGAGGCCATCGGCGTGCCGCGGCCTTCCGCCGTGCCGCTATTCTATCGCGTGAGTGCCGGGCTGCTCAGCCAGGCCGGGCAACTGCAAATGCTGGGGCCGGATTCCTCGGGCGAGATCGAGCCGGTTGTGCTGTCGCTGGCCGATGGGCTCTGGGTCACCATCGGCTCCGATCATACCGACCGCAAGGCTGAGGCCGCCGGCGTGGCGCTTTCCAAACAGCTTTGCGCCAAGGCACTGGCCCGCACACTCTGGCGTTACGACGAAGTGGCGCCCCATTGGGATAGCCTGATCCTGCGCGCCTGGGCGGTGATCGATGGCCAGCGTCGGTTGTATCAGGAAGGGGCCGTGGCCGCTTTGCGCAGTCCGGCCGATCTGATGCAGCGTTATGGCAACACCGCCACTTTGCCGCCGGGCAGCCTGATGTTTGGCGGAACCCTGGGCGCCATCGGCGGCATCCGCTCGGCCAGCCGTTTCGAGATGGAACTGGAAGATCCCGTTCTGGGCCGAAAAATCCAGCATGCCTACGATATCGCGGTCTTGCCCGTTATCGCTTGAGGCGCCGCCTGTTGTCGCCTGAGGCAATTCAGGGGTATTGATCAGGGATGAGCGTCTATCCGCAGATACGCGATTTCGGCGATACCGGCTTTGGCGTGGCCTTCGGCGACGGCGTCGATCGTGCAGTGAATGCCCGTGTAATGGCGCTGCACGCCGCTATCGGCGATGCCGGTTTGGCTGGGGTGATCGAAACCATTCCCTCCTTCGGCACGCTGTTCGTGCAATACGATCCGCTGCAAACCAGCCGCGCCGATCTGGAAGGCGCGGTGCGTGCCATGCTGCCCGGTTTGCAGGCCACGGCCCATCAGGGCCGGCTCTGGCGCATTCCGGTCTGCTACGATGCCGATCTGGCCCCGGATTTGGCCGATGTGGCCGAACGCTGCAAGATGAAGCCTGATCAGGTGATCGCGCGCCATGCGGCGGGCACGTTTTTCATCTACATGCTCGGCTTCATGCCTGGCCTTGCCTATATGGGCGGGCTGGATGAAACGCTGCAATTGCCGCGCCGTTCTTCGCCGCGTGTGAAGGTGCCGCAAGGCTCGGTGGCCATCGCCGAAACCATGACCACGATCTACCCCTGGGAAAGCCCAGGCGGCTGGCATCTGATCGGCCGCACGCCGATCCGCCTGTTCGATGCCGCGCGGGCGGCGCCGATCCTGTATGGCGCCGGCGACGAGGTGCGTTTCCAGCCGGTATCGCGCCAGGATTACGATACGCTGGCAGCCAGGGTTTCTGCCGGCAGTTTCGATCACGCGGCGCTGGAGCTGGCACGATGAGCGCGGCGCTTAAAGTGGCTGCTCCGGGCTTGTTCACCACCTTGCAGGATCGCGGTCGGCTGGGTTTTCAGTCGCTCGGCATGCCGGTGGCTGGTGCGCTGGATATGCTGGGCTTGCAGATCGCCAATGCACTCTGCGGCAATCCGCCGGATATGGCGGCGCTGGAATTGCGCTATCTCGGTCCCAGTCTGCTTGTGGAGGCCGAAAGCGTGCGCCTGGCGCTGGCGGGCAATGCCCAGGCCGATATCCTGGCCGCCGATGGCAGCGTCTATCCGCTTTCATCCTGGCGCTCTTTCACGCTCAAGCAGGGCGATACGCTGCGGGTTGGCAATACCGATGCCGCCGTGGCCTATCTGGCGGTGGCCGGCGGGTTCGATTTGCCGCCCTTCATGGGCAGCCTGTCCACCTATACCCGCGCCGCGCTTGGCGGTTTCAAAGGCCGTGCCTTGCAGGCCGGCGATTTGCTGCCGCTGGCCTTGCCGCAGGCGCCGGCCGGGGGCGACCGGCAGGTTGATGACGCAGCGGGGCTTTACGGCGATGGCCCGATCCGGGTGGTGCTGGGGCCGCAGCAGGATCGCTTCACGCCGGATGGCATTGCGGCGTTTCTGTCGGGCGAATACCGGGTGACGCAGGAGGCCGACCGCATGGGCATCCGCCTGGAAGGCCCGGCGATTGCCCATACAAATGGCGCCGATATCGCATCCGAAGGCATTGCCAATGGCGCTGTGCAGGTGCCGGGCAATGGCCAGCCGATCCTGTTGATCGCAGATCGCCAAACCACCGGCGGCTATACCAAGATCGCTACCGTGATCTCTGCCGACCTGCCGCGCCTGGGCGGCCTGAAGCCTGGCGCCGCCTTGCGCTTTATCCAGGTCGGTGTGGCCGAGGCCGAAGCCATCCGCCGCCGGCAGCAGGCGGATTTGCAGGCCTTGCTGGCCGACATGCGGCCCGCCAAGCCGGCCGGGGGGCTGGACCTGGATGCGCTTTATCGCGAGAATTTGATCAGCGGCATGGTCGATGCCGCGCAAGGAGGCGGCGCATGAATCACGCAGTGAACCTGAATTCCGATCTTGGCGAAAGCTATGGTGCCTGGAATATGGGCGATGACGCGGCCATGCTGTCCATCGTCGGTTCGGCCAATGTCGCCTGCGGCTTTCATGGCGGCGATTGGAGCGTGATGGAACGCACGGTGCGCGAGGCCAAGCGCAACAAGGTCAGCATCGGCGCGCATCCCAGCTATCCCGATCTGCAAGGGTTCGGTCGCCGGCCGATGACCATGGCCAACGACGAAGTGAAATCACTGATGGCCTACCAGATCGGCGCCCTGGCCGGCGTGGCGGCGCTGGCCGGCCATCGGGTCAGCCATGTGAAGCCCCATGGCGCGATCAACAACAAGGCTGCCGTGGATCGTGCGCTCGCCGATGCGATTGCCGTTGCCTCGGCGGGCGTGGATGCATCTTTGATTTTTCTGGCGCCCGCGGGTTCCGCCTTGGTGGCTGCCGGCCGCGCGGCCGGCCTGAAAGTGGCGGAAGAGGTGTTTGCCGACCGTAATTACGACGACGATGGCAATCTGGTGCCACGCGGCCGGCCCGATGCCATGGTGCATGATCCGGAACAGGCATTGCAGAATGTGCTGCGCATGGTGCGCGAGAGCGCCATTGTTTCCGTGTCTGGCAAACGCATCCCCACGCGGGTGGACAGCATCTGCGTGCATGGCGATTCGGCCGGTGCGGTGGCCATGGCGCGGCATTTGCGGGCCGGCCTGGAAGCCGCCGGCGTGCGCCTGGCGCCCTTGCCCGAGATCGTTGCCGCAATCTGATTGAAGTGATTTTGAGTGAGGGGGAGGCAATGCCAGCAGCCAGGAAAAAGGCCGTGAAGGCCCGGCGCGCGAAACCCGGTAAAGTCCAGGTCAAATCTGTGCAAGTCCAGTCCAAATCCGGGCAGGCTCAGGCCAAGCCGCGCAGCCGCCAGCCCGAGGTGACGCGCCGCAATATCCTGGATGCCGCTTTGGTGGAATTCGCCGACAAGGGCCTGGCGGGTGCCCGGGTGGATGAGATCGCCGCGCGCTCGGGCTCCAACAAGCGCATGATCTATGAGTATTTCGGCAACAAGGAAGGGCTCTGGCTCACCGTGCTGGAAGCCGCCTATGCCCGCATGCGCGAGGAAGAGCATGCCATCGATGTGGCGCGCATGAAGCCGATGGATGGCATGCGCTATCTGATGGAATTCAATTTCCGCTTTTGCGCCCGCAACCCGGAATTCATTGCGCTGCTTACGGCGGAAAATCTCAACAAATCAACGTATTTGAGCGAATCCGAGAAGGTGCAGAAACTGTATTCGCCGCTGTTGGCGGTGATCCGCGACCTGCTCGAGCGCGGGCAGCGCGAAGGCGTGTTCCGCAGGGGGGTCGACCCCGTGCATGTCTATCTTACCATCGCCTCGCTGGGCACCTGCTATTTCTCCAATATCCATACGCTTTCCACGATTTTCGGCCGTGACCTGGCCTCGCAGGCAGAGCTGAAGGCCCGCACCGAGCATTGCGTCGCAGTGGTTCTGGGCTACCTGCGGGCCTGAAATCCGGCATCTTTTGCGGCAATCCTGCGGTTGGGGCAAATCGTAACCGGTCAGTTACTTACTCGTTGACAAATTCCCCGGCCTCCTGAATTCTGTCCCTCTAAATATACAAGTCCAATGGGAGGGACGCTCAAATGACCAAGCTCGGCATTTCGCTCGGCTATAAAGCGCTTGGCCTTGCTGCCATGGCGGCGGCAGTTTTCGCGGCGGTGCCATTCGCTGCCCCGGCACAGGCGCAATGGAAACCCAATAAGCCCATCACCATTATCGTGCCCTGGGCGGCAGGCGGCTCCACCGATCAGGTGACCCGTGTCACCGCGGCTGAAATCGAAGCGGCGCTTGGCCAGAAGGTGGTTGTGATGAACCAGCCCGGCGCTTCGGGCTCGATCGGCACCAAGAGCGCCATGGCCGCCCCGAAGGATGGCTATACTTGGACTGCGGGCGCCGCCAAGGATATCGGCACCTATGTGGTTTCCGGCCTGCTCGACACCAAGCTGGACGATTGGAATCTTTATCTCAACGTGGCCAATCAGTCGGTGGTCAGCGTCAATGCCAATTCGCCCTACAAGACCCTGAAAGAGCTGCTGGATGCCATGAAGGCCAAGCCGGGCCAGATTTCGGTGGCTACCGCAGGCGTGAATTCCTCGGGCCATTTCGGCATCGAAGCATTGGCCAAGGGCGCGGGCGTCACCTACAAGCATGTGTCGTATGATGGCGGCAATCCGGCGGTGATCTCTACCGTTTCAGGCGAAACTGAAGTCACCACCCAGCTCGGCGTCGAGCAAGTGGAAATGATCCGCGCCAAGCGCCTGCGTCCGCTGGCCGTGCTGGCCGACAAGCCGCTGGAAGTGGATGGCGTGCCCGCCATCGAGCCGGTCACCAAGACCATTCCCGGCTTCCGCACCGAAACCAACTATTTCGGCATCTTCGTGCCGAAGGATGTGCCGGCCGAGGTGACCGCTACGCTGAACAAGCTGTGGCAGGACAAGATCAAGACTTCGGCGACACTGAAAAAGTATGCCACCGAGAAGGGCGCCCTGTTCGGCCCCGAATATGGCGATGCAGCCAAGAAGGCGGCCTTCCCGGCCATCCAGGGCGCAGCCTGGATTCTGCAGGAAGGCGGCAAGGCCAAGGTTTCGCCCGACACTGTCGGTATCCCGAAGCCCTGATCGCGTAAACCGCGCCGCCCGCCCGGCTTTGTCGATGCCGGTGCGGGCGGCGTTTTCTCTTTAAGTGCCGTTGTTAGCGAGTCTGTCATGGCGCAACCCGATATGGTTCCGGCTGCAATTGAAAGCGAGACGAAAGTCTCGCCACGCAGCGATTTCCGCTCCGGCCTGGGCTGGACCGCGTTGGGCTTGGCTATCGTCTATGGTTCATGGACCATGGATCGCTTGGCGCATCTTAATGTCAGCCCCTATACCGTACCCGGCTTGGTGCCGGGCGTGCTGGGGGTTTGTATCGCCTTCATGGGGGCGATCCTGACTTTCCGCGCCATCAGCCAGGGCGCCTTAAAGGCGACGCCGAGAGGCGGTATCAATTTTGCCGAACATGCGCGGCTCTATGTGTCGCTTGCCTTCTGCCTGATGTTCGGCCTGGTGCTGATGGGCCATGGCCTGCCTTTCTGGCTAGCCGCAGCGCTTTATATCTCAGGCTTCGTGGCCTTGTTTCAGTGGCCTGAGCGGCAGGAAAAGGGCCAGAATCTGCGTGGCCTTCTCGTCGCCATCGGCTTCGGCCTGATTGTCGGCCTGGTCATTCATTACGTGTTCGAGGATTTGTTCCTCGTGCGCATGCCTTGAGGCTTGGCTGATGTTCGACGGTCTGATTGCTTTTGGCCATTCGATTGGCAATTTCCTTACCCCGACAACCTTGGCCTATGCGCTGGCTTCCACTTTGGTTGGCTTGGTGATCGGCGCGCTGCCGGGACTCACCGCCACCATGGGCGTGGCGTTGATGACCACGTTGACCCTCAAGCTGCCTCCCAACGATGCCATTCTGATTCTGATCTGCACCTATATCGGTGCGATCTATGGCGGCAGCCGCAGCGCCATCCTGCTGAATATCCCGGGCACCCCGGCTTCGGCGGCGTCCTGTCTGGACGGTTATGCCCTGGCGCGCCAGGGCCTGGCCGGTCGGGCTATGGGTATCGCCACTTCAGGCTCGGTGATCGGCACCTGGATCGGCATGATCTGCCTGGCCTTCTTCACGCCGGTGCTGGGCGAAATGGCGCTGAAATTCGGCGCCTATGAATTCTTCTGGCTGGCGGTGTTCGGCGTGGTGATTTCGGGCAATCTCACCGGCACGGATCCGCTGAAAGGCTGGATTGCCGGCTTTCTGGGCCTGTTCATCGCCGCCATCGGCCAGGAAGGCATGTATGCCTATGATCGCTTTACCTTCGGCGTGCACGATCTGTCTGGCGGTATCAGCCTGATCCCCGCATTGGTGGGGGCGTTCGGTTTTGCCGAAGTGCTGACGGTGATGAGCGAGCCGGTGCGCAAATTCACCATCAATGCTTTCGATACCGTTATTCCGCGTATCCGCGATGTGCTGCAATATTGGCGCACGGTGATCCGCTCAGGCCTGATCGGCACTTTCATGGGTATTGTGCCGGGCGTGGGCGAGGATGTGGCGGCTTGGTCCAGCTATGCCGCCGCGCGCCGTGCCAGCAAGGAGAAGGAAAAATTCGGCAAAGGTTCGGTGGAAGGCCTGATGGCCGCAGAAACCGGCGACAATGCCTGCGTCCCCGGCGCGGTGATTCCGGTGCTCACCCTGGCCGTGCCCGGATCGGCGCCGGCTGCGGTGTTGCTGGCTGCCATGCTGATCCATGGCGTGCGGCCGGGCCCGCTGATCATGATCGAGAACCCGGGCTTTGTTTACGATGTCGTGGCGATGATGCTGATCGCCTCCTTCGGCATCCTGTTCTATGGCCTCACGCTCACCAAGCTGCTGGTTAAGATTCTGATGGTGCCGCGCGTGCTGATCATGCCGGTGATTTTCGTGCTTTGCTGCGTGGGCGCCTATGCCATCGCGGGCCGCTTGTTCGATGTTTACGTGATGCTGGGCTTCGGTGTGGTCGGTTTCCTGCTGCGTAAGCTGAACTATCCGATGGCGCCGCTGGTGCTCGGTATCGTGCTGGGCGATATCCTCGACAAGAATCTCCGCCGCGGCCTCACGCTTTCGGATGGCGACCTCACGCCCTTCATCATCAGGCCGATCAGCGCGGTGATGCTGGCCGCGATCCTGTTCACCATCCTGATGAGCATACCGATCTGCCGGGAAATGCTTTCGGCGGCTCTTGCGCCGCTGCGCCGGTTGTTGTCGCGCAATACGCAATAAGGGTTTTCCAGGATCGATTGACCAGGATGCCAGCGTCGGGTAATAAGTAACCATACAGTTACTTCAGGGGCGGGGATGCGTTTCTCATTGTGCAACGAGGTTCTGCGGCCGCTGCCATTCGCCGCGCAATGCGAGATGGCGGCGGCGCTGGGCTATGACGGGCTGGAGGTGGCGCCCTTCACGCTCGGCGATGCGCCGCACCGCCTGCCGGCCGCCAAGCGCCGTGCCTTGCGCCGCCAGGCCGAGGATGCCGGCCTTGCCGTTACCGGTCTGCATTGGCTTCTGGTGGCGCCCGAGGGGCTGTCTATCGTCAGTGAAGATGCCGATATCCGCCGCCAGACAGTGGATGTAATCGCCGCGCTTTGCGCGCTTTGCGCCGATCTGGGCGGCAGCTATCTGGTGCATGGCTCGCCGGCCCAGCGCAGGCTGCCGGAGGGGCAGGAGATTGAGGCCGCCAAGCGCGCGGTTGATGTGCTGGCCCAGGCAGCCCAGGCGGCAGAGCGCGCCGGCGTGGTTTATTGCCTGGAGCCGCTGCATCGCGGCGAAACCAATTTCGTCAACACCATCGCCGAGGCCGCCGATATCGTGCGGCGGATCGATAACCGGCATTTCCGCACCATGCTGGATTGTTCGGCAGCCGGCCTGTCGGAAACCGACAATGTGCCGGATCTGCTGCGGCAATGGCTGCCCAGCGGCCTGCTGGCCCATGTGCAGGTGAACGATCCCAATCGCCAGGGGCCGGGGCAGGGCGCAATGCAATTCGCGCCGATCCTGGCCGCACTCAAGGCCGGCGGCTATGCCGGCGATGTGGCCGTAGAACCCTTCATCTACACACCCGATGGGCCGGGTTCGGCGGCGCGTGCCATCGGCTATCTGCGCGGTATCTGGGAGAGTCTGCCATGACCGCCCCGATTTTCAGCCTGCGCGAAATCGTGTTGTATGAACGCCCGGTCACGCTGCGGCTGCCATTCCGTTTCGGTGTCATCACCTTGCGCGCTGCGCCGCAGGCTTTCGTGCATTTGCGCATCGCCTTGGCCGATGGCCGCGAAGCCTGGGGCATGGCCGCCGAATTGATGATTCCGAAATGGTTCGACAAATCGCCCAGCCGCAGCCATGAAGACAATATCGCCGATCTGCGGCTTTCGTTGCGCCATGCGGCGGTGGCCTATGGCGCCGACAAGCAACCAGCCAGCGGCTTCGGCCTGTCGGCGCGCCAACACGCGGCTTTGCTGGCCGAAGGCGCGAAACGGGGCCTCAATCCGCTGGTGGCCAGCTATGGGCCGGCTTTGCTGGATCGTGCCATCATGGATGCGTTGGGCCGGCTGCATGGCCTGCCGTTCCATCGCGCGCTGTCGTCCAACCTGTTCGGCATCGATGCGGCGATTATCCCTGTTCTGGCGCCCGATCTGGCCGGTTTCGATATTGGTAAATTCCTGGATGGCTTGAAGCCTGGCAATCAGATCGAAGCGCGCCATACCGTGGGATTGATCGATCCGTTGAGCGAGGCTGAAATCGCGCCTGCGGATCGGTTGAATGACGGATTGCCACAAAGCCTGGAAGCCGTGATCGCCCGTTATGGCCATCGCTGGTTCAAGCTGAAGGTGGGGGGCGACATCAAGGCCGATCTTGCCCGTCTGGGCGATATCGCAGCGATATTGGATGCCAAGGTGGGCAAGTATCAGGCCAGCCTGGATGGCAACGAGCAGTATGACGACGTGGATGGCATCGCCGCGCTGTGGCGGGCCATGCTGGCCGAGCCGAAGCTGGCGCGCCTATGCGCTGCCATCGGCTATATCGAACAGCCGATCAAGCGCGATGCCGCGCTCAGCCGCGATGTTTCCAGCCTGGCGGCGCAAAAGCCGCTGATCGTGGATGAGTCCGATGGCGATTACAGCGTGTTTCCGGCTGCCCGTGCGCTGGGCTATGTCGGTATCTCGTCGAAATCCTGCAAGGGTGCCTACAAGGCCGTGCTGAATGCCGCCCGGGTTGCGCATTGGAACGCGGCAGAGGCCGCATCGCGCTATTTCCTGTCGGCGGAAGATCTCACCACCCAGGCCGGCCTTTGCGTGCAGCAGGATCTGGCCCTGGTCAGTACACTGGGCTTAAGTCATGTGGAGCGCAACGGCCATCATTATGTGGATGGCTTTGGCGATGCACCGGCGGCCGAAGCCAACGGTTTTTCTGCCGCCCATCCCGATCTCTACGAAATTTCGGCCGGCCGGCCGCGCCTGGCGATCCGTCAGGGCCGCATCGCGCTCGGCAGCCTGCATGCGGCAATGGGTTTCGCATCCGCCGCCGAACCTGACTGGACTTCGTTATCACCGTTAAACGACCTTACTGGGAGCAACGCATGAGCAAGGAAATCCGCCTCGGCATCATCATGAATGGTGTGACCGGCCGCATGGGCATGAACCAGCATCTGATCCGTTCGATCGTGGCGATCCGCAAGGATGGCGGCGTGGTTCTGTCGGATGGCCGCCGCGTGATGCCCGATCCGATCCTGGTGGGCCGCGACAAGGACAAACTGGCGCGCCTGGCCAAGACCTATGGCATCGAGCGTTTCACCACCGATCTGGATGCTGCGCTGAAGAACAAGGACGACACGCTGTTTTTCGATGCCGCCACCACGCAGATGCGCGCCAGCCTGCTGAAAAAGGCCATGGCTGCCGGCAAGGATATCTATTGCGAGAAGCCCACGGCGGAAACCCTGGCCGTGGCGATGGATCTGGTGAAGGCCGCAAAGAAATACGGCATCAAGCATGGCGTGGTGCAAGACAAGCTGTTCCTGCCCGGCCTGCAGAAGATCAAGATGCTGGTGGATAGCGGATTCTTCGGCGACATCCTCTCGGTGCGCGGCGAGTTCGGCTATTGGGTTTTCGAAGGCGATTGGCAGGCGGCGCAGCGGCCGTCGTGGAATTATCGCCTCAAGGAAGGCGGCGGCATCATCCTGGATATGCTTTGCCACTGGCGCTATGTGCTGGATAACCTGTTCGGCGAAGTGCAGAGCGTGTCGTGCCTGGGCGCCACCCATATCCCGAAGCGTTGGGACGAGAAGGGCAAGGCCTACAAGGCCGATGCCGACGACGCCGCCTATGCCACCTTCCAGTTGGCCGGAGGCGTGATCGTGCAGATCAATTCTTCCTGGACCACCCGCGTGCGGCGCGACGATCTGGTTACCTTCCATGTGGATGGTACGCTGGGTTCGGCGGTGGCCGGCCTCACCAAATGCTACACCCAGGCGCGCGTCAACACGCCCAAGCCGGTCTGGAATCCGGATATTCCGCAGACCATAGATTTCTTCCAGACCTGGCAGGAAGTGCCCGACAACACGGTGTATCCCAACGGCTTCCGTGCCCAGTGGGAAATGTTCATCCGCCATCTGGTGGAAGATGCGCCATTCAAATGGACCCTGCTGGAAGGCGCCAAGGGCGTGCAATTGGCCGAGGCGGGCTTGAAGAGCTGGAAGGAACGGCGCTGGATCGATCTCGCGCCGCTCAAGGTGTAAGCCATGTCCAGCGTTGTGCTGCCCGGCGCATCCGGGCTGGAAACCTACAGCCTCAAGGCGCCGCGGCAATTTCCCGCCGGCAAGCCGCCGTTCAATCGCGTGGCTTATGCCGCGGCGCATGTGGTGGCCGATCCGCGTGCCGATAACGATCCCTGGCTGCAGCCGGCGATAGATTGGGATCGCACCATTGCGTTCCGCAAGCATCTCTGGTCGCTGGGCTTCGGCGTGGCGGAAGCCATGGATACCGCCCAGCGCGGCATGGGCCTGGATTGGAATGATGCACTGGAATTGGTGCGGCGTTCGCTGGATGCGGCCAAGGATGTACCTGGCGCCGTTGTGGCTTCGGGCGCCGGCACCGATCATCTGGCGCCCGGGCCGGATGTGAATATCGACGCGGTGATCGCGGCTTATGAGGAGCAATGCGAAGCCATCGAAAAGCTCGGCGGCCGCATCATTCTGATGGCCAGCCGTGCGTTGGCGGCTTGTGCCAAGTCGCCCGATGATTATGCCAAGGTCTATGGCCGGATTCTCTCGCAGGTGAAACAGCCGGTGATCCTGCATTGGCTGGGCGAGATGTTCGATCCGGCCCTGCTCGGCTATTGGGGCAGCAAGGATCATATGGCGGCGATGGATGTCTGCCTGGATGTGATTGTGGCCAATGCCGCCAAGGTGGACGGCATCAAGATTTCCCTGCTCGACAAAGACAAGGAAATCATGATGCGCCGCCGTCTGCCCCAGAACGGTTCCGAGGGCGTGCGCATGTATACCGGCGACGATTTCAATTATGCCGAATTGATCGCCGGCGACCAGCAAGGCTATTCCCACGCATTGTTGGGCATCTTCGATGCCATCGCGCCGGCGGCCTCCGCGGCGCTGGCGGCGTTGACGCGCGGCGACACGGCCACTTTCCACGATCTGCTGGCGCCCACGGTGCCGTTGTCGCGGCATATCTTCAAGGCGCCCACGCGCTTCTACAAGACCGGCGTGGTGTTCATGGCCTATCTCAATGGCCACCAGGATCATTTCACCATGGTGGGTGGGCAGCAAAGCACGCGCTCGGCGCGCCATCTGGCCGAATTGTTCAAGCTGGCCGATGCGGCCGGCCTGCTGCGCGATCCCGATATGGCTGCCAGCCGCATGCGCCTGGTGATGGCCGTGCACGGAGTGGCGTGATGCAAAAGCCCGGGAAGGCCACGCCTGGTCCGCTTTCGCTCAACACCGCTACGGTGAAAGTGCAATGGTCGCTGGCCGAATGCATCGAGGGCTGTTTGCGCCATGGCATCACCGGTATTTCGCCCTGGCGCGACAAGCTGGCTGAATATGGTGTTGCCAATGCGGCGCGGCATATCCGCGAGGCAGGCCTCACCGTTACCGGCCTGTGCCGGGGCGGGATGTTTCCGGCCATTGATGCCGCCGGGCGCCGCGCCGCGCTGGAAGACAATTTCCGCGCGGTGGACGAGGCGGCGGCATTGAATGCGCAATGTCTGGTGCTGGTGGTGGGCGGCATGCCGGCCGGTTCGAAGGATATCGCCGGCGCACGCGGTCAGGTGCAGGATGGCATCGCCGCCCTGCTGGAATATGCCCGCCCGGCCGGGGTGAAGCTGGCCATCGAGCCGCTGCACCCCATGTATGCCGCCGACCGGGCTTGCGTGAACACCCTGGGCCAGGCGCTGGATATCTGCGATGCGCTGGGCAATGGCGCAGATGATACTGCGCTTGGCGTGGCCGCCGATGTGTATCACATCTGGTGGGATCCCCAGCTTGCGGCCCAGATCAAGCGCGCCGGCCGCCGCATCCTGGCTTTCCATGTCTGCGACTGGCTGGTGCCCACCCGCGACCTGCTGTTGGATCGCGGCATGATGGGGGATGGGGTGATCGATATCCCCGCCATCCGCGCCCAGGTGGAAGCCGTCGGTTATGACGGTTTCTGCGAGGTGGAGATCATGTCGTCGGAAAACTGGTGGAAACGGGATGCCGACGAGGTGCTGCGGGTTTGCGTCGAGCGCCATGCCTCGGTAGTTTAGGCGGACCGATTCGTTTCGTCCGCCAGCCGAGGCTACCGTCATGGCAATGCCGATCCGCGTGAACCAGCTCGCCATCCCCGATTTGATCGAGATCGAGCCAGCCACCTTCATGGACGAGCGCGGCTGGTTCAGCGAAACCTACAACCAGCGTACCTATGAGCGGCTTGGTATCGACACTGCCTTCGTGCAGGACAACCACAGCTATTCGGAAAAAGCCGGCACCGTGCGCGGCCTGCATTACCAGTTGCAGCCCTCTGCCCAGGCCAAGCTGATCCGCGTGCTGCGCGGTCGGGCGGTTTCGGTGGCGCTGGATATCCGGCGCTCCTCGCCCACCTTCGGCAAGCATGCGATGATCGAATTGTCGGGCGGCCAGGCCAACCAGGTCTTCATCCCGGCGGGTTTCGCCCATGGTTTCTGCACCCTGGAGCCGCAGACCGAGGTGTTCTACAAAGCCTCGACCTTTTATGATCCGCTCAATGAACGCGGCATCAATTGGAAGGATCCGGCGCTGGGCATCGCTTGGCCGGTACGCGCCGCCGATGCCACCTTGTCGCCCAAGGATATCGAACATCCCATGCTGGCCGAGCAGCCCGACCTGTTCGATTGACGCCTGCGCTGATGGGCGATAGCGAGCAGATCAAACTGGAGCGCGGCGATGGCGCGGTGCTGGCGCGCTTCAAGGCTGGGCCGATTGCGGAAGGCGGCGCCCGGCTGGCGGACCTTTATCAGGCCAGTCCCGGCCGTGCATTGCAGCCAAGGCCAGAGCCCGGCGAGGCCGCCTGCATGGTGCTGCTCACCACTTCGGGCGGCCTGACCGGTGGCGACCGGCTGCGGCTGGATATCACCGCCGAGGCCGATGCCAGCCTGATGGTGATGGCCCAGGCCGCCGAAAAGGTTTACCGCTCGGCCAGCAATGATGCCGATACCCGTCTCACCCAGCGGCTGGAGGTGCAATCCGGCGCCCGGGTGGAATGGTTGCCGCAGGAAACCATCCTGTTCGATGGCGCCCGGCTGCATCGCAGCTTCGATATCCATCTGGCGGACCAGGCCGGCATGGCAGGGCCCTGGGCCCTGGTGGGGGATATCACCGTATTCGGCCGGGTGGCGCGGGGCGAAAGCTTCAGCCAGGGCCGGTTGTTCGATCATTGGCAGGTATTTCGGGCAGGTCGTTTGATCTGGACCGATCGCTTGGGCCTGGATGGCGATATTCCGGCCGTGTTGGGCCATCCCGCCGGTTTCGATGGTGCCCGGGCCCAGGGCAGCATTCTCTGTGCCGGTCTGGACGAGGCGGCGCAGTTGGCGGCGCTGGAGAATTTGCGCGCCGGATTCGAGGGTTTGGCCGTGCGCTGTGCCGCAACCCGGATCGGTGGATTGTTGCTGGTGCGCATGCTGGGGCCAGACCCGGCCATGCTGCGGCAGGCCTTCGGCTTGGCCTGGAGCCATCTGCGCAGCTTGGCCGGCTGGGCTCAGGCGATGCCCAGGTTATGGCTGCGCTGACTCATCTTTCACACCAAATGCCTGTTTTCCATACAGTTGGCAGTCTGTGATTAAAATTTAAACATAACAAAACTGTCTGGCCTAATAATAGACCACAATTTATGCGGCAGCCGAGCATGACTGTCCCAGTTCAAGCAATCCACAGCTGTGAGACGGTTGCATGGGAATCGTTTTTTGCGACTGCGAAATCAAGACTCTAGCTGGCTTTTGAAGATGAGGCGGGCGGATTTCTCCGGCTTGGCATGGCCCTTGCGTTTCCCAATCCCGTTGGCCGGGCCCGGGGGGGCACGGCATACCACAGGAGAGGGAATACATGGGACGCTTCCTGAAAACAGTCGCGGCGGTAAGCTTGGCCGTCGCCGGTTTCGCCGGCGTGGCGCAAGCGCAGGACACCATCAAGGTCGGTGTGCTGCATTCGCTGAGCGGCACCATGGCGATTTCGGAAACCACCCTGAAGGACACGGTCCTGATGATGGTGGACGATCTCAACAAGAAGGGCGGCCTGCTCGGCAAGAAGGTGGAAGCCGTGGTGGTCGATCCGGCCTCCAACTGGCCGCTGTTTGCCGAAAAAGCCCGCGAGCTGATCTCTAAGGAGAAGGTTTCGGTGGTGTTCGGCTGCTGGACCTCGGTGAGCCGCAAGTCGGTGCTGCCGGTGTTCGAAGAGCTGAACAGCCTGCTGTTCTACCCCGTGCAATACGAGGGTGAGGAAAGCTCGCGCAATGTGTTCTACACCGGCGCCGCGCCGAACCAGCAGGCGATTCCGGCCGTGGAATACCTGATGAGCAAGGAAGGCGGCGAGGTGAAGCGCTGGGTTCTGGCGGGCACCGACTACGTCTATCCGCGCACCACCAACAAGATCCTGGAATCCTTCTTGAAGTCCAAGGGCGTCAAGCAGGAAGACATCATGATCAACTACACGCCGTTCGGTCATTCCGACTGGCAGACCATCGTGGCCGACATCAAGAAGTTCGGCGCCGCTGGTAAGAAGACCGCCGTGGTTTCGACCATCAACGGCGACGCCAATGTGCCGTTCTACAAGGAACTGGCCAATGCGGGCATCAAGGCGTCCGACATCCCGGTGGTGGCTTTCTCGGTGGGTGAGGAAGAACTGGCGGGTATCGACACCTCCAACCTCGTCGGCCATCTGGCCGCCTGGAATTACTTCCAGTCGGTGAAGAGCCCGGTGAACGATGCCTTCATCAAGCAGTGGCAGACCTTCATCAAGAGCCCGAAGCGCGTGACCAACGATCCCATGGAAGCCACCTATATCGGCTTCAAGATGTGGACCCAGGCCGTGCAGCAGGCCGGCACTGCCGATGTGAATGCCGTGCGTCAGGCCATGTATGGCCAAAAGGTGCGTGCGCCGGGCGGTTTCGTCTCGGTGATGAACACCAACCATCACCTGTCGAAGCCGGTCTATATCGGCGAAATCCGCCCCGATGGCCAGTTCAACGTGGTGTGGAAGACCAAGGGCCCGGTGAAGGCCGATGCCTGGTCCAAGTTCATCCCGGAAAGCGCCAAGCTGACCGCCGACTGGACCTATCCCTGGGTTTGCGGCAATTGCGAAAAGCCGAAGTTCAACTGATCGCATAGCGTAACGCTCTTGCGGCGCCTCTCCCCGATATCATGCGGGGAGAGGATGCCGCGAAAGCAGCCTCCGGACTAGAACTGACACAAGATGCGAGTAACCGCCGTGGCCCAGAGTCGCATGCTGCCAGTCCGTCGCCATTTGCTTACCCGCTATTTGCTTGTTCTGGGATTTGTGCTTTTTGCCGCCTTGGCGAACCCGGCATCGTCCCGCGCACAATCCTTGGCAGATGCGTTGTCGGGCCTGATCGGCTCGGACCCCAAGGCCGCTGCAACCGCGCTGGCTGCCAGCGACGACGACAAGGCCAAAGCCGCGCTTGCCGCCCTGATGCAGGGCAAACTCTATAAACGCCTGTCCGATGATGCGGTGGTGATCGCCGAGCCGGATGGCGATGATTTCGTGATCACCAACGCCGCCACCGGCGATGTTGAAGATATGCTGAAGGCCGCCGATATCGAGGCCATTGCATTGGACGATAGCGTGAAGGCCGAACTGGCCGCCGCTGGGGTTTCCGCTGAAGCCAAGGATGATACGCCGGCCGATTTCGCCGCCGCCGTGAATGGCCTGATCGCCGATAGCTTTGCCGCCAAGGGCAAGGCGATTGAATATCTCACGGGCTTGAGCGACCCGCGCGCCGTGCCGGTGTTGCGCGCACTGGCCGATGGCCGCCTGTTCACGCGCAAGACGGATGGTGCCGTGGTGATCGCCGAACGCAGCGGTAACGAGCAGAGCCTGCTGCTGGCTACCACCCTGGAATCAGCCGGCAATGCCAGCAATGCCGAACTCGATCCCGTGGTGGTGAACAACAATCTGCGCATCGCGCTGCGCGAATCCGTGGCCCGCCTGGGCCTGCTCAGCCCCGATGCCGGCCTGCGCCGCGATGCCGCCCGCGCCTTGCTCGGCAATGCCACGCCCGATGCGGTGGCATTGTTGCGAGAGATCTGGCCGAAGGAAACCAATGCCGCCGCCAAGGCGACCATGGGCCGCGCGCTGGCCGCCGCCGATCTGGCCGATCCCGCTACCGACAAGAATCGCAAGATCGCCGCGGTGGATACCTTGTCTGGCGCCACCGATCTGCAGGTGCGTTCGCTGCTGCAGGGGCGTTTGGCGCAGGAGCAGGATGCCGATGTGAAGGCCGCGCTCGAGGCCGGGCTGAAATCCGTGCAGCGCAAGCTGTCCGTGATCGGCTGGGTGGCCAACCTGTTCCAGGGCATCAGCCTGGGTTCGGTTCTGTTGCTGGCCGCCATCGGTCTGGCCATCACCTTCGGCGTGATGGGCGTGATCAACATGGCCCATGGCGAAATGATCATGCTGGGCGCCTACAGCACCTATGTGGTGCAGGAAATCTTCCGTGCCTTCCTGCCGCCCAACCTGTTCGATCTTTATCTGGTGGCGGCGCTGCCGGTGGCTTTCCTGGTGGCCGCAACCGTGGGCGTGGGCATCGAGCGCGGCGTGATCCGCTTCCTCTATGGCCGTCCGCTGGAAACCATGCTGGCCACCTGGGGTATCAGCCTGATGTTGCAGCAGGCGGTGCGCAGCGTGTTCGGCGCGCCCAACAAGGAAGTGGCCAATCCCAGTTGGATGACCGGCTCCTTCGAATTGATCGGCGGCTTCGATATCACCTGGAACCGTCTGATCATCATCGTGTTCTGCTTCCTGGTGCTGGGCCTGATCGCGCTGATCCTGCGCCGCACGGAATTCGGTTTGCATATGCGTGCCGTCACCCAGAACCGCGCCATGGCCAGCGTGATGGGCATTCCCACGGCGCGGGTGGATGCGCTCACCTTCGCGCTCGGTTCCGGCATTGCGGGCATGGGCGGTGTGGCGCTCAGCCAGATCGGCAATGTGTCGCCCAATCTCGGTACAATCTACATCGTGGATAGCTTCCTGGTGGTGGTGTTCGGCGGCGTGGGCAGCCTGATGGGCACTCTGGTGGGGGCCATGTCGCTGGGCGTGATCAACAAGATTCTCGAGCCGGTGGCCGGTGCCGTGCTGGGCAAGGTTGTGGTGCTGGTGGCAATCATCCTGTTCATCCAGAAGCGGCCGCGCGGCCTGTTCGCCGCCAAGGGCCGTTCGGCCGATGCTTAAGGAGAATAGGCGTGCGTGACGATCTGCTTCCTCTCGCCAAGCCGGCGCCGCTGCTCGATCGCCGTGGCTGGGCGGTGTTCCTTGCCGTCGGCTTCATCCTGATCGTGCTGGTGCCGCTGCTCAACCTGCTGCCCGGCAAGACCAGCGCAATCCATCTGCCGGATTACCTGATCCCGCTGCTTGGCAAATATGCCTGCTATGCCATCCTGGCGCTCAGCCTGGATCTGGTTTGGGGCTATGCCGGCATTCTCAGCCTGGGCCACGGCGCTTTCTTCGCGCTGGGCGGCTATGCCATGGGCATGTATCTCATGCGGCAGATCGGCAGTCGCGGCGTTTATGGCAATGCCGAATTGCCCGATTTCATGGTGTTCCTGAACTGGAAGGAACTGCCCTGGTATTGGTATGGCTTCGACAGCTTCCCGTTTGCCATGCTGATGGTGGTGCTGGCGCCGGGCATCCTGGCGCTGGTGCTGGGCTGGTTCGCCTTCCGATCCCGCGTCACCGGGGTTTACATCTCCATCGTCACCCAGGCGCTCACCTTCGCGCTGATGCTGGCCTTCTTCCGCAACGATATGGGTTTCGGCGGCAATAACGGCCTTACCGATTTCAAGGAAATCCTGGGCTTTCCGGTGCAGTCGCCCGATACCCGGATCGGGCTCTATATCGCGTCCGTGGTGGCGATGGGCCTGTGTTTCCTGCTCTGCCGCTTTGTCACGCTGTCCAAGCTGGGCCGCGTATTGCTGGCGGTGCGCGATGCCGAAAGCCGGGTGCGTTTCTTCGGCTATTCGGTCACCAATGCCAAGCTGTTCGCCTTCACGCTTTCTGCGGTGCTGGCCGGCATTGCCGGTGCGCTCTATGTGCCGCAGGTGGGCATCATCAATCCGGGCGAATTCTCGCCGGCCAATTCCATCGAGATCGCCATCTGGGTGGCGGTGGGCGGGCGCGGCACGCTTTATGGCGCCATGCTGGGCGGCGTGTTGATCAATCTGGTGAAAACCTGGCTCACCGGCGCGGCGCCGGAATTGTGGCTGTTCGTGCTGGGCGCGCTGTTCATCGCGTCCACCCTGCTATTCCCCAAGGGTGTGGTGGGCATGGTGGGGCAGGTGAAGGCCAAGCTGGCCCAGCGTGCGGCCTTTGCCGAGGCCGACAAAAAACCCGCGCCGGGTTCTGCGGGGGGAGAATAGCCATGCAGGAGGAATTGCAGGCCGGCCTGGATCCCACCATCGCCGAGAAGCCCCGGGTATCCGATAGCCAACTCTATCTCGATGGCGTCAGCGTCGCTTTCGATGGGTTCAAGGCGATCAACAACCTGTCGCTGATTGTGGCGCCGGGCGAATTGCGCACGGTGATCGGTCCCAACGGCGCCGGCAAGACCACCATGATGGATATCATCACCGGCAAAACCCGGCCCGATCAGGGCGAAGTGATGTTTGCCGGCCGTATCGACCTTACCAAGCTGGATGAAACCGCCATCGCCAATCTGGGCATCGGGCGCAAATTCCAGAAACCCACGGTGTTCGAGAATCTCACGGTGTTCGAGAATTTCGAACTGGCGTTGAAAAGCGCGCGCGGGGCCTGGCACACGTTGTTCGGCCGGCTGAATGGCGAGGCGCTGGATCGGATTTCCTGGGCGTTGAATACCGTGGGCCTGCGCGGCCGCGTCACCGATCTGGCCGGCAGCCTCAGCCATGGCCAGAAGCAATGGCTGGAAATCGGCATGCTGCTGGTACAGGACACGCAGTTGATCCTGCTGGACGAGCCGGTGGCCGGTATGACCGACGCCGAAACCGCCGCCACCGCGCAGTTGATTTTGCAACTGGTGGGCCAGCGCACCTTGGTGGTGGTGGAGCATGACATGGAATTCGTGCGCGATCTGGGCGCGCGGGTCACTGTGCTGCATGAAGGCCGTGTGCTGGCCGAAGGCAGCCTGGATCAAGTGCAAAACGATCAACGTGTGATCGAAGTCTATCTGGGGCGCTAGGCCATGCTCGAAGCCAACGGCATCAATCTGTATTACGGCGCCAGCCATGCCTTGCGCGATGCAGGCATCAAGGCCGAAGCCGGCAAGATCACCTGCGTGCTGGGCCGCAATGGCGTGGGCAAAACCTCGCTGATGCGTGCCCTGGTGGGGCTGCAGCCGGTGCGTTCAGGCAGCATCATCTGGGAAGGCGAGGATATCGCCAAGCTGAAGCCCCATGAGCGGGCCCGGCGCGGCATTGCCATGGTGCCCCAGGGCCGTGAGATTTTTCCGCGCCTCACGGTGCAGGAAAATCTCGAAACCGGCATGGCGCCGCTCAAGCGGGCCGACAAGCGTATCGACGACGAAATCTTTGCCCTGTTTCCGATTTTGCATGAAATGCGCAACCGGCGGGGCGGCGATCTTTCGGGGGGTCAGCAGCAGCAGCTTGCGATCGGGCGGGCCTTGGTCACCCGGCCGCGGCTGTTGCTGCTTGACGAACCCACCGAGGGCATCCAGCCCTCCATCATCAAGGATATCGGCCGGGTGATCCGCGAATTGGCCAATCGCGGCACCATGGCCATCGTGCTGGTGGAGCAGTATTTCGACTTCGCCCGGGCGCTTGCCGATAGTTTCGTGCTGTTGCAGCGCGGCGAGGTGGTGGTGTCGGGCGGCGCGGAGGCTATGGATAGCGAGGCGGTTCGCGGCTATCTTACCGTCTAGTTTCGAGCAACCGGGAGGCCAGGGCGCATGAATCTCACGCCCCGCGAGAAAGATAAGCTGCTGGTGGCCATGGCGGCCATCGTGGCACGGCGCAGGCTGGAGCGCGGTATCAAGCTCAACCATCCCGAGGCCGTGGCCCTGATCACCGATTACGTGGTGGAAGGTGCGCGCGATGGCCGCAGCGTTGCCGATCTGATGCAGGCAGGGGCCAAGGTGATCACCCGCGAGCAGGTGATGCCCGGCATTGCCGAGATGATCCATGAAATCCAGGTGGAAGCCACCTTCCCTGACGGCACCAAGCTGGTGACCGTGCATCATCCGATCCGCTAAGGGAGGCAGCATCATGATCCCTAGTGCCTTCATTCCGGGTGAAGTCATCACGCCGCCCGGCGATATCGAACTGAATGCCGGCCGCCCCACCGTTACGCTGGATATCGCCAATACCGGCGACAGGCCGATCCAGGTGGGCAGCCATTATCATTTTTTCGAGACCAATCCGGCGCTGAAATTCGACCGTGCCAAGGCCTATGGCTGCCGGCTGGATATCCCTGCCGGCACCGCCGTGCGGTTCGAGCCGGGCCAGACCCGCTCCGTGCAATTGGTGGCGTTTGCCGGCGCGCGCGCGGTGTTCGGGTTTCGCGGCGAAGTGCAGGGCAGCTTGAAGGCGGAGGCATAAGCCATGGTCAACCGCATTTCCCGTTCGGCCTATGCCGGCATGTATGGCCCCACGGTGGGCGACAAGGTGCGCCTGGCCGATACCGAATTATTCATCGAGGTGGAAAAGGATTTCACCGCCACGCCGCCGGTGGCCGCCGGAAAACCGCGCGCCGATGGCTATTCGGCAAATGTGCCGCTTTATGGCGAGGAAGTGAAATTCGGCGGCGGCAAGGTGATCCGCGACGGCATGGGCCAGAGCCAGCGCACCAATGCCGAAGGTGCCGTCGATACCGTCATCACCAATGCACTGATCCTGGATCATTGGGGCATCGTGAAGGCCGATATCGGCCTGAAGAATGGCCGCATCCATGCCATCGGCAAGGCCGGCAATCCCGATATACAGCCCGGCGTCGATATCGTGATCGGCCCCGGCACCGAGGCGATTGCCGGCGAGGGCAAGATCATCACTGCCGGCGGCATCGATGCGCATATCCATTTCATCGCGCCGCAGCAGATCGAGGAAGCGCTGTATTCCGGCGTCACCACCATGATGGGTGGCGGCACCGGCCCGGCGGCGGGCACGTCGGCCACCACCTGCACGCCCGGCCCCTGGCATCTGATGCGCATGCTGCAGGCCGCCGAGGCGTTTCCGATGAATCTCGGTTTCTTCGCCAAGGGCAATGCCTCGCTGCCCGCCGCGCTGGAAGAGCAGATTCTGGCCGGCGCCTGCGGCATGAAGCTGCATGAGGATTGGGGCACCACGCCGGCTGCCATCGATAATTGCCTCAGCGTAGCCGAGCGGTTTGATGTGCAGGTGGCCATCCATACCGACACACTGAATGAGTCGGGTTTCGTGGAAGACACCATCGCCGCCTTCAAGGGCCGCACCATCCATGCTTTCCACACCGAGGGTGCAGGCGGCGGCCATGCGCCCGATATCATCAAGGTGGCGGGCATGCCGAATGTGCTGCCCAGTTCCACCAACCCCACCATGCCCTACACGGTCAACACCGTGGACGAGCATCTCGATATGCTGATGGTCTGCCACCATCTGGATCAGAAAATCCCGGAAGACGTGGCCTTCGCCGATAGCCGCATCCGGCGCGAGACCATAGCGGCGGAAGATGTGCTGCACGATCTCGGCGCGTTTTCCATGATGTCGTCGGATAGCCAGGCCATGGGCCGGGTGGGCGAGGTGATCATCCGCACCTGGCAGACCGCCGACAAGATGAAAAAGCAGCGCGGTCGGCTGCCCGAAGAGTCTGGCGACAACGACAATATGCGCGCCAAGCGCTATATCGCCAAATACACCATCAATGTGGCGCTCGCCCAGGGCATTTCCAAGCATGTCGGTTCGGTGGAAGTGGGCAAGCTGGCCGATCTGGTGATCTGGTCGCCGGCCTTTTTCGGCGTGAAGCCGGATATGATCCTGAAATCCGGCTCGATTGCCGCCGCCCCGATGGGCGACCCCAATGCCTCGATCCCCACGCCGCAGCCGGTGCATTACCGCCCGATGTTTGCCAGCTTCGGCCGCAACATGGTGCAATCCAGCGTGATCTTCGTATCCGAAGCCGGGCTGCAATCGGATATCGCCAGCAAATTCGGCCTGTCGCGCCCGCTGTTGGGGGTAAGCGATACACGCTCCGTGCGCAAGCAGGATATGGTGCATAACAATTATCAGCCGCATATCGAGGTAGATTCCGAAACCTACGAGGTGCGGGCCGATGGCAAGCTGCTCACCTGCGAACCGGCCAAGGAATTGGCCATGGCGCAACGCTACTTTTTGTTCTGAGCCATGATCCGTGCAAACCAGGTGATTGCCGCAGGTGGTTGGCCGCAGGCGGAGAAACGTGACAGCATCACCCTGCCGCATCATGACCGTTTCCGCCGCCGCATAAGACTGAAGGCCGATGGCGGGTTGGATTTCCTGCTCGATCTGGCCGAGGCGCGCGTGCTGCGCCAGGGCGAGGGGTTGAAGCTGGATGATGGCGGTTATGTGGAAGTGATCGCAGCGCCCGAAACCCTGATCGAAATCACCGCCCATTCGCCCGGCGAATTGGCCCGTCTGGCCTGGCATCTGGGCAACCGCCATCTGCCGGCGCAAATCGAGGCCACGCGGATTCTGATCCGCGATGATCATGTGATCGTGGATATGCTGAAAGGTCTCGGTGCCGATGTCCGCAAGGTGGAAACCGCCTTCGATCCCGAAGCCGGCGCCTATGGCCAGCATAATCACGATCCCGGCCATCCCCATGGCCATGGCTCGTATTATCACGATCATGGCGATGGAGTTGCGCATAGCCATGCGCATGATGGTGGCGGGCATAGTCACGCGCATGGCGACCATGCCCACGACCATAAGCATGCCCACAAATATGATTGACCAGGCCGGCCTGTATCGCCTGTTGGCCTGGCTCAGCCCGGCCTATCCGATCGGCGCTTTCAGTTACAGCCATGGCGTGGAATATGCCATCGAAGCCGGGTTGATCCGCGACCGCATTACATTGATCGCATGGTTGCAACATCTGCTCGCCCATGGCGCGGCCTGGGTGGATGCCGTGCTGCTGCGCGAGGCCCATGCGGCGGCAATGGCTGAAGATGCCGATGCCTTGGATACGCTGGCCGATCTCGCCATTGCCTGGCGCGGCACGGCGGAAACCGCATTGGAAAGCAGCCAGCAGGGCGGCTCGTTCCTCACCATCACGCGCGCCGCCTGGCCGCATCCATGGCTGGAGGATTTTGCCGCGCGCCGGCAGGATCGCGGTGTGGCCCTGCCGGTTGCGCTGGGTGTGGCCGGCGCGGCCTATGGCATCAGTATCGCGCCGCTGATCGGCGGTTATCTGCATGCCTTCGCCGCTAATCTGATTTCGGCCGCCGTGCGCATCGTGCCTTTGGGCCAGACCGATGGCCAGAAGGCGCTGGCGGCTTTGGCGCCCCTGGTGGATGCCCTGGTGCTGCGGGCGCTCGAACAGGATATGGCAAGGCTTGCCACGGCGGCGCCGATGGTGGATTGGTGTTCCATGCGTCACGAAACGCAATATACGAGGCTGTTCCGCTCATGACCGAAAAAACTCCCCTGCGCGTAGGCATCGGCGGCCCGGTCGGCTCGGGCAAGACCGCCCTGGTCGAACGGCTCTGCCGCCACATGCGCGAAGACTGGAATATCGCCGTCGTTACCAACGACATCTACACCAAGGAAGATGCCGAATTCCTCACCCGTGCCGGCGCCCTGGTGCCCGAGCGCATCATGGGCGTGGAAACCGGCGGCTGCCCGCATACCGCCATCCGCGAGGATGCTTCGATCAATCTTGCCGCCGTGGCCGATATGCAAAAGCGGTTTCCCGGCCTGGATGTGATTTTCGTGGAAAGCGGCGGCGATAATCTGGCCGCCACGTTCAGCCCGGAACTCGCCGATATCACCATCTATGTGATCGACGTTTCGGCCGGCGACAAGATTCCGCGCAAGGGCGGCCCGGGTATCACGCGCTCGGATCTGCTGGTGATCAACAAGATCGATCTTGCCCCGCTGGTCGGTGCCTCGCTGGACGTGATGGACCGCGATGCCCGCAAGATGCGCGGCGCCCGGCCCTTCATCTTCTCCAATCTCAAGGCCCAGAACGGCGTGGCCGAAGTGGCCGATTTCGTACTCAAGGCCGGCGGACTGAAGCAGTAAGCTCTTCCGTCGGCTATGCCGCCTTGCTAGCATCCGCCCAATCAAGGGAGGATGCCATGCTGGAATTGCGCCCCTGCTGCGAATGCTGCGGCACTGATCTGCCACCCGATAGCCGGGCGGCGATGATCTGTTCGTTCGAATGCACCTTCTGCGCCGATTGCGCCACGGGTACGCTGTCGGGCCGCTGCCCCAATTGTGGCGGCGAGTTGCTTCGCCGCCCGGTTCGCCCGGCCGAGAAGCTGGCGAAATTCCCGGCCAGCGTTGAGCGCAAGGTGAAGCCGCAAGGCTGTGTAGCATAATGACTGCGCGTCACGTCATCGCCATAGATCAAGGCACCACATCCAGCCGCGCCATCGTGTTTGATGCCGAGGGCGATATCAAAGGCCTGGCACAACGCGAATTCCCGCAGCATTACCCCGCCGATGGCTGGGTGGAGCATGATCCGGAAGATATCTGGCGCGATGTGCAGACCGTTTTGCGTGAAGCTCTGGCGGCGGCCAAGTTGCGACCGCAGGATATCGCCGCCATCGGCATCACCAATCAGCGCGAAACCACTGTGGTGTGGGAACGCGCCAGCGGCCAGCCGATCCATCGCGCCATCGTGTGGCAGGATCGTCGCACCGCCGATCTGTGCAAGGCCTTGCGCGATGCTGGCGCGACGGAACTGGTGCAGGGCAAGACCGGCCTGCTGATCGATTCGTATTTTTCTGCCACCAAGATCGCCTGGATTCTCGATCATGTGCCCGGCGCACGGGCGCGGGCCGAGCGCGGCGAGCTTTGCTTCGGCACCATCGATTGCTTTCTGCTCAATCGCCTGACGGCTGGCCAGGTGCACGCGACGGACGCCACCAATGCCTCGCGCAGCATGCTGTTCGATATCCATCGCCAGGATTGGGATGACGAACTCTGCCGGCTGTTCCGCGTGCCGCGCGCCATCCTGCCGCGTGTGCTGGATTGCAGCGGCGAATTCGGTGCGCTCGCGCCCGATATCCTCGGGGCGTCGATTCCGATCACCGGCATGGCCGGCGACCAGCAGGCCGCAACCGTGGGCCAGGCCTGCTTCCAGCCCGGCATGATGAAAAGCACCTACGGCACTGGCTGTTTCGCCCTAGTCAATACCGGCGAGCGCGCCGTGCAGTCGCAGCATCGCTTGCTCACCACCGTGGCCTATCGGCTGAATGGCAAAACCAGCTATGCCCTGGAGGGTTCGATTTTCATTGCCGGCGCCGGCGTGAAGTGGCTGCGCGATAAGCTCAAGATCGTCAGCAACGCGGCCGAAACCGCCGCCCTTGCGGCATCCGTGCCCGATGGCCATGGCGTTTATGTAGTGCCGGCTTTCGTCGGCCTCGGTGCGCCCTATTGGGATGCGCAGGCGCGCGGTGCCATCCTCGGCCTCACGCTCGATTCATCGGCGGCGCATATCGCGCGCGCCATGCTGGAAGCCGTCGCTTATCAAACCCGCGATCTGACCGATGCCATGGCCGCCGATGGCGCATCTTCTCCCACGGCGCTGCGCGTGGATGGCGGCATGGTGGCGAATGACTGGCTCTGCCAGTTCCTGGCCGACATGCTGAATATCCCGGTCGAACGCCCCAGGGTGATCGAAACCACAGCGCTTGGCGCGGCCTATCTCGCCGGCCTTGCCACCGGCGTTTATGCCAGCCTGGATGCGGTCGGTTATGCCTGGCGCTGCGAGCGCCGCTTCGAACCGCGCATGACCAACGGCCAGCGCGAAGCCTTGCTCGGCGGCTGGAAAAAAGCTGTGACGCGCGTGTTGAGCAGCTAAAGCAGCGCCGCCCAAAGCCGCGCCACGGCCTCGGGCATGTAATGCGCGTCGATCATCGTTTGGCCGGCGGCGATGCGCGGCGGGATGGCGGCGGGATCGTGCAATGCTGCAAGCAGGGCTTGGCCTAGTTGCGGGCCGACATACCCATAGGCGGCCAAATCCCGATAGCTGGCGATGTCATGCGCCAGGAAATACCGCCCGGCCTGCAAGGCTTGCAAGGCGCGGTTGTTGCTCTTGCCTGCCACCAGCGCATCCTCGGCATTGAACGGCAGCAGCACGGCATCGCAATCGTTCAATGCAGCTTCCAGCGCCGGCAACGACCAGTTTTCCGCGCGCAGGTTTATCTGCGGCGTTTGCAGGCTTTGCAGGATATCCGCCGGCAAGGCCTCGCAGAGCAGCAGGAGATTTAGCGGCCGGTCGAGTTTTGCCAGATCGTCGTGCAGCAGCTTGCGCAAGGCATCGGCATGGCTGCCGAACGTGCCGAACCACAGCAGGCGCGGCACGGCACCGGGCGCGAAGCGCGGCTTCCGGCGCGCCACTTCCACCGGATCGGGAATGGCGATCACCTTCGGTGCTTCATGGCCCAATGCATCGCGCAGCAGATCGGCTAAAGCCGGCGTGGGCGCCACCAGTAGATCAACGCTCAGGCAAAGCCTGCGATACAGAGCTTCCGCCGCTATTGCCGCCTGGTCGCCTGTGCGGGCCGCTAGATGCGCACGATAGCCGGGGCCGACTTTCAGGTCCGATACATCCAAAGCCACGCGTTTGCCAGCCTTGCGGTGGCGCGCGATGAAATCGAACAGCCTGGGCCAGTAATCGCGGCCCTGGCTGGGCGCCAGCATCTGCTCCTTGGGCTGCATGATCACGATGCAGTCGGCTTCTGCCAGGCCGGATTGTTGCACGCCGCTGTAATCGGCCAGCGCGGCAGCGATACCCATTTCGTTCAACGCCTGGGCGGGCAGGGCGGCGCGATAGCGCGCGCTGGCCAGGCTGATACTGCCGGCAAGTTCCGAGCGGGCGGCGAAGGGGATGAAGAGCAGGCGCGATGTCATGCCGCTATCGAAGCATGCCGGCGGCCGTTTCGGAAGCCTTCACGGATTGCGGAAATAGTCCGGCTTGCCGGTGGTCCAGATTTCGCCCCAATGCTGCGAGCCGCCGTCGATGGTGATCACCGCGCCGGTCATGTAGCTGGCGGCCGGGCTGGCAACATAGATGCAGGCTTCGGCGATCTCCTCGGCGCTGCCCACATCCATCAGCGGGTTGCAGCGCATGTAGCTGGCCACGGCTTCCGGCGAATAGACTTTCCAGCCATCGGTGCGCACCAGGCCGGGCGCCACGCAATTGACGCGGATGCCCAGCGGCCCCCATTCCACCGATACGGCATTGGAAAACGCGATCACCGCCGAGCGCGCCGCCAGGGTATGCGCCACGCCATGCAGGCCGCGCGGCTCTACCACCACATTCACGATCGAGCCGGGATGTTTGGTATCGCGCCACAGCCGGGCTGCGGCCTGCATCATGTGGAATGTGCCGTTCAGGTTGGTGTTGATAACGGCATTCCAGCCTTTTTCGGAATAATCGATGGCGGCTTGCGGAAACTGTCCGCCGGCGGAATTCACCAGGATATCCGGCGGGCCCAGCGTATCGTTCAGCCAGGCATAAAGCGTATCCACCTCGGTGCGATTGCGCACATCCACACTGCGGCAAACCGCCTTGCCGCCTGCGGCTTCGATTTCGGCGCGCACGGCGTCTAGTTTGGCCTCGGTGCGGCCCACCAGCACCACCTGTGCGCCCAGTTTGCCGGCCAGCCGCGCGGTGGCGCCGCCCAGCCCGCCGCCAGCGCCGGAAATCAGCACGGTATTGCCTGCCAGCAGGTCGGCGGCGAAGGGAATTTTATTGGGGCGCGGCGGTAATTTTATCGGCTGATCGGACACGCTTCTCTCCCACGCGCCTGTTATACGATCTGGCGCCTGACCGATTATAGCGTGAGGATTTTTATGCCGACAAGCGGGGTGCTGGCCTGATTCATGCTGCCGCCTTCAGGCTGCTGCCCTCAGGCCGGCATGGGCCTCGGCGATCAATTCATAAGACCGTAGCCGGGCCTTATGGTCGTAGATGTCAGACACGATCATCAATTCATCCACGCCGGTTTCCGCCACGAAAGCCTTGATACCATCGCGCACGGTTGCCGGATTGCCCACCACCGAGCGGGCCAGCCAGCGCTTCACCTCGGCCTTTTCCGCCGGGCTCCAGAAGCTTTCGATATCGTCGATGGGCGGATGGCTAAGGCCGCGTGCGCCGCGGAAGATATTGGTGATGGAAATCTGCTGCGTGGTGGCCAGCCGCCTGGCTTCCGCATCGCTGTCGGCGGCGATGATGTTGATGCCCGCCATGGCATGGGGCCGATCCAGTTGTTCCGAGGGTTTGAAGCGGGCGCGATAGATCGCCAGCGCATCCAGCAATTGCCCCGGCGCGAAATGCGAAGCGAAGGCATAGGGCAGGCCCAGCTCGGCGGCCAGCATGGCGCCGAACGTGCTGGACCCCAGAATCCATAACGGCACATTGGTGCCGGCGGCGGGCACGGCGGCGATGCGCTGGCCCGGCTGCGGCGGGGCCAGGAAGGCCTGCAATTCCAGCACATCCTGCGGAAACCGATCGGCGCTTTCAGGATCGCGGCGCAAGGCGCGCAGGGTGAGCTGGTCGGTGCCGGGTGCGCGGCCCAATCCCAGATCGATGCGGCCGGGATAAAGCCGTGCCAGGGTGCCGAATTGCTCGGCGATCACCATCGGTGCATGGTTGGGCAGCATGATGCCGCCGGCGCCCACACGGATCTTCTTGGTGCCGCCGGCGATATAGCCGATCACCACCGAGGTGGCGGCGGATGCGATGCCGGCCATGTTGTGATGCTCGGCCACCCAGAATCGCTGATAGCCCCAATCCTCGGCATGGGCTGCCAGGTCGCGGCTGTTGCGCAAAGCGCCGCCGGCATCGGTTTCCTGGGTCACCCGCACCAGATCGAGAATCGAAATATCAGCCATGGCCGCTCTGCCCTGCCTCTGCGTTTGAACCTGTGGTTAGCCTATATAGGGGCCTTGGCCAGGATATCGAGAGATAGCAGGGCGGTTCCAGGGCCCGGGCGCTCGATGGGCGCTAAAATCCATGCAGGGCGAAATCCAACAAGGCTTCGTCCTGGCCCGGGCCCGCCAGGATGCTCAGCCCCAGCGGGCAATCCTGCCAGGTGGCCAGTGGCAGGCTGATGGCAGGCAGGCCGGCATGGCCTGCCACACAGCAGAGCGTGAGTGCCTTGCGATAGAAATCTGCGATGGCATCTGCCGGGCTGTTCAGGGTCAGTGCGGGGCCCGGTGCGCTGGGCAGCAGCAAGGCGGTGCCCGGCGGCAGCATTGCCCGCAATCTGGCGGCAAAGGCCAGGCGCAGCGGTCGATATTCGGCGGCCTGTGCGTCGCCGATCGCCAGCGCATCGGCAAAGCGCGGCGCGATGGCGGGGCCGAAACGCGGCCGCACGCTGCTGATCAACGATCCCAGCGAAGCTTTTATGTCTGCGCCTTGCAGCACGCGATAGGCTTCCAGCAGCACAGCTTCCTGGCCTTCATACACGCTTGTGGCTTCGCCGTATTTTGGCAGGGCGGCGGCAATCGCGGGCGGCAGCAAAGCATAGGCATCCTGGGCCCAAAACAGGCGGCGGATCGGTGTTGCGGTTATGCCTGCATTGCCCAGCAGCAGCCTGCCGGCGGCGGCTAGGATGGCGGCATCCGGCGCCAGCAGGCCCACGGTGTCGTAGCTCGGCGCGAAGGGAAGCACGCCATCCAGCGGAATGCGGCCATGGCTGGGGCGATAGCCATACAGACCGCAAAAGCTGGCCGGCACCCGCACAGACCCGCCGGTATCGGTGCCCAGCGCGAAATCCGCCAGGCCGGCCGCCACCACCGAAGCCGAGCCGCTGGAGGAGCCGCCGGGCAACCGCCCGGGGCAACGCGGATTGGGCGGCGTACCGTAATGGGCATTCTCGCCTTCCAGGCTGAAAGCCAGCTCATCTGTGATGGTTTTGCCCACCAATCGCGCACCGGCTGCCAATAGGCGCGCAACCACGGGGGCGTGATCGGCCACCGGCGGTCGCAAAGAGGCCCAATCGGGATTGCCGCCGCCGGTAACCCGACCGGCCACATCGATCAGATCCTTCACCGCAAAGCGCAATCCGTCCAATGCGCCGCTGGCCGTTGGCGCAATGTCGAAAACACCACCAGGCACGAATCCTGGCGAGGCGGTGGGCATGGTGATCCTCCCTGGGATACCAGATGGCAAAGGCCATTCTGAATCCAGATGGGGTGTTGCAATCGCTATGCCAAGGGCCGGGGCTGCTATCTGTCGGAGATATCTTGGGGGCATATCCTGGGCCGCAATGCTTTGGTCAATACCGAAGCATTGCCACGGCCTGCCGGGTATAGAATGTTGATCGTCTCAAGGGGGGCAGCATGCTTGCCGTTTTTCCAGGGCTCGATACGCCCGCTTTGCTGTTTTTCGCTTTTGCCGTGCTGCTGCTGGCAGGCTTCGTGAAAGGCGTGATCGGGCTCGGCCTGCCCACCATTTCCGTTGGGTTGCTGGGGTTGATGCTGGCCCCGCTGGAAGCGGCGGCGCTGCTGCTGATACCCAACCTGGTCACCAATTTGTGGCAATTGCTGATCGGGCCCGACCTGCGTGGCCTCATCCGCAGGCTTTGGCCGATGCTGGCCGGTATTGTTGTGGGCACCCTGCTTGCGGCGGCCTGGTTTCCGCTCGGCGGCGCAGCCTGGGCCACGCCGCTGCTCGGCCTGGCGTTGTTCGTTTATGCCGGCCTGGGGCTGCTGGCCATCCAGCTTGCTGTGCCGGCGCGGCAGGAAGGCTGGGCCGGGCCGTTGGTGGGCCTGTCCACCGGCGCGGTTACCATCCTCACCGGAGTATTCGTGCTGCCGGCGGTGCCCTATCTGCAAGGCTTGCGTTTACAGCGGGATGACTTGGTGCAGGCGCTTGGCCTGTCGTTCCAGATATCCACGCTGGCCCTGGCCGCCGCCTTGCTCTGGCAGGGCGATTTCCGCATGCCGCAGGCCGGCGCATCGCTGCTTGCCCTGCTGCCGGCTCTGGGCGGTATGCTGCTGGGCCAGGCTTTGCGCAGCCGGATAGGCGCGCTGGCTTTCCGGCGCGCCTTCTTCGGTGGCCTGCTGCTGCTGGGCAGCTATCTGATGTTGAAAGCCCTGCTCTAGGCGCTACTCGGCCGCGTTGCGGCCCAGACGCGGCATGGCTTTGCCGGCATTGGCGGATTTCGGCTTGCTTGCCGCGCGCGGCGTGCTCAGGCGCGGCCGGCGGCCGTAATTGCGGTTCATGCCGCTGCTCACCGAAACCAGCTTGTTGATTGGGCTGCGGCGGATTTCCGCTTCCGGGCGCGAGCAGAAGAGTTCGGCATGGAACAGCCCCTCGGCTTCCTTGGCGGTGGGGCTGATGCCGCGTTGCGCCAGGGCATCCAGCGTGCCGCGCATTTCCTCCTCGTCGCGGAAGCGGCGCTGCACGAAGCTGGCGCCCTCGAACTTCTCCGTCACCAGCCCATATTGCTGCAAGGTGGCGGCGATCTCGCCGTAATCGAACATGCGCAGCACGAAAGAGGCCACCCAGGGCGCCATTCCTGCCGCGTTTCCGGCTGCGCAAAGCGCCAGCTTCTCGAAGGTCTTTTGCGTCACATATCCCACGCAGCCGGTGGAAACGATCAAGTCCACCTTGGCCAGGGCGGCCGCCATTTCGGGCGGCACCGCCTGATTCTCCAGGTCGGCGGCAAAACCGATATCCAGCATGCCGCAGCCTTGCGCATAGCGGATGGCGGGTTCGGAGATATCCAGGCCGATCACGGTGATGTCGCGGCGCTTCGGCCAGGAAGCGTAGTAATGCCGGTCCATCTCCAGCAATTGCGCGGGCTCCAGCGGCTGGTGGCCCAGGCTATCATAGCGTTCGGTAAGCTGATCGTAACTCACGCGATATTTCATCAAGGCGGCATTGATGCCGTAGGAACAGCCGAGATCCAGCACGGTGATCGGTCCGCCCTTGGCGCGCTGGCGGGCTTCGATCAATTGTTCGAAGATCGGCCGTGCCAGATGCGGAATGCTGTAGCCCAATGCCCCCAGGGTGCGAAAATAACTGCGCGGATCAGGCTGCACATAGATGCTGCTGAAATCTGCCTTGGCCGCATTGATTGCGGAAAATTCCTCGGTTGCCGACATATATCTGGTCTCCCCTCATGAATACGCAGTCGAAAAACGCCGATCCAACCCGGTTATGGCTAACCGGCCTGAAGCCCGAAGTTGGGCGATGAAGTTTTATGTTTGCGTGGCGAGGATAACCCGATGATTCCAGCATCGCAAACCGGAATGGCCGAAATGGGCAAATGTTAGCGGCATCGCCCTTTTTTGTTCGTTTGCGGTAAACGGCATGGTCGAAAGCAGAACTTCGCTTGCACCCATACGCTGCGCTGACTAATTTGACGCCATGATCACGGTGACGCGCTCGATTCATCTCGCCGATAGCGAGATTCAACTCAGCTTCATCCGAGCCTCGGGCCCGGGCGGGCAGAATGTGAACAAGCTGTCCAGCGCCGTGCAATTGCGCTTCGATGTGGCCAACTCGCCGTCATTGCCGGAAGCCGTGAAGGCGCGATTGATTCCGCTGGCCGGCCAGCGCCTGACCAATGACGGCGTTTTGGTGATTACCGCGCAAACCCAGCGCAGCCAGGAGCGCAACAAGGCAGAGGCGATCGAGCGGCTGGTTGCGTTGATCCGCGCCGCCGCCAAGCCGCCGGTGCCGCGCCGGCCCACCAAGCCCACCAAGGGTTCCAAGCAGCGCCGCATGGATGGCAAGGCCAGGCGCGGCGCGGTGAAAAGCCTGCGCAGCAGCAAACCCGGCCTGGATTGAACGCCGGCTAATCCTCGGCTGTCACCAGGGTGAGTTCCTGCTCGGCATTCAGCAGGCGATAGCCCACGCCCAGTTCGGTGGCGATATAGCGCGGCCTGGTGGGATCGGGTTCGATCTTGCGGCGAAGCTTGCGCATGAAGATGCGTAGATAATGCACATCGCCCACATGCTCGGCGCCCCAGCCATGGCGCAGCAGTTGATCATGGGTCAGCACCTTGCCGCTATGGCGCGCCAGATGGCTCAATAATTTGTATTCCATCGGCGACAGCTTCACCATCTGGCCCCGCATGGTAACGATGCGATGCGCCAGATCGACGCTCAAATCGCCCAATGTCACCATCGGCTCTGCCTCTTGCAGATTCTGCCGGCGGCGCAAGGCGGATTTCACCCGCGCTACGAATTCCGCCATGCCGAAAGGCTTTACGATATAATCGTCGGCGCCGAGTTCGAAAGCGCGCACCTTCTCGGTTTCGCGGGCCCGCACCGACAGGATGAAAACCGGCACGCTGCTCCATTCGCGCAGGCGGGCCAGCACATCCAGCCCGTCCATGTCGCCGAGTTGCAGATCCAGCACGATCAGATCGGGCAGAACGATGGTGGCCTGCTGCAAGGCCGTGGCGCCGCTTTCCGCCTCGCTCACCGCAAAACCATGCACGCCCAGGCCGGTGCGCAGGAAGCGCCGGATCGCCACTTCGTCGTCCACCACCAGAATCCTGGTGCGCGTCTCGCTCATGCTTCGCTCCCATGAATCGCACTGACCGGCAATATGATGCGGAAGGTCGCGCCCCGGCCTTCGCCTTCGCTGATTGCCTGCAGGCTGCCGCCATTGGCCTCCACGAAGGCGCGGGCAATCGCCAGGCCAAGCCCCTTGCCGGGCGGGCGCGGCGCAATCGCTTCGCCATCGGGCGGATGTTCGGCGCGGTGAAACGGTTCGAAGATGCGTTCCATATCGGCGGCATTGATCCCGATGCCGCGATCGCTCACATCCAGAATCACCCTGCCGTCATCCTGATGCGCGCCGATCCGCACGATGCTGCCCGGCGGTGAATATTTGGCGGCATTTTCCAGCAGGTTATCCAGCGCATGCTGCAGCATCAGGCTATCCACCGTCAGCAGCGGCAGGGTCATCGGCAGCGCCACTTCCAGGCGATGCGCCCGCAGCATATGTGCGCCGTGATGCAGGGCGGCCTGCACCAGATCGGCCAGTTCCACGCTTTCGGATTTCGGCAATAATTCGCCGGCGCGGATCTGCGACAGGTCCAGCAGCTTGGCGAAGTTTGAATCCAGCCGCAGGCATTGTTCGCGGATGCTGTCCAGCAACTCGGCGCGTTCGGCCTCGCCGCAAAGCGTGCCGAAGCTTTCCAGGGTGGAGGCGGCCCCCATGATGGCGGCCAGCGGCGTGCGCAGGTCGTGGCTGATGGCATCGATCACCGCTTCGCGCAGGCGCTTGGTGCGGCGTTCCACGCGGCTGTCTTCCATTGCGGCGGCCAGATGGCCGCGATGCAGGGCCGATGCCGCCTGATCCAGCAAAGCGGCCAGGAAGGCGGGCTGAGCCTCGGCATCATCCTGCAAGGCCAGCATGCCAAGCGCTTCGCCGCCCTGGTTCAGCGGCTGGCCGATATGCAGCAGGTGAAAGCTCCAGCCATCGCCCTGGCTTTGTTTGCGCCCATCCTTGGTTTGCAGGAAACCGGCCCAATGGCGCTGAGCCTCAACCATGGCCGGGCGCTCCGGCCCTTCCGAGGCCACCAGCGCCAGCAGTCCGGCCTGCGGTTCATACAGGTTGGCCGAAGCTTTGCCCCGCGCCTGCTCCACGATGGCATTGGCGATTGCCTGCGGCTCGGCGGCATCGGCCAGTTTGCGGCTCAGGCTTTGCAGCCGGGCCATGTCGTCGGCACGGCGGCGGGCCGCCATGGCCTGTTGGCGCGCAAAGGCCGCCATCTGGCTCATCGCTATGCCCACCAGGGTGAAGATCACCAGATCGAGGAATTCGCGTGGGTCGTCCACGCGGAAATTCGGCACCGGCTCGTAGAAGAAGAAACTGGTGGCTGCCAGTGTCAGCAAAACCGCCAGGATCGAAGCCAGCATGCCCCACACCACGGCGCAGATCACCACCGCCGGCAGGAAGATCACCGAAACATGCTTGAGATTGAGCCACACATCCAGGCCATGGGCGATCAGGCCGGAGGCGCCGATCAGGCAGGTGCACCAAAGGATGGCGCGCGCATTCAGCCACGGCTTGTCGCGCACCGAGGTGCTCCAGTTCGAGCCGTAAAGGAAATCCACCACCTGCATAAACATGGCAGTGCGTCCGCCTAAAAATGCCATTACCGCGGATAGTGCGGCAAACCGTGCGGGCTGCAAGCCCCGCCGACGATCTTTCGACTTATGTCTCATCCGGCAGGCTGTCGCGTATATGGAGAATTTACGCGGTTCGACGCTATGGCTGTAGCCATGCTGGCGATCCATACGGATCGGCCGGCGCTAGGGAGATGCGGGGCGGCATGAGCGCCCGCACATAGGGAAAGGCAAGGCTATGGCCGAAATATCAGCAACAGCAGGCAAGGGCGGCATGATCGTATCGCCCGCCGAAGAGCGGCAGGTGATCTTCGCTTCATCGCTCGGCACTGTATTCGAATGGTACGATTTCTATCTTTACGCCACTTTGGCCCCGTTTTTCGCCAGCCTGTTCTTTCCGCCCGGCAACGAAACGGCGGCCCTGCTCTCGGCTTTTGCCACCTATGCGGCAGGCTTTCTGGTGCGTCCCTTCGGCGCCATCGTGTTCGGCCATATCGGCGACCTGGTGGGGCGCAAATATACCTTCCTGGTCACCATCCTGGTGATGGGCTTCTCCACTTTTGCGGTTGGCCTGCTGCCCACCTTTGCCACCATCGGCTGGGCCGCGCCGGCCTTGCTGGTGGTCCTGCGCCTGCTGCAGGGCCTGGCGCTGGGCGGTGAATATGGCGGCGCCGCCACCTATGTGGCCGAACATGCGCCGCAGAATGGCCGCGGCTATGCCACCAGCTGGATCCAGACCACGGCAACGCTCGGTTTCTTCCTGTCGTTGGCGGTGATCGGCGCCTGCCGCGTTTCGATCGATGCCAAGGTGTTTGCCGAATGGGGCTGGCGCCTGCCGTTCCTGGTATCGCTGGCATTGCTGGCATTCTCGGTCTACATCCGCATGAAGCTGAATGAATCGCCGGTTTTCCAGCGCATGAAGGCTGAGGGCCGGGGTTCCGACCATCCGATCCGCGACAGCTTTTTCCGCTATCCCAACAACAAGTTCGTGTTCCTGGCGCTGATCGGCGCCACCGCCGGCCAGGGCGTGGTGTGGTATACTGGGCAGTTCTATGCCCTGTTCTTCCTCACCATCACCTTGAAGGTGGATTATCTCACGGCCTATCAGTTGATCGCCATTTCGCTGTTGCTGGGCACGCCGTTCTTCGTGGTGTTCGGCAAACTGTCGGATAAGATCGGCCGATTGAAGATCATCCTGGCAGGCTGCCTGCTCGCGGCCTTGACGTATTTCCCGCTGTTCAGCGCGCTGACGCATTACGTCAATCCCGATCTGGAAGCCTTCCAGAGCCGCACGGAAATCACCGTCACTGCGCCGTCTGATCAGTGTAACTTCCACATCTTCGTGGGCCCGTGGTCGAAATTCACCGATTGCGACCGCGCGAAGGATTACCTGACCAAGCTGGGCCTGTCGTTCAGGACCGTCGATGCGCCTGCCGGCATGCCGGCGGTGGTGAAGATCGGCGATAAGACGATCCCGTTCGATAATTGGGTGGCCAACAAGGTGGCCGGCCAGATCGATGCGGTGCTGGCCTCCACCGGCTATCCCAAATCCGCCGATCCGGCCAAGATCAACTGGGGCATGACCCTGCTGATCCTGTTCATCATGCTGATCTATGTCACCATGGTGTATGGCCCGATCGCGGCCTTCCTGGTCGAGATGTTCCCGGTGAATATCCGTTACACCTCGATGTCGTTGCCCTATCACATCGGCAATGGCTGGTTCGGCGGCATGCTGCCGCTGCTGGCCACGGCAATGGTGGCTGCCACCGGCAATATCTATAACGGCCTGTGGTATCCCATCGTGGTGGCGGTGATGACCCTGCTGGTAGGCGCCCTGTTCCTGAAGGACACCCGCGACCGCGACATCCATACCTGATCCCGGCACACCTGATCCCGGCATACCAAATCCCGGAATGCCTGCGCATCCAGAGTATCGGGTGCGCAGGTTGAGTGCGCGTCGAGCATGCCCAACTGAACCGCTGAGTCTGCGGCGCCGGCCAGATATTCTGGCCGGTGTTTTTTTGCCGTCAGCGGTGTTTTTTTGCCGTCAGGCTTCTTCGGCCGCCAGGTCCACCGGCACGCCGGGCTCGTTTTTCGAGCAACGGATGGTCAATGCGGTTTTCACATGGGCCACATTGGCCAGCGCGGTGAGTTCGCGGGTCAGGAAGGTTTGATAGGCATCCCAGTCGCGCGCCACGATTTTCAGGATGAAGTCGTTTTCGCCGGCCAGCATGTGGCATTCGCGCACCTGCGGCCAATTGCTCACGGTATGCTCGAAGGCCACCAGATCCTGCTCGGCCTGGCTGCTCAGCCCCACCATGGCAAACACCGTCACCCCATAGCCCAGCGCCTGGGGGTTGAGTTCGGCATGATAGCCGCGAATATAGCCAGCCTCCTCCAGCGCCCTTACCCGGCGCAGGCAGGGCGGGGCGGATATTCCTACCCGTCCAGCCAACTCAACATTGGTCATCCGGCCATCGGCCTGCAGATCGGAGAGGATTCTGCGGTCGATATGGTCGAGTTTAACCTTTTGCATGAAATTTCCTTCCAGCCCCCAATGCGCGCAATAATATTATGCATTGCGCGGTATAGCCAAGGGCTGCGGAAAGAAAATATCGCGATTGCGAAAGATTGTTAGGCGAATATGGCAATCCAGGCCGGCTGCGGCGTTTGGGCGCAAGCCCGGGGCGGTCTGACCGGGTGATTTTCCGCGCGGCAGCGTTTTCCGCGGCAGGCGGCAATGTTACTAAGGCAGCAGGGGTGTGGCCCACTCAGCACCGGTCCCTAGGCGCATGGCACTCAAAATCGATACTTTCTCCAATCCCGATGCCCGCAATGGTTGGCGCCCGGGCAACAATTTCGGCGGCCATAGCCTGTTCAAGGCTTTGGGCCACCCCAAGGTCATGGCGCAAGGCCGGGCGCTTGCGGAAAAACTCGGCGGCTTCGCCCGCCTGGCGCTGTACGATCCCGAGCCGCAGCCGATCCTGGAGCCGTTCGACGCCTTCTTCCCGATCCCGCGCGGCAATATCGCTGCCCTGCTGGTGCAGCGGGTGGAGGATATCGGCGCCGAGCGCCTGGGCTTCACGGCGCGCCCAGTGCTGGATCTGCCCGCGATTGCCCCCGATGCGGTGTTCATCGCCGCCTTCGATTCCGGCGCGCTGAAAAGCCAGATCGAGCGCCTGCTGCCGCCGGGTTGCCAGGTGCTCAGTCTGGACGACATGCGTCTGCCCGCCGAATGGCTGGGCAATCCGGGCAAGTATCTCGATCCGATCAACTTCGCCACCAACTTCGCCTTCCTGCGCGATGCCGAGGGGCTGCATACCAAGCTGGTGACGGCGAATTACTGGCGTGGCTATGGCGCCGAACGGGCTGCATTGTGGTGCTGTCTGTTCGATCCCGATGGCGGCGTGCTGGCCGAGTGGGAAGAGCAGCTTGGCGGCACCAATCATTCGCTGATCATCGATAGCCGCGAAGTGCGCCGCCGTTTCGGCCTGAGCGATTTCGCCGGGTCGCTGTTCATGCATGCCCTGCGCGCCAAGGGCCACGATGTGGTGAAATACGCGCTGGATTGTTTCTCCGAGGATGGCGACCAGCTTTCGTGCACCCATGATGCCAATGCCTGGCCGGCCGATCTCTATGCCGGTGTGCCGGCGCCCAAGGCGGGCGAAAAGCTGCTGCTCTGGGTGCAGAACAGCCATCCGCTCACCATTCCGGCCGGGGCCATCGGCGCCAATGCCATGGGCAGCCAGGATACCGCCTGGGTGGATACCGAAGTGCCGCCATTCGGCACCCGCGCCGTCGATCTGGGCGCTTTGCTGCCGGGCCTGAAATTCCCCGATCAGATCGAAATCCAGGCCGGCCGCTATTTCGTGCGTCCGCGCTACGAGATTCTGCGTGCCCGCGATGGCAAACCGCCGCGCCGCCGCATTGCGCATGCCAATGTGGAGCGTATCGATCTCAAGCCAGATCCCAAGCTGCCGCAACTGGGCGGCCTGCTGGGCAAGGGCTATGTGATGCCGCTGCCGATCCTGCCGCTGGATCGCTGGCGCTCGGTCACGCTACCCACGCCGATGAGTACGGCGCAGCAGGAATTGCCGCTGAAGCTGTTGCTGATCGATGGCTCAGGCGAAACCGTGGCGGAAAAGTATCTCGGCCGTTTGGCGCGGCGCGACTCGGTGCCTGCCGATATCGATGCCTGGATGGCGGAAGCCGGCGCCAGCCTGCCCAGCGGCTATGGCCATGTGGAATATCTCTATGATTTCCGCGATGGCGGCGAGGCAGATGGCTGGCTGCATGCGCTGGGGCTCTATGAACAGCGGGCGTCGGGCCATGCGGCGGAGACCATCTTCGGCGCGCATATCTACAATATGCCGATCACCTATCGTGACGAGCCGCAAAGCTATACCCATCGTCCGCCGGGCCTGACCACGCGGCTGTTCCTGCGGCTGGGCGATGCGCCGTTCGATTCGATCTGCCATCTGGTCTATCCGGCCTCGCTGCCGGCCGGCACCTATGGCAGCGGCGAGCCGTCGGCCACCAAGCTGACGTTGTTCAACGGCCGTGCCGAAGCTTTGGCCGAACGCGACCTGCCGATACCCTATGGCGGTTCGGTGTTTTTTCGGGTTTCCGAGGTGTTCGGCACCGCCTTGCGGCAGCAGGCCGGTAGCGGCGCCTGGGTGCAGATCCGCGACACCACCTGCCGGTTGTTCGGCTTCCATGGCCTGGAAAACGGCCAGACCAGCTTCTGCCTGGATCACATGTTCGGGTTTTAATCGGATTTACCGCCGATCCGTAACGTCGCGGGCATTTAATAGGGCGGGGTACCGCCCTATTATTCAGGGAACAGACCCCTCTTTCCCGAGTCCCGATCATGGCTAAGACCTTTCACACCAAAGCCCTCATCATCGGTTCCGGCCCGGCCGGCTGCACGGCGGCGATCTATGCCGCCCGCGCTTCGCTGAAGCCGATCATGGTGCATGGCCTGCAGCCCGGCGGCCAGCTCACCATCACCACCGATGTGGAGAATTATCCCGGCTTCGCCAAGGTGATCCAGGGCCCCTGGCTGATGCAGGAGATGGAAGAGCAGGCCCGCCATGTCGGCGCCGAGATCATCCACGACATCATCGTGTCGGTCGATCTCTCGCGCCGGCCCTTCGTGGCCAAGGGCGATTCCGGCGATACCTATATCGGCGAAACCCTGATCATCGCCACCGGCGCCCAGGCGCGCTGGCTGGGTCTGCCCAGCGAACAGCATTTCCAGGGCTTCGGCGTTTCGGCCTGCGCCACCTGCGACGGCTTCTTCTTCCGTGGCAAGAAGGTGGTGGTGGTGGGCGGCGGCAATACCGCCGTTGAAGAGGCGCTTTATCTCACCAACCATGCCGAGGAAGTGACCATCGTGCATCGGCGCGACAGCTTCCGCGCCGAAAAGATTTTGCAAGATCGCCTGTTTGCCAATCCCAAGATCAAGGTGATCTGGGATCATCAGGTGGAGGAGATCGTCGGCGGCAGCGAGCCGAAAGGTGTGGAAGGCGTGCGCCTGAAGAATACCCGCACCGGCGCGATCCAGCAGATCGCCACCGACGGCGTATTCGTCGCTATCGGCCATACGCCCAATACGGCCTTGTTCAAGGATCAATTGCCGCTGGACAAGGATGGTTACCTGACCACCAAGCCCGGCACCACGCAGACCGCCATTGCCGGCGTGTTCGCTGCCGGCGATGTGCAGGATAAGATCTATCGTCAGGCTGTAACGGCGGCTGGCAGCGGCTGCATGGCGGCGCTGGAAGCCGAGAAATTCGTCGCGGGTCATGGGTCTGCGGAAGCCGAAGCGGCCGATTGAGCCGCTGAACGGGTGAGGGGGGAATAAAACCGCCATGTCGGCGCTGGATTGGGACAAGCTGCGCATCTTCCATGCGGTTGCCGAGGCGGGCAGCCTCACCCATGCCGGCGAACAGCTTGGCCTCAGCCAATCCGCTGTCAGCCGCCAGATCGGCGCGCTGGAAACTCAGCTCAACACCTCGCTGTTCCATCGCCATGCGCGCGGTTTGATCCTCACCGAACAGGGCGAATTGCTGTTGCGCACGGCACGGGAAATTTTCTCTCGCCTGGCAGTGGCGGAAGCCATGATTGCCGACAGCAAGGACAAGCCCAGCGGCGACCTGCGCGTTACTTCGACGGTGGCTTTCGGCACCATCTGGCTGGCACCGCGCATCAAGGAATTCATGGATCTCTATCCCGATATCCGCATCTCGCTGGTGGTGGATGATCGTGAACTCGATCTGTCGATGCGCGAGGCGGATGTGGCGATCCGCATGTGGAAGCCCACGCAATCCGATCTGATTCAGCGCAAGTTGCTCACCGTTCACAATCATCTCTATGCTTCGGTGGATTACGTCACCCGCCATGGTGCGCCGCAGGCGGTGGAGGATCTCGATCGCCATCGCCTGGTGGTTTATGGCGAAACCGCGCCGGCGCATTTCGACAATATCAACTGGCTGCTCACCGTGGGCGAACCCAGCCGTCCGCGCGAGCCGATCTTCACCGTCAACAATGTGTATGGCGTGATGCAGGCGATGGTCAGCGGCCTGGGCGTTGCGGCGCTACCGGATTACATGGTGCAGGGCAATCCCCGCGTGGTGCGCGTGTTGCCCAATGTGGATGGGCCGAATTTCGATACGTATCTGGCCTATCCCGAAGAACTGCGCAACACCAAGCGTCTCGCGGTGTTCCGCGACTTCCTGCTGCGCAAAGTGGCCGATTGGCGTTATTAGGAAAATCAGTTGCTGCAAATCGTCGGTGATGGGCGCATGAACGATTTGCTGGTGAAGATTCGCCGGCCGATCGATATGGCGGCGCAGTTCATCGTGGCCTGCCTGGTGCCGTTCACGGTGGGCGATGCGCTGCCGCTCTGGCAGCGCCTGCTCTATCCGATCCTCACCGCTCTGGTCGTTGGGGCGCAATTCCTGTTGCATCGCAGCTATCGTGGGGATTCCGAACGCAGCAAGACAAATCGAACGCGCTGGTCGCTGCTGTTCCATCTTGTTTATGCCGCCAATGGCCTGCTGTTTGGCATCGGACTGTCCGTGCTGGCGTTGCTGCCGCGCGGAGAGGGCGTGCTGCTGGCCATCTGCGGGCTGGTCGGGATGGGTATCTCGGTGGCGCTGACCACGGCGGCGATGGCCTCGCTGTCGCTGCTGCTGGTAACCCTCACCTATCTGCCGCCTTTCCTGCTGCTGGTGGCGCGTGCCGCGCCGGGCGATCTGTCGCTTGCGGCGACCGGCGGCATGCTGGGTCTGCTGGTGGCGGCTTTTGTGCTGCGGTTCCAAGTCTATTACCGGCGCGGCAGCGCGCTGGTGGAGCGGCTGCGCGAAAGCTTGCGCGAACGCAGCCAGATCAGCGCAACCGCGCGCGCGGCCGAGGCGCGGCTGCGTTCGATCCTGGATACGGCGCCGTTTCCCATCGTTGTCGTGCGGCAATCCGATGGCGGCTTTCTTTACAGCAACCGGCCGGCGGCGCAGCTTTTCGGTATCGCGCTGCCCGATGATCCCGCAGCCATGGTGCGCTATCGGCTGGATCCAGCGCATCACCATCGCATTTTCGCCGCTCCGGCCGATCAGCCCGAAGATGGCGCCGAACGGGAATTCCAGCTTGCCACCGCTCATGGCGGTGTTATCTGGGCCAGCATGGCAGCGGTGGCGATGCAATATGGCGGTGCGCCGGCGGCCTTGGCGGTGGTGCATGATGTCACCGCGCGGCGGCAATCCGAACAGCGGCTGCGCGAGGCCAATGAAACCTTGGCGCATCAAGCCGAAATGCTGGCCGCTCGATCCGAAACCCTTGAGGCTGCGCGCCGCGCCGCCATCGAAGCGCATCGTGCCGCCGAATATGCAAACCGTGCGAAATCGCAATTCCTGGCCCATATGAGCCATGAGTTGCGCACGCCGCTGAATGCCATCATCGGCTTTTCCGAGATCATGGCGTTGCAGATGCTGGGCGCTTCCGGCGTGCAGCAATACGATCGCTATGCCCGCGATATCCACAACGCGGGCCGGCATCTGCTGTCGGTGATCGATGATATCCTCGATCTATCCAAGATCGAGGCCGGGCGGATGGAGCTGCAGCCCGGGCCGGTGGTGTGGGGCAATCTGCGCGGGGATTGCCTGCTGCTGGTGCGCCCGCTGGCCGCCGACCGTCAGGTGCGTATGCAGGTGGATGGTCCAGACGAACTGAGCTTCATTGCCGATAGCCGCATGGCCAAACAGATGCTGGTCAACCTTTTGTCCAATGCGGTGAAGTTCACCGCGCCGGGCGGTCTGGTCAGCCTGCAGGCCGAGGCTCTGCCCGATGGCGGCGGCACGCTGTTGAGCGTTTCCGATACCGGTATCGGCATGAGCGTCGCGGATATCGACAAGGCTTTGCTGCCTTTCGGCCAGGCCGACAACGCTATGGTTTCGCAGTTGCGAGGTACCGGCCTGGGGCTGCCCCTGGTGAAGAGTTTGATCGAATTGCATAACGGCCGTCTGGAGATCGAGAGCGAGCCGGGGCGCGGCACCATTGTCCGCCTATATTTTCCGCCAGTTGCCCAATAGGCGGGTGATCTGCCTAGATATGCAGCAAATGCATGGCTGTCCTGCTAAATGAGAGGATGGTCAAAACCGCTGCGGCGCATTACATCTACCCCTGTCAGATGTTGCGTCGCAGCATCTTTTCAGTTTCCGGCTCCGGCCAGAAACTAGGCCGTGGTGGCTCCCCCGCCATCCCGGCCTTCCGCGCGTCTCGCGCGGAGCCTCCCTGTTAAGACTTTGCCGGCCTGACACCAGTCAGGCCGGCCTTTTTTTGTCTTTTCCCTGCCTAAACAAAGGTTTGCAGCTCATCCAGATGGCGGATGAGGCGGCAGCCCATGGCTTTGAAAGGCGCATCCAGGGCGGTATCGGGCTGTGGCCGGAAGGCAAAAACTTGCATGCCGGCCCGTATTCCGGCGGTAGCTCCGGGCAGGCTGTCCTCAACTACCACGCATTTTTCGGGCGCTGCACCCATGGTTTGCGCTGCGAACAGGAATAGGTCCGGCGCCGGTTTGCCATGCTGCACCTGCTGGGCGCTGAACAGGCTGCCGGGGCTGAAAAAACGGGCAAGGTTGGTGCGTCGCAGGCTGAAAGCGATCTTGTCCGATTCGGAGGAGGAGGCCACGCAGCGTGGCCCCCGCAGGCGGCTGAGCAATGCCTCGGCGCCGGGAATCGGTTGCAGGTCGCGCTCCAGGCGCCGGAAGGTTTCGGCCTGCAGATCGTCGCGGAAGCCCGGCGGCAGGGCGAGGCCATATCGCTCGTGCGCCAGGCGGAAACAGCTTTCCAGGCTCAGGCCGGTAAAGTCATGCGCCAGGCGGGCCTCGTCAATGGCCGGGTCGAGGCCCAAAGCCGCCAGCTTTTCATGGAACACCCGATTGGCCAGCGGCTCGGAATCCACCAGCGTGCCATCCAGGTCGAAAACGATCAGGTCGTGGCTCATGCCGCCACATTAAACACGGCAGGCTCACATGAACAGCTTGCGGCCCAGGCCTTCCATGTCCTTGTAGAGGCCGGCCACATGCTCGCCATAGCCGTTATAGATCACGGTGGGAATGCGGTTGCCGGTGCCGATGATTTCCTCGGTGGCCTGGCTCCAGCGCGGATGCGGCACAGCCGGGTTCACATTGGCCCAGAAGCCGTATTCATCGGGGCCGAGATCTTCCCAGAAGCTTTTCGGTTGCTTGTCGGTGAAGGTGAAGCGCACGATCGACTTCACCGATTTGAAACCGTATTTCCAAGGCGTCGCCAGCCGCAGCGGCGCGCCCATCTGCTTGGGAATCGGTTTGCCGTAAACCCCGGTGGAAATAAAGGCCAGATCGTTGGTGGCCTCGGCCATGCTCAGGCCTTCCACATAGGGCCAGGGATACCAATCCTGGCGCTGGCCGCGTGCTTCCTTGGGCCGCATGAAGGTTTCCATGCGCAGGTATTTCGCATCGTTTTTCGGCTTCGCGAAATCCACCAGCGCCTTCACCGGAAAGCCGCTCCACGGCACCGTCATCGCCCAGGCTTCCACGCAGCGGAAGCGGTAGATGCGCTCTTCCAGCGGCATCTTGCGGATCAGCTCTTCGGCATCCAGCGTGATCGGTTTTTCCACCAGGCCGTCGATCTGCACATCCCAGGGTTTCAGGTTCAGGCTTTGCGCTGTGTCTGAAATCCGCTTGGTGGTGCCGAATTCGTAGAAGTTGTTGTAGGTGGTCGCCACTTTTTCCTCGGTCAGCGGCCGGCCGGCTTCGAAGGCGGCATTGCGTTTGGCGGGATAAAGTTCGCCCGCCATGCCGGCAACCTGAGCCTGGCCGGTATGCGGCATCATGCCGGCAAGGCCGATACCGGCCGCGCCTAGCAGCGCCTGACGCCTGTTCAGGAACACCGCCTCGGGCGTTACCTGGCTTTCCTTGATTTCCCAGCCACGCAGCCGCTTGATCAGCATGCTAAACCCCTAAAAAAACAAATGGCGACGGGGAGAGGCTACTCCCATCGCCGCCATTCGCCAATCACACTTGTAGGTAGGGGATGCTCACTTTTCCAGGAGGCTGCGCAGCATCCAGGCGGTTTTTTCATGCACCTGCAGGCGCTGGGTCAGCAGGTCGGCGGTGGGCTCGTCGCTCGCCTTGTCGGCCTGCGGGAAGATCGCACGCGCGGTGCGCGCCACAGCTTCGTGGCCCTTCACCAGATTCTTGATCATGTCGGTGGCTGCCGGAATCTTGGTTTCTTCCGGGATCGAGCTCAACTTCACGAATTGCGCATAGGTGCCCGGCGCGGCAAAGCCCAGGGCGCGGATACGCTCGGCGATGGCATCCACCGCAAGCGCCAGTTCGGTGTAATGCTGCTCGAACATCAGATGCAGCGTCTGGAACATCGGGCCGGTGACATTCCAATGGTAATTATGCGTCTTCAGATACAGCGTGTAGGTGTCGGCCAGCAGGTGCGACAAGCCATCGGCAATCTTCTTCCGATCCTTCTCGTTAATCCCGATATCGATATCCATGGGGGCTTCTCCTTTGCTGCATTCTATATTGGAACCATTCTTGAAAATGGCAATGGCCATACTGTTTTAAATACGGGTCTTTTCGGCGGTTGATCGCCGATTTTCATACTGCGAAATCGCCGTTCTTGGCGGCTTCAAGGGCGGCCTTGGCCCGGTCCCGGTGCTGTTGCGTGATATGCGCCTGCACGGTGCGCATGGCCAGCAGCAGCACGGCCAGGTCGTCCGTATAGCCAAGCGCGAGAAACATGTCGGGCACGGCATCCAGCGGCAGCACGAAATAGCCCAGCGCGCCCAGCAGCGTGGCTTTGGCGCGGGCCGGAGTGGCCGGGTCGATGGCGCAGTAATACGCTGTCAGCAGGTCCGCCAGGCGGTCGCGCAGCCAGGGCAGGCGACCCAGCACGGCCTGTAATTTGGCGCGGAATTGCGGCTTCAGCCTGGCTTCCTCTGCGGCAAGCTTGTCGGGCTCCAGGGCGCCCGCACTTTCCTCTGGCAGGTTTTCGCGGTTTGCTGCGGTCATGCTCTGGATATGGTGAGGCGCGCAGCCCTCGCCAAGGGGCGCAGGCATCGGCTATAAACCGGGCAGATTTTGTAATGCACAGCAACAATTGAGCAAGAAAAGCGGAGGAACTCGGCATGAATCTCAAAGGTGTTGGCGCTATCGTCACCGGCGGTGCCTCGGGTCTGGGCGCGGCCACCGCGCGCGAACTGGCCAAGGCCGGCGCCAAGGTTGCGATCTTCGACATGAATCTCGAACTGGCCACCCAGACCGCCGGCGAAATCGGTGGCGTGGCGATCAAATGCGACGTGGCTGATGGTCCCGGCGGCGAGGCTGCCGTGCAGGATGCCATTGCCAAGGTCGGCCCGGTGCGCGTGCTGGTGAATTGCGCCGGCGTCGGCACGCCGATGAAGGCGGTGGGCAAGGATGGCCCGGTGGCGTTGGAGAAATTCGTCAAGGTGGTGCAGATCAATCTGGTCGGCACGTTCAACATGATCCGCCTGGTGGCGTATCACATGCAGCAGCAGGCCGAGATGGATGGCAAGGAGCGCGGCTGCATCATCAACACCGCGTCGGTGGCGGCGTTCGATGGCCAGATCGGCCAGCCCGCCTATGGCGCCTCCAAGGCCGGCGTGCATGGCATGACGCTGCCTCTCGCCCGGGAATTCTCCCAGTTCGGCATCCGCGTCTGCACCATCGCGCCGGGCTTGTTCGGCACCCCGATGATGTTCGCCCTGCCGCCCGAGGCGCAGGAATCCTTGGGCAAGTCGGTGCCGTATCCGTCGCGCCTGGGCAAGCCTGAGGAATATGCCGCGCTGGCCCGCCATATCTGCGAAAACCAGATGCTGAACGGCGAAACCATCCGCCTGGATGGTGCGCTGCGTATGGCGCCCCGTTAAGGGCGCCATCGCGAAAAGAGTACCGGGCGTATGGCGCCCCGCTAAGGGCGCTATCGCAGGGTTACCAAACCGCAACGGCCGCCGAAACATTGCGGCGGCCGTCATTCTTTGGCGGATCGGCCCGACTAAACCTTGCCTGCACGGGCGATTCCCGCTACCCCTTGGGCCGCTTATTTCCACTCCCCTCACAGACAGAGATTTCCGGAGGATATCCCATGGCGCGCAATAAAATCGCCTTGATCGGCGGCGGCAATATCGGCGGCACGCTGGCCCTGCTGGCCGGCCTGAAGGAACTCGGCGACATCACCATCTTCGACGTGGTGGAAGGCCTGCCTCAGGGCAAGGCGCTCGATCTGGCCCAGGCCGGCGCCGTGGAAGGCTTCGATGCCAAGCTGAAGGGTACCCAGGATTACGCCGATATCGCCGGTTCCGATGTCATCATCGTCACCGCCGGCGTGGCCCGCAAGCCGGGCATGAGCCGCGACGACCTGCTCGGCATCAACATCAAGGTGATGCAGGCGGTGGGCGCCGGCATCAAGGCGCATGCGCCCAATGCCTTCGTGATCTGCATCACCAACCCGCTGGATGCCATGGTGTGGGTGCTGCGCGAAGTCTGCGGCCTGCCGCATAACAAGGTGATCGGCATGGCCGGCGTGCTGGATAGCGCCCGCTTCCGTCATTTCCTGGCCGAAGAATTCAACGTCTCGGTCAACGACGTGAATGCCTTCGTGCTGGGCGGCCATGGCGACACCATGGTGCCGCTGATCCGCTATTCCACCGTGGCCGGCATTCCGGTGCCGGATCTGATCAAGATGGGCTGGTCCACCCAGGAGAAGATCGACAAGATCATCCAGCGCACCCGCGATGGCGGCGCCGAGATCGTGGCCCTGCTCAAGACCGGCTCGGCCTTCTACGCCCCGGCCTCGTCCGCCATTGAAATGGCCGAGAGCTATCTGAAGGACAAGCGCCGCGTGTTGCCCTGCGCCGCCTGGCTGGATGGCGGCAAGTATGGCCAGAGCGGCCTCTATGTCGGCGTGCCGGTGGTGATCGGCGCCAAGGGCGTGGAGAAGATCGTCGAGATCGAACTGAATCCGGAAGAAAAGAAGATGTTCGAACATTCCGCCAATGCCGTGAAGGGCCTGGTGGAAGCCTGCAAGGGCATCGATCCCTCGCTGGCGAAGTAAGGCCTCGGCCTCACGCAAATTACACGGCGCTCCGGGCAACCGGGGCGCCGTTTGCGTTTCAAGTGTCGCGAGGCATCGCACAAAGCCTGTAATGGCTAAACTCTGAAAATTATAATATTCTTATTGGTGTTGTTTATTTATTATACGCCCCTATTGATGGATTTTTTCCGGGGGATATGAATGTCGTCGGTTCGATTGGACATGGCTGCAGTTACTGGGGCCGCGGCGCGACTGGGCCATGTCATGCCATGGCTGCGGAGTTTAGCCGTTCTCTGTGTTTTGTTTCTTGCTGCAGCCTGTGCGCAGGTGCCCAAACAGGCCTTCAACAAGGAGGCTCATGCCGGCCTCAAGCGGATTGCGCTGTTCGAACCGGTCAAGCCAGACAGCTATGCGGTGGCGGTGGTGCATCATCCTGGCAACAGCTTCGGCCTGATCGGCGGATTGATTGCGGCAGCCGAAATTCAATCCAAAAGCAACGGCTTCACCACCAAGATGCGGGAGCTTCAGCTCGATTTCGCGGCTTATCTCACGGAATCCGTGGAACAGGCATTGGTGGCGGCAAATTACGAGGTTGTGCGCTTCGCGCCGAACCGGCCCGAGAACCGCGTGCTGAACGATTATGCGAATATACCGGTGGAGGCGGACGCTTATCTCGATTGGGCAATCAATTGGCATGGCTTCCTTGCCGCGACTATCCATACCGATTACATGCCTTCCACCCGCATTTACGTGCGCTTGGTTGATGCAAAGAGCAAGGCTGTACTCTATTCCGAACTGATTGGTTATGGATTTCAATATGGCGCCGGCGAACCGGTGCAATTGCAAGCCGAACCCCAGCACCGCTTCCCGACTTATGGATCATTGATCGATGGCGCGGAACAGGCGGCGGAGGCTTTGAAAGCCGCTGCGCCATTGATTGGCGCCAGGATTTCCAACGATCTCAGGCCCAGCGATTTCGCGCCTAAGGATTCTGGGCCCAAAGATGCCAGGCCAGATGATATGAAAATCAGTGCTCTCGGAATGGATAATCACGCGTACAGAAATGCGTATCGCTAAGCGGCTTCCGAAAAATTGGAAGATGATGGTGCGGCGTGAAAGTTTAGTTGGTTGCCTGGCATTGTTGCTACTGACGGCGCTTTCTGCCTGTGTCACTGCTGGCGGGCAATATGCGCAAAAATCCGCCGAGACATTGGCCAAACGCACCGACTACCTCCCTTTGGATAGACTGACCTATCGGACATTGACCATTGGCGAACTGATCGACCAGGAGGTGGGAGAGGCGGATTCGGTGATATTGCTGGACCAGCACGAGGCGACTTATGCCAAGGCATTTGCCCTGCCGCAATGGAATGAACCTTACATGGTGAAGATAGACAGCCATGTCGTGGGGGCAATGCACGACCCCGCTGTTTTCTATCCCACTGTGCTGTTCCTTGATGCGGGCTTCCGGGAGGTGCGACGATCCGATCCATCCGCTTTCACGCTTCGGCGCGATAGCTTTAGCGGCAACGCAGTGCTGAACGGTACGCTGTTTGTCAATAAATCGAACAGCGAAGAAGCCTATATGGTGATCGTTTCGCAGCGTAGGCACGCGGATAACGCGCGGGCGTTGCACAGCATTGCTGTGCAGCAAACCATGGTCATGGTGCCGGTCGGCGGCGGCATGATGATGACATGGATGCTTCCCGGTGGAGCCCGGGAAAGTTCGGCAACGATGATTCCTGCCGCCAGCGGCAGGCTGAAATTACGGCTGGAAAACTATCGCCCTGTTGAGATGAGCGGTAAACCCCCAAAATAGCGACCTTGCAGCCAGCGCCGTTTTGCATGATTTCACAGATAATTGCCGAAGTTTCGGATGGGAGGGCATATGCGCGGCAGGGCGGGGGAGCAGAAGCCGTTTTTGTCGGCGGTGTGCATTATCACGCCTGCCATTGTTCTATTCAGCATATATGCCGTATGGGCGGTGGGGCAAAGCCTTTTGCCTGAGCCTGCAACGCCGCGAGAGCAGGCAGGCCTCTGGTATCCCGAAGACAATGTTTTTGCCATGGCATGGGTGACGTTGGGTTTTTGGGCCCTGGCATTGCCGGGCAGTGTTTTATTAGGATACCCGATGTTGCGGTTCTTGTCCTATCGCGGCTGGGATTCGTATCTTGCCTATGGATTGGGCGGCTTATTCTGCTCTCTCGCATATCGCCCGCTGCTTGTTTTGATATTTTTAGCTTTTGGTATAAGACTTCCCGGAGAGTATCTTATTCCGTTGTGGTTCGATTGGATTTTGGGCTGTTTGATGGGGCTGGTTGCGCGCTGGGCGATAACTTGGCGCTGGCTGCAGTGGAATATTTCAAAGCCTTCCTAGCGGCCGGACCCTGGTTCGAGGAGAAACTGAATGCGCCTGCTGATCGCCATTTTCCTGCCCTGGCTGTTGTTTTTCACCATCGGGCGTCCGGTGGCGGGCATTATCTGCCTGATCCTGCAGCTCACGCTGATCGGCTGGATTCCGGCGGCGCTGTGGGCCGTGTATGCGCTCAGCCAGTACAGCACGGCCAAGCAGATCGAACAGGCCAAGCTGGGCCAGTAAGGCGCATCCATGGGCGAGGTTCTGCCGCCGGGGCCTTCTGAGACCGGGCCCGCAACCGGGCCAGCAACCGGACCAGGCCCGGACGGCGATTACACCGGCCGGCGCTGGCGGGTGGTTGGCGGCGGCCCACGCCGTCCGATCGAGCGCGCCGCCCTGCGCTATCTGCTGGCTATCGTCATCGCGCCGCCTTTGGGGCTGCTGGTGGCGCATGCTCCCATGCTGTTGCTGATCGTGCTGGGCCCGCTGGGCATCGGCTTGATCGCCGCCGGATTTGCCCTGGCGCTGGGGGCGGCGATTGCGATGTATCCGGTGATGGCGACAGTGGGTCTGGGGATGCTGCTGCTGCTGGATTGGCGCGCCGGACGCGGCGGCCCGGTCACAATGGCCGATCCGCGTCCCTATGCCCTGCTGGGCGGCCTGTCCGGCATGATCACCGGTCTGGCGCTGGCGGATTGGAGCGGCGCGCAAGGCATCGGCGGTGTACTGCTGGGGTTGGGCTTCGGCGCTTATGGCGGCTGGCTCGGCCTGGCCATCGGCATGGTGGCCGGCCTGATCATGCGCGCCACCGATCCGCGTTTGCAGCCGCCCGGCGGGGGCATGGGCGGGGGCATGGCGGCGGAAGCCGTGATCATCGAGCCGCTGCGGCGCGATTAACCGCCCCGGTTGCGCCGGATTGCATCCCTGCAATTCGGCGCTTGCTTCCGGCCGCCGCTCTCCTACATGGTCAGCCGAGAGAAAGTACCGGGAGTTCCGCAATTATGATCAGCCCGCGATC
>NZ_JAHBYG010000031.1 GCF_019636075.1 Ferrovibrio sp.
CCCAAAACCACACGACTAAACTAAAATACCTACCGGACCACCTCGTGGGGGTGGATCAGTTCGTTGGGCCGGCCTTGCCCTTCTCCGGCGCGGTGGGCTCGCCTACCAATCCACTCGCCATCAAATAGCCCCGTTGCGCCTCATCTGCTTGGCTTGATCTATGTATTAGGTGCCGACGCGGAGCGAGGCGCCCAGGCGCCGCAGGCAACTGACGATCGAGGCTGCAGTGATCCGGCTGGAGCGTGAATTATTCACCATCGGCAGGTTTTCGATACTGGCCGTGAGCAATGCGCTATCAGACACGACATGGATCGAATGGGTGTTGCGCGTGATGCCGGGATTCGTCCAAACCTTCACCTTGTGGCGTCCGGTCCGATCCCGGCCAGGCTCAATGCGGCGGCAACATTCACATTGGCTGCGCAGCTCGGGCGGCAGATCGGCCAGTAAGGTGCGGCAGCAGGGCATAGATATTGTGCTCGTCCACCGGCCGGCCAATTCCTGGCTGAAACCCAGTGGGCTGCCGACGATATACTCCCGGCGGCCTGCCGCTGGGGGTGTTTGACGGATTCCGTGCCGCCCATGTCGCCAACCGCGCGCAATTCTTCATGGACGTGCCGTCAGGGCCGTTTTATGGCTTCAACCGGCCGGGCACCAAGGTATCACAGGGCATCATTCAGAATTGGTGGCACCAGGGTATGATGGGGGGCAGCAAGGCGCAGTATGATTGCATCAATGCCGATGTGATCAACGAAGATCTGCTGGTCTTCTTCAAGGCTTCAATGGTTTTTCCTGGCGACAGCAAAGCTTGGGCCGCCATTGTAGGCCATGGCAGATGGCGGCTTGCTGTTTTGCGGGTCTGGAAGACCGTGTCCTCGTTTAAATCCGCGCCTCGATCAGGAATGGCCCACGGCGGCGCAGGGCGGCGTCGAACAGGCTGTTGAAATCCTCCAGCGTTTCCGCTCGTGCCGCTTCCACGCCCATGCCGCGCGCCATCAACGTCCAATCCAGCACGGGTTCATCCAGCGTGAGCATGCGGCGCGCATTGGTGCCGAAATTGTTCACGCCCACGGCACGCATTTCGCCTTGCAGGATGGCATAAGCGGCATTGGCAAACACCACAGTCACTACATCGAGCTTTTCGCGCGCCTGGGTCCACAGCGCTTGCAATGTGTACATGCCGCTGCCATCGGCTTGCAGGCCGATCACTTTGCGGTCTGGGCAGGCAATGGCTGCGCCAGTGGCGAGCGGAATGCCGATGCCGATGGCGCCGCCGGTAAGCGCCAGAAAATCGTGCGGCGCGGCCTGTTCGGTGAGGCCGAAGAACTGACGACCGGATGTCACCATCTCATCGCAGACAATGGCATTTTCCGGAATCGCTGCTGCCAGCGCCAGATTGATGCTTTCTATAGTCAGCTTGCCGCTGGCCGGGCGCTCCAAAGCCTTGTGTGGTGGTACTGGGGCGGCGGCTTTTGCCCCCAGTTCGTCAGCCAGCCATTGCAGTGTATGGGGCAGGTCGTCGCTGATGCCGGCCAGTTCCAGAATCTCGCAGCTTTGTGGCAGCAGGTGGCCGGGTTTGCCGGGATAGGCGAAGAAGCCCACCGGTTCGCCGGCACCGATCAGGATAACGGCTTCCAGATCGGCCAGAAATTCAATGGCCTGATCGATCGGATATGGCACGCGCCGGGCCGAGATTCTGCCGGCGCCGCGTTCGATGCGGCCATTCGATCCTTGCGAAAGCAGGCGCGCCCCTGTGGCATGGGCAATCCGGCCGGCTACATCCAGCGCATCGGCGCGCAGGGCACGGCCTGTCAGGATGATGGCTGTGCGACGCTTGCTGCGCAGGATTTCCGCCGCGCGGCGGATATCGCCGGCATCGGCCTGGCGGCGCGGCGGCAATATGGTTTTTTTCACCTCGCCTGCCGGTAATTCGCCCCAGGCTGCATCGGCTGCCAGAATCAGCGTGGAAATCCCGGGCTGCATCATCGCAGCCTGCCAGGCGGCCACGGTCTGGCCTTCCACCTGGCCGGGCCGGTTGATGCGGCCGACCCATTTCGACATCGGCCGCGCGATGCTTTCTATATCGCTGGTCAGCGGTGCATCCAGATGCAGGTGATAGGTTGCGTGATCGCCCACCACATTGATCATCGGGGTATGGGCGCGCTTTGCATTATGCAGATTGGCAAGCGCATTGCCCAAGCCGGGTCCGAGATGCAGCAGGGTTGCGGCCGGCTTGTCGGCCATGCGGGCGTAGCCATCGGCGGCACCGGTTACCACACCTTCCGAAAGCCCAAGGATGCAGCGCATTTGCGGCTTGCGGTCCAGCGCAGCGACGAAATGCATCTCTGAAGTGCCCGGATTGGCGAAGCAGACATCCACATCATGGGCAAGCAGGGTATCGCACAGGCGATCGGCGCCGTTCATGCTGAAAATCCTTGTGAGCAAAAAACCAGAGGCAGCCAGGCTTGCGGCCTGGCTGCCGGCAGTCATAGCGCGAGTTGCCGATCAGCGCGAGGCTTCGACGGCCTCGGCCAGGGCGCTTTCCAGGATATCCAGGCCTTGCGTGGCCTGTTCCATGGGAATGGTCAGCGGGGCGAGAATGCGGATGATGTTGGCATTCACGCCGCAAGACAGCAGGATCAGGCCCTTGTCTTGCGCCTTGGCGATCAAAGCGGCGGTGAGGGCGGCATCGGGCTCGCGGGTTTCGCGATCCTTCACCATTTCCACCGCAACCATCGAGCCGAGCGAACGCACTTCGCCAATGCAGGAGAAGCTGTTGCGCTTTTGCATCTCCAGCAGACGATCTGTCATCAGCTTGCCCAGCTTTTCAGCGCGCTCGCAGAGCTTTTCCTTTTCCACCACATCCAGCACGGCATTGGCGGCGGCAATGCCGATCGGGCTGCCGCCATAGGTGCCGCCCAGGCCGCCGGGCAGTGCGCCATCCATGATCTCGGCACGGCCGGTGAGGGCTGCCAGCGGAAAGCCACCGGCCAGGCTCTTGGCGCTGGTGATCAGGTCTGGCACCACGCCGGCATGCTCAACGGCAAACATCTTGCCGGTGCGGCCGATGCCGGTCTGGATTTCGTCCAGAATGAGAAGGATGCCGTGTTCGTCGCAGATCTTGCGCAGGGCCTGCAGGAAGTCGACCGGGGCGATATAGAAACCGCCTTCGCCCTGCACCGGCTCCACGATGATCGCGGCCACGCGGCCCGGATCCACATCGGTGAGGAAGAGCTGGCGCAGGCCTTCGATGGCATCGGCCGTGGTGATGCCATGATAGGGCTTCGGATAGGGGGCATGATAAATTTCGGCCGGGAAGGGGCCGAAGCCCTTCTTGTAGGGCACGATCTTGCCGGTGAGCGCCATGCCCATCATGGTGCGACCATGGAAGGCGCCGTTGAAGGCTACAATGGCGGTGCGGCCGGTATAGGCGCGGGCGATCTTCACGGCGTTTTCCACCGCTTCCGCGCCGGTGGTGACGAACATGGTCTTTTTGGCGTGGTCGCCCGGGGTGATGGCGTTCAGCCGTTCGGCCAGCCGGATGTAGCTCTCATAGGGCGCCACATGGAAGCAGGTATGGGTGAAGCTGTCGGCCTGCTGCTTCACGGCTTCGATCACCGCCGGATGGCGATGGCCGGTATTCAGCACGGCGATGCCGGCGGCGAAGTCGATATAGCGTTTGCCATCGACATCCCAAAGCTCGGCATTCTCTGCGCGGGCGGCGAAGATTGCCTTGGTGGCAACGCCGCGGGGAACGGCTGAGGATTGCCGGGCTGCCAGACTGGAGGCCGCACTCATGGTGATTTCCTTTCGGGATGTGTTAGAAACGCCGTATTGCAAATGGGGCGAGGGGCAAATTACCATCGCTCAATATTTTGAGCAACGGGATTTGAAACACGGGATGGCACAAAGATGAAATCCGTCAAAAGCCCCACAAGCCGGCCTAAAGCGGGTAAGCAAAAGGCCGGCGACGGCTTCGATCTGGGCGAGCGCCTGCGCCAGTTCCGCATTGCCGCCGGGCTATCTCAGCGCGAACTGGCCAGCCGGGCAGGGGTGCCCAATGGCCTGATCGCCATGGTGGAGGGCAACAAGAGCAGCCCATCGGTGGCCAGCCTGCGCAAGATCGTGGGGGGGCTTTCGCTCACCCTGGCGGATTTTTTCGAGGAAGGCGAACAGCGACCAGGTAGCAAGGTTTTCTATGCTGCGCATGAATTCATCGACCTTACATCGCATATCCATGGTGCGGTGAAAGCCAAGAAAGACGCGAAAAACGCGCAGGCCAGAAACTCTCAAGGACGGGTGATTTTGCGTCAGGTAGGCGATGCCGCCGCTTATAATTTGCAGATATTGCACGAATTTTACGAACCCGGCGCCGATACCGGCGAAAGCATGCTGGAGCATAAGTCGCATGAGGGCGGGGTGGTGCTGTCGGGCAGCATCGAAGTGACCGTCGGCGGCCAGGTGAAAATCCTCAAACCGGGCGATGGTTATCTGTTCGACAGCCGGCAGATGCATCGTTTCCGCAATATCGGCGATGAGCCCTGCATCATCGTAAGTGCCTGCACGCCACCTTATCTATAAGCCACTCTCGGCCTGCGAACCTGCGGCTAAGCGTCTGTCTGCCTTGGTGTTTTGTTCAAAATATTGAGCGGATGAGCCTGTGATTGCCTTGTATTATACATCTGTATAAAATTCCGGCGATAATCATCAGCCGACAGGTGGCCCCATGGTTCTGCATAACACTCAAATCCTTACCCGCGCCGCGCAGGCTTTGGTGCGCGAGCATTTTGCCGTGGCGCCGGGCGAGAATGTGCTGATCACAGTGGATACCGGCACCGATACGGCGCTGATCGATGCAGTTTTTGGCGCCGTCAGCGCTGCCGGCGGCCGGCCACTGGTGGCATTGATCCCGCAATTGCCGTTCCAGGGCGCCTTGGCAGATCCCTTTCTCACCGACTCGCTGGCCGCCGCTGCCGAGGCTTCGGATGCCTGGTTCGATTTCTGTTTCCCGTATATGGCCGGTTCGAAGTTGCAGGATCGTGCCATGAAGGCCAATCGCAGCCGCTATTGCCTGCTGGCCACGGCCGGCGCGGAAAGCTTTGCGCGCATGTATGGCGGCGTGGATTTTTCGGCGCTGATGGATTTCCAGATAGCGGTATCGGATTTCGTGGGCAGCAAGGCTGGGTCGCAGGCGCGGTTCACATGCCCGCTAGGTACCGACATCACCTTCACCATGGACAAGGTGAAGCTGAAGCGCCATCGCGTTGCCAATGTGCCTGGCATGCACACCGTGCCGGGGGCACAGAATCTTTATCCGCTGATGGAAACCGTGAAGGGCAAGGTGGTGCTGCAAGCCCTGTTCGACGAAATCTATCGCCCGCTGCGCCGGCCGATCACCATCGCTGTGGATGGCCGCATCCAGGGATTCTCGGGCGCTGCGGCAGAAGATGTGGCGCGCCTGGAGCGTTCGCTGCGCCGGGCCAGCGGCACCGGTAGCCAGACATATGGCTATTGCATCCACTTCACCATGGGCTTCCACCCGGCCACGCGGATGACCGAACGGCATTTCGTGGAGGATATCCGCCTGCCGGGCACCAATGCCATCGGCATGGGGCTGCCGTGGTGGGAGGCTGGCGGCGGCGAGAACCATCCCGATGGCGTGATCTTCGATCAATCGCTCTGGATCGATGGCGAACAGATTCTGGATGGCGGCAAGCTGGTGGGGCCGGCCCCGCTGGTGGCGGCTTACGAGAAGCTGCAGCCCAGATTCTTCTAGCAATCAGGGTTCGTCTAGTGGTCCGTCCGATGCAGCGAGCGGGCAAGCAGCGCCAGAACCTGATCGGCCAGCCGGGCTGCGTTGATGCGTGTGGGCGCCAGGCTCCATTCCAGCCAGATGCCCTTGAGCAAAGCCATGATGGTGATGGTCAGGGTGGCGGCATCGATATCCGCATTTGCCGCTTTGGCCGCCGCGCGCACCAGGCGCAGCAGGCGTTTTTCAAATCGGGTATAGATTTCATCATGCACCTTGCGCACAGCGGCGTGGCTATGGGCCAGGTGCCAGAACAGGAAACGAGCGCGGATGTAATCGTGATTCAGGATTGGCGGCTGCAAGCCGGCCAAGATATAGGCTCGCAATTGCTCGGCTGGCTCCGGCGCTGCCGCAGCCAGCGCCTTGGCGGTGGCCTCCTGCAGCAGCAGCGAAAGATGGCGGTATGTGGCTGCCAGCAATTCGTCTTTGCCGCTGAAATGATGCCGCACCATGCCAATCGAAAGCCCGGCCTCTTCGGCGATGCGCCGCACCACAGTGGCTTCCACGCCATCGCGGCCCAGGCAGCGCAAGGTGGCTTCGATCAATTGCAGGCGCCGTTGGTCGGCGGATTGCTTGATAAAGCCGCGGCGCGAAGCGGTTTTAACAGGCTGCGTGGCTTTGGCTGCTTGCATTGGCATAGGATCAACTCCAGAGCCATGAAGTGTAGACGTTTGCCGGGCTTCGGCAAGCTGGCAGATAGCAGGATATGAAACGTGCTGAACGAAAATGATGGGATCGTGATTTTAGGTGCCGGCCAGGCCGGTGGCCGTGCCGCAGAACATTTGCGCGCGCAAGGTTATCAAGGCAGCATCACGCTGATCGGCGAAGAGCCGGTATTGCCTTACGAGCGCCCGCCGCTTTCAAAAGAATTTCTGCATGGCGATGCCGGGTTGGCGCCGCTGCGCCTGCATGCGGATGCGTTTTATAGCGAACAGCGCATCGTGCTGCTGCTGAATAGCCGCGTATCCAGAATCGACACTGTTGCGCATAGCCTGCATTTGGCCACTGGCGAAACCCTGCGCTATGGCAAGCTGCTGATCGCCACTGGTGCGCGTGCGCGGGGCTGGCCCGGCTTGATGCCGGATGGGCGACTGATACACAGCCTGCGCGATCAGGCAGAGGCCACGGCATTGAAGCAGGCCTTGCGTCCCGGTCAGCATCTTCTGGTGATCGGCGGTGGTTTCATCGGGTTGGAGATTGCCGCCAGCGCCCGCAAGATCGGCTGTAAGGTTACGGTGCTGGAGGCTGCCCCCAGTCTGTTGGGGCGTGTACTGCCGGCTGATGTAGCGGCTTTGATCGCGGCGCGCCATGTCGCCGAAGGGGTTGCGATCCGTAATCAGGCCCGGATTGATCGGATCGAAACATTGGCATCTTGCGTGCGCCTGCATCTGGCCGATGGCACAAGCCTGGAGGGCGATATGGCTGTGATCGGTATCGGGGCCCAGCCCAATACGGAACTGGCGGAGGCAGCGGGCCTGGCCTGCGATGATGGTATCCTGGTGGATGAAAGCTGCCGCACTTCGGATGCGGATATCTATGCCATCGGCGATGTGACGCGCTTTCCCAGCCGTTTCCATGGCGGTTTGCTGCGGTTGGAAACCTGGGACAATGCCGAGAAACAGGCAGCGATTGCAGCACAGGCCATGCTGGGCAAGCCGGCGCAGTATGATGAACTGCCCTGGATGTGGACGGACCAGTATGATCTGAATATCCAGATGCTGGGTTTGCCGGCCAAGGGCAACGTGCAGACTGTCAGTCGCGGTCAATTCGGCCTGGCGGCCTACATGCATTTCAGCCTGGTTGATGGGCGCATCCGCCAGGCGGTTTTGGTCAATGCCGGGCGCGAGCGACGGCAGGTGACGAAGTGGATGAAGGAGGGCGCGGTGCTGGCGGCGGAAAAGCTGGCCGATGCCGCCATTCCGCTGCGTAGCATCTCCGCCTAGCCGTCGAATTCGTTCGGATCGTAGCTGAATACGCCGCCTTTGCCGGTCATCTCGCTGGCAAAGGCCATATCCATCGGGTTTTCCATCCGCATCGGATACAGCACGCCATCCAGATGGTCGCATTCATGCTGCAGCAGCATGGCCACATAGCCCTGCCAGTGCTGTTCAATCTGTTTGCCTTCCAGTGTGGAATAGCGAATCACGATTTCGTTGAAACGCGGCACCTTGGCATAGAGGCCGGGGAGGGAAAGGCAGCGCTCCCACATCACCCGTTTATCGTCGCCCATCGGCTCGATCACCGGGTTGATCATCGCGGTCCACGGAATCGGCTGGGCTTTGGCGCCGGACGGAATGCGATGCTGCGGCAGGCAATACAACACCACGCGCAGCGGCTGGCTGATTTGCGGCGCTGCCAGGCCGATACCCTGCACATCGTCCAGCGTATCGCGCATATCCTGCACCAACGCGCGAATTTCCGGCGCGGTGGGATCGGCCACGGGCGCTGAAACCTTCAACAGATCGGGGTTGCCTAGGCGTAAAATGGGGCGGACAGCCATAGCGTGCTCCGTTGCCGCGTTCAGGGCAGATCAACAAATATATCGCTGCCGTCCACCCGGGTGGGGTAGGTGGCCAACGGGCCCTTGGCCGGGCCTTCCAGGGCTTCGCCGGTCTTGATATCGAAAATTGCCTGATGGAGCGGACATTCGATGCAGTTGTTTTCGATATAGCCGTCAGACATGAAGGCGCGCTGGTGGGTGCAGATATTGTTGGTGGCGTAATAGCCGTCGTCCAGGCGATAGACTGCCACTTCCACGCCATTCACTTCCACGCCGATCACATCGCGGCTTTCCAATTCGGCGGTTGTTGCTGCTTTATGCCAAGCCATGACCTTGTTGTTGCTCCTGAGGTTGCTGGTTGCGTTATCGCTGCCTGGGCGGCTTGGCCGCAGGCAGCGCGATTTTAGAAGCGTAAATGCGTTCGTTCGGGGTTTTGCGTGCCGTCACTTCACGCAGCACATTGATGAAAGCCTGCTCGGCGCGGGCCAATTGCGCTTTGGGCGAGGAAACCAGATACACATCGATCGGCGTGGGATTGTCGTAGGGCGGCAATGGCCAAAGCAGGCCATCGCGCACATCGCGTTCCATTACATGCACAGGCAGGGCGCCGATGCCCATGCCGGCGATGATCATGCGGCGGATTTCTTCCAGATTATCGGATACGCCCACGAATGGCATGGCCAGATTGGCCTGCCGATACATGTTGGCCACCGAATGCAGCACTTCCGATACGGTGAAGGCTTTGAAGGATACGGCATTCTCGCCGGCTAGCTGTTCGAATTTGAGATCGCGTTTGCGGAAAAACCGATGCTTCGGCCCGCAGAAGAAAGCGAAATATTCCTTGTAGAGGTGGAAATAATCCAGATCGGGCAATTTGTTGCCCACCAGGCAGATGCCGAAATTCACCGAGCGGGTGAGCACCTTTTCCAGCACATAGGCGCTGGTTGCAAGCGACACATCCACCGTCACCTTCGGATAGCGCTGATGAAACAGGGTGAGCGTGTCGTCTATCAGGTCGCTGATGATGTGGCTCGCCATGGTCAGCGACAATGTGCCGGCCAGCGAGTCGGAGTTTTCGCTGATCAGGTTTGGGATGTGGCAGATGGTGTTGAACACCTCCTTGCATTCCCTGTGCAGCAATGTGCCGGCATCGGTGAGTTCGAAGCTTGTGGCGCTGCGAAGCACCAGTTTCGATCCGATATTCTGTTCCAGCCGCTTCAGCGCCGTGCTCACTGCCGGCTGGGTACGTTGCAGCACCTCGGCAGCCCGGGATATGCTGCGCTCCTCGGCGATCACCAGGAATACCCGCAGCAGATTCCAGTCGAGCAGACGTGCGACAGGATTGCTGCCGAGCAGGATGGACATATCCTTGTTGCCGCTTTTGGCCACCATGTTCTCGCCGCCTCTGTCGTTCTTCGATCCTACATATAAATAGTATTAATGCTGAAATAATATCAATTTATTTGATTTATGTTGCCATATCCAGGCAGCATTGTCCATGTCGCGATCGCGGAGCAGCATCTCCGTAACGGTTGCGTGCAGAGGTCATTCGCATGAAACGGTACGAAGAATGAAGGTGTTCTTTTCGCCCACCCAGAAGACCCATCGCCCGGCACAGTTTCTGGTGGCAGGCAAGTTCCGGCCCAATCCCGATGTACCCGAACGCACCGAGCGTTTCATGGCAGGCATTGCCGATGAGGGCCATGAAATCGCCGAGCCGCAGGATTACGGCAAGCAATATGTGGCCAGCGTGCACGCCGCCAATTATGTGGATTTCCTGAGCAGCGCCTATGGCAAATGGGCACGTCTGCCCAATGCCGGCAGCGAGGTGGTGCCCAATGTGCATCCGCGCCATGCCGGCAAGGCCTATCCCAGCTCCATTGTTGGCCGAGCCGGATATCACCTGTCCGACCTAGCCTGTCCGATCACCGAAAACACCTGGGAGGCTTCGCTTTGGGGTGCCCATTCGGCAACGGCTGCGGCTCTGGCGGTGCGTGATGGCGGGCAGGATTACGCTTATGCCATGTGCCGCCCGCCGGGCCATCATGCCGGCGCGGATTTTGCCGGTGGCTTCTGCTATATCAACAATGCGGCTATCGCTGCCGAGATCATGCGGGCCCGGTTTGATCGCGTGGCCATTGTGGATGTCGATGTACACCACGGCAATGGCACGCAGGAAATCTTCTACAACCGTGGCGATGTTCTGTTCACCTCGCTGCATGGCGATCCGAACGAGTTCTATCCGTTCTTCTGGGGCTACCCTGAGGAAACCGGTGCTGGCGAAGGCCTTGGCGCGAATGCGAATTTCCCTTTGCCGCGGCATACCAGCGATGACGTGTATCTGGAAACGCTGGGCCGCGCATTGGCCAAAGTGCGCGATTTCGGCGCTCAGGCTATGGTGGTTTCCCTCGGCCTGGATTCCTACAAGGACGATCCGCTCGCTTTCCTGAAGATCACCACGGATGGTTTCCGCAGCATCGCCAAAGCGCTGGCGGAAGTGAATCTGCCAACCGTATTGGTTCAGGAAGGCGGCTATATGTGCGACGATCTCGGGCGCAATCTGGCGGCCTTCCTCGGCTCGTATCAGGCCGCCCGTGTATCCTGATTACATCCGGCACCCCACGGAGAGATGTTATGTCTGAACAGCAATCCACCAGCTCTTCCGCCGCCACGCCGGCCGGTTATGAAGCCGCCTTCCGCGAAGTAACCCAGGCCAGCCATGTGCCTGGCCGTTTCTATCACGATCCCGCCATTCTGGCGCGTGAGGAAGAGGTGATCTTCAAGCGTGAATGGCTTTGCCTGGCGCGCGAGGAAGAATTCGCCAAGCCCGGTGATTACAAGACCTACCGCATCGCCAGCCAGCCCGTGCTGCTCTGCCGCGACGAAACCGGCAAGCTGCGTGCCTATGCCAATATGTGCCTGCATCGCGGTGTGGAAATCGCCACCGGCAGCGGCAACACCACGGAATTCACCTGCCCGTATCATGGCTGGCTGTACAATCTGGATGGCCAGCTGTTGGGCGCCAGCTATATGCGCGATGCGGAGAATTTCGAGGCGAAGAAATGCCGCCTGCCGGAATTGGCCTTGGGCGTCTGGTGCGGCTGGGTTTTCGTTTCGCTGGCCCGCGAACCGCTGGCCTTTGAAACCTACATCAAGGATTTCGACGAGAAATACGGCTTCCTGCAGATGCAAGATCTGCGCATGGGCCTACGCATGGATGTGGAGCTGGATTGCAATTGGAAGCTGATGGTGGAGAATTTCATCGACTTCTACCATATCGGCGTGTTGCACAAGGATACGATCGGCCGCTTCATGCGTACCACCGATGTGCCCTACGAGTTGCGCGAACGCGGACAGGTTTTCATCAACGAATACGATACGGGTTCGCTGACCCAGACCGGCCAGTCCAATGGCATTCGCATCGCGGCTTTGGAAGACAAATCGCCGCGCTTTTCTTCCACCGGCGTGTTGCCGCCGAACATCAACTTCTTCGTCCGGCCCGATTATGTGACCATGTATACCAGCTGGCCGCTGGGCCCCAGCCGTATGCGGCTGACCGGCATCACGCTGTGGCGGCAGGAAACCCTGGCCAAACCGGATGCCGATCGCATCGTGGCCGAGTTCAAGACCATGGTGGAGAAGGTGGTTGCCGAAGACGTTGATATGGTGGAATCGCTGCAAAACGTGATGAAGGCCGAATATTTCGTGCCTGGCCGCATGTCGCGCCTGGAAAAAGGCGTGCAGCATTACATCAAGCACATGGTTCAAACCGTCATGGGCGACAGCGCGAATTGACGCGCATATCGCTGCGAAGGATTAAGGAGATTTCTATGGCTCAGCCCCAAGCCAAACCGCGTGTTGCCGTGCTCGTTCACGATGGCTATCAGGAATTGGAATTCTGGTATCCCTTGCTGCGTCTGCGCGAGGAAGAGATCGATGCCGTGGTGCTCGGCGTGGATGCAGATGCCACTTATGTCAGTCATCTCGGCTACCCGGTGATTCCGGATCAGGCATTTTCCACCGAGCCTGCCGGCGGCTTTACCGGCGTGGTAATTCCCGGGCGCGGCGCTGGCGAGACTCTGGTGGCATCGCCCGAGGCGATCCGCTTCGTTGCCGATGCCGCCGCGGCAGGCGCGGCGATTGGCGTGATCGGCGGTGCATCCGCCGTTCTGACGGCTGCCGGCGTGCAAGCCGGGCCGAAGGTGGCTGCCGCTGCCGACGCCAATGCGTTGCCGGAATTCTTCCGCCAGTTTCGCGGCCAGTTGGCCTGAGCGCTGCCATGGCTAAGATCCGCACGGTTCTTGGTGATATTGCGCCCGATCAGGCGGGCGTCACGCTCACCCACGAGCATATCCGCTATGCTTATAACGGCTTCCAGAACGACCACCGCCAGATATGGAACGTGGACAGCCTGGCGTCGCAAATTGCGCCTGCGGTGAAAAGCGGCCGCGATGATTTCGGCATCACCACGATGGTGGATATGACGCCGCCGGAAATCGGCCGCCATCCTGAATTGCTGGCCGAGGTCTCGCGCCGCTCCAACACCCACATCATCGCCACGGCAGGTTTTTTTCCGCAGGTGGATGGCATGGGCATTCCGTATCACTGGCGCCGCATGCCGATCGACTATATCGCCGAGGAACTGGCCCGCGATATCACCGAAGGCATGGTCTACGACGGTAAGCTTACGCCCTACAAGGTGGGCATGCTGAAGGCCGCATCCGGTGGGCTTTCCACCAAGCAGGCAGAGCTTGGCGTGGGCGGCCGGCATATCGGTTTCTACGAAGATCGTGTGATCCGCGCTGTTGCCCGTGCCCAGAAGCTGACCGGCGTGACGATCAACACCCATACCCAGCCGATGGAATACAAGCAGCGCAATCCGGGCATCGAATTGCTGGATCTGCTGGAAGAAGAGGGCGCAGATCCCTCCCGCATCATCATCGGGCATGCTTTCGTGCATCCCAATCTGGATCAGTTGCTGGCGATCTGCGAACGCGGCGCCTGCTTGCAGATCGACCATATCGGCATTCCCTGGCAGCATGATAGCGCCGATGAACTGGACGAACTGATCGCCGATGCGGTTTGCGGCCTGGCCGACAAGGGATATATCGACCGCTTGGTATTCTCTTACGACCGCTTCTTCAGCTATGTACACGGCGCGCCGGGCGAGCCGGACCTGCTCAACGAGAATGTGCCGGTCGGCTACATTTTCGAAAGCTTCGCGCCGCGGCTCGAAAAGAAGGGGTTCGGCAAAGCGGAACTGCACAAGGTTCTGGTCGAAAATCCCCGTCGCCTGCTGGCATTCTGATCCCTCTTACCGGAGACAGCCCCCATGAATCTCGCCGATGCCCAGATTGCCGTGCTGGCCGAGCATCTCTACCAGGAACTGGAATTGTGGTATCCGCTGCTGCGCCTGCGCGAAGAAGGCGCCAATGTGGTGGTGATCTCGCCCAGGATAGATCAGCCTTATGCCAGCAAACTAGGCTATCCGGTTACCGGTGACCTGACGCCGGCGGATGTGAAGCCTGAACAGTTCGATGCCGTGATCATCCCCGGCGGTTTCGCGCCGGAAGGCATCCGCCGCGATAAGGGCATGGTCGATCTGGTGAAGGGCATCCATGATCAAGGCGGCCTGGTAGCCGCGATCTGCCATGCCGGCTGGGTGCTGGCCACGGCCGATATCGCGCGCGGCCGCACGGTCACCTGCGTGTCGTTGGTGAAGGATGATGTGATCAATGCCGGCGGCAATTATGTGGATCAGCCGGTGGTGCGCGATGGCAATATCATCACCTCGCGCCTGCCCAGCGATTTGCCGGTATTCGCCCGCGAGATCGTGAAATATCTGCGCGAGGAACCGTCCAAGCGTAAGTCGGACGAAAAGCTGAAGCCGGCCAAGGATCGACCGTTCTCGTCGGCCGCTTTCAAGAAACCCGTGCATACGGCTATGGGGCCGCGCGGCAAAGCTTCGGCGAATTACATCACTGTGGTGGTGGAATAACCGCCTTCTGCGCGGCACGAGGGCTTTAATCCGTGGGTCGCAAAAGCTTCAGCAGCTAAAGGTGTGGTCCGCCTCATTCATAAATCAAAATGATGTTTAAATAAAAACAATCTATTTGATTTATGAATGCATAGGCCATGAACATGGCTGCCGGGACATAAAACGAGACGGCAGCCGCCGCGTTGCGATGCCGATCCGAGTAACAGCGAAACCAACCCCAAAGCGTAAACAGGAGAGGTATTGAAATGAAGAAAACCAGCAAGACGAAAAACCTGCTCATGGCATGGTCGGCGCTCGGTGGCATTGCCGCTGGCCTGCTCGGCGTGAGCGGCCAGGCAATGGCGCAGGAAGTGACTGTCGCATCCTGGGGCGGCACCTATCAGGAAGCGCTCCGCAAGGCCTTTTACGGCCCGGCCAGCAAGGAAACCGGCATCACCATCAAGGATGTGACCCTGAAGGGCATCGCCGATGTGCGCCTGCAGGTGAAGGCCAATGCCGTGGTGTGGGATGTCGCCGAATTGTTTGGCGGCGGCTGCGAACAGGCGCGCCGCGAAGATCTGAGCGAGCCGCTGGATTACAGCGTGATCAAGACCGACGGCATTCCGCCGCAGTTGGTGAACAGCCACTGGATCGCCATCAATTCCTACTCCACCGTGATGGCTTGGAATACCGACCGGGTGAAGAATCCGCCGAAGAACTGGGCCGAATTCTTCGACAACAAGAAGGTACCTGGCACCCGCTCGATCAGCCCGCAGAGCGTGACCGTGGAAATGGCCTTGCTGGCCGATGGCGTTCCGGCCGACAAGCTCTATCCGCTCGATCTCGATCGCGCGTTCAAGAAGCTGGCTGAATTCAAGCCGCAGGTCACCACCTTCTGGATGACCGGTGCGGCGTCTACCCAGCTTGCGCTGAGCGGCGAAGTTGACATGCTCACCATGTGGACCTCGCGCGCCCAGGCGGCGAAGAATGAAGGCGCCAAGATCGATTATACCTATGAAGGTGCTTTGCTGGGCATCCAATGCCTCATGGTTCCGAAGGGCGCCAAGAACAAGGCCAATGCCATGAAGGTGATCGCCTCCATGCTGACGCCGGAAATCCAGGCCAATCTGCCGCATCATGTGGCCTATTCGCCGATCAATGCCAAGGCGATGGATACCGGCAAGATTCCGCCGGAACTGGCCCGTACCCTGAATTCCTCGCCGGAAAACCGCGCCAAGCAGGTTGTGGTGGACGTGATGTGGTGGGCCGACCATGGCCAGGAAGTGCAAGAGCGCTTCGACAAGTTGATGAAGTAAGCTGAAACCAGCGTTAAGCTAAGCAGCGAGGACGGTGCCGGCGGCCAGCAGGCCGGCACCGTCTGGCCGCCCCATATCCAATACTGCTGGCGCCTTCATGCGCAGGGATTCAAAGGTTGTCGAAACAGGGCCTATCCGTCACTGTCACGGGTATCAACAAGAAATTCGGCTCCCATGTGGCGCTCGACAACGTCAACATATTCATAAAGCCAGGCGAATTCATTTCGCTGCTGGGGCCTTCCGGCTCGGGCAAAACCACCTTGCTGATGATTTTGGCCGGCTTCGCCCGCCCCGATAGCGGCAGCGTGAAGTTCGGCGAGACTGAAATGATCCGCATGCCGCCGCATAAGCGGAATATCGGTATGATGTTCCAGAATTATGCGCTGTTTCCGCATATGACCGTGGGCGAGAATGTCGCCTATCCGCTCAAATTGCGTCGCACGCCCAAGGCTGAGATCGTGCAGCGCGTTACCGCCGCGCTCGATCTGGTGAAGTTGGCTCAGTATGGCGACCGCCGTGTGGACCAATTGTCTGGCGGCCAGCGCCAGCGTGTCGCCCTGGCGCGCGCCGTGGTGTTCCAGCCGCAGGTTCTGCTGATGGACGAGCCGCTTTCGGCGCTCGACAAAAATCTGCGCGAGCAGATGCAGATCGAAATCCGCCAGTTGCATGAAAAACTGGGCATGACCACCATCACCGTCACCCATGATCAGCGCGAGGCGCTTACCATGTCGGATCGCGTGGCGGTGATCGATCATGGCAAACTCATGCAGTTCGGCACTCCGGTGGAACTTTACGAGCGGCCGGCCAATCGTTTTGTGGCCGGTTTCATCGGGGAATCCACCTTCATCGAGCATGAGGGCCGCACTCTGGTGGTGCGCCCCGAGCGCTTGCAGGTGGAAAAGCCCGGCCAATTGAATGGCGGCGACTGGATCAAGTTTGCCGGGCGCGTGCAAAGCGTGATCTTCCAGGGCGACAGTCTGCTCAGCACGGTGCTGTTGAGCGATAAGGCCGGCGGACAGGGCGTAGCGCTGCAACTGCGCCAAACCGTTTCGCGCACTGCTGCGGGCAATGGCAGCCTTAACATAGATACCGAAGTGGAAATCGGCCTGCATCGCGGCGATGCCATCTTCCTTGACGAGAGCAAGCAATGAGCGGGCAGGGGGGCACATCGCTTGGCCTGACTGCACCTGCCGGCTTGAACGCCGAAGGCATTGCCGAGGATATCCGCCGCGAACGCCGCAATCTGCGGCTGTTGGCCAGCCCGGCGCTGGGCCTGGTGTTGGTGCTCATCATCGGCCCGATGCTGTGGCTGTTCTATCTGTCCTTCTACAACGAACATGGGCAATTCACCTTCGAGCATTACGCCCGCATGTTCGACGAGGGCGCCTATTTCACGATCTTCTGGACCACCTTCGAAGTCAGCGCCATCGTAACCCTGTTCTGCGCGCTGCTGGGTTATCCGCTGGCCTATCTGTTGGCACAGATGCCGGCCCGCTGGGCCAATATCGTGATGCTTGGCGTTTTGGTGCCGTTCTGGACCGCCTTGCTGGTGCGTACCTATGCCTGGCTGGTGCTGTTGCAACGCCGTGGCCTGGTTAACGATACGCTGGTTTCCTGGGGCATCATCGACCAGCCGTTGGCATTGGTGCACAACCTCACCGGCACCCTGATCGGCATGACCCATGTCATGATTCCATTCCTGGTGCTGCCGCTTTACGCCACCATGAAAACCATTGATCCCAATCTGCTGCGGGCGTCGGGCAGTCTCGGCGCGTCGCCCACCCGGGCCTTCTGGAGCGTCTATTATCCGCTATCGGCGCCGGGCCTGTATGCCGGCATGATCCTGGTTTTCATCTTCTGCCTGGGCTTCTATGTCACCCCTGCGGTGCTGGGCGGCGGCCGTGTGATCATGATCGCGCAACGCATCGATAACAGCGTGTCGCTGTATCCAAGCTGGGGTGCCGCCTCGGCGCTAGGCGTGGTTCTGCTGTTGATTACCATCGTACTGATGGTGGTCGGCCTGTGGATCAGCAAACTGGCGCGGAGGTAGGGCAATGGAAAGCCATATCCCGCATAGCCATCGCCTCTGGTTGTATATCCTGGTCGGCATCCTGCTGGCGTTTTTGATCCTGCCCAGCCTGTTGGTTGTGCCGATGTCGTTCAACCATTCCACCTTGATGGTGTTCCCGCCCCAGCGCTGGTCGCTGCGCTGGTATCAGAATTTTCTCAACAACCCCACTTGGTTCGATTCCTTCGTCATCTCGTTGAAGGTGGCGGTGCTTACCATGATCGTGGCCACGCCGATCGGTGTGGCTGCGGCCTATTCGCTGCATGTCGGCAGTTTCCGTTTCCGCCGATTGATCGAATTCATTCTCACCCTGCCGATGCTGGTGCCGGTAATTCTGATGGCGATCGGTTTGTTCTTCGTGTACGCGCGCTTCAGCATGATCAACAGCATTTTAGGCCTGGTGCTGGCCTACACGTTGCTCTCCATCCCATTCGTGCTGATCACGGTCGCTGCCGGTTTGAAAACCTATGATATGTCGCAGGAGATGGTGGCCCGCAGCCTGGGGGCGTCGTGGTTCGTGGCGTTCTTCACGGTTACGTTGCCGCAGATTAAGCTGTCGGTGATTTCAGGGGCATTGTTTGCCTTCATCATCGCTTTCGATGAGGTGGTGATCGCGCAGTTCCTGTCCGGCGGCTCCAATGCCACCCTTACCAAAGTGATGTTCGCCTCGGTGCGCGATGAGATCGATCCAACCATCGCAGCTGTATCCACAATTCTGCTTTTCGTCACCATTCTGCCGCCTATGTTGCTGCATATCGTGGCATCCCATAAGCGTTCCAAATGATAGTTGGCATTAAGGCATCTGGGAGTAAGTGATGTTTGTGAAATATGCGGAAATCAACGGCGCCCGCACCCGTTATTACGATGCCGGGCCGGAGCAGTCGGCGTTGCCGCCGGTTATCCTGCTGCATGGCGTGGGCTCTTCGTCTGATACCTGGATCTATACCGTGCAGGCGCTGGAGAAACAGCAGCGTGTGATCGCCATGGATTTGCCGGGCCATGGCTTTTCAGCCACCGTGCCCTATGAGGGCGCGCCGCAGGCCCATATGCTGGATCAGATCATCGGCTTGATTGATCATCTGGGTTTCCAGCGGTTTTCGATTGCCGGCAGTTCCTATGGTGCCATGATGGCGCTGCTGGTGTATTTCCGGCTGAAGTCGCGGGTGGAGCGTATCGTGCTGCTATCCAGTGCCACGGCCACGATTCCTGACGAGCAGCGGCTGGAAAGCCTGAAGAAGGCATTCAACAGCAGCATCGACGCCTACCGAGCCCCCACGATCGAAACCGTGATCGGCCGCATGAAGAACCTGTTCCACAATGCCGACCGCATTCCGCGCGAGTTGGCTTTGCTGCAACTCAATATCTTCTCGCAGCCCGGCATGCGCGACAATTTCGAGAAGCTGATGCGTAACCTGATGAACCTGGAGGCGGTGAAGCCGTTTGCGGTGGATGGCCGTTTCGGCGAGATCGAGGCGCCGATGCTGATGCTCTGGGGCCTCAACGACAAGCAGGTGGATGTGCCGCTGGCACGCAAGCTGGCGGCTCAGGCGAAGAACGCCTATTTCATCGGTATCGAAGAGAGCGGCCATATTCCGCATCTCGAGCAGGCCGAGAAAACCAATGGCCATATGGCGGGATTCCTGGCCGGTGGCGACTTTTCGAAATACAAAGCCGCCTGAGCGCAATCGTATTTGTGCACGCATAAAAAAGGCCGGTCTTTCTGACCGGCCTTTTTTCCGTTTCCCGCCTGGATGATCGGGGCTTGCCGATCAGAACGGGAAGAGGATGTCGTAGATCTGCTGGCCGTAGCGCGCCTGCTGCATGTTACTCAGCAGGCCCCGGCCGCCGTAAGCGATGCGGGCTTCGGCCATCTGGGTGTGGTTCACCGTGTTGGTGGCGGTGATGTCTTCCGGCCGCACGATGCCCTGCACGATCAATTCGCGCACTTCGTTGTTCACGCGGATTTCCTGTTTGCCCTGCACCACCATGTTGCCGTTCGGCAGCACCTGGGTGACGATGCCGGCGATGCGCATGGTGATCTGTTCCTGGCGATCCACCTGGCCACGGCCCTGCACCTGCGAGGTGGAGGTAACGCCGATCAGGGAATCCGGGTTGGCATTGTTGAACACGCGGTTCAGGGCCGAGGCCACGCCCGCGCCGGTCAGTACGCCGCCGGCGCCATCGGCTGCGGCTTCCAGGCCGAGGAAGTTCGGCAGACCGGCATTCTCGCGGTTGTCGCGCGAGGCCGTGGTGTTGTTCTGCAGGGTGGCGCGTTCCTGGATATCCACGTTTACGGTCAGGATGTCGCCCACCTTGGAGGCGCGATGATCCTTGAAGAATTGCCGCGAACCCGGGCGCCACAGCGAGTTGGAATGCCGCGCGGTCACTTCGCCGGCCGGCATCGGCAGGCTCACCGGGCGGTAGTCGCGCATCTCGGTCGGGTTCTCGATCTTGCTCAGCGCCGGCGTCTTGCCGACTTCCGACAGGCGGCTGACATCGCAGGCGCCCAGCATCAGGGCGATGCTGCCCATGATTGCGAGCTGCGGGAGGATGCGGAGGGAGCGGATCATGATGCGGTTTCCTTCTGAAGCCTTCTGGCCGTAGCCGGATGTATCAATTGCTGGCGATCAACCGCGCGGCGGTGATCACCTGAACCTGGTTGGGCGCCACGATGGTGGCTTGCACGATCTTCTTGCTTTGCAGGTTGGTCACCTGGATCACATCGCCGATCGCGCCGCCTTCGATGGCGCGGCCGGAGGTGGTGATGGTCAGGCCCGGCACGGTGGCGATCATGGTGACCAGGGCATTCTTGTTCACTGCTTCCGGGCGGCTCAGATCGGCGCTGCGGATCGGCTGGCCCATGCCCAGCGAGCGGCGCGGGGTCTGACCGATAACGTCTTCCACCCGTTCGATATAGTCGCTGCCATAGCGGCCGGCGGGCATCTGGCGCCATTCCACATCGTTGGCGGTGATGGTGTCGCCAGGTGCCACGCGGTTGCGCAGTACCGGCAGGGCTTCCACGCTGGTGGCGCGGCCAGACAGGCGGATTTCCTCGCGCAGGCCGTTTGCCGCCACCTGGGCATTGAAGCGGCCCGAGCGGCCATCGTAGCTGAACTGCTCCAGGCGCCAGGCGGCATCCTGCGGCAGCATGAAGCCGTTGTCGCGGCCATGGAAGGCGATTTCCACCGGCTTGCCGCCATTGTGCTTGCGCACCAATTCGGCCAGGCGCTGCGCCACTTCGCGTTCGCCGACATAACGACCCATCTGTTTGCCGGCGGCCTGAGACATACCCTGGGGCGCCGCTGCAAGCTGCGTCTGCGCGGCGACCGGCATGGCCAGACCGGCAGCCAGGGCACCAGCGAGAGCAGAGGCGAGGAGGGTGGTGCGGATCGACAGCATGGCTTTTCTCCGTATCCCGTGCATCAGCGCAGGCGCGTGGTGGTCTGCAGCATTTCGTCGGAGGTGGTGATCACCTTCGAGTTCATGTCGTAGGCGCGCTGGGCAGTGATCAGGTTGGTGATTTCCTGCACCGGATTGACGTTGGAGGTTTCCAGATAGCCCTGTCGCAGTGTGCCCAGGCCCTGGGTGTTGGGATTGCCCACCTGCGGCTGGCCCGAGGCCGGGGTTTCCAGGAACAGGTTGTCGCCGGTGGCTTCCAGGCCGGCTTCGTTGATGAAGTTGGCAAGCTGGATCTGGCCCAGCTGCTGCGGCTGCGCCTGGCCAGCCAGGCGGGCTTCCACGATGCCGGTCACGTCCACGCTCACGCTCAGCGCGCCTTGCGGCACGGTGATGTTGGGGTTCAGCAGGTAGCCATCGGCATTCACGATCTGGCCTTGGCCGTTCACCTGGAAGGAGCCGGCGCGGGTATAGGCGGTTTCGCCAGAGGGCAGGGTGATCTGGAAGAAGCCCTTGCCGTTGATGGCGAGATCGTAGGTGTTGCCGGTGGAGTTCAGGTTGCCCTGCTCATGGATGCGGTAAACGCCGGCGGTGCGCACGCCCACGCCGATCTGGATGCCAGACGGCACGATGGTGTTGGCATCCGACGAGGTGGCGCCCGGGCGGCGCTGGTTCTGGTACAGCAGATCCTGGAATTCAGCGCGCTGGCGCTTGAAGCCGGTGGTGCTCATGTTGGCGATGTTATTCGAGATAACTTCGACGTTGAGCTGCTGTGCCATCATGCCGGTGGCGCCGGTGTTGAGCGAACGCATGGCTCTCTCCTTCCTCTATCTCAATCTACGATCAGGCGTTGCCGCTGCGGCCCAGGCGTTCCACCGCCTTGCGCAACCGGTCATGTTCGCCGTCGATCAGGTTCTGGGTGTTCTGGTATTGCCGCATCAGTTCGATCATGTTGGTCATTTCCAGGATCGGCTCCACGTTGGAGCTTTCCAGCAGGCCCTGGCTGATATTGGTCAGCTGCGGAGCCGGCTTGGGCTCCAGGTCGGTGGCGTAGAGGCCCTGGGCGGTCTTGCGCAGGCCCTGTTCGTTTTCGAAGGTCACCAGGTCGATTTTGCCCACCTGCTCCTGGCCCACGGTGATGGTGCCGTCCACGGCGATGGCCGGGCGGTCGGACAGGTTCTGCGGGAACTTGATTTCGCGGCCGCGATTGTCGAGCACCGGATGGCCGCCCGAGGTGACCAGGCGGCGGTCATCGTCCAGGCGCAGGTTGCCATCGCGGGTAAAGCGGCGGCCCTGGGGAGTATCCACCGACATATAGCCTTCGCCGTTGATGGCGATATCCAGCGGATTTCCGGTAGAAACCAGCTTGCCGGGAGCGAAATTGCGCAGCACGCCGGTATCGGTCACGAAGCTGGTGCGGTTATTCTTCACGTCGCGGGAGAGGAATTCCTCGAACATGATCCGCTCGCCCTTGTAGGCATTGGAATTCATGTTCGCCAGGTTATTGGCGATAACATCCATCTCGCGCCGCATGGTGGAGAGGCGGGATAGTCCGATGTAGCTCGCGTTTTCCATGGCAGGGTCTTCCTGTAATATCGTGTCGGCCAGGGCCGGGTTCGCGGATTTAATTGCAGGGCCCGTGCCAACTTATTAAAGTGTTGAAATATCAGAGTTTTCTAATGGAAAGAGGGGGCTGTGGCGGTTTTTGCCGGTAGATCGCCCCAGCCCACCCGGCAAAATCTGCCGGGTTTTGACGAAACGTTAACCCGGCTGCTTTACCCAGTTCAGGGCAAGTAGAGGAATCGTGCGGGCCAGCCCTGTCGGGTGGCACGTTATATATAGGCGGTAGGCGGGCGAAGGGCCGATGGCTGACGAAACCGAAGGCGCGGAAGGCGAAGGCACAGAGGGCAAGAAGAAGCTCTCCGGCAAGCGCATGATCATCTTCATCGTAATTCCGCTGGTCTTGCTGCTGCTGATCGGCGGCGCCGGCGCGGCGTATTTCCTCGGCGTGTTTGGCGGCAAGAAGGTTGAAGAACCCAAGCCCGAGCCGCCCAAGGTGACCGTATTCCACGATCTGCCTGACATTCTCGTGAACCTGAATGCGACGGGACGGCAGGCATCCTATCTCAAGCTGAAGGTGGCGCTGGAACACCAGGAGCCGCTTTCGACGCCGAAGCTGAACGAATTGATGCCGCGCGTGATCGACAATTTCCAGGTCTATCTGCGCGAATTGCGCCCCGACGACCTTGTGGGTTCGGCGGGGCTGTATCGCTTGAAGGAAGAGTTGCTGATCCGCGTCAACCAGGCAGTGGCGCCGATCAGGATCAACGATGTGCTGTTCAAGGAAATGCTGATCCAGTAGCTGGATCGCAACGCGGGCACGGATATGGCGGATACGGGCGAAGAGGGCGGTAACTGGGGCGGCGAAGCCGCTGGTGGCGGCGATGCCGCGGCCGGTTCCACCCGGATTCTGAATCAGGACGAAATCGACAGCCTGCTTGGCTTCGATGCGTCTATCGAGGATGATTCCGACAAGGCCGGCATACGCGCCATCATCAACAGCGCACTGGTTTCCTACGAGCGTCTGCCGATGCTCGAAGTGGTGTTCGATCGCCTCGTGCGTCTGATGACCACGTCGTTGCGCAATTTCACCTCGGATAACGTCGAAGTCTCGCTCGACAACATCACCTCCATCCGTTTCGGCGATTACCTGAACTCGATCCCGCTGCCGGCGATCTTGAGCGTGTTCCGCGCGGTGGAATGGGATAATTACGGCCTGCTTACCGTCGATAGCTCGCTGATCTACTCCATCGTGGACGTGCTGCTCGGCGGCCGTCGCGGCACGGCGGCGATGCGCATCGAAGGTCGCCCCTATACCACCATCGAACGCAACCTCGTCGAGCGCATGGTCAATGTGGTGCTCGACGACATGCGCGCAGCCTTCGAGCCGCTGGCGCCGGTGAATTTCTCCTACGACCGGATCGAGACCAATCCGCGTTTCGCCACCATCGCCCGCCCGGCCAATGCGGCAATTCTTGCCCGCCTGCGCGTGGATATGGAAGATCGCGGCGGCCGCCTGGAGCTTCTGCTGCCTTACGCGACGCTGGAGCCGGTGCGCGAATTGCTGCTGCAGATGTTCATGGGCGAGAAATTCGGCCGTGACTCGATCTGGGAAAACCACTTGGCCACCGAATTGTGGTCCACCGATGTGGAAATCGAAGCGGTGCTGGATGAACAGGTGATGACGCTCGGCCAGGTGATGAACCTGGAAGTGGGCAAGACCATCATGTTCAACGCCGCGCCGGAATCCACCATCATGATGCGCTGCGGCGGCGTGCCGATGGTGGAAGGCCGCATGGGCCGCATGGGCAACAATATCGCCATTAAGATTGATCGGTCGATCAAGCGCTTGATCGTGGAGGGTATCTGATGAATATCACCCTTCTTGTCGAACTTGTCGTTGCGGTGCTGTTGATCGGCACCTTCGGTATGTGCCTTGCGCTCAATCGCCGGCTTGGCAATCTGCGCGCCAATCAGGATGAAATGCGCCGCCTGATCGGTGAATTCGATAAGGCCTTGTCGAAGGCTCGGGTCGGCATGGCAGACCTGAAAGCGGCTTCAGCCGCCGTTGATGGCGTGCATGAAGAACGCATGAAACAGGCCAAGGCATTGCGCGAAGAACTCGGTTTCATGATCGAGACCGCCGAGCGTCTGGCCGACCGTTTGGCCGGCGAGGCGGCGGGCAACCGCTCGCTGCGTACAGGTAAGGATGGCGCGCCGCAAAGCGCTCCGGTGCGTGACAATCTTCAGCGCGATGCCGCACGCCGAGATGGTCTGGTGCGCGAAACCGTTGCATCCGCCCGCTCTGCCGCGCCTGATCCGGATCTTGGCAATGCCGACCGTCCGTTCACGCCGATGCGTGCTTCGGCAGCTCGCCCGGCGGCAGCGATGCGGCCGGCGGCTGGTGCGCAAGCAGCAGCCCAGGCTACATCCCAGGCTACAGCCCAGGCAGGCACGACGGTTGATCGTTTCAAATTCGAGCCGCGATCCGAGGCCGAGCGTGAACTGCTCATGGCCCTGAGACAGGCGCGTTGAGGCAGGTTACGTGAGCGAAATCCCAGGATACGACCGCCCGCGCCAGCAAGCAGGTAACCAGGGCCAGCCTGGCAGCAGACAGCCAGGGGCAGGTTTGCCGCCGGCTGCGGCTGCCGCTTATGCAGCGGTTTATGCTTCGGCTGCCAAGGACAAGGTAGGGCAGGCTCAGATCGAACAGCCGGCCATTGCCGTATCGCCCGCCATGATGGCGCCCTCGGCACAGATGCGCGGCAAGATGCGCAGCCGGGTGCGTCTGCTGCCGCTCACCATTATGGCCGTGGCCTTGTTGCTGGGTATCAAACTCGGCGGCCTGTGGCAGGGCAGGGGTGCGTTATTCGTAACACCGGCCGATGCCCAGCAGGCGCAGCCGGCGCAAACCGCCCAAGCTGGTCAGGCAACCCAGGCTCAGGCTCCTCAAGCCCAGAATCCGTCGCAGGCACCAACTCAGTCACAAGCCCAGGCCCAGGCCCAGGCCCAGGCCCAGGCCCAGGCCCCGCAGAGTTCTGCCGTGGCCAGCCTGGCAGACCGCGACCCCACTACGTTCACGCGTGCCGAAATCGAGCTGCTGGCCAATCTGGCACAGCGCCGCGAACAACTGGAACAGCGTGCTCGCGAACTCGATCTGCGCGAAAGTCTTCTGGCGGCTGCCGAGAAGCGCATCGACGAACGCATCAACGAAATGAAGAAGCTGGAAGCCAGCGTCAAGCAGATCGTGCAGACCACCGACAAGCAGGAAGATGAGAATCTGCGCGGCCTGGTGAAGATCTACGAGACGATGAAGCCGGAAGAAGCGGCCCGCATCTTTGCCGATCTCGATAATGCCGTGCTGCTCAATGTGATGGAGCGCATGAAGGAGGCCCGTGTGGCTGCCATCATGGCCAAGATGGATCCGGCCAAGGCCCAGGACATCACCGTGCAGATGGCCCGCCGCAAAATGCTGCCGGCCAACTTGCGGGCCGGTGCCACAGGTGCCGCCGGCCAGGCTGGAAGTGGCGCTGCCGCCCCCGCCAATGGCCAGGCTCGCCCGGCCCAAGGCGCTACGCCAGGGGGGGCCGCTCCGGCTGCCGCCCAGCCCAATAGAGGCGGTTAACCGGTATTATTTCAGCCGGTTACACTGCGACGGAAATCACATTTCATTAACAATTTTACTGTTAACTGTTGTTCCTGGCAGTTTTCATGGTATTTTTCAGCTTAAGGCGCGGGTTTGGCAGAATAGCGTAAGCCCCGTCGCATACAGGCAAACCGGTCGGCACGCAGGAGGCGGGCTACATGGTCTCGATTGATCTACCTCTGGCAAGCAGTGCTAGTGCATCGCCGCTCGCGATGTTCAAGAAGCTGCAGAAGCTTGCCGAACAGAACACCGCAAAATCTGCCGATGCCGCCCGCAACGACGAAATCAATGCGGCGATGCGCGATGTGCGCAACTCGTCCACTCGCGTGCGCAATGCCCAGATCAAGACCGACAATGCCCAGGTGGTGAACGACGCGCTGTATTTCCGCAACCGCGCCGCCACGGCACAGACCGTCGACGAATTGCTCAACGATGACCGTGCCCTGAAGGTGATTGCCCGGGCCACTGGGCTTGGCGATCTTTATCTTTTCAACCGCGACCGTCTGCGCGATGTGCTGAAAAGCGATCTCAACGATCCCAATTCGGCCGCCCGCCAGGGCAGCGTGAAGGAACTGGAAGCCGCGCGCAAATTCGATTTCGGCCGCGCCGGCGGCGTGCTCGATGCCAATGGCAATGCCCTGACCATCGATGGCCAGGGCGTGGTGCGCAATGATGGCACCGGCAATCCCTTCGAGGCCGGCCTGTCCAAGCTGAAGAATCTGGTGATCACCAATTCCGGCACAGCCGGCGTGGGCGGCGATGGCGCTTTGCTCAAGCTCGGTGATCTCGCCAAAACCGTGGCCGATGATTTTACCAGGGTGAATACCCGCGCGTTGCTGGCCGAAGAGCAGGCGCCGTCCAAGGCCAGCGGCGGCTACGATCTCGACAGTCCGGAATTCCAGCGCTTCCGCAGCCGCACGGATATTCAGCGCGAGGTCGATTATTACAAAGAGAACATCAAGAATATCAAATCGACGGAAGATTTCTTCAGCGATAGCCGCCTGGTGCGCTTCGCGCTGACAGCCTACGACCTTGAGAGCGAGGCGCTCAACAAGGGCAAGATCCGTAAGATTCTGGAAAGCGATCTGAGCGATCAGAATTCGCTGGCCAACCGTTTCCAGGATCCGCGCTTCAAGCAGATGGCCGAAGATTTCAACGTGTTCATGTTCAAGGAACTGAACATCAAATCCACCGCGATGGTGGACAAGATCGTCGGCAAATACGAGCAGGTGAAATACGAGCAGTCGCTGGACGAGGCCGCGCCCGGCGTGCGTGCCGCGCTGGAATTCTCCCGCCGCGCCAAGGATGTCACCAAGACCGTGCAGTTGCTGGGCGATTCCGTGCTGCGCGAAGTGATCACCGTTGCCAACAATATCCCGAAGGAATTGGCGATCCAGGAAGTGTCCAGCCAGGTCACGGCTCTGGAGCGCAAGGTGGATGTGAAGAAGTTTTCCGATAGCGGCGAGATCGACAGGATCGTGCAGCGCTATCTGATCAACAAGGAAAGCCAGAGCAGCGGCATTGCCGGCGGTAAGGGCGGTTATCTGCTGGGCCTGTTCGGCTAGGTCTGGTGGCTGGGGTACCGCAGGCGCAGGCCCTCTCGGTTCTGGTGGTCGATGATCACCGCCCGATGCTCAAGCTGGTGGATACCCATCTGCGCAATCTCGGCTTCAGCGATATCGATACCGTCGACGATCCCCTGGCAGCCATCACCATGTGCCGGCGCAAGCCCTATGGCTTGATCCTGTCGGATTGGCGCATGAAGCCGATAGATGGGCTGGGCTTGCTGAAGGCGGTGCGGGCCGATGAACGGCTGGCCGATGTGCCATTCGTGATGATTACCGCGGAAATCGAGCGTGAAAACGTGCAGAAAGCCAAGGCGGCGGGGGTGAATGGCTATATTGCCAAGCCCTTCGACCATGCCCAACTTAAGGCGAAATTGCAGGCCATCTTGCCGGTGGGAACGATCCTTTAACCCGGACTGCACTAATCCTTGGAATCCATGGTAAAAATGGGCGAATCGGGCCAATGGGTCGGCCCAGGCGAAGGACCGGATATGGCGTATCGGCGCAAAGGCGTTAGCAGGCGAGGCGGAGGCATGCCCTCCCGCCTGTTGCTATGCGCGCTGATCGCGGGTTTGCCGCTGGAAACATTCGCCCAGGTGCAACAGCAGAATACCACGCCGATCGGCGTGCCGATGCCCCAGCGCCTGCCCGATACCCAGCAAGCCCCGGCTGCCCTGCAGCAGCGTCCGGCTGCCTCGCAACCGGCAGCGGCGCCTCAAGCTCAAGGTCAAACCCAGGGCCAGCAGGCGCCAGCCACAGCCGGCAGCATCCGTGTGCGCGCTGGCGAACATCCCACCTATACGCGCCTGGTTTTCGATTTTCCGCAGGCCGTGCCCTATACCGCCGAAAGCCAGGGGCGCAATGCCAGCCTGCGCTTTGAAAGTCCCACGGCAATTGATCTTGGCAATCTGGCGCGCCGTCCGCCGCGTTGGGTTGAAGGCCTGACGGCGCGGACCGAGAATGGCGGCAGCAGCGTCGGTTTCACCATGCCGGAAGGGGCCAGCCTCAAGCATTGGCGTGACGGCGGCAAAGTAGTGGTGGATGTGGGCGCCCCGCAGGCGGCGGCCGCACAAGCGCCGGCCGCACAGGCGCCGGCCCAGGCCCAGCAGGCACCCCAGGCCCAGGCGCTTCAGGCCCAGGCGGCACCCCAGACATCGGCGCCGGCTGCGGCACAGCGTCCGCCTGCTGCCCAGGCCACTGCACCGGCCCCAGCACCGGCCCCAGCTCCGCAGGCCGCAGCCGCCCCGCCGCAAGCGCCGGTTGCCCAGCCCGTGCGTCCCGCTGCACCAGCGCCGGCCCCAGCCCCGGCCCCGGCACAACAGGCCCCGGCACAACAGGCCCCGGCACAACAGGCCCCGGTACAACAGGCTCCGGCACAACAACAGCCCCCCGCACAACAGACTGCAACTTCGCGCCCCGGCGGCAATGGCGTGCCGGCTGCCGCGCCGGTCCAGCCGGTTCAGGCTATGGCGCCGGATGGCTCATTGATGCCGCCGCCGCTCAGCGGCCAGCCCAGCGGCGATCCGTTGGTGCCGGTGGTGGATGCCAGCCGCTCTGGCCCATTGCTTGTCTTTCCGTTCACCCGTGCGGTGGGGGCGGCGGCCTTCATGCGTAACGGCCATCTCTGGATGGTGTTCGACCGGCCCTATGTGGTTGATCTGCGGCCGATCACCACGCGCGACTGGAATGGCCAGATCAACGATGTGATGCAACTGCCCGTGCCGGGCATGACCGTGCTGCGTTTCGCGGTACCGAGCAGCACCAGCGCTACATTCAGCCGCCGCAATGCCGGCTGGTCGGTATCGCTGATCAATCAGGACAATATCACGCCCACGGCCGCGCCGGCCGAACCCGAGGCGGGCCAGAACCAGGGCCATGGCCAGAATTCGGGCGATGGCCAGGCTGCGGCACCGGCTGCTTCGGCGCCAGCTGCTATGCCTGGGGCCACCCGGCCGCCGGTGATCGATGTGCGCCGCCTGCTGGATAATGAAGGCGGAGCCAAGCTGTTTTTCGCCGCCAATGATCCGGCCCAGCCGGTGCGGCTGATCGACCCCGATGTGGGCGATACGCTTACCGTTGTGCCGTATGCCGGCGCGAATGGCGGCGTGCCCGAACGGCGCGAATTCGTCGAACTTGCGGTGTTGCCCAGCTTCCAGGGTTTTGCCTTCGAGGCGCGGGCGGAAAACCTTGATGTGCGGCGCTATCCGCGTGGCATCGAAATCGCCAGCGCCAACGGCCTGGCGCTATCCGCGCCGCGAGGCGCCGACCCGCGCCGCGCCGGCAACGAGATTTTCGATTACAACACTTGGCGTAATGTCGATGGCAATACCGAGTTGGAGAAGCGGCAGAATCTGCAATATCGCCTGGCGATGTTGCCGGCTTCTCAGCGCCAGGCCGCGCGTTTGGCGCTGGCGCAGTTTTATTTTGCCGAGAACCTGCATGCCGAGGCGCTGGGCGTGCTGAACCGCGCCCGTATGGAAGCTCCGGATATCGAACGCGACAAGCGGTTCCGCGCCATGCGCGGCGTATCCAACCTGATGCTCGGCCGCCTCAACGATGCGGCCAATGATCTGGATTCCCGCTTGTTCGACGACGATCCCGATGTGCTGGCTTATCGTGGCCTGCTGGCGGCACAGCGCGACGATTGGCCTTCGGCCCGCAAGGCCTATTCCCTGGCCGGCGGCGCCGTGGCACGGTTCCCCGCCGATATTCGCGGCGGCCTGCGGCTCAGCATGGCACGCGCCTGGCTTTCCGGTGGCGACATGGCCGGCGCCGAAGCCGAATTGGCGGCGCTTTCCGGCGACGTACTCAGTCGTGGTCAGGAAGCCGAAGCGCATTACGTGCGCGGATTGCTGGCCCAGGCGCAGAACAGGCCCGATCAGGCGATCCAGTCTTTCGATATGGCCATTGCCAGCGGCGACCGTAAGGCGCGCGCTTATGCCGAATATGCCAAGACCGAGTTCATGCTGGCGCGTAAACTGATCGATACGCCACAGGCTATCGAAAAGCTGGACAGCCTGCGCTTCGCCTGGCGCGGCGATCCCTACGAATTCAATCTGCTGCGGCGCCTGGGCGAATTGCAATTCGCCAGCGGCGATCTGCGCAACGGCATCGCCACTTTCCGCCAGATCGTGAAATACTTCCCGAAATCGGCGGATGTGCCGTTGCTGACCAAGCAGATGAGCGATGAATTCGCTCGCCTGTTCCTGGATGGCGGGGCGCAATCGCTGCCGCCGCTGGCAGCCCTGGCATTGTATTACGATTACCGCGAACTCACCCCGCCGGGGCCCGATGGCGACGAGATCATCGGCAAGCTGGCAGACCGTTTGGTGGGCGTAGATCTGCTCAACCGTGCCGCCGAATTGCTTGAGCATCAGATTCAATATCGCCTGCGCGGCGAGGATCGCGCCCGGGCCGGCGCCCGCTTGGCGGTGGTGGACCTGCTCGACCGCAAACCCGAAGCCGCGCTCAAGGCGCTGCAGGGCACCGATGCCCAGGGCCTGTCGGGCAATCTGGTGCAGGAACGCCGGCTGCTGCAGGTGCGGGCACTGGCCGATCTGGACCGTTTCTCGGAAGCGCTGAACCTGTTGGCCAACGATCAGAGCCCGGATGCCCGTGGCTTGCGCGCCGATATCCATTGGCGGGCCAAGGATTGGGTGGCGGCGGCGCGTGTGATGGGCCAGAATCTGGGCAACCGCTTTACCGATCCGGCGCCGCTCAGCGTGGACGAGCGCAAGCAGGTGCTGCAATGGGCCGTCGCGCTGTCGATGACCAACGATGCCGCCGGCTTGGAAGATCTGCGCAAGAAGTATCAGGACAAGATGCGCGGCACGCCCGATGCCGAAGCCTTCAACGCCATCGCGGCCACCATCGCACGCGGTGCCGGCGACCCCCGCGAACTGGCTTCCGCGATTGCGCAGATCGGCCAGTACGAGGCTTTCATGAGCCGCTATCGCGAGCGCGTTTCGCGCGGCGGCATCACCGCCATCAATTGATTCTTTATCCGCCCGGCGGCGGGCCCATGAAGCTTTCCACCAGGGCGGCGCAGACCAGGTTCCAGCCATCCACCAGCACGAAGAAGATCAGCTTGAACGGCAGTGAGATCACCACTGGCGGCAGCATCATCATGCCCATCGACATCAGGATGGATGCCACCACCATGTCCACCACGATGAACGGGATGAACAGCAGGAAGCCGATTTCGAAAGCCCGCTTCAACTCGCTGATCATATAGGCCGGCACCAGCACGCGCAGCGGGATGGCTTCCGGCGAGGCGGGCGGGGCAAGGCGGGCAAAGCCGGTGAACAGCGCCAGATCCTTCTCGCGCACCTGGCCGCGCATGAATTGGTGGAACGGCGCCACCGCGCGGTCGAAGGCCGCCTGCTCGTCGATACGCTCTTCGATCAACGGCTGCACGCCTTCGGTATAGGCGCGCTCCAGCACCGGCTGCATGATGAAGAAGGTGAGGAACAGCGCCAGGCTTACCAGCACGGCATTGGGCGGCGTGGATTGCGTGCCCAAAGCGGTGCGCAGGATGGAAAACACCACCACGATGCGCACGAAGCTGGTGATCACGATCAGGATCGAGGGGGCTAGGGTGAGCACCGTGGTCAGCGCGATCAATTGGATCACCCGGCCGGTAAGGCCGCCGCCGCCATCGCCCAGGTCGATATTGATGGATTGCGCCAGCGCCGGGCCCAGAAAGGCCAATGCGGCATAGATGATGGCGCAGGCCGAGAGTACGGCCAGGCTGCGTGCGGCGCCGAACGGGAAAAACCGCTCCACGCTGCGCAGGAAGAGGGCAACGAACAGGCCGGCTGGTTTAAGCATCGGTGCCGCCGGTTTTCGGGTCGCCCGATCTGCGATCGTCCTGGCGCCGATCTTCCTGGCGCCGGTCGGTGCCAAGGCGAAGGCTGGGCCAGCCGCGGCTGCCGGTTTCGGCTGCGGGCTCGGGTTCTTCCACCGGAATGCCGCTTTCGATCACCAGGTCGCCATCGTCGCCCAGCAGCAGCAGATGCTCCACCCGGTCGCGCCGCACCAGCACCAGCCGGCGCGTGCCATCCACGGGGGCCATGTCCACCAGGCCGATGCGTTGGCCCGGGCGCCATTTGCCCAGGCGCGTGGTGCCCGAGAGGCGACGCATGCCCCAATAGAAAGCCGCCAGCAGGATCAGCAAAACGCCGAGGCCGATGGCTATGCGGGTATAGTCTATGTTGTCCATGGCGCCCATGTTTGCGCGTCGGGTTCACGCGTCGGGCGACTGTGCTGGTCGGCTCCGATTCGGGTCAAGGAGCTTCGGTCGGCTCGGCGCCTGGGGGCGTTTTGCCTTGCGTGCGGTACACATAGCTGAGGATTTCAGCCACGGCCGCGAAGGCCTCCACCGGGATCAGGGTATCCAGGTCCAGTTTACCCAGGATTTCCACCAGATCGGCATCCTTGCGGATGGTGACGCCGTTATCCAGGGCGATTCTGACGATCTGTTCGGCGATATGGCCTTGCCCGGCGGCCACCACGCGCGGGGCATCTTCGCGGGCGGCATCATACCGCAGCGCAACGGCTTTCTGGGATTTCTGCGGTTTTTCTGGCGGCTGAGCCAAAATCCGGGCCTTTCATCTGATTGCTGCCATTATATCACGAAGTCTCGTTAACGATTTATTCATGGGCGGGGAGGAAGGTGGCATCCGGAGCGAAAGTCTATGGATCTCGACAGCATTGGCATTCTGAAGGCAATCACCCGCCGCATGGATTGGATCGGCGAGCGTCAGCGCGTGCTTGCCGAAAACGTGGCCAATGCCGATACGCCGAACTACAAGCCGCGCGATCTGAAGCCCGCCAATTTCTCCGAACTGGTGCAGGGCAACAATCAGCGCATGGGTTTGAAGGTGACGGCGGCGGGGCATTTCCCGGCGGCGGCTGGCGCCGGCTCGGCAACCTGGCGCACCCAGAAGGTGGAGGGCACCTACGAAGTGGCGCCCAACGGCAATGCGGTGAATCTGGAAGAGCAGATGATGCGCCTGGCGGAAAACCAGGGCGACCACAATCTGATGACCAATCTGTATCGCAAGCAGGTTGGCTTGCTGCGTAAGGCTTTGGGGCCCAGGCAGCAATAACCTGACAGCAATAGCCTGGCAGTAATAAGGTTATGAAGGAGTAGGGCCATGGAACTGAAAAACGCCATGAAGATTTCCGCCTCGGGCATGAAAGCTCAGGGCGACCGTCTGAAGGTGATTGCCGAGAACCTGGCCAACGCCGATTCGCTGGGCAAGACACCGGGCGCCGATCCCTATCGCCGCAAGATGGTGAATTTCAAATCCGAGCTGGACCGCGCCACCGGCGCCAACATGGTCACCGCGCTCAAGCCCACCAAGGACCGGTCGGATTTCGAGTTGAAATTCGATCCCGGCCATCCCTCGGCCAATGCCGATGGCTATGTGAAGCTGCCGAATGTGAAATCCGTGATCGAAATGGCCGATATGCGCGAAGCCCAGCGCACTTATGAAGCCAACCTGAACGTGGTGGACAGCGCCAAGCAGATGATCAATCGCACGATCGACCTGCTGCGCAACTAAGGTATTGAAGGAGAAAGCCGATGGTTGATCTGCGGATCGGCGGTTTCATCGGGGGCCTGTCCGGCGCGCCCAAGAGCGTGGGCAATGCCGTGCCCGAAGGCGGCGGTTTTGGCGATCTGGTGCGCGATGCCCTGCAAAGCACCATCAAGGCGAACCATCAGGCCGAGCAGGTGAGTGCTCAGGCCGTGGCCGGCAAGGCCGATGTGACCGATGTGGTAACGGCGGTAACCAATGCCGAAGTGGCGCTGGATACCGTGGTTGCGGTGCGCGACAAGGTGATTACCGCATATCAGGAAATCATGCGCATGCCCATTTAGTGGCATTTCGGCTATAACTGACGGCGGAGAGCGAATCGATGACCGCCGTTGAAGTAACCGATGTGATGCGCGATGCGATCTGGGTGCTGATCAAGGTATCCGGACCCGCCATGCTTGTCAGCCTGGTGATCGGCCTCGGCATTTCGCTGATCCAGGCCCTGACGCAGCTGCAGGAACCCACCCTGACCTTCGTGCCCAAGATTCTGGCGATCTTCGGCACTCTGATCCTGGTGATGCCGTTCATGATCGGCACCATGGTTACTTTCATGGAGCAACTGGCGCAGCGCATTGCGGGCCTCAATTAGGGCCGGGCTGACTTGGCGGTTCCGGCGCGCGATACGGATGCAGGCCCGTTGGTGATACGGGCGGCTTGAGGGCACGGAGACGCGGCGCATGCTGCAACAGATCGTCGCCGGCAATGTCTATATCTTCCTGCTGCTATTCTGCCGGCTGGGGGCTGTGCTGATGTCTCTGCCCGGCATCGGCGAGGCCAGCGTGCCGGCACGGGTGAAGCTTTCCATTGCCCTGCTGATGGCCGGCCTGCTGGTGCCTGTGCTGGGGCCCACCCTGCCGCCGATGCCGTCGCAGCCTTTCCTGCTCGGCTTCCTGATCCTCACCGAAATCGGCTTCGGCCTGGCTTTCGGCATGATCGCGCGCATGATGATGTCGGCCTTGCAGGTGGCAGGCACCGTGATCGCCTCGCAGGCCGGCCTGGCCGCGGCGATGTTTTTCGATCCCAACCAGGGCGGCCAGACCGCCGTCCTCAGCGGCGCGCTGGTCTTCATGGGCACGATGCTGATCTTCGCCACCGATCTGCATCTGGTGCTGCTGCAGGGCATGGTGGATTCCTACCGGCTTTTCCCGCCGCTGCGGGCGCCGGCCTATGGCGATTTCGCCGAAGTGGCGCAGCAGATGGTGTCGTCCAGCTTCTCGCTGGGCATGCGCATGGCCGCGCCCTTCATCGTTTACGGCATCGTGTTCAACGTGGCGCTTGGCTTGCTCAACCGCCTGATGCCCACCTTGCAGATTTTCTTCATCATGCAGGCGCCGCAGATTGCGATGTCGTTCCTGCTGTTCGGGTTTTCGCTCGCTGCCATTGGATTGCTGTTCACCACGCAATTCGAGGAACTGGCTGCGCAGTTCCTGCTGCCACGATAGGGAGGCCGCCGTATGTCGGAAGATGCCGATCCCGAATCAAAAACCGAAGAACCTTCCGAAAAGCGACTTCGCGAAGCCGAAGAAAAAGGCAATATCGCGAAGTCGCAGGAAATCGGCCATTGGTTCGTTTTCATGGCGGCGATGATCGGCATGTGGATGCTGGGCGACAATCTCAGCCGCAGCTTCATGCGCGGCAGCCTGATCTTTTTCGAACAGCCGCACCGTATCGGCATGGATCCATCCAACCTGCTGCGCTTGATCCTGGATGTCGCGCTTGTGGTGGGGGGCGCGCTGTTTCCGATCCTGGGCCTGTTCGCGCTGTTCGGCCTGGCCGGCAACGCCGTGCAGAATGTGCCGAAATTCAGTGTCGAACGCATCATTCCGAAGTTCGACAAGATCAATCCGCTATCCGGCCTGAAGCGCATCTTCTCGGTATCCAGCGTTGTCGAGTTCGTGAAGAACCTGTTCAAGATCAGCTTGATCGGCGCGCTGCTGGCTTATCTGATCGGGCCTGAACTGGATTCGCTGGAAGCCCTGATCGCTCTCGATATCACCGTGATGCTGCCGCATACCGCGCGTATCGTGTTCAAGCTGCTGGGCGCGCTGATGGCGGTGATGTTCGTTGTTGCGGTGTTCGACTATATGTATCAGCGCTACAATTACATGAAAAACCTGCGCATGACGCGGCAGGAATTGAAGGACGAATACAAGGAAAGCGAAGGCGACCCGCAGATCAAGGCGCGCTTGCGTCAGATCCGCATGCAGCGCGTGCGTACCCGTATGATGGCCAATGTGCCCGAGGCCAGCGTCGTGGTGACCAACCCGACCCATTATGCCGTGGCGTTGAAATACGAGTTGGGCAAGATGGATGCGCCGATCGTTACCGCCAAGGGCGCCGATCTGATCGCCAAGCGCATCCGCGAAATCGCCACCGAGAATAATGTACCGCTGGTGGAAAACCCGCCGCTGGCGCGCGCGCTGTTCCTGGTCGAGGTGGATGATCCGATCCCGGTGGAGCATTACAAGGCGGTGGCCGATGTGATCAGCTTCGTGATGAAGCTGAAGGGCGAGGGCGGCTCATGAGCGGAGCGGCGCAATGAGCCTGTTGCGCCTGTTCGGCGGCCGCGATGCGGCGCGCGACAGCCAGCTTTCGGCGGTTCGTGCGCGGCAGGCGCAGGCGATAGCCGATGCCTCGTCGATGGCGCGCTGCCTCACCCGGCTGGGTGGTGGGGCGGAGATCGTTGCGGCCAATGGCGCCTATCGCCGGCTGGTGGAAAAACTGGGCCATCTGCCGCCGTATCCCGCCGGCCTGCCCGATCCGCCCAGCCTGTTGGCCGAGGCCGGCCCGGTTTTGCAGCGCATGGCGCGGCGGCTGGGGCCCGATAGCATCCTGGCCGAGGATTTCTTGGTGGGTGAGTTGCATCTGCGCGTCACCCTGATGGCGCGGCCAGACGATCCGGTGCAACTGATCTGGGATATTGCCGATATCGGCGACACCACCCGCATGCTCACCGAACTGGCCGGCCAGCGCGATGCCCTGGCGGCGTTTTTCGATCATGCGCCGGTGGGGCTGTATTCAGTGGGCCTCGATGGCCGCTTTCTGTTTGCCAACCAGACCTTCGCCACCTGGGTGGGCGCCACGCCCGACCAGCTTACCCGTGGCGCCGTGCGCCTGGGCGATCTGCTGCGCCATGAGAATGGCAATACGCAGATCGCGCCGGATTGGGAGGGCGGCGAAGCGCGCCTGATGCCGCTGGATCCGGCCAGCGACCAGCCGCCGCGCCTGGTCGGCATCACCCATACGCCGGTGCCGGGCTCGTCGGTTCGCGGCGGCGAGGGCGGCTCCGAGCGCTTCAGCGGTGTGGTGCATGATCTCAGCCGCGAATTGCGCTTGCGCGGCACATTGCGGCCGGTGGAAGGCGAATTCCGCCGCTTCTTCGATCAGGCGCCGATCGGCATTCTGGTGCTGGATGCGTCTGGCGCCATCCTGCAGGCCAATGCGGCTTTCAGCGCGCTTTGCGGCCGCGAGGATTGGCCGGGCCAGCGCCTGGCCGCTTTGGTGCGCGAAGAGGATGGGGCCGAACTGGTGCGCCATTTGATGGCGGCGCGGCGCGGCGAGGCGGGCATCGCGGCGCGGCCGCTGGAAGTGCGCTTCAGCGGCCAGCATGGCCGGGCGGCGGAAGTCTTCGCCGGCTCGGCGGGGCATGTCATGGCAGGCGGCAGCATGCCAGGAAGCGGCGACACCCAGGCCACCCAACTGGTCTATCTGGTGGATACCACCGAGCAGCGCAGCCTGCAGGCGCAGTTCAATCAAAGCCAGAAGATGCAGGCAGTGGGCCAACTGGCCGGCGGCATCGCCCATGATTTCAACAATCTGCTCACCGCGATGATCGGCTTTTGCGATCTGCTGCTGCAGCGCCATCAACCGGGCGATCAATCCTTCGCCGATGTGATGCAGGTGAAGCAGAATGCCAATCGCGCCGCCAATCTGGTGCGGCAATTGCTAGCCTTTTCGCGCCAGCAGACCCTGATGCCCAAGGTGCTGGATCTTGGCGATGTGCTGGCCGATCTGCGCAACCTGATCGGCCGGCTGATCGGCGAAACCATCAGCCTGCGCATCACCCATGGCCGCGATCTCGGCCTGGTGAAGGTGGATCAGGGCCAGATCGAACAGGTGATCATCAATCTGGCGGTGAATGCCCGCGATGCGATGAACACGGCCAATGCCGCCAGTGGTGTATCTGGCGGCGAATTGCAGATCCGCACCGCCAATCATCGGCAGGATCGCACGGCCCTGCTGGAAGGCGCGGTGGGCGGCGAAACCATGCCGGCGGGCGATTATGTGTTGATCGAGGTCAGCGATACCGGCCATGGCATTGCGCCGGAAAACCTGGCGAAGATTTTCGATCCCTTCTTCACCACCAAGGCGGTGGGGGCGGGCACCGGGCTTGGCCTCTCCACGGTTTACGGCATCATCAAGCAGACCGGCGGTTTCATCCAGGTGGAAAGCCCTTGCCAGCCCCATGGCGATGCCGGCGAAAATCCCGGCGCCTGCTTCCGCATCTATCTGCCGCGCCATCAGCCCAGCCGCGAAGAGCAGCGTAGCAACCGCGAGGATGCTCCGGCCAATGCCGCCGATCTCACCGGCCAGGGCCTGGTGCTGCTGGTGGAAGACGAAGATGCCGTGCGCGCCTTCGCGGTGCGTGCCTTGCGCAACAAGGGCTATACCGTGATCGAAGCCGGCTCCGGCGAGCAGGCGCTCGATCTGCCGGCAGAGCAGCTTGATCGTGTGGATGTGCTGGTCACCGATGTGGTGATGCCCAACATGGATGGGCCGACGCTTGCCGAGCATTTGCGTCAGCGCCGCCCGGGATTGAAGATTCTCTTCATCTCCGGCTATGCCGAGGATGGCCTGCGCCGCAGCCTCGCCAACACCGATAACGTCTCCTTCCTGCCCAAGCCGTTCTCCCTCAGCCAACTCGCGGGGAAATTGAAAGACGTTATGGAAGGGCGCGTATAACTGGGCTATTTTTGCCTTTTCCGGGGGCTTTTCGGGCTTCTGTGGCAGGGAATCCGGCCCCGCCGGATTCTGGAACAAAACACCCGGAACATCCGAAATCAGGCCGGGAACCTGACCTGAACATAGCCTAAATACTCAGAGAAAATATAGTCAAACCAAGGGTTTGCAAAATTCTCTGGACAGCAATACGAAAATAGAACATATACGGGGTTAACCGAGCCTCGTTGCAATTCCGCTGGGGCCGTGAAAGGATGAGGGCGTTATGACAGCCGCTAGCCTCCGTTTGGTGGACAAGGAGAACATGGACAAGGGTAAAGCGCTCGACGCCGCGCTCGCTCAGATCGAGCGTTCCTTCGGCAAAGGTTCGGTGATGCGCCTCGGTACGCGCCAGAGCATCGAGATTGAATCAATCTCGACGGGGTCGCTTGGCCTCGACATTGCGCTGGGCATTGGCGGCTTGCCGAAGGGCCGTATCATCGAGATTTACGGCCCGGAAAGTTCGGGCAAGACCACCATCGCGCTGCATTGCGTGGCTGAGGCCCAGAAGAAGGGCGGCACCTGCGCCTTTATCGACGCCGAGCATGCGCTCGACCCCAGCTATGCCCGCAAGCTGGGTGTGAATGTCAACGAATTGCTGATTTCCCAGCCCGATACCGGCGAACAAGCGCTCGAGATCGCCGATACCCTGGTGCGCTCCGGCGCCATCGACGTGTTGGTGGTCGATTCCGTGGCGGCCCTGGTGCCGCAGGCGGAATTGGAAGGCGAGATGGGCGATGCCCATGTCGGCCTGCAGGCCCGCCTGATGAGCCAGGCGCTGCGCAAGCTCACCGCTTCGATTTCCAAGTCGAATACCATGGTGATCTTCATCAACCAGATCCGCATGAAGATCGGCGTGATGTTCGGCAATCCCGAAACCACCACCGGCGGCAATGCGCTCAAATTCTACGCTTCGGTCCGTCTCGATATCCGCCGCATCGGCGCCATCAAGAACAAGGACGACGTGGTGGGCAACCAGACCCGCGTGAAGGTGGTGAAGAACAAGGTGGCGCCGCCGTTCAAGGTCGTCGAGTTCGACATCATGTATGGCGAGGGCGTGTCCAAGACCGGCGAACTGATCGATCTCGGCGTGAAGGCCAATGTGGTCGAAAAGTCGGGCGCCTGGTTCTCCTACGACAGCACGCGTATCGGCCAGGGCCGCGAGCAGGCCAAGAATTATCTGAAGGAACATCCCGAAATGGCCGACAAGATCGAGGCCGCCATCCGCGCCAATGCCGGCGTAGTGGCAGCCGCCATCGATGCCGGCCCGGGCGAAGACGGAGAAGAAGCCGCCGACGATTGATCCTTCACACCAGTTTTTCCCAGCGTGCGGCTCGGGTTTCACACCCGGGCCGAACGATTTCTCTCCTCCATGGGAACCCCGGCCCCGGACCTCGGCGCCGGGGTATTTTTTTAGTTGGAGGGTGTGCGATGAAAAGACAAACGAGCCGCTGAGGCGGAGCGCCAATGCCGTCTTTGCTAAACTCGCGCCATACGGCGCCGGCCGGCGCTCGAAGCTGCGGTTTGCGGCCAATGCCGTCTTTGCTAAACTCGGCTCACGATTACGAGGCTTATCATGGCGCTGCGGTTTGCGGCCAATGCCGTCTTTGCTAAACTCAGCATGAAAAAGCTTGTCGTGAAGCGGCTGCTGCGGTTTGCGGCCAATGCCGTCTTTGCTAAACTCGGGCGCCGCGACTACCTGATTAAGCAACTTGCTGCGGTTTGCGGCCAATGCCGTCTTTGCTAAACTCTCGGCTCGTGCGGTATCGGCTCCAGCCCGCTGCGGTTTGCGGCCAATGCCGTCTTTGCTAAACTGCGGCGATATCGGCCAGGGGACCGATGCGGCTGCGGTTTGCGGCCAATGCCGTCTTTGCTAAACTCCACAAACGGAATGGACAGGCTGCGTCGCAGCTGCGGTTTGCGGCCAATGCCGTCTTTGCTAAACTAAGGCCGTGGACCGCGCCGGCAACAAGAGCGCTGCGGTTTGCGGCCAATGCCGTCTTTGCTAAACTAAGTGCCGATCGGTCTCCGTGACGCCTGCGCTGCGGTTTGCGGCCAATGCCGTCTTTGCTAAACTGCTGCGTGGTTCTTTCCACCACGCGGCAGGCTGCGGTTTGCGGCCAATGCCGTCTTTGCTAAACTTCTGCGGATTTCGGGGGCGGGGCCGGAGCCGCTGCGGTTTGCGGCCAATGCCGTCTTTGCTAAACTGGGTGACAACGCATTCGCCCTCAGCGCCGGCTGCGGTTTGCGGCCAATGCCGTCTTTGCTAAACTTGGTGTGGTGAAGGGGAAGAAAACCAACGTGCTGCGGTTTGCGGCCAATGCCGTCTTTGCTAAACTTGATTGCACCGGACGATGACATGGCCGAACGCTGCGGTTTGCGGCCAATGCCGTCTTTGCTAAACTCACCGGGCGCGGATAGCCCATGCGGATCATGCTGCGGTTTGCGGCCAATGCCGTCTTTGCTAAACTCGGCGTTTGACGGTGATGCCGTCGCGTTTAGCTGCGGTTTGCGGCCAATGCCGTCTTTGCTAAACTCGATATCGAAGGCAAGGATGCGCTGCATGGCTGCGGTTTGCGGCCAATGCCGTCTTTGCTAAACTGGGAGGCTTGAGCCATGGCTGACGCCATCGCTGCGGTTTGCGGCCAATGCCGTCTTTGCTAAACTTGCAATCGCGGCTTCATGGTGCGGCCCCTGGCTGCGGTTTGCGGCCAATGCCGTCTTTGCTAAACTCCGCCTGGACGGCTTCGGGCAGCGGCTCGTGCTGCGGTTTGCGGCCAATGCCGTCTTTGCTAAACTGAGATCGGCTGGCAGGATATAGCCATGGATGCTGCGGTTTGCGGCCAATGCCGTCTTTGCTAAACTGCGCGATCCGCCGTCACATCTTGGCGAGCCGCTGCGGTTTGCGGCCAATGCCGTCTTTGCTAAACTAGTGCCTCGACGGCCGACATGACGCGAAGCGGCTGCGGTTTGCGGCCAATGCCGTCTTTGCTAAACTGTCCGGTCGTCAATCTCGAAACCTTGCAACGCTGCGGTTTGCGGCCAATGCCGTCTTTGCTAAACTACGATCCACGCGATGATCATCGCCAACATGGCTGCGGTTTGCGGCCAATGCCGTCTTTGCTAAACTGCGCCCGAGGCGACCATCATGCTGGTGGGCGCTGCGGTTTGCGGCCAATGCCGTCTTTGCTAAACTCCTTCGGAGTTAGTGTAGTCGTTGGACGGGCTGCGGTTTGCGGCCAATGCCGTCTTTGCTAAACTAGGCTTTGTGTAAAGCTTTCTATCGTCAAGTAAAATGCCCGATTTGGGATGCTCTCTGGGCTCTCGGTCGGGCATTTTTCTTGTCCCGTCCGGGCAATCGGGAAGGCTGGTTTCGCCAGATGTTCCTGGCCCGATTCGCCCTGTATCAGGGTCGCCCAATCCGCTTGCCATCCCATCAGAACATCTCCAACTGGGCGGGCGTCCCGGGCATCGCCTGGCGTTTGCGGCCCACATAAGTGCGTATGCGGGAGAATTGTTTGTCGGTGATGGTCATGAACCGCACTTCGCCTTCTCCCGGCACTTTGCCCCCCATGCGCTGCACATGGGTGGCGGCTGTTTCGTGGCTGGCACAATGGCGATAATACACTGAATACTGCATCATGGAAAAACCATCATCGAGCAGATCCTTGCGGAAGCGGGCATAGGCGCGGCGCTGTGGCTTGGTCTCGGTCGGTAGATCGAAGAAGGCGAAGACCCACACGGTGCGCCACCCGAATGGCCAGGCTGGGCCGCTGTCAGCCGGCCGGCGGGCCATCGCCGGCTCCAGCATCGCTTGCTTCATCATCGGGCAGGGGCGGGGAGGCAGCCTCAGCGCCCAAGGTCAGCCCTCGCGGCAAGATCAGGCGCGCCGCATTGCCGGCTTCCGAGATTTCGTCGCCAGCCAATGCCGCCGCCAAGCCCTGCGCTGCCCGTTCGATGGCCAGCATGAGCGGCACGGCGCGGCCGCCCAGATCCACCCGTTCGCCGAACAAGCCCAGCAGCGCGCGTTTGCCATCGCGGTCCACTTCGCCGGCATGGCCAGCCTCCATCAGGCCATGCACCACCCAATCCACATAGGGGCGGAAGGGCTCGATCAAATCATCCGCTAGACAGAAGGGGTTATCGCGCCGCTCATGGAAGATGCCCAGGCTGGGATGCAAGCCGGCGCCCACCAGAGAGCGCGCACAGGCCGCACGCAACACGGCATAGCCATAATTCAGCAGGCCATTGGGCGGCGCGCCGAAGCGGTCACGCCGGAAATCGCGACCCATCAGGGCCGGCCAATAACGTTGCGCGGCCTGGGCTTCCAGGTTATCCGGATCGCCCGAGCGCACCTGGCCGGCAAGTCGCGGCAGGCCATCGTCGCGGCCTTTGGCGGCCAACAGCACAATGGCCTGCTGCGAAATCTTGGCGGCGATGAGTGCCTGCCACAGGCGTTTCTTTACCGGCGCATTGGCATCGGCCTGGCGACGAAAACGCTCGGCCTGCCGGCCATGGCCATCCAGCGGCAACAGCAGAGCCGCAGGCAGATGATCTGCGCCGCAAAGCGCCACGGTCGCGCCTGCTTCGGCAAGCCCCACCAAGGCATTATGGGTGAAGCGGGTTTCCGGCTGATCGACAACCAATACGCCAAGGTCTTCCAGCGGCACCCGCACCGGTTCGCGCTCGGCGATTTCCAGCACAAGCTGCTTATGCTTCACCGAAAGCCGGGTCGGTGCGGAAGAAATCTCGATCACCCGCTTCAAATCCGCCATGGCGGCTAATCCCGCGCCGGCCGGATGCGGCCGATCGGATCGACGGAGATTTTTTCAATCTCGCCGCTGGCCAGTTTTTCGCGGCCGAAACTGATTTCCGGTTTCGGTGCGCCGGCCTGGTTATGCGGCTTGATGAAAACCTGGCCGGCGGCATTGAACTTGCGCACCACCAGATACTCCCATTCGCCCTTGTCGTTGCGACGCCGCAGCATATCGCCAGGCGCCAGGGTCATCACGAAACTGGCGCCATCGTCGCGCTTGCGATTGATCACTGGCTGTTTGCGCGACAGCCTTTGCATCGCTTCGAAGCGGCTGACGGTTTCATGATCGGCCTTGCCGTCTGGCAACCTGTACAGCACATAATGATGCACATCACCGCGCTCGGCCACCGCCTTGTTGCCATGGCCGGCCGGCACCACCATTTCGGCTTGCAGCTTCACACAAAAACGGGCCTTGCGGATTGCGCGCCTGCGATCTGGTGCGGATTTATCATCCAGCATCAAGGGCTCGGCAAAAGCCTTTTTCACATCGCCGTCGAACTGCGCCAGACGATGTTCGGCCAGGGCGCGAATCTTGTCGTCGCGGATGGCGGCGATCTCACCCTTGCTCATGGAGGCCAGTTCCTTGCGCTTCACATAGAAGCGATAGGTTTTGCCTGCTTCCGTAATTGGGGGCTCTTTGGTGGGCCCAAGGCGGGTTTCATCATGCAATGCGCCGCTCACCTTGCGCCGCACCCGATGCGAGATCACGATCTTATCCAGTGCCAGCCGCAGGTCTTCCACGAATTTCGGCCAGGGCATCTGGATATCGGGGAAAGGCTTGTCCGGCTCCAGTTCCAGTTGCTTGAACCAACCGACGATCTGCTGCATCGCACGCACATCGAAACAAGCCACTAGCGCCGCATCCAGCGCATGATGGCGATGGTCCTCGCGGTTTTTCATCCGGCCCCAGCAGATGATTCAGCCGCCACAATTGCCGCAGATGCGCTACGGCGCGGCCATTGCGGGTTTGCACCTTGCTGCGGCCACCATCGCCGCCTTGCGGCATCATGGTGGCGAGCCACAGCGAGGCGGTGCGCGCGATATAGGCGGTATCGCGGATCAGCCGGCTATTGCCGGTATCGTCTTCCAGGTCGCGTTCGGTTGGGTCGAATTTATCCAGCCGGTTCAATCGCTCTTCTGGGCTTTCGGCATTCAGCAGGCGCTTCACCTTGCCGCGCGGAAACTTGTTTTCGGCGGCCAGGCGGTTGAGGCGGCTGGAAATCTGTTCCAGGTCCGGCCAATCGGGTTGCAAGGGTTTGCCGTGATTGCGCTTGAATGCTTCCACCAGGGTGGAATTGCGCTTGAAGTTGCGGTTGAACGCCACATGGCCCAGGGTCTTGTTGGCGAAACTGTCATCCTGGCTGCGCGAACGCGGCGTGATATGCTCGATGTCGAATTTCGGCTTCGGACCGAACAGATCCTCCCATCCGATGGTTTCTTGCGTATAGGGACAAATCTTGTCGCATTCCTGCCAGAGCCGCCATTTCAGGATGGCGCTGCCGGTGGGTTCAACGCCGCGTTCGCGCAGCGCCTTCTCGGCAGCCTTGCGTTCGTTGGTGTTGTCGCGGATGGATTGCAGCAGCTTTTTCTTGTCCTTGCCCGAAAGCGCCACTTCGCGCGCCAGTTCGATGCGGATCAGATCGGGCAGGCGATAGCCATTGGATTCCAACAGATTGTTGAACACCTTGCGCAGTTCGGTCAGGGCGCGCTGTACGGTGGGGTTACGCTGGATCGGCAAATCCAGCGGATCGGTGGGCAGGCCCAGGATGCGACTGGATTTCGGCTTGCGTTTCCGCTTGCGCTTCTCCGCCTCGGTGGGCGCTACATTGGGATAGAGGCGAGGGCGGGCGGCACCATAGGTTTCGCCGGATTCCAAGGCGGGCAGTAGTGTACGGATGGCTTTTTCGGAGACATGCAGCCAGGCTGCGGGCATATCTGTATCGGCGAAGTCTTCCGCCGCTTTGCGGGCCATGCTCCAATGCTGCATGGCATGGGCGATCAGCTTCTGGCGCTCGGCGGCCACATCCTGTTCGGTGCGGATTTCCACCCGCTTGTTGCCCAGGCGGCGGTAATTCACGCCCCAGAGCCGTTGGAAAGCTTCGTCGCGAATCTGTTGCTTCTGCGGATGATCGCCCCAGGCCGCACCGAACGCTTTGCGCAAGGCGGCTTCCATGGCATTGCCATGCAATTCCTTGCGGCCGCCTTCCACCTCGAAATTGAATTTCGTGCCTTTGAACGGCGTGCCGTTTTCCTGCCACAGGGCTTTCAGCAATTTGCGTGCGTCGCCAAAGGTCAGGCGGCGTTGTTCGGCCAGGGCCTGGCGCAGCACGTCGCGTTCATTGTCGTCCAGAGCGCGGCCATTGCCGGTGGCGATTTTCAGGTTGTTCAGGGTTTGCAGCATTTCGAATTGCTGCCCCAACCAAGAACCTTTCGCGGCCAGTGGTTCGCCCGGTTCCAGCGAGCAGGTGCCCAAGGTTTTCAGGCGCCAGAAGATCGGTCGTTGGCGGAAAGCGGTGTCTCGTAGCATCTGTTTGCGTTCGGGCGTCATCAACGCGGGATGATGCTTCGCCTGGGCATCCCATAGGCGGTCGAATTCCTCTTCCGCCATGGCGCGGGCGGTATATTGCCCGCGGATTTTCGGCGCCGGCCCTTTGGGATTGGCGCGCCATGCCCGGATCGGCTGGCCGATATAGGCGCCCACGGTCTTGTCGCCGCGCTTGGCATCCAGGTCGGCGATCTGCTGCTTGATGCCTTCTTCTTCCTTTTCTTCGTCCTTGCTGGGTTTTTTGTCATCCACTAGCCGTGCGCTCTTGAAGCCGCGCCGTTTCAGGGCATGGAACAGCGCCCGGCCAACCTCCCAGGGCTCCAGCTTTTCGGTCAGGCCCCGGTCGCGCAACTCATAGGGCAGGGCGGCGGTAAGCTCGGCGGGCCATTCTTTGGGGTTGGGAGAGGGCAGCAGGCCAGCTTCGGCCAGCGCCTCATGCATCGCCCGCCGCCGCCAGCGCTTGCGCCGAAGCTGCCGGCGCATCATGCGCTTGGAACGGCGTTCCTTGTTGCGCGGCTCGCGCTCCTTTTCGGTGATGCCTTCAGGGAAAATGCGGCTGCCCAGGGCCTTGATGTTGCCAACCATGCGACGGTCTTGGTCGTATTCGATGGCGGCAAAGCCCACCGAGGTTGTGCCCAGATCAAACCCCCATACCAGCATTACACCCTCCCTGGTGGCATATAATTATGTTGAACAATCTAAATGTATGGGATATTCTTTTGCAAGTTTAGCAAAGACGGCATTGGCTCGCTTACCGCACGCAAAGTGTAAGTGTTCCAAGAGCGAGGGCTGGGCATCCCTCCGACACAGTTGCCCACTTAATTTTCACAATCCCCCGTTGGCACCCCGCTGGGCTCTGTCTTCGGGGGATTTGTGTGTTTAGGATTTTCATCTTATAACATACAATTTATGTATTTTGTTTCACGTGAAACACTCCCGGAACAGGCCCGCCCCGTTGCGCTGGACAGGGCTTGGCCGGGAAGGGTAAAAACCTCGGTCCGGCCCGGGATTGTCCGGGGACTTATTCAGGGGCTTATCCTGCGGAATTTGGCCGGGCTTTCCGCGGGTTGCCGCCAAAGATTATCTATTGTGAAGAGGCCGCTTAGATGACCACCTCCGCCAGCGATATCCGCCAGGCCTTCCTGGATTATTTCGGCCGCAATGGCCATCGCGTGGTGGAGTCCTCGCCGCTGGTGCCGCGCAACGATCCCACGTTGATGTTCACCAATGCCGGCATGGTGCAATTCAAGAATGTGTTCACCGGCCAGGAGAAGCGCCCCTATAGCCGGGCCGCCACCAGCCAGAAATGCGTGCGCGCCGGCGGCAAGCATAACGATCTCGACAATGTAGGTTACACCGCCCGCCACCACACCTTCTTCGAGATGCTGGGTAATTTCTCGTTCGGCGATTATTTCAAGGAAGAGGCCATCCCGCTGGCCTGGAACCTGATCACCAAGGAATACGGCCTGCCCAAGGATAAGCTCTGGGTGACGGTCTATCACGACGACGATCAGGCCTTTAATCTTTGGAAGAAGGTGGCCGGCCTGCCCGATGAGCGCATCGTGCGCATCGCCACGTCGGACAATTTCTGGGCCATGGGCGATACCGGCCCCTGCGGTCCGTGCTCGGAAATCTTTTATGATCATGGCGACAAGGTTTGGGGAGGCCCGCCGGGCTCGCCGGAAGCCGATGGCGACCGCTATATCGAAATCTGGAATCTCGTGTTCATGCAATACGAGCAGGTGACGAAGGAAGAGCGCATCAATCTGCCCAAGCCCAGCATCGATACCGGCATGGGCCTGGAGCGCATCACCGCCGTGATGCAAGGCAAGCACGACAATTACGATATCGATCTGATGCGCGGCCTGATCGAGGCCTCAGCCGAATTCTCCAAGGCCGCCGCCGATGGCGAGCATAAGGTGAGCCATCGCGTGATCGCCGATCATCTGCGCTCGTCCTGCTTCCTGATCGCCGATGGCGTGCTGCCGTCCAACGAGGGGCGCGGCTATGTGCTGCGCCGCATCATGCGCCGCGCCATGCGTCATGCGCAGTTGATGGGCTGCAAGGAACCCTTGATGCATCGCCTGGTGCCGTCGCTGGTTTCCGCGATGGGGCGCGCTTACCCGGAGCTTGGCCGCGCCGAGGCGCTGATTGCCGAGACCTTGAAGCTGGAAGAAACCCGCTTCAAGCAGACCCTGGAACGCGGCCTCAAGCTGTTGGATGAAGCCACTACCGGCATGGGCAAGGGCGACATGCTGCCCGGCGAAACCGCGTTCCGGCTTTACGACACTTTCGGCTTCCCGCTCGATCTGACCCAGGATGCCCTGCGCAATCGTGGCATCAATGTGAATCTCGATGGCTTCCAGGCCGCCATGCAGGCCCAGCGCGAAGAAGCCCGCAAGGCCTGGGCCGGCTCCGGCGAGGCCGCCACCGAGAAGGTGTGGTTCGAAATCAAGGAAGAGAAGGGCGCCACCGAATTTCTCGGCTACGACACCGAAAGCGCGGAAGGCCGCATCGAGGCCATCATTGTCGGCGGCCAGCGCGTGGAGACTGCGGAGACCGGCGCGCAGGTGGCGCTGCTGCTGAACCAGACGCCGTTCTATGCGGAATCCGGCGGCCAGGTCGGCGATACCGGACGGATCAATACGGCCACGGGCGCCGAGATCGAAATCGCTGACACGCAGAAAAAGCTGGGCGCGCTGCATGCCCATATCGGCGTGGTGAAAAAAGGCAAAATCGCCATGGGCGATCTGGCGCAGCTGATCGTGGATCATGCGCGCCGCACGCGCGTGCGCTCGAACCATTCCGCCACCCATCTGCTGCATGCCGCCTTGCGCCGCAAGCTGGGCGATCATGTGACGCAGAAGGGCTCGCTGGTTTCCGCCGAGCGGCTGCGTTTCGATATCTCGCATCCCAAGGCGGTGAGCACCGATGAAATCGCGGCTGTGGAAGCCGAGGTGAACGATATCGTGCGCCAGAACGATGCAGTGGCCACCCGCCTGATGACGCCGGATGAAGCGATTGCAGCCGGCGCCATGGCGTTGTTCGGCGAGAAATACGGCGACGAAGTGCGCGTGCTCTCCATGGGCAAGCTGCCCGATGGCGTGGATTATTCCGTCGAGCTTTGCGGCGGCACCCATGTGAAGCGCACCGGCGATATCGCGCTGTTCAAGATCGTGGGCGAGGGCGCGGTGGCGTCCGGTGTGCGGCGCATCGAGGCGCTGACCGGTGAGGCCGCGCGCGATTATTTCCTTGAGGCCGAGCACACCCTGCGTTCGGCTGCCGATGCGCTGAAGGCGCAGCCGCGCGAAGTGCCGCAGCGCCTGACCGCCTTGCTGGACGAAAAGCGCAAGCTGGAACGCGAATTGTCGGATCTGCGCAAGCAATTGGCGACAGGTGGCGGCAGCGGCGGCCCGCAGGTACAGGAAATCAACGGCATCAAGCTGGCGGCACGCAAGCTGGATGGCGTGCCGGCCAAGGATCTGCGCGGCATGGCCGATGCAATCAAGAAGGAGATCGGCTCCGGCGTGGTGGCGCTGATCTCGGCGGTGGATGGCAAGGTGTCGGCTGTGGTGGGCGTGACGCCCGATCTGGCCGGCCGCGCGGATGCCGCCAGCTTCATCAAGCTGATCACGCCACTGATCGGTGGTCAGGGCGGCGGCGGTCGGCAGGATTTCGCGCAAGGTGGTGGTGCCGATCCGGCCGGTGCCGATGCCGCGCTGCAGGCGCTGGCCGACGCCTTGGCGAAAATCTGAGGACAGCATCATGCGGCAGCATAGCCTGCGCCGCCGCTGTTTCGACCTGCTGGCCGATGGCCGCGAGGCCTATTCGCTCGGCCATCGTTTCGTTTCGGCATTCATCCTGCTGACGGTTGCCGCGTGTGCGGCGGCGATCATGGCGGTGACGATGCCGGGCATCACGCCGGAAACCGTGTATCGGCTGGATCGCCTGCGCGAAGCCACCGATATCATCTTCACCATAGAGTATCTGCTGCGCATCTGGATCGCGCCGGATTATGCCGGCGACCTGCGGCTCTCGGCGCGGGTGATGCGGCTGCGCTATCTGCGCTCATTCCATGGCATCGCCGATCTGCTGGTGATCCTGCCATTCTTCCTGCACCTGCTGTTGCCGATCCCGCGCGAATGGTTTCTGGTGCTGGAGATGTTCACGCTGTTCAAGCTGGCGCGCTATGCGCCGGGGCTGAACATGGTGGCTGCAGTGCTGCGGCGCGAGGCGCGCGCGATGGTGGCCGCCTTTCTGGCGCTCGGCGTGATTTTGGTGCTGGCCGCCTGCATCATGTATGTGCT
>NZ_JAHBYG010000032.1 GCF_019636075.1 Ferrovibrio sp.
AACCAGCCGAGTGAAGGTTGAGTGTGGTTGAACACGGTCCAAGAAGTGCGATGGCTACCACACACTCTAAAACTACTATCCTCAGTAGATTCTCTAACCGAATGAAATTCGTAAATTTATTAGTTGGCTTTCTAAGCAAATGGTTGCAGGTTAGGACATCATTCAAAATTGGGTATGATAAACCGTTGAACTTAGGTGAGGATTCACCCCGCTTCTGGGTGGGCAAGGTTTACCGCTTAACGCTGGCGGCCATTCTTGGCGCCGTTCTGATCGGCTGGCTGGCCGGAGCGGCCGCTGCCGCCGATGAAAGCTGGTCGCGGGAATTCCGCGCCATCCGCAAGAATCAGGATATCGGCTATCACCGGGTGAGCGTGGAGCGCCAGGGCGATGAAACCCGCGTGGCCACGCAGATCGAACTGACGGTGAAATTGCTCGGCATGGTGACGGTGTATACCTATCATCATCGCAGCGAGGAAGTCTGGCGCGGCGGGCGGTTGGTTTCGATCCATTCCCGCACCGACGACAACGGCGCCAAGCTGCGCCTGGATGCCGAGGCGGAAGGCGACAGCCTGCGCGTCAAGGGCACGGATTACACCGGTCTGGCGCCGGGCAATATCATGCCCACCAGTTATTGGAACAGCGCATTTCCCCGCCATGACCTGCTGCTGAACACGCAATCGGGCAAGCTGCTGAAGGTGGGGGTGAGTGAAAAGCCGGTTGAGGCGGAGGATGGCGTGGCGCCCGGCAGCAAGCGGTATGCGCTGGATGGCGATCTGCGGCTGGAAATCTGGTACGACGCGCAAGGCCGCTGGGCCAAGACGCGTTTCCAGGCGGAGTCGGATGGCTCGATCGTGGATTACCGGCTGGTTGGCGAGTAACCCGGCTGACGGATCATCAGGCCGGGTCGAGCCGCAATTGCAGTACGTCGATGGTTTCGGCGCGGAAGCCGCCTTCGCAATATCCGAGATACCACATCCACATGCGGCGAAAGCGTTCGTCGAACCCTTGGGCGCGGATCTGCGGCCAGGCTGCTGAAAAGTCCCGCGTCCATTCATGCAGCGTGCGGGCGTAATCCTGCGCGAAGCCATCCGAGCGGGTGACCTGCAAGCCGGCCTGCGCGGCCTGGTCGCGGATGCTCTGCGGCGACAGCAGCAAGCCGCCGGGGAAGATGTAGGCCTGGATGAAATCCATCGTGCCGCGATAGGCCTCGAAATACTTGTCCTGGATCACGATGGCCTGCAAAGCCGCGCGGCCCGCTTTGCCGTGAGCAGTGTCGTGCAGGCGCTGGCGCAGCATGTCGAAATAGGTGGGCCAGTATTTTTCGCCCACCGCCTCGATCATTTCGATGGAGGCAATCGCGTCGTATGTGCCTTGCGTGTCGCGGTAGTCGCGCAATTCCACCTGCACCTTGTCGGCCAGCCCGGCCTCGAAAACCCGGCGTTTGGCGAAATCGTGCTGTTCGCGGCTGATGGTGATGGCATGCACCGAGACGCCGAATTCCTTTGCCGCCAGGCAGGCAAAGCCGCCCCAGCCGCACCCGACTTCCAGCACCGTTTCGCCTGGCGAGAGCCGCAGCACTTCGCCGGCCAGCCGGCGGTATTTCGCGGCTTGCGCTGCTTCCAGGCTCTGGCCCGGATGCTCATACACCGCCGATGAGTAGGTCATCGAGGGATCCAGCCAAAGCCGGTAGAAATCGTTGCCGAGATCGTAGTGATAGGCGATGTTGCGGCGGCTGCCGCGTTTGCTGTTGGTGGAAAACGCAAAGGCCAGGCGGCGCAGCACACGCAGCCAGGGCTTGCCCATCAGCGTGTCGTCCAACTCGCCATTGCGGCAGGCCCATTCCGACAGCGTGGCGAGATCGTCGCAATCGAAATCGCCCTCCACATAGGATTGCCCCACGCCAAGATTACCGCCCAGCAGCATGCGCTTGGGAAAACGGTTGTTGCGCAGGGTGATTTCCGTATCCGGCCCGGCCTCGGGTCCGCGCGCAATCACCCGGCGGCCATCGGGCAGGCCGATGGTGATCGAGCCGCGCGACAATTGCGGCGCCAGCGATACCATCAGCCGCGTCCAGCGGTTCAGGCCATGCAGGCGGAAGGCATCCTGGGCCGAATGCAGCTCTATCGGCGCGATGGAGTCTGGGCGGTTATGGTTCTGGTTGCCATCGAGGGTAAAACGGTCCTTGCGATCGGCAGCATATTCACTCATGCCGCAAACTCCCCTGATTTCTCTGGTGTTGCTTCAAACGTTTTCGGCAGGCTTACCGGTTGTGCCGGCGGGTCGGGCCGGCTGAAGAAAGGCGCGCCCTTGCGCCAGAGGAACAGCGCCTGCCAGTGGATGGCGGCCATCACCTTCAAGGTCATCAGCGGATGGCGCAGCCAGGCTTTCAGCAAGGCGGCATCGCTGAAGGCTTCGTGCCTGCCGGTCTGGGTGGCGATCAGGCGTGGGCCTTCCGGGCCATCATGGCGGATATGGATGGCGATGCTTTCGGCCGGCGGCAGAATGCGAAAACGATAATCGCCATCCTTGGCGATGAAGGGCGAGACGTGGAAAACCTTGCCGGCATCATGGCTGATCATACGGCCATGGGTGGAGGCGCGGGTATCCAGCAGATAGCCATGCTGGTCGCCGAAGGTATTCTTCACTTCATACAGGATGGCGCCTAGCCTGTTTTCTGCATCGTAGCAGAAATACACGCTGAGCGGATTGAACACATAGCCCAGCAGGCGCGGAAAGCAGAACAGCTTGATCCGTGCGCCGTATTGTTCAAGCGCGGCGCCGCGCAAGGCGGCCTCCACCCAGGGGCGTAGCGGCGAGCCGTCGCGCGGGCCATGATCCTTGTCGTGGAACGACAACAGGCCGAAGCGGTTATAGGCGAAGAGTTTCGAGCGCGCAGCCAGATCGGCCAGCCTGTCGATATCCAGCAGCAGGGAAAATACCCGGTATTCGAAACGATGGCGGAATGGCGCCAGCCGTTCATGCATCACGCGGCAGCGATAGAGGCTGGCGGTTTCGCTGATATTCATTCAGCCGCCTCCAGCAGGCGCTGCCGGCTATCGGCGGCAAACGGCGCCGGCGCGCCCAGCGCTTCGGCCACGCGCAGGCCGGCGGTGAAGCCATCCTCGTGAAAACCATAACCAGCCCAGGCGCCGGCAAACCACAACCGCTGTTTGCCCTGTATGTCGTTCAGGCGCGATTGCGCAGCCACGGCGGCGCGGTCGAATAGCGGATGCTCATACTCGAAGCGGGCGAAAACCAGCTTCGGATCAGGCTGCTCGATGGGATTCATGGTGACGAAAAGCGGCTTGCCGGGATCGATGCTTTGCAGCTTGTTCATCCAGTAGGTAAGGCCGACGCGGCGGTTCAGGTCGCGGCGCGGCTCGGAAAGATAGTTCCAGCTTGCCCAGGCGGCGCGGCGCACCGGCATCTGCTTCACATCACGATGCAGCACCGCGATGTTGGGTTGAAAGCGGAAGCAGCCGAGGATGTCGCGTTCCTGCGCCGTGGCCTGGCTGCCGAGAATGCGCAAGGCCTGATCGCCATGGCAGGCCAGCAACACCTGGTCGAAACGGCCGAGCGGACCCTGCGGGCCTGCAAGCGATACGCCTTCGGTGTCGCGGCTGAGCGATGCGACCGGCGTGTTGAGCCGCAGGTCGAGTTTGCTATCGGCCAGCAGGCGGCGCACATATTCGCGGCTGCCGCCCTGCACGGTGCGCCATTGCGGCCGGTCGTTCACGCTGAGCAGGCCGTGATTGCGGAAGAATCGCGCGAAGGTGACGGCCGGGAAGGCCATCATCTCGGCCATCGGCGCCGACCAGATCGCCGCGCCCATCGGCAGCAGGTAATCCAGCGTGAAGGTTTCGGAGTAACCTTCGCGGGCGAGATAATCGCCCAGGCTGATGCCTTCCAGCGCGCCGGCTTCCAGATCGGCAACGGTGCTGCGGTTGAAACGCAGAATGTCGCGCCACATGCGATGGAAGCTGGGTCGCAGCAGATTACGCTTCTGGGCGAACAGGCTGGCCAGATTGCTGCCATTCCATTCCAACTGGCCGCGCGTGGCGCCGAGGCCCACCGAGATGGCAAACGACATGTCGCTGGGCATGTTCGGAACGTTCAGATGCGCGAACAGCTTTACCAGATTGGGATAATTCCAGTCATTGAAAACGATGAAGCCGGTATCCACGGCAATCGGCGTGCCATCGTAATCCACCTGCACGGTGTTGCTATGGCCGCCGGGATAGGCATTGGCCTCGAATACCGTAACCGCATGATGGCGCGACAGCGCCCAGGCCGCGCCCAGGCCGCTGATGCCGGCACCGATCACGGCAATGCGCTGGCCGGTTTTATTCATGCCGCCCCCTTGGCCGCTTTTTTAGCGACCGTCTTGCTGGCCTTCCCATCGGTTTCTTTATCGCGCAACGAGGCAAAGGCTGCCAGTGCCTTTTCACGTGCCGTGGCGTGGTCCACCACCGGATGTGGGTAATCCTTGCCTAAAGCCAACTTGGCCGCGCGCAACACAGATTCCGGTGCCGCCCAGGGTTTGTGCAGCCAGGCATCGGGCAGGGCGGACAGTTCGGGCAGCCAGCGGCGGATGTAAACGCCGGCTGGATCGAAACGCTCGCCCTGCAACATCGGATTGAAGATGCGGAAATACGGTGCGGCATCGGCGCCGGATCCCGCCACCCATTGCCAGCTTGCGGCATTGTTGGCGGCATCGGCATCCACCAGGGTATCCCAGAACCAGGCCTCGCCGTTGCGCCAATCCTGGCCCAGATGCTTCACCAAGAAAGACGCCACGATCATGCGCACGCGGTTATGCATCCAGCCGGTCTGCCACAGCTCGCGCATGCCGGCATCCACGATGGGATAGCCGGTGCGGCCGCGTTGCCAGGCTTGCAACAGCTTTTTATCGGTGCGCCAGGGGAAGGCATCGAATTCCGGGCGGAAATTGCGGCTTGGCAAATCCGGGAAATGAAACAGCAGATGGTGCGAGAATTCGCGCCAGCCGATCTCGCTGAGGAATTTTGCAAGATCGCTGGATGGCAGGCTGCCGGCATCCTCGCGCATGCGGGCGGCATGCCAGATCTGGCGCGGTGAAATCTCGCCGAAATGCAGATGCGGCGATAGCCGGGATGTACCCGGCAAATCCGGCCGGTCGCGGTTGCCGGTATATCCCTTGATACGGTGATCCAGAAAATCAGCAAGCTGTGCTGCCGCGCCGGCTTCGCCTGGGGTCCAGCTTTTGCGCAGGCCGCCGGCCCAATCGGGTTTGCTGGGCAGCAGGCGCCAATCCTTCAGACTATCGCCCAGCTTCGGTAACGCAGCCAATCGCAGCTTTTTCGGCGCCGGCAGGGGGGCGGCAGGTGCGCCGGTTTGCTGGCAGGCGCGCCAGAACGGCGTGAACACCTTGAACCACGAACCCGATTGATTGCGGATTTCCCAAGGTTCATGCAGCAAAGCCGCCTTATGGCTTTCCACGCTCAGGCCCAGCGCTTTCACCCGGGCTTTCACTTCGGTATCGACGGCGATGCCCTCGGCATCGTAGCGGCGGTTCCAATGCAGTGCGGCGGCGCTGACTTGCGTGGCCAGCGCCGGCAGCAGCTTGCGCGGATCGCCGCGCAACAGCAGCAATCCGCTGCCATGGCGTTTTCGCAGGTCGCTATCCAGGGCCGCCAGGGCATGATGCAGCCACCACAGGCTGGCTCCGCCCCAAGAACGAATCCCGCCGGGGATGCCGTCCTCCAGGATATAGACCGGCAGAACCGGTCGGCCGTCTGCCATTGCGGCATGCAGGGCCGGATTATCAGCCAGACGCAAATCTTGGCGGAACCAGAGCAGGGCGGGGGCGGCTTGTTCGGCCATGGGAAGGCGCACTCAATCTGTCGGCTGCGATATGTTGCAAGTATACGCTGCCGGCGCCGGGCTGGATCACAGCCCGGCGGATCAGATCAGACTGAAGCAGGATTTAGTCGAGGTCGTGCATCCTCAGGGCGAGCGAAGCCGCCTGGGTGCGGTTGAAGACCTGCAGCTTGGTGAAGATTTGCCGCAGATGGGCCTTCACGGTCACTTCCTGTACGCCCAGGCGCAGCGCGATGGCTTTGTTGGAATCGCCCAGCGACAGCCATTTCAGCACTTCGCGTTCGCGGTCGGTGAGGCTGGAGAGGCGGGAATCCGAACCGCCTTCCTCCTCGCCAGCATCCGCCGTACCTTTCAGCAGGCGCAGCAATTCGCGGTCGTCGGCGCCGGCCTTCAGTTTGGTGTCCAGCGCATCGTATTTCGCCGCCGAGGCATAGGTCGGCTGCAATTCCTCATAGAGGCGCAGGGCTTTCACCACGGTGAGCAGCATGCTCTGCTGGGTGAGTTCGGTCTTTTCCTTGTAGTCGTTGATGCTGTGGCTGCGCACCAGGGTAAGCGGCGGCGCCTGGCCGGGCTGGCCGGTGCGGATCACGATCTGCATCGCGGTATTGCCCAGTTCCTTGCGGATATAGTCGATCAGCTCGATACCGGCATGATCGCTTTCCATCACCACATCCAGCAGCACCAGCGCGATATCGGGGTGATCGCGCAGGATCGGCCGCGCTTCTTCAGCGGAATGGGCAGAGAGGAATTCGATGCCACGTTCGCGATGGTTGAAATTGCGCAGCAGCAGCTTGGTCAGGGCATGCACATCGGGTTCGTCGTCCACGATCAGCAGCTTCCAGGGCTGGGGCGGCTGGGGGCGATGATTGCCGGTATCGGTGGTCTGGCTGAGTGTCTGCATGCCGACAGTCTAGCCTGCCGGCAGGGGGCTGTCAGGTTTTTCTGCTGTGCCAGCGATCACAGGCATGGGAAGGAAAGCGGGGAAATTCGACATATTTCGTCTATTTTTTCGCCCAGTGATATAAATAAAAATATACTTACATAAGCATATATTTATATTGACAGCGAAATTCGTTTCGCTCAGCATGCCTGCGTCGTGGTTCTTTGGGCCTCTCGATTGGGGGGCGCCAAAGCTAAGAGGGAAGCCGGTGCGCCCAGGATATGCCTGGGCAATGCCGGCGCTGCCCCCGCAACTGTAAGCGGCGAGCCAAGTCCATTCGCGTCACTGGAACCTTTCGGTTCCGGGAAGGCCGGACAAAGCGAAGACCCGCAAGCCAGGAGACCTGCCCCGACAGCGATACGTTCCTGGGCGGGGTGTCCCGGTGGAATGCCTGCAGCGGGCCGCGTGGCCCGCAATTCTGCATGCGTCCGCTCGGCCTTTGCCCCCAATCATGGGGTTAAGCCGATGTCTAACCAAACTATGTCTGATCAAACCCGTTCCGTTCAGGTCGCCGCTTTGGGCCTGCCAAGGATCGGGCCGCGCCGCGAATTGAAAACCGCGCTGGAAAATTATTGGGCCGGCAGGATCGACGCCGATGCTCTTTACGAGGTTGCCGCAGGCCTGCGTGCCGCCAATTGGGCGCGCCAGCATGCACTGGGGATCGGCATCATGCCGTCCAACGATTTTTCGCTATACGACCATGTGCTCGATACCAGCGTGATGGTGGGCGCCATTCCGGCTTTCTACGGCTGGCAGGGCGGAGCCGTGCCGCTGGATACCTATTTCGCCATGGCGCGCGGCAATCAGGCCGGCGCGCAAGCTGCGTGTTGCGGCCATGGCGCGCATGATGCGCCGACATTGGGTGTACGGGCGCTGGAAATGACCAAGTGGTTCGATACCAACTACCACTACATGGTGCCGGAATTCGAACCGGGCCAGATATTCACCCTGGCTTCAACCAAGCCGCTGGATGAATTCAATGAGGCCAAGGCGCTGGGCTATCACACGCGGCCGGTGTTGCTGGGGCCGGTGACTTATCTGAAACTTGGCAAAAGCAAGGATCCGACGGGCGATCCGCTGGCATTGCTGAATGCGGTGCTGCCGGTCTATGTGGAAATGCTGAGCAGGCTTTCGGCGGCCGGCGCCGATTGGGTGCAGATCGACGAACCCTGCCTCGTGCTCGACCTAGACGAACGCAGCCGTGACGCCTTGCGGCATACCTACGGCCTGTTTGCCCGCGCCGTGCCGAACCTGAAGATCATGCTGGCAAGCTATTTCGGTGAGTTGGGCGACAATCTCGCATGCGCACAAAGCCTGCCGGTGGCCGGGCTGCATGTGGATTTGGTGCGTGCGCCCGAACAATTACAGCCGCTGTTGGCCGGTGCGCGGCGCGATCAGGTGTTGTCGCTGGGCGTGGTGGATGGTCGCAATATCTGGCGCGCCGATCTGGCCGGGATTCTCGATCGGCTTGAAGCGGTAATCGTCTCCCACGATGCCGGACCGATCCAGATCGCGCCGTCGTGCTCGTTGTTGCACGTGCCGATCGACCTGGAATTGGAAACCGACATGGCTGCCGACCTGAAAAGCTGGCTGGCTTTTGCCGTGCAGAAACTGAAGGAACTGGTTTTGCTGGGTAAGGCATTGCGGCAGGGCCGCGAAGCCGTGTGGGCGGAACTGAATGCCGCATCAATTGCTATCCGTCGACGGGCAACCTCGGCCAACGTGCACGATCCGGCCGTGGCACAACGGCTTGCCGCCATTACGCCGGCAATGGCACGCCGCACCAGTGTTTATGAGCATCGGCGTAATTTACAGCAAGCTGTTTTGCAGTTGCCTGCATTCCCCACCACCAGCATCGGTTCGTTTCCGCAGACCGAAGCGGTTCGTAAGGCACGCGCGGCCCATGGCAAAGGGGCCCTGTCGGAGGCAGATTATACCGGCTTTCTGCGTCGAGAGACCGAGCAGGCGGTGCGTTGGCAGGAAGAGATCGGGATCGACATGCTGGTGCATGGCGAATTCGAGCGCAATGACATGGTGCAGTATTTCGGCGAACAACTGGCCGGTTATGCATTCACCAAACATGGCTGGGTACAAAGCTACGGCTCGCGCTATGTGCGCCCGCCGATCATTTTCGGCGATGTGTCGCGGCCCAAGCCGATGACGGTGGAATGGTCGGCTTATGCACAATCGCTGACCAGTCGACCGATGAAGGGCATGCTGACCGGGCCGGTGACAATGCTGCAATGGTCTTTCGTGCGCGACGACATGCCTCGCGCCACGGTATGCCGGCAGATTGCCCTGGCGCTGCGGCAGGAAGTGATTGATCTGGAGCTTGCTGGCATCAAGGCGATCCAGATCGACGAACCTGCCCTGCGCGAGGGGCTGCCGCTGCGTCGCAGTGAATGGCAGGCTTATCTGGAATGGGCGGTTGAGTGTTTCCGGCTGTCTGCTTCCGGCGTGGAGGACAGCACGCAGATACACACCCATATGTGCTATTCCGAGTTCAACGACATCATCGATTCCATCGGCCGGATGGATGCCGATGTGATTTCCATCGAAACCTCGCGCTCGAAGATGGAATTGCTCGATGCCTTCGTTGGCTATCGTTATCCCAACGAAATCGGGCCCGGCGTTTACGATATCCATTCGCCGCGTGTGCCTGATGTGGAGGCGATGACCGAACTGCTGGTCAAGGCCAGCGATCGGCTGGCCGCCTGGCAGATCTGGGTGAATCCCGATTGCGGATTGAAAACCCGTAAATGGGAAGAGGTGCGGCCGGCATTGGTGAACATGGTGGCGGCGGCGCGGCAGTTGCGCGCCAGCCTGGCGGAGGCCTGAGATGGGGCGTATCGGCCTTGCCGGTCCGACACGATTGCTCGATATCGTGTTTCCCGGCCATACCAATCATCACGGCACGCTATTCGGCGGCATCGGCTTGGCGCATATGGACAAGGTGGCCTTCATCGCCGCTTCGCGCCATGCCCATGTGGATTTCGTCACCGCATCCTGCGAGCGTATCGATTTCGCAGCGCCGGCGCGGCTGGGCGATATCGTGGAACTGACCGGGCAGGTAACCCGTGTCGGCCGCCGCTCGCTTGCCGTGACAGTGGAGATGATGGCGGAAGCGCCGATCTCTGCTGAACGCCGGCGTTGCGCCATCGGTGTATTCAACATGGTGGGGGTTGGCGATGCGCTGGATGCAATCGGCGGACGCTTGCCGCCGCTTGTGGAGAAACCCGTATCAGCCGGAGACGATGCCCTGCATATGGTGGAGATGGTGTTTCCCGAACAGACCAGCCATTACGGCAGCCTTTATGGCGGCAACGCGCTTGCCGCCATGGGCAAGGCGGCTTTCGTGGTGGCTTCCCGCCATTGCCGAAAAACCGTGGTGATGGCCGGTTCGCGCCGGGTGGATTTCGCCAATCAGATCCAGAAAGGCGAGGTGATAGAATTGGTGGCGCGGGTGACCGATCAGGGCCGTAGCTCGATGGCGGTTGAAGTATTGCTTTGCGCCGAAAACCTGCAAACCGGTGCGCGCCGGCAATGCGGCAGCGGTTCGTTCACCATGGTGGCGGTGGATGGCGATCACCGGCCGGCTAGCGTGAGTTGATGGCCGGGTGTCGCTGCGGCTTTCAGGCCGCAGCGATTTCGGCCAGTTCGAATGGTGCGGTTTGGTAGATTTCGTTGATCCAGTTGCCGAACAGCAGATGCGCATTGCCGCGCCAGCGATTGGGCGGCGGCTGGTTGGCATTGTCGTTGGGGAAATAGTATTGCGGCAACGGCGTGGCCGGATCCTTGGCGCTGTCGCGGTGATATTCGTCCGACAGCGTGGTGGTGTCGTATTCCAGATGATTGAACATCTGCAGGCTGCGATGGCGTGCATCATCGATCAGGCAGAGGCCGGTTTCATCGCTTTCGGCCAGGATTTCCAGGCCGGCATGGCGTTCCACATCGGCGCGGCGCAGTTCGGTCCAGCGCGAAACCGGTACGGTGAAGAGATCGGAAAAGCCGCGCATATAGGGCGAGGCCGGCGCCAGGCAGCGATGCTGGAACACGCCCGAGGCCTTGTGCGGCAATTCGTGTTTCGGCACGCCGTAGAAATGATGCAGCGAGGCCTGCGCCGCCCAGCAGATGTTGAAACAGCGATGCACATGGGTTTGCGTCCAGTCGAACACCCGGCGCAATTCATCCCAATACGTCACGTGTTCGAAGGGCAGGCGCTCTACCGGGGCGCCGGTGATCACGAAGCCGTCGAACCGCTCGGTGCGCACATCGTCCCACGGGCGGTAGAACGAGGCCATGTGGTCGGCCGGCGTGTTGCGCGACACATGGTTGGAAATCCGCAGCAGAGTGAGCTCGATCTGTAGCGGCGTGGCGCCGAACAATCGGGCCAGTTGGGTTTCCGTATCGATCTTGTTGGGCATCAGGTTGAGCAGGCCGATGCGCAGCGGGCGGATATCCTGGCGCACGGCATCGGTTTCACGCATCACGATCACGCCTTCGCGCTCCAGCGTCTGGCGGGCGGGCAGGGTGTCTGGAATCTTGATGGGCATTGCCGCGACTGGTCCCTTCACTACGATCGAGGGCAGACGCTTTGAGGTGGCTTTTTCCGTTTGGTTGCCGGTCGGGCCACATCATCCCGCGAGGATCGCTATCCTTTGGGGATCGCTAGCCTCGAGGATCGCCACCTTGCCCGGATCGGCAGGTTGGCGTTGGGCGTCCGCCCAACTCTTGATGTCGGCCGGGAAAATAGAAGCGGGCGGGCAGATTTACAAGAGGGTTTGGGGAATACGCTGGCTTCAGAGAGGAGAGGAGATGGTACATATCTTGATATATACCGAGCGTGACGCTATATATTATGATAGCTACCAATGAGGGCTGCCATGGGATATCGAACCGCGAAATTGTTTACCACCGGCCGCAGCCAGGCCGTCAGGTTGCCGATGGAATTCCGCTTCGAGGGCAGCGAGGTTTTCGTGCGCCGCGACCCGAAAACCGGAGACGTGATCCTTTCCAGCAAGCCCGCTTCATGGGACGGCCTGTTCGCGCTGTATGGCAAGGGCGATGTGCCAGGCGATTTCATGGGGCCGGCCGACCGCGATCCGTCGCCCCATAACCGCGATCCTTTCAAGGGCTGGCCTTTCAAGGATGGAAAGGAATGAGCGGCTATCTGCTCGACACCAATATCGCCAGCCATGTCATTCGCGGCGACAGGCCGGAGATCAGCCTGCGGCTGGCATCGCTGCCGATGGAGGAGATCGCGATTTCAGCGGTGACGGAAGGCGAGTTGCTGTATGGCCTCGCCCGGCGAAGCTATCCAGCCATGCTGACCGAGCGCGTGCGCCAGTTCCTGCTGCGCGTCGATGTGTTGGCATGGGATCATGATGCGGCACAGACCTATGCCGATCTCCGCGCCGCTTGCGAAGCCAAGGGCATCACGCTTGCCCCGCTCGATATGATGATCGCCGCTCAGGCGGTTGCCGCCAATGCAATGCTGGTGACGAATGACAAGGCATTTGCCCGCATTCCGGACCCGCTCCGGATGGAGAACTGGGATCGCGGATAGGCGACTGCGGCCTTTATCGGGCGGGGGCGCAAAAACCGATTATGCAATCCGCAAGCCTTAGAGGGCGCTGTGATGCCATGCCAATGCTGAGAGTATTTTCTCGCTGACATGCACAAAGATTTTCTGGTCAGCTTGCACAGCATGAATCACAGAATGGTGGGGGTGCCCGTAGCTATTTCGACCGGACGCAGCAACGCATTGGGCGTAGCGAGGGAGTGGGCTGAGCAGCGATGACGCAAAGTTTTGACATGCCCCATGATGCGGAAGAACAAAGACATTCACTTGCTGAAGTAATTTCTTATAGTATTTGAGAAATGCTTGGCGCCGCCGTCTGATATTCAGATGCATATCTCCGGTGCCAAGCCAGCCGACACCACGTTTATGATAAGGATGATACTGCAGGCCGTGCGGAAGCCTCTGACAACAGCTTTGCCATTTCCCAGAGTGTATTGGTCCAGCATACAGTGACATCGACACGAGATTATGATCGGACCAGATTAGGTCATAGCACGCTCGCAATTTTTCCCGCTTTTCCTTATTGCGCAGCACATCTATGAGAAAATTGGGATCGTTGTGGCGACCGTGGAAGTATGACTGAAGTTCGGCTTGGAAAAGCTCGAGTATTTTGCTCGAGGGGCAATGTGCATAGGGGGCAAATAGCCAATTTAACCCTAATATCTGCAAACTTGCGCCGCTTCCTTTTTGCCCCACTGATTGGCCAATAAGCGAAGAATTTATGCTGGTCAGTTTATCTAACCATTGCGCTATGATTTCAACTTTGTGGCCGCCTTTGTCGTCCTCTCCTGGTAAAATCGGTCCATCTCCTGCTCCTCCCTCGCCGTCGTCGCTATTGGGCATGATGTAGCTGATGCGTTCAACACCACGCGCAGCGAACCAGCCTTCAATGTCTGTGAGAAACGTTAGGAATGTCCCGGTCAATGCGCCAGTCGCATCATCGTGTGCAGCGGCGATAATCCGATCAATATTTCCCAGATACGGAAGGACTACTTCTTTAACCGAGGTTGCGCACAGCAGATGATCAATGCCGTTCACATGGTCGCTGTCGAGGTGGGACAGGAATAGGAAGTCTACATGTCCTCGTGTTTTGATGCAGTCTATTTCACGTTTCAAAGCACTCGTCTGATTCGATCCGCAGTCATAAACCCAATGGAAACTTGAAGCGTCGGAAGTGAGTATTCCGCTCATCAATCCGCCTTGGCCAACCGGGTGTTGTGTAAGGGTGACTTTCATTGCCAGATTCCCTTAACGGCTATGTCCAGATCAGCAGAGCATCCATTGGAGAATGTTTCGCGCGGGGTGCGGCAAATTGGGCGAAACGAATAGGGGCGTCATTTTGCGTACAGGTATTGTTTACAATACTATTGTGGAAGTGTGACGCGAAGAGCGGTTATGGAGATTCCCGCAACCCTACCTGCAACAGGATATAGAACTCAGCTACTTCTAACTTTGATGAAATTTTTTGCTCAAGAAGCGGAAAATCAGGTCGCGACAGGAAAAATGGCTCCCAGGGAGGGATTCGAACCCCCGACCAGGCGGTTAACAGCCGCCTGCTCTACCGCTGAGCTACCTGGGAACAGCGCGGCGCGCAAACTAGCCGCAGGGGCTCGGCTTCGCAAGCCTTGAGGGTGATTTTTTCGGCCGTCGGTTTTCCGGTTTTCCGCGCCATGCTAAGTCGGGAGGCGGGAGGATATCAGATGCGCATGACAAAAGACGAATTGCAGGCCTTCCTGGCCCGCGAGTTTCCGCAAATGGCCCCGATGAGCATGCGAATCGAGCATTTCGAGGGCGATAGCCTGCGTCTGAGCATCGGCGTGAATGACAGCCATCTGCGCCCGGGCGGCACGGTCTCGGGCCCTACCTTGATGACCCTGGCCGATTGCGCCGCCTATCTGCTGCTGCTGGGGCAGATTGGCCCGGTGGCGCTGGCGGTCACCACGAATCTGAATATCAACTTCCTGCGCAAACCGGAGCCGACCGGCCTGGTGGGCGAGGCGCGCATGCTCAAGCGCGGCAAGACCCTGGCGGTGATGGATGTGCTGATCCACTCGGAAGGGCAGGATGCCGGCCCGGTGGCCCATGCCACGGTGACCTATGCCATTCCACCCGCCCGAAAAACCACCTAACTCATTGATATTGCATCAATAGATATGTGGTATTATTTTACCTCGTTATAAATATATGAAAATCAGCCGAAAATCGTTTGACAGCGTGCGCGACTGACGGCATAACCCGCCCCCGATCCCGGCGCCAATCCAGGCGACGGGGCGACCTGTCTTAGGATTTCTCAGATGAAGACCTTCTCCGCGAAAGAATCCGAGGTCGACAAGAAGTGGGTGCTGATCGATGCCGATGGCCTGGTGTTGGGCCGTCTGGCCAGCCTGGTTGCCATGCGTCTGCGTGGCAAGCATAAGGCCATCTTCACGCCCCATGTCGATACCGGCGACCATGTCATTGTCATCAACGCCGCCAAGGTTCGCGTGACCGGCCGCAAGGCCGAGCGCAGCGTGTTCCATTGGCATACCGGCTATCCGGGCGGCGTGAAGAGCGCCACCATCGGCCAGCGCCTGTCGGGTCGTTTCCCCGAGCGCGTGATCATGAAGGCCGTTGAGCGCATGCTGCCGAAGGAAAGCCCGCTGGCCCGCCGTCAGCTCACCAAGCTGAAGGTGTATGGCGGCGCCGAGCATCCGCATGAGGCCCAACAGCCCGAAACGCTGGATGTTGGCGCTCTGAACCGTAAGAACAAGAGGACCGACTGATCATGGCTGAGGCACGTACTCTCGCCGATCTGAGCCAGGGCGGCTCGGAGTTGAAGAAGGCGGCCGGCGCCGCCACCCCGGCCACCGCCGAGGGCGGCAACGAGCGCAAGCTGGACAAGTTCGGCCGCTCCTATGCCACCGGCAAGCGCAAGAACGCCATTGCCCGCGTCTGGCTGAAGCCGGGCTCCGGCAAGCTGATCGTGAACGGCAAGGAGAGCAATGACTATTTTGCTCGCCCGGTGCTGCGCATGCTGTTGATGCAGCCGTTCGTGCTGACCAACCGCGCCGGCCAGTTCGACGTGCAGGCGACTGTGGTCGGCGGCGGCCTGTCTGGCCAGGCCGGCGCGCTGCGCCATGGCATCTCCAAGGCCCTGACCTATTTCGAGCCGGCGCTCCGCCCGGCCCTGAAGGCCCAGGGCTTCCTGACCCGCGATCCGCGCGTGGTCGAGCGCAAGAAGTACGGCAAGCCGAAGGCCCGCCGCAGCTTCCAGTTCTCGAAGCGCTGATATCAGGGTATCCATTTGCTGCCCTCCGGGTACGGAGGACAGACGGAAAGGCCGGGCGAAACCCCGGCCTTTTTTGTTGGCGTAACGATACTATTACCGATTGTTTATACGAAACGGCGACACAATTGTTGATTCGCGCCGGAGAATCGCTGATTGTCGTTACAAGGCAGAAGCCTGCGGCTCACCGATATATTTATCTCAGAGCCGTACTGGTCTGCCCGAAGCGGGATGAGATGACCCTTGGCAACCTAGTCCTTTCTCTGATTCCGGTAATCGGCCTGTTTTTCCTGGTCGGCCTCTCGGCCAACTGGCTTGAACAGATGGCCGAGCAATACGCGCGCCGCGAGTTGAAATACGACGAAGAGGTGGAGCGTTTGCGCCTGGCGCAGGAGAAGCTGGCCGAGCGCAGCGCCGAGGTGGATCGTCAGCGCGATCTGAAAGCGGAACGGGAACGCACTCTGGCTCAAGTGCAGGCGGAAAGTGCCGCGGCGACAGCCAGCGAAATCCGGCTTTCCGACCCGCGCTCCAACGTGGTTTATGAAATCGGCATTCCCTCGCCAGGCGCGGTCGGCTGTTATGCCAAAGCGGTGGGCCCGGCCAACACCTATCCTTTCGATGGCAGCGGCTCCACCGGCAGCGGTGTGCATGGCCGCCGCTATGCGCGCTTTGTTTTGTGGGGCAAAGACAAGGCCACCGCCGAACGCATGGTGAAGCAATGGGCCGGCACGAATGGCCAGATTCTGGCTATCCGCCCGTTCACCGGCAAGCTCAAGCTCACGGAGTATTAGGCGTGACGCTGGGCGATTTCATCGAAACCCTGGTCGTGGCTGCCAATCTCGGCATCTTCCTGCTGATCGTGCTGACCATATCCGAGCGTCTGCGCGCCGGCTGGAGCACGGTGGAGCGCGAGGTGCAGGAAGTGATCGCCCGCCGCGAATTTACCGAGCATGACCGGGTGCGCTTCGATGAATCGGTGGCAGAAGAAAGCAATGCGGTTGCCACCTTGGATGAGCAGATCGGCCGCGCGCAGGACGAACTGCAAGCCATCAACAAGCGGCATGCGGAAGTGGATTTGCCCTTCATCTACACCGCAAGCCCGATGGAAGGCATCGATCCGCGCTTTCCGTCCTGGCGTTTGCTGGCGCATAACCCGCAACTTGGCCAGCGCTCGATGCAGCTTTCGGAAACGGCCTTCCAGTGGAATGAAGGTCGGTTCTACGAAATTCCCGCCCCCAACCATGTGGTGGCGCGCTCGATACTGGAGCGCATGCTGCCGGCCAATGAAGGCTTCTTCGTGCGGGTGATGGACGACGAACGTTCGGGCGTGGCCTGATCGCTTAGCCGGCAAAAGCCTGGCTGTTGCCACCTGCCGCGGCATAAAAACGCCATTACTGGAAAATAATGTTTCAGCTTTTGCTATCTCGGCTATAGAGCCGGAGATTGCGGCGGCCTTTTCCATACTGATTCCGCAATCAATATTTCCGGCCCGCCTGGGGCTGTTGTGGGAGGCAGTATGCGTATCTCATTTTCGGTGTTTTCGCTTGTCGGCTCCGCGCTTGTATTGGCTCTGCTGGTGATTTCCTCGGGCGTCGGCTGGAAATCGGCGGATGAGCAGACCCAGGTTTTCGAGAATGCCTTCTCGCAGCATGTCACGCCTACGGTAGAGCTGAAGAAGGTAGCCGATGCCTATGCGGTGGATATTGTCGATGCCGCCCACAAGGCGCGTAACGGCAATCAACCTTTTGCCGATAGCCTGGCTTCGGTGGAAAAGGCTGCGGGAGTTATCGCAGCCACCTGGCCGAATATCCGCGCCAAAGCCACCGATGCCAAGGTGAAGGCCAGCGTGGATAAAGTCGAAAGCCTGTTCGCACCCGCCGATGCGATGACCGGCCGTTTGCGTGCCTGCCTGCGCGAACAGGACCGCGCCTGCCTGGATCATGTCGTCACGCAACTGCTTTACCAGACCATAGATCCGGTTTCCGGTGCGGTGTCGGATCTGATCGACATGCATATGGCCGAAATCGGCGAGCATATGAGTGAAAGCGTGGCGCTGGATAAGCATGCCCAGGTGGTGTTCGCCAGCATGCTGGCCATGGCCGTGTTGTTCACGCTGCTGCTGCAACTGGGCTATTTCCGTTATGTCACCCGGCCGCTGGCGGCCTTCACGGATTCTGTGCAGCAATTGGCGGATGGCAATATCCGGGTGCAGCCGCCCAAGGATGGGCTGATCCGCGATATCAACCGGCTGGGCGCGCTGTTCGGCGATATCGCCGGCAATTTCCGCCATGCGGCAGTGCTGACCGCTGCGTTGAGCAACAGCAGCGCCAACATCATCATCGCCGATGGCCAGCGGAAGATCGTGTTCGTCAACGATGCTTTCCGCCGGTTGTTCGCCGGCCTGGGCGCCGGTCTGCAGCAGCGCTATCCTGGGTTCGATACCGACAAGCTGATCGGCCGCTCGATCGACGATTTCCACAAGGATGCCCGCATGCAGGCCGATCTGATCGACCGCCTGGCCGCGCCGCACAAGGCATCGCTGCAATTGGCCGGCCATGATTTCCGTTTGACGGCAGCGCCGGTCGTCTCGCGGGAGGGCGAACGTCTCGGCACGGTGCTGGAATGGCAGGACGTGACCGCGCAGATCAAGGCCGAGAACGAGGTGCGCGACCTGGTGCAGGCCGCCAATCGCGGCGACCTGACCTATCGTATCGACCTTGCCGGCAAGGAAGGGTTTTTCCGCGATCTCGCCGCTGGCATGAACCAGATGGTAGGCATGGTGGAAAAGGCGCTGCATGAAGCCGCCGAGGTTATTCATACCCTGGCCGATGGCCAGTTGGATCGTCGCATCGGTTATGAATACAGCGGCATTTTCGGCAAGGTGCGCGACGATGTGAATGCCACCATGGAAACGCTGAGCGGTTTTTCCAACCGTTTGATCGATAGCGTGGAGGTGGTGCGCGCCGCTTCGCAGGATATCACATCGGGCAGCGAGGATCTGGCTTCGCGCACGGAAAGTCAGGCGGCCCAGCTTGAGCAATCGGTTGCCTCGATGCATGAAGTGACCCAGACCGTGCGACAGAATGCCGAGAATGCCACCATGGCCGATCGCCTCACCGTTGCCGCGCGCGATACCGCCAGCAAAGGCGGCTTGGTGATGCAGCAGGCTGTTTCGGCAATGGAGCGCATCGAAAGCAGTTCGGCGCGGATAGCCGACATCATGGCGCTGATCGACGAGATCGCCTTCCAGACCAATCTGCTGGCGCTCAATGCCAGCGTGGAAGCCGCGCGGGCCGGCGAGGCCGGCAAGGGCTTTGCCGTGGTGGCGCAGGAAGTGCGTGCCCTGGCGCAGCGTTCGGCCAACGCCTCGAAGGAAATCAAAACGCTGATCGCTGAATCCGGCGGCCATGTGCGCGAGGGCGCCAAGCTGGTGCAGCAGACCGGCGCCAGCCTGGCCGATATCGTCGAGGCCGTGAAGAAAGTGTCGGAGATCGTCGGCGAAATCGCCGGGGCCAGCAGCGAGCAGGCCACGGCGCTTACCGAGGTGAACACCGCTTTCAACGCGATGGATACCATGACCCAGCAGAATGCTGCCTTGGTGGAAGAAACCCATGCCGCCACGCAGTCGCTGTCCAATCAGGCGCAGTTGCTGGCCGAACTGGTAGGGTTCTTCAAGAGCCGCAGCAATGCCGAACGGCGCCGCGACCTGCGCTACGATACCGGCACCGGCGATTGTGTGCTGATCGACAATCACCGCTATCCGCTGCGCAACTGGAGCAATTACGGCTTGTTCTTCGGCCCGGTGGATATACGCCTGCAGGAAGGCGAAACCCGCAAAGCCAAGGTGCAGGTGCGCATTGCCGGCCAACTGCGCGAACTGGATGTGAATATCCGCGTGGCGCGCGTCGAGGAAAAGTATATCGGTGTTTCCTACACCACCAGCGACGAACGCACGCGAGCGGATATCGCGCGGCATTTCAGCCGCTAGGCTTTGGCGTTAGGCTTTTGGCGCTAGACGGCTTCCACCGAGCCGTCCAGCGCCATCAGCAGGGTTTCCACCTTCAGGGCAGCATGGCGCGCGGCAATCGCATCGCGCAGTTTGTGCAGCGTAGCGGCATGCAGGCGGGTTTCCTCGGCGCGGTTTTCCGCATGGGCCGCGCCATGCGCCAGCTTGTAGGCGCCGCAATCACGGTGATCCAGGATGATCACGCTGTTGATGGCGTGCAGCTTGATGGCCACATCAACATGGTCCCAGAAAGTTTGCGCCCAGGCTGGGTAATCGGCCATGAACACACCCAGTGAGGCGCCGGCCAGAATCACATGATCGTATTTTTCGGCCATGCCACGCCCGGCCATATAGCGCGCAACATCGTCGGTCAGCCGGTAATCCATGCAGGTGAGCAGCAGGGCCTCGGTGCCATGGGCACTGGCTGGTGCGCTATGGGCACTGGCTGGTGCGCCATGCAGCAGGCCCCAACCTGCCAGCCCGGCGCCGACCTGCACCAGAAACCGGCGACGCGGCCAATGCGACGAATTGCAGCAGGTCATTCAAAATTCCCCATTTTCCACCAGCGTAATCTGGTGAAGCCGATCAATCCAGCGTGAAGGTGGCAATCCGGCCTTAAGCGGGGTTGACCTGCGCGGGGCAGGGTTTACCTTGCCGGCATGCGTAAGCTTCCCCGTATCGCCTTGTTTTTGCTGCCCTGCCTGCTGGGCTTGGCTGGTCATCCGGCCGAGGCGGCGGAGCCGTTTCGCAGCAAATACAGCGAAGCCGCCTTGGTGGCCGAGCGCAGCGCCATCGCGCCGGGCGAGACGGTCCAGCTTGGCTTGCGGCTGAAGCATATCGCCGGCTGGCATTCCTATTGGCGCAATCCCGGCGATTCAGGTTTGCCCACGGAAATCGAGTGGAGCCTGCCCGAAGGCTGGAAGGCGGGGGATATCCAATGGCCCGCGCCCTATCGCATGCCTATCGAAGGCCTGGTGAATTACGGTTTCAAGGACGAATTCGTGCTGCCGGTGGCGATCACCGCGCCAGCCGATGCCAAGCCGGGTGAAAGCATCACGCTGAATGCCAATGCCACCTGGCTGGTCTGCGAAAAGATCTGCGTGCCGGAAGAGGCGGAACTCAGCCTGACGCTTCCCGTGGCCGCAGCCAGCGCGCCGGCCGATCCGCGGTATGGCCGGTTATTCTCGGCAGCCAGCCTGGCCCAGCCCAAGCCCAGCCCATGGCAGGCCACGCTGGGCGGTGACGATGCCAAACTCAAGCTGCATGTGGCGGCAACCGGCTTGCAGGCCGATCGTCTGGCCGAAGCCTATTTCTTTCCCTATGACGGCAATGCCCTCAATCATGCGGCGTTGCAGCCGCTGAGCGTGGGTGCCGAAGGGCTGCAATTGGCGCTGAAACGCGGCATCGATGCGGGCAAACCGGTGGCGCCGCTGGAAGGCGTGCTGGTGCTGGCGGAAAAGCTGGATGGCGGGCTGGTGGCGCGCCAGGCGTTTGAACTGCGCGCCACGCCCGGTGTGGTGCCAACGATGGCCGCAGCCAGCATCGGCGGTATTGCACCGGCCATGCCGGGCGGCGATGTTGACGTGATAGAGGCCATGCTGCTGGCATTGCTGGGTGGCCTGATCCTGAATGTGATGCCCTGCGTGTTTCCGGTGCTGTTCATGAAGGCCCTGGCCTTTGCGCGGTTGGGCAATGCGCATCGTGCCGAAGTGCGGCGCGAGGGCCTGGCCTACACCGCCGGCGTGCTGGCCACCTTTGCGCTGCTGGCCGGCCTGCTGATCGTGCTGCGCGATGGCGGCGCGGCGATCGGCTGGGGGTATCAGTTACAGCATCCCGTGGTGGTGCTGTTGCTGGCTTATCTGATGGCGCTGGTCGGATTCAATCTGATGGGGCTGTTTGAATTGCGCGGCGGCGGCAATATCGGCGCGGCCTTGGCCGGCCGGGGCGGCAGCACGGGTGCCTTCTTCACCGGTGCGCTGGCCGTGGTGGTGGCCACGCCCTGCACAGCGCCGTTCATGGGGGCGGCTCTGGGCTTTGCGCTCACTGCGCCAAAGCCGGTGGCCCTGGCGGTATTCCTTTCGCTCGGCCTTGGCCTTGCCTTGCCTTTCCTGCTGTTCAGTCTGGTGCCGGGCTTGGCGCGTTATCTGCCCAAGCCGGGCGGCTGGATGCAGAGCTTCCGGCAATTCCTGGCCTTCCCGATGTTCGCAACGGCGGCGTGGCTGATCTGGGTGCTGGCGCAACAGACCGGGCCGGATACCATGCTGGCGGCTTTGCTGGGCGTATTGGCGCTGGGCTTTGCCGTCTGGGGCTGGGGCCGGTTCGGCGAGGGGCGCTGGCGTCCGGTCGGGATTGCCCTGGCCGGTATCGGCGTGGTGGCGGCTTTGCTGCTGTTGCGCGTGCCGCTGGCTGGGGCGGATGATGCGGCACCGTCCGCGCGCGATGCTGCATCGGCCAGCACTACATCGGCTGGCAGCATGCCCGGCGCCAAGGGTTCGGCCATTGCCTGGGACCGCTTCGATGCCGATGGCATCGCCGAGGCGCGGCGCCAGGGCCGGCCGGTGCTGGTGAACATGACGGCGGCCTGGTGCATCACCTGCCTGGTGAACGAAGGCGCGGCGTTGTCTTCTGCCGGCCTGGCGGCGCAACTGCAACAGCGCAATGTGCTGCCGATGAAGGGCGATTGGACGCGGCGCGATCCCGCCATCACCCGCTACCTGAACGAATTCGGCCGCTCCGGCGTGCCGCTTTATGTGTTGTACCCGGCCGATCCGGCGCGTGCGCCGGTGGTGTTGCCGCAATTGCTCACCGAAGGATTGGTGATCGAAGCCTTGAACAAACTCTGATGCGAAAGGAACCTGCCATGCAGCGTCGCGATATCATGCGTATGTCTCTTGCTTTCGGTGCCGTGCTCAGCGTTTCCGCAATCCTGTCCGGTCCGGGCTTGGCCGAACCGCTGGCCAAGGTTGGCGCTGCGGCACCGGATTTCCGCGCCACCGACATGAATGGCAAGAGCGTTGCGCTCTCCGATTTCAAGGGCAAGACCGTGGTGCTGGAATGGACCAATCACGAATGCCCCTTCGTGCGGAAGCATTACAATTCCGGCAACATGCAGGCGTTGCAGAAGCAGGCCGTGGGCGAGGGCGTGGTATGGCTCACGCTGCTGTCGTCAGATAAGGGCGAGCAGGGTTTCGTCACGCCGGAACAGGCGCGCAAGCTGACCGCCGAGCGCAATGCCGCGCCTAGTTACAAACTGTTCGATACCGATGGCAAGATCGGCCAGATGTATGGCGCGCAGGTGACGCCGCATATGTATGTGATCGATCCCAGCGGCAAGCTGGCCTATATCGGCGCCATCGACGACAAGCCCTCCACTCGCCTGGATGATGTGAAGACCGCGCGCAATTATGTGCGCGAGGCATTGGTCGCGGCGAAAGACGGCAAGGTCATGGATCCGCCGCTCACGCGCGCCTATGGCTGCACGATCAAATACGCGAGTTGAGCCAAGTCTGCGAATTGATCGGCATAACACCAGTCGTCACCCTCGCACTTGTTGCGAGGGTCCATGCTTGAAGCGCTCTAGCCGCGCCGGAATTGCTTGCCCAGAGCCAGATCCTGGCCCTGATAATTCGAGCCGCCGCCCTGGCCGTAAAGCCGCTCGGGGCGGCTGGCCATGTATTCGTATTGCAGGCGGCCCACCACCTGGCCATGTTCGAGCAGGAAGGGCACATCATGCGAGCGTACTTCCAGTACGGCCTTTGATGGCGTGTCGCCCCAGCCGAAGCCGGGATCGAAAAAGCCGGCATAATGCACCCGGAATTCACCCACCGACGTATCGTAGGGCAGCATCTCGGCGGCGTAATCCGGCGGAATCTTCACGGTTTCCTGGGTGACCAGGATGTAGAAATCCGCCGGATCGAGCACCAGCGGATGATTGGGCCGGCCATGGATCGGCTCCCAGAAATCCAGCGGATCGTAATGGCCGATCTTTTCCAGGTCGATACGGTCGGCATGCTTGCGGGCGCGGTAACCGATCAGGCCGTTGCGTTGGGTGCCGATCAGGTCGATGGAGAAGTCGATGCGACCGCCGCGGAAATCCGCCTGCTGGCTGCCGCCTTCGATCAATTCCTTGTTGGCGAATTTCTCGCGCAGTTCGGCCTGGCCTACGGGTAGCGGATTGCCGCGCTTGAAGCGGATCTGATTCAGCTTCACACCGGGCCGTGCGATCACGCTGAAGGTTTGCGGCGCCACTTCCAGATAGAGCGGGCCTTTATAGCCGCGTTCGATCCGGTCGAAGGCGCTGGCCTTGTCGGTGATCAGGCGGGTGAAGATATCCAGTCGGCCGGTGGAGCTTTTGGGATTGGCGGTGGCGGTGATATCCGCCTTCAGGTCCAGCGATTCCTGCAACGGGATCACATAGACGCAGCCTTTTTCCAGCACCGCGCCCTGGCTCAGGTCGATCTCGTAGGCATCGAGCTGGCGCAGCTTGTCCATCACATTGCCATTGGGGCCGGGCAGGAAGCTGGCGCGCACGCGGTAGGCGATTTTGTCCAGGCGCAGATCAAGGCTGGCCGGCTGCACCTGTTCGGGCGTGATGTCGTTGATCGCCCGGATATCCTTGGCGCGGATCAATGCATGAATCTGCTGCGCCGGCAGCACCCCGGTCCGGGTATCCGCCGGGCTGGAGTCTGGCAGCAGCGAGGAGGGCGTCACGGTCTGGTTCATCGGCCCGCACTATGGCGGAAATGCCGGTTTTTTCAATGGCTGCCATCATGCCATGGGCGAGGCTTGCTCCATGGCATCCGCCAGATCGTCCGCGCCTTGCCCGCGCAGGCCCGCCACACTGCCCGCGATATCGGCGGGCTGGCGGTTTTGCCCCAATTTCCACTTGCCTTGCAGGCCGGTGATTTCCAGTTCGAAGCCGATGATTCCGCGCAACATGCCGGCAATGAAATCGGCCGGTGCATCGCTCACCGCCCAGGGCTGGGCCTGACCGGCCTCGTGGCGCTCGGTCAGGTCGTGCACCAGGCCGAGCAGTTCCGCGCCATCCTCGATCCAGCGCAGGCGGCCGCTGGCATGCACGGCGATGTAGTTCCAGGTCGGCACCACTTTGCCATGCTCGCGCTTGCTGGCATACCAGCCCGGCGAGATATAGCCCTCCGGCCCCAGGAAGATCGCCAAAGCCTGATCCGGCTTTTGCCGTGCCTGCGGATTGGCTCGCGCCAGATGGCCGCGCAGCACGCCATGGGCGCCCCGTGCGGCATCCAGCAGCAGCGGCACATGGCTGGCCAGCATGCCATCGGCGCCATGGCTTACCAATGTGGCTAAGGCGATTGTATCCATCGCGGCATGCAGGGCGGCCGGATCGGATTGCAGGAAATGCGGCGGAACATACATGGCTGGGCCTCCCGGTCAGGCCGCCACCATGGCGGATTCCGCACCCATCGACCAGCGCCATTCAGGCACCGGTCGATGGTGCCAGTTTGCTATTGCATCTCGGCTTCCAGCAGCCAGTAACCCTGGTTGTCCTTGCGGAGTGTGAAGCGGCCCTTGTCGCCTTCCTTCAGTTTTTCGAGCAATGCGCGGTCGGGCACTTGGAAGGTCATGGTCATGCCGCCCATGTTCCAGGCCGCAACCGGGCCGTGGCGCAGCGTGACCTTGCCTTGCGCCTTGTCCACCTTGCGCACCTCGCCATCGGTCTGGCCGGTCTGTGCCCAGGCTGGCAAGGCCAGCATTATAGCGGCAAATGCCATGATCGTTTTTTTCATCTTTCTATCCCTTCCATTCATAGGCGACGGTTCCGGCCGGATGGTCGTACCAGCCGGGATCGCGGTAGTCGTTGCGCGCCAGATTGCGGCGTACTTTCGCCACGGTGAACATGCCGCCCATTTCCAGCGGACCGAACGGCCCGCGTCCGGTCATCATCGGCAGGGTGTTTTCCGGCAACGGCATCTCCATGTCGCCCATTTCGGCCATGCCGTTCTGGCCCATCGCCATGTAATCCGGGATCAGCGACACCATGCGTTTGGTCACATGGCCATGATCCACGCCGATCATGGTGGGCACGGCATGGCCCATGGCATTCATGGTGTGATGCGCCTTATGGCAATGCAGCGCCCAATCGCCCGGTTCGGTGGCATCGAATTCGATGCAGCGCATGGCGCCCACCGGAATATCGGCGCTCACCTCCGGCCATTGCGCCGCAGGCGGCACCCAGCCGCCATCGGTGCCGGTGACCCGGAAATCATAGCCATGCAGGTGGATCGGATGGTTGGTCATGGTGAGGTTACCCACCCGGATGCGCACGCGGTCGCCTTGCCGTATGGCCAGTGGATCGATGCCGGGAAACACCCGGCTGTTCCAACTCCACAGATTGAAATCCGTCATCGTCATCACTTTAGGCGTGGCGCTGCCGGGTTCGATATCGTAGGCGTTGAGCAGAAACACGAAATCACGATCCACCCGGTGCAGCATGGGATCGCGCGGATGCACGATAAAGCTGCCCATCAACCCCATCGCCATCTGCACCATCTCGTCGGCATGGGGGTGATACATGAAAGTGCCGCTCTTGCGCGCGGCGAATTCATACACATAGGTTTTGCCCACCGGGATATGCGGCTGGGTGAGGCCGCCTACGCCATCCATGCCATTGGGCAGCAGCATGCCATGCCAATGAATGGTGGTGTGCTCCGGCAGCTTGTTGGTGACGAATATGCGCAAGCGATCGCCTTCCACCACCTCGATGGTTGGGCCGGGCGACTGGCCGTTATAGCCCCAGAGGTTGGCCATCATGCCTGGCGCCATTTCGCGTTGCACCGGTTCGGCTACCAGATGGAATTCCTTCCAGCCGTTATTCATCCGCCAGGGCGCCGACCAGCCATTGAGCGTAACAACGGGCTGAAACGGTCTGCCATTGGCGGGCAACGCCGGCGGTGCGGTGGCCGGACCTGCGGGATAGGCCGGCTCTGGCAGGGCGGCCAGCGCTGAACGATGCACGGCGGCAAAGGCGGCGCTGCCGGCTGCGGCGGAGAGAAGGGTGCGTCGGTTGAGCATGAATGTCTCCGCGGATCAGAGGGCGTCATGAATGACAAAGCGCAATGCGCTGTCGGCGAGCCAGAAATCCCGCTGTGCTTCGATGGCGGCAATTGCGGCCATCAGGCCGGCGCGGGTTTCGGCCAGCAGGTCGAATGGCCCGGCCAGCATGCCGTTGTAGCGCAGCAGCATTTCTTCCTGGATACGCTGATGCAGCGGCAGGATTTCGGTGCGGCGCTGACGTTGCAGATCGAAGGCCGTGTTATAGGTGGCGTGGGCCGCGCGGGTCTCGGCGCGTGCTTCTTGGGCCAGTGCGGCCAGATTGTCGCGTGCCTGGGCATGGCGATAAGCCGCGCGACTGCTCTTGATGTCGCCGAAATCGAATAACGGCAATTCGAAGCGCAATTCATAGCCGGTCTGGTCGGCTCTTCCGCTTTCGCTGTTACGCACTAGGCCGCCTTCCAGCAGATTCACGAAGCGCGTGGCATTGCTCAGGCCATCGGCACGCGCCATAGCGGCAAGTTCGGCTTCGGCGATGCGGATATCCAGGCGGTTGGCAATCGCCTGCGCCTCGATATCGGCGATCCGGCGCGCCTGTTCCGGTGGCTCGGGCAGTCTGTCGGGCAGGGCGAAGCCATCCTCCAGGCCCAGCAGCAGGCCCAGCCTTTGCTGTGTCAACCAGGCCTGCTGCCGCGCGGCGGCATGGGCCAACGCGATTTCAGCCTGCAGTAATTGCGCGCGGGCCTGATCCAGCAGCGGGATGTTGCCGGCGCGCCGCATCTCGCGTGCCAGATCGGCCTGCACGGAGGCGGCATCCCGCAATCGATCATGCAGTGCCAGTGTCTGCGCTGCCGCCACCGCTTGATACCAGGCGGTGCGGGTCTTTGTCGCAAGGTTCAGCGCGTGCCGCGTGGCATTCAGCTTGGCGGTCTCGAAATGCCGTGCCTCGATATCGGACAGCAATGGCAGGCTCAGCAATCCCAGCAGATCGACCCCGATGCCGCGGTCGATTTCGATATCGCTGCCGCGTCGCAGTCGGGCAAAGCTGAAACCCGGATTGGGCGGGCGGCGGGCGGCCTGTAAATCGGCGGCGCTCAAGCCCAGGGCGGAAAAATCGGCGCGCAGGCGAGGATTGTTCAGCAAGGCCACGCGCATGGCGGCTTCGGCATCCAGCGGCTTGGCCAGCAATTGCCGTATCGCCTCGGCATTGACGGCAGTTTCCGCCGCATCCTGTGGCCAGGCCGGGCGGGCGCCGGCGATGCTTTCGGTTCGGCTGGCCACGTCATCGAAAGCCTGGCGGGTCAGCGGTTGGGTACAGGCAGCAAGCGGCAGCGCCAATAACGCGGCCAGCGCAGCCCAGGATCGGGAATGCGGCATTGTGAATCACCTTGCGAATGGACTCCGGCAACACACCGGCAATGGCCGGCGCGGATGTGGCGGAAGTCAGGCGCGAGGTGGTTCGGGCGGTGGCGACAGGCTGCGGCCGCTGGGCAGGCGGCCATTTGGCAGCAGGCCAGGGAGCAGGGCCAGAGCTTCGGGGATGGTTTCAACTGCCGGCGCTGGCAATGCAGCGGCGATGGCGCAGAAAGCACAGAACTGGCAATCCGGCGGGCAGGGCATGCCATGATCGTTTTGCATGGCAGAATGCATATCTGCTGCTAGTGGCACAGCGGCCTCGGATTGCGACGCATTATGGCAATCATGGCTGGTTTCAACCGTCTGCATCTGCGTTGCGGCTGAAAGGCTCATCGTCCGCTCCATGGCTGTCCGCTCCATGGCTTGTGCGGCCAGCAGCGGCGCCAGCATACCGGCCCAGAGCATGGCCAGCGCAGCCAGGGCGGCAACGATCCGCCGCCTGAAAAGCATAGGGCGGAAAAGCGGTGGATTGATCCTGTGCGCGCGCGGGTGCATCATCAGGCTTTATAGAACCTTCCCAGGTGGGAAGGTCAAGCTCGGGCGAGTTTGGCCGGGCGAGTTTGGCCGGGCCGAGTGTGGCCTGGCCGAGCGGCACAGGGAGGGCAGGAGATGGCGATCAATCTGATGGAAGCGACGATTTTTGCGGTGCTGCTCTCGGCACCCACGCCGCCTTTCCAATGCCGCCTGACCGCCGATGAAACCCAGGCGATTTGCTCCAACGATCTGACCATGAAGGAAGAGGCCGGCGGCCGGCTGATGTTTTCCAACGGCATTTCGGTGGAAAAGAACCGCAAGCGCGAACTGGTTTTTTCCAATGGCCTGAGCAGCTATTTCGACAGTTTCGGCTGGCTGCGGTTTTCCAACCAATATGCCGTGCGGCGGATGGAAACCGATATCTTCAAGATCGCGCCGCCAAAGGTAGCCGCTGGCAGCCGCCAGCCCGCCGATATGCTGTGCCGCTACACCGTGCCGAAAATGACCGTGCGCTGTACGCCGGCCTGACTATCAGCTCTTCAATTCGATCAACCGGCTCAGCATCTGGTCGGCGGCAGTGATCACCTGGCCGTTGAGGCCATAGGCTTGCTGGGCTTGAATCAGGTTGGTCATCTGCTCGGCAACGTCCACGGTGGATTGTTCCACCGCGCCGGTTACGAAATGGCCCACACCGGCCGGATTATCCGGATCGTCGATATTGCCGAGAAACACGCTGCCCGATGCCCGGGTGGGCTGGAAGGCGGTGCCATCAATCCGATCGAGACGGTCGGGTTCGTTGAAGTTGGCCAGCGTCACCTGGTATTCGGTCTGGCTGCGGCCATTGTCGTAATTGTAGACGATATGGCCGAGTTCATTGAACGACAGGTAAGAGAAGTCGCCGCCGGGCAGGCCGTCCTGTGTGATATCCACATTGCTCTGGCGCCCATTGGCGGTGGAATATTGCGTAAGGCCTGAAGTGGCGGTGGCATCGAAGCCGCCGTTGAAATTGCCGAGATTGAGCGTGAGGGCCTGTTGCACGCCGCCGAAATCGGCGGTGAAGGCAATCGTGGCGGGCGAGCCATCGGCAGAGGCGCTGACGGTAAGGCCGGCATCGGCGGTGGCGAGGCTTTCAAGGCGCCCGGTCTGGAAGGGCGGCGTGGAGCCATTGGCGAAGCTGACGGTGACCGGGCCGAATGTGGTCTGGCCGGTATCGCCGGCGGAGATGGTGAGATCCCAGGTGTTGCCTGCGCCCTTCACCCAGGTCATGCTCACGCCTTCGCCTGTGCTGGCGGGGTCCGAGGTGTAGATCGTGGTGGTGTTGTTGAAACTGGCGCCGATTTCGGCGTTGGCGGGCAGGTTGGCGGTGAAATCGATGTTGCTGCTGGGGATCGGGTCGATCGGGCTGTCGTCGAGTTGGAACAGCGCCGGATTGGTGGTGCCGATCGGGCTGGCCATCAGGTAATAGCCGGCCGAGTTGACCAGATAATTGCCGGCATCCAGCGTGAAGTCAGACAGGCGGGTGTAATAGGGTGCGGTCTCCAGCGTCACATTCTTCACGAGTTCGCCATCGGCATTGGTGCTGTAGGTGACGTTGCTGGCTTTGCCCACCGGCACGAAGCCGGCACCGCTGACGGCGAAATTGGTCGATACGCCGGTTTGCAGATAGCCGCCCTGGGCGCGGTTCTCGAACTTGGCATAGGCGAGCACGCCGCCATGCTTGTTGCTGTCGATCACCGGGCTGTCGCCCAGCACCTTGTTATGCACCAGGTCGGAAAACCGGGTTTCCACCGCCTTGTAGCCATTGGTGGTGGAGTTGGCGATGTTGTCGGAGATATTGCTAACCCAGGTGGCAGCGGCATTCACACCGGAAACGGCGGTGCCGAGGGCTCCGAAAAAGGTCATGCTGGCCTCCTGTGGCGGGCATAAGAATAGCGTTGGCCCTCTATCAGCAAAGCCCATGCCAAGCCTGATTTTTGTCTAACAAGGCGGTTTACTGGGATTTTTATGGCCGCCGCCGAAGCCGGCACCCGGCAGATTTTGCCGGGTGGGTGAAAACTGCCGGTGCAAGGCGGCGGCATATCGGCGGTGTGATGATGGCTCCGCTCTGCCATTGGCAGCAGGCAGCCGGAGCGCGATAATGGCCGCATGTCGGTAACCGCGCTCCCTTCCACCCCTGATCCTTCCGCTGCAGGTCCGGCACCTGGCGCGGATCCTGCCGCCGGCTATTTCAGCCATAGCGGCGAATTCCGCGACGCCGTGTTGGAAACCGCCTTCCGCGCCACGATCCTGGATGAGATACGGGATATGGCGCGTATCTCCGGCTATGTGATCACCATCCTGTTCATGCTTTCGCTGGCGCGTGATTATTGGCTGCTGGCAGGCGAGGCGGCGTTTTATTATGTAGCGGCGCTGCGTTTGTTCGGCCTGGGCGTTTCGGGGATCTATCTGTTTGCCGTGCAGCGCGCCGAAACCACCACCCGGTTGTTTGCCGTCATTACGTTTGGCGAGTTCATGCTCAGCCTGCAATTCTTGCTGCAATGGCTGATCGCCCCGCAGGGCCTGGTCTTGCCGGCGGTGGTAACGCTCGCGGCCGTATATGGCTATTACCTGGTGATAGCCACCGGCGGTCTGGCGGCGGTGTTCAATGCCGGCGGGCTTTCCATCGCCTATCTGTTCTGCGCCGCATACAGTTTCGAGCAGAGCTTGGACGAGATTTATATCCTCGGCCTGCTGTTGCTGGCGGTGAACCTGTTGGGCTTTTTCGGCATGCGCAAGGCCCGCGAGATGCGGCGGCGGAATTTCCTGGCGCAGAGCATGGCCGCCAGGGCCCATGCCGAACGCGATGCGGCGCGCGCCGAAACTTTGCGCCGCGAGGCCTATCAGGCCTGGGCGCTGGATGCGTTGCCGATGGGCGTGGCGTTGTTCGATCCCCACGGGCATTTGCACACCGCAAACCGCCGCGCTATCGAATTGATGGCGGTGAACCCCAAATTGGCCGAGCCGGGCACGAGCCTGGATTCCCTGCTGCGCCGCTTGGCCGCCCGCGGCGATTTCGGCCAGCATGGCGTGGATGATTTCCGCCAGCATATGGATCGTCTCGCCTCAGGCGAGGTGAATGTGCTGTCGGCGCGCCATAAGCCGACCGGTCGCATCCTGGATTTCACCCTGGGGCGATTGCCCGATGGTTCTCTGGCGCTGACCATTGCCGATGCCACCGAGCGGGTGGCCGCCGAGCGCAGGCTGCGCCATGCCGTGGAAGCCGCAGGCGATGGCTTTGCCATCTATGATGCGCAGGATCGCCTGGTGATCTGTTCCAGCCGTTATGCCGGCTTGTATGGTCTTACGGCTGAGGATGCCCAGGGCAAGCATTTCGATGAGCTGCTGGCCGTGGGATATGAGCGCGGGGTGTTCGATCCGGCCGAACGCCAGCCGGGCGCGCAGAGCCATATGCTGGATCGCAGCGAGATGCAGGAGCGTAGCCTGGATGTGCGCACGCTGCAGGGCGAATGGTATCTGGTGCAGGAGCGCGTGACCGCCGGCGGCGACCTGGTGGTGCTGCGATCCAACATCACCGAGCGTCATCATATCGAGGATGAGTTGCGCCGCGCCAAGACCGAAGCCGAGCGTATGCTGGCCGATCTGCGTCAGGCGCAATCCAATCTGATCCTGGCCGAGAAGATGGCGTCGCTGGGTTCGCTGGTGGCCAATATGAGCCACGAGATTTCCACGCCGCTGGGGATCGGCGTCACCGCCGCCTCGCATCTGGGCGAGGAGTTGAATCAACTGGGCGAGATTCTGCGTGATGACCAGAAGCCGCTGGACCGTGCCTGGTTGGAGGATTTCCAGAGCGCCGCCGCCGAGGCCGCGCGCATTCTGCAATCCAACCTGGCCCGCGCCGCACGGCTGATGCGGGCGTTGAAACAGGTTTCCGCCGATCAGGCCAGCGACGAACCGCGGCTGTTCGAGGTGGGGCCGTATCTGCATGAAGTGCTGGTCAGCCTGGCGCCGGCTCTGCGCCGCACGCCGCATCGCGTGGAGATCGATTGCCCGGAAGGCCTCAGCATCGAGCATCGCCCAGGCGCCTTCAGCCAGATCGTCACCAACCTGGTGATGAATGCCCTGCAGCATGGCTATACGGATCGCGACAAGCCTGGCCTGATCCGCGTGCGCGTGGCGCCGATCCGCGCCGACCGCATGGAACTGGAAGTGAGCGACGATGGCCGCGGCATTCCCGAGGCAGTGCGGCCCCGGGTGTTCGATCCATTCTTCACCACCAAGCGCGGCACCGGCGGCACCGGCCTGGGCCTGCATATCGTTTACACCCTGGTGACCCAGAGCCTGGGCGGCAGCATTTCGGTGCAAAGCCGGCCGGGCAATGGCAGCGTGTTTTCCATCCTGTTTCCGGTGCGGGCGCCCGATGACCGGCCGCTGAAAGACAAAACCGTGCGGGCGGCATGACCCAGGCATAACTTTGGTATGGCTCTGGTATGGCCCTGGCGCGTCAGACATTTCGGGGCTACATGGTTGACCATATTGCCGGCTGCGCTATCTCGGGCCGGGAGTTTTTGAAACAAGGGGAGCGCTATGATCGACGTGTATTACTGGCCGACGCCCAATGGCCATAAAATTACGCTGTTTCTGCAGGAAGCCGGCATCCCCTACACGATCAAGCCGGTGAATATCAGCAAGGGCGAGCAATTCCAGCCCGACTTCCTGAAGATCGCCCCCAATAACCGCATGCCCGCCATCGTGGACCATGAGCCGGCCGGCGGCGGTGCGCCGATCAGCGTATTCGAGAGCGGCGCCATCCTGCTGTATCTGGCCGACAAATACCGCAAGTTCATCCCCGCCGATCCGCGCGGCCGCGTGGTCTGCACCGAATGGCTGTTCTGGCAGATGGGCGGGCTTGGCCCGATGTGCGGCCAGAACCATCATTTCAGCCAGTATGCGCCGGAAAAGATTCCCTATGCGATCAACCGCTATGTGAATGAGACCAACCGGCTCTATGGCGTGTTGAACAAGCGGCTGGAAGGCCGCGCCTTCATCTGCGGCGATGAATACACGATTGCCGACATGGCCAGCTATCCCTGGATCGTGCCGTATGAGCGCCAAGGCCAGAAGCTTGAGGATTTTCCCAATCTCAAGCGCTGGTTCGATGCCATCTGGGCCCGGCCTGCCACCAAGATCGTTTACGAGAAGGGCAAGGAAGTGAACCAGGGCGTGCCAACGGTGACCGAGGAAGCGCGCAAGATGCTGTTCGGCCAGACCGCTGCCGTAGTAAAGGCCTGAGTATCGCGCCATGAGCCAATCGCCAGTGATCATCGCCGAAAGCGACGCGCAGATCGCCGCCTGTTTTGCTGCCCTGCATGAATTGCGTCCGCATCTGAAAGATGCCGCAGACCTGATTGCGCGCGTGCGCCGTCAGCAGCAGGAAGGCTATGTGCTGGCCTATATTGCCGCAGCGGACGGACAGGCGGTTGCCTGCCTGGGCTTTCGCCGCCAGGAGCGCCTGGTGCATGGCAAGGTGATCTACGTGGATGATTTGGTAACCCGCGCCAGCGAGCGCTCGAAACAGCATGGCGCGGCCCTGCTGGATTGGGTGGAAGCGCTGGCTCGCAAAGAGGGCTTCGGCGTGGTGGATCTGGATAGCGGCACCCAGCGTTTGGATGCGCATCGGTTTTATCACCGGCAGAAATATACCGTCAGTGCGTTTCACTTCCTGAAGAGGGTTTGAAGGATGATCGATCTTTACACTTGGGCCACCCCGAATGGCCGCAAGGTTTCCGTGATGCTGGAGGAAACCGGTCTGCCGTATCAGGCCTTTCCGATCAATATCTCCAAGGATGAGCAATTCGCGCCCGATTTCCTGGCGGTGAATCCCAATAACAAGATTCCCGCCATCGTGGATCATGCGCCGCCGGCCGGCTATGGCGACAAGCCCTATGCGGTGTTCGAGAGCGGCGCGATCCTGATCTATCTGGCCGAGAAGAGCGGCCAGTTCCTGCCCAAGGATGCCCAGGGCCGCATGCGCGCGCTGCAATGGCTGATGTGGCAGATGGGCGGCTTCGGCCCGATGCTGGGGCAAACCCATCATTTCCTGCGCTTCGCCAAGGAGCAGGTGCCCTATGCCATCGACCGCTTCACCACCGAGACGGCGCGGCTCTATGGCGTGCTGAACGGCCACCTGGCGAAGAACGAATATCTTGCCGGCAACGACTATTCGATTGCCGACATGGCGGCTTATCCCTGGGCCACGCGCTATGAATGGCAGGGTGTCGATCTGGCCAAATTCCCGGCCGTGCAGCGCTGGATGGATGCCATCGGTGCACGCCCCGCCGTGAAGCGCGGCTTCGAGGTGCCCTGATCCGCATGTCCACCACAAAGCCCCGGCGGCTCAGCGTCTGGTTCGATTATGCCTCGCCCTATGCCTATCTCGCGGTATCGCGGGTGGGCGCGTTGGCCAGGGAGCGCGTACCGGACTGCGAGATCGACTGGAGGCCCTTCCTGCTCGGGCCGATTTTCCAGCGCCGCTCCAACAGCACCGGGCCGTTCATGGAAATGTCGCCGGCTGAGCGGCATTACCGCTGGCGCGACCTGAAGCGCCATGCCGCGTTGTATGGCATTCCCTGGCAATTGCCCAAACGCTACCCGCCGGCCGGGCTGAATGCCGCACGGCTTACCCTGGTGGCGCAGGAGCGCGGCTGGGGTGAACAGTTGATCCATGCGCTGTATAGCGCGGCTTTCGTGGAGGATCGCGATATCGGCGACGATCTGGTGCTGGCCGGCATCGTTTCCGAACTCGGCCATGATGCCGCCGATCTGCTCACCGCGATGAAATCCTCCGCCATCAAGGCGCGGCTGACCCGCCAGGTGGAAAATGCCATCGAGGGCGGCTTGTTCGGTGCGCCGAGTTTCGTGGTGGGCAGCAGCGAGAATGGCACTGGCGGCGAGGTGTTCTGGGGTAACGACCGCCTGGAACAGGCGCTGGCCTGGGCCGCTTCGCCCTGGCTGGAATATGAAAAGCCGCAGGAAGCCGGGCAGGGGGCGTAAGCGGCATGAGTGCCGATATTCTTGAGAATGCCTCGGTGCGACGCGTGCGCCAGGCTCTGCTGGCCCTGGGTGCGGGCGAGCGGGTTATCGCGCTGGGCGATTCCGCCCGCACAGCCGCCGAGGCCGCCTCTGCCCTGGGCTGTCCGGTGGGCGCCATCGTCAAATCCCTGGTGTTTGATGGGAGCGGCATCGGAGCGGACGGCGATGGCAGCCGCGGCATGGGGGCGGTGATGGCCCTGGTGGCTGGCGACCGCATGTGCGACACGGCTGCGCTTGGCCGGGCGCTGGGCTTGTCTGGGCCCCCCAAGCGGGCCTCGGCCGAATTGGTGCGCGAGGCCACCGGATTCGCCATCGGGGGTGTCTCGCCGCTTGGCCATCCGGGCAGATTGCCCTTGGCGATAGATGGCAGCCTGACCCGCTTTCCCCAGCTTTTTGCGGCCGCCGGCCATCCCAAGACAGTGTTTCCCCTGCAATTCCAGGAACTTTGCGCCTGGACCGGGGGTATCCGGGCGGATGATCTCGCCCCGGAACGTTGACAGCCCAGCCCCCGGCCCTTAGAAGAGGCCCCGCATACGCCGTGTAATGTAAAACCCACTCGCGTGCGGAGGGGTGGCCGAGTGGCTGAAGGCGGCGGTTTGCTAAACCGTTGTACAGGGTAAACCTGTACCGTGGGTTCGAATCCCATCCCCTCCGCCACCTAGTCAGCCCTTGGAGAACTGGTTCTCCGCGGGGCGCCAAATGATCAAACATTCCGCGCGCTTTGCGCAGATATGGCCCGGGAGATCGACGCTTCGGGGCGGCATCTCGGACGTCATTGGCTGGCTGAACGGCCGGTTTTCTCCGGACCCCACCCACGAAGTCTCGTTTTGAATTTCCGCCGCTGAACGAGCGTGGCCGTGCACTACACGGCCCGAATCATTCTCCAGCTTTTGGGTGAGGATCAGGCGACCGTGAAACCGAACATTCGCCGCTGATCGGTCCAATTCGGCGGAATGGTCCTCATCATGTCCTTGAGCATCAAGGTCTGCGGTTGGCGGCCTTCAAGGATGGCTTCGGTGATGTCCGGTGCCAGGTAAGCCATCCTGATGATGGCCGACACATAGCCTCGGGTGAGGCCTTCGGCCGTGGCAATCTCATTCAGCGATCTGACCTTGCCGGCGTGCAACTGCTTGGCCCATGCATGTGCCCGGGCCATCGCCTTGATGAGTGCCAGGTCGCGGCGTGGCTTATCATTCCCCAATTGTCCATCATTTATGATCATCTTGGTCTCGCTGCCGATTCGGCGGAAGCTGGCTTTGAAGGTCATGGAGTAAATCTGCTCCTTCGACCCCCGGGGCCGACCGGCATCGCTCAGACCGCAGGCGGCAGCTAGACCGGTCTTGTCGATCTGGAGAGTCAATTCCTCCTGGCCGACGATGACTTTGTGGACGACGCGCTTAAGCACATCTGCGGACGCTTGAGGTGATTCGACTAGTGCCTCGCGAGTCTTGAGCGTGTGGCCTTCGGTCAATCCGTCGGTATTCAGAATTTCCGCCAATCGCTGTGGTGAATTCAGCATGCACACAAGGCGATCGATGACGAGTTGCTCTAGGTCGCCTGCAGCCACACGGATCGCGCGCAGATCTTGTCCGTGGCTCTTTGCCGGTCCGGAGACATAATAGCGGTACCGAAGGCCATTCTTGTTAGTATGGCTGGGGGATAGGCGGCGGCCATAGTGGTCAAAGACGAGTCCTGCCAGCAGACTGGGATCCTGGGTGCGGCTCTTAGTGACGTGATTCTGACGGTTGGCCGATATCAAGGCTTGGACTTTGTCGAAGACATCCTGGTCGACAATGGCGGTTTGCTCGCCTGGATATGATTTTCCCTTATGGACGGCCTCACCGATATAGGCGCGGTTCTTAAGGATGTAGTAGAGCATGCCCCGGGTGTAGGGCGTGTCACCCATCTGCCGGCTGGTCTTGCTGATGCGTACCTTCGTCTTTATGCCGTCTTGGTCGAGTTCAGCCTTGAGCAGCGAGGCATTGCCGAGTTTCAGATAGCGATCGAAAATCCACCGCACGAATGTGGCGTCAGTCTGATTGATCACCAGCTTCCGATTATCCAAGTCATAGCCCAGCGGAATGTTGCCACCCATGAAGATGCCTTTGCGGCGGGAGGCGGCGACTTTGTCCCGGATGCGCTCACCTGTTACTTCACGCTCGAATTGCGCGAAGGAGAGCAGGACGTTCAGCGTCAGGCGTCCCATGGAGCTGGTCGTATTGAACTGCTGCGTGACCGATACAAAGGACACGCCCTTCTTATCGAAAATCTCCACGATTCTGGCGAAGTCGGAGAGCGAGCGTGTCAGTCGGTCTACCTTGTAGACCACCACGACATCGACCAGGCCCTTCTCAATATCGTCGAGGAGACGTTGCAGGGCGGGGCGGTTCATCGTACCGCCTGACAACCCACCATCGTCGTAGCTGTCTGGGATCGGCATCCAGCCTTCATGCCGCTGGCTTTGTATGAAGGAAGCGCAGGCCTCACGCTGGGCGTCGAGCGAGTTGAAGTCCTGCTCCAGCCCTTCTTCGGAAGATTTGCGAGTGTAGATCGCGCAACGCAGGTTAGGCATCTACGGTCGCTCGCGGGCGAGAAACCTTCTTCAATCCGAAGAAGACCGGGCCGGACCAGCGGGTGCCGGTGATCTCCCGGGCTATCTCAGAGAGGCTGTCAAACTGCTTGTTTTTATATGCGAAGCGCTTCTCAAGCACCGTGACCTCATGGCGCTCGCCTTGCCATTCCCGTACCAGCCGCGTGCCCGGCTTGATGCGGATGGGGGCGTTGCCATCTATCTTACCGGACCGCTTCAGATCGCTGGCAAACGTGTCGATCTGTCGCTGAAGTTCCCGCGGCAAGCCTCCGAATTCTGAAGCCTGGAGTTCCCAGGCTAAACTTATAACCAGAAGCTCTCGGCTGACCTGCTTGGGGAGCTGAACGGGCCATTTTCGACGCCAGCGCTGCTTCAACCGCGCCGTCGGGAACTCCTCCAGCTTCTTAATTTCAGCCGATATGCGGCCTTTCTGACCCTGAGCCGAGCCCAACATGTATAGCGCTCCTTTGAGACGCATACACGCTTACCGTGGCCGACATAGCCAGCGAAATGTGCTCCAAAGTGTCCGAATTCGCGTATGGGCTCTGCTTTCTGCCTGCAGCAGGTGATGGGGTATCGATGTCGAGAACACCGGCCCACGGCTGAAGCAATATGAGCAATTCGTCTTCTGCTGCTGCCACCTCCCCTAGCCAAGCGGGTATGGCGTCGTCAGGTAAGATTGCAGGCATACGATCATAAATATTAGTGTAGGCTCCTGCCGCAGCGGACAATCAACCCATCCGCCTCTCGGGGATCGCCGAACTGGATGAGCGGGCGATTGACTACGTCTTCACGGATGTAGTCCTGCCCAGGGGTAGGACGTCGCGCAACAGGCGCGGGATCGCCGTCCCAACATCAAAGCCTTTTCACCTTAGCCTCCCGACTGACGGGCAAATCCCCCTTGTTCGCAAACTGTTCTAATCTAGCTTGAGCATAGCAACCTGACGACGTAAAAAATACTGCGGAGCGCTTCCGGTTTTTTCAATCTGGCTTCGCTCCACCTCCGAACCGCGTCGCCAAGGCTGTTGGGGAAGGACTATGGACAAACTGGAAGAGGGACCTGATCCCGACGATATTGCCGCCTGGCGGCAGGTCATCAAGAACCAGTCGCTTGGAATGATTCAGGGCCGGCAATTAGTTGCTGCGGCCCAGCAAATCGGTGCGTTTGGCGATCCACGCGTCATCAATCCCCTCATGAATGAAATTGCCGAACGCATGATGCGCATCTTGCGCAAGCACATCGGCAAGAACCATCGCAACGAGGGGTGGGACATGATCGAAGAGGTCCATCAACAACTGATCGAGGCTGTCCTTAAGCCGACCTCAGCAGACGGCATTGGGATGCGGACAGCGTTTGTTGCCCGAATCAAACTCCGCGCCGCCGACGCTATCCGCCGTGAGCAACTGCATTCGGAACGGTACGTCTATTCCGAGGACGAAGAGCAGCGCCCGGACGGACATAAGGCCCTGGCGACGGATGACGAGGAGCGTGCTCAGGTCGAGAGCGTGCTGAAGCGGATCTCCGATCCGCGGAAGGTTCTCGCCTTCCGTCTTCATATGGATGGCGTGCCGCGCAACTCCACCAAGGTCGAGTCTATCGCTTCGGCGCTTGGCGTGAGCGCAAAGACCGCTGAGACCTGGGTCAAGGAGACACAGGAAGAGATCAGAACCATTCTTGGAGCTAAGTCATGACGGACCAAACCAAAGCCACGAGGCGGGACGAGGTCTTGTTCGCATTCCACCAGGAATGCGCCACCCCGACGCTTAATCAGATCATCGACTGGACACAGCGTTACCCTGAGTTCGCTGACGACATCCGCGCGCATGCCGGGATCATGCGTGATTGGGCTGCTGACGAAGAAGCAGAGGAGGAAGAAGCAGAGGAGGAAGTGGTCGACGAACTGATGATGAACCGTGCCCGCAGCCGTGCACTCAACGCCATCTACAATGCTCAAGCAGCTGAACAGGGCAAAATTCAAGCTGCGCCGGAGGCGACGTTCGACCAACTGCTGTCCAGTGCGGGATTGGATACACGGCAGATCGGCCGCGCCATCGATGTCGGCCGCGATGTCCTGTCGGACCTTTTTCGTGGGCGGATGTCACCTCCTATCGGGCCGCGATTGGTTAGGGCGTTGCTTGGCCAACTTAAGGCGACCCGTGCGCAGTTCGACCATGCGCTTGCCTACGCGCAGTCCCATCCCTCCATGGGCCACGCGAAGGCGTCGCAGCAGCCCACGATTATACAGTGCAGTTATGAGGAGAGCATCCGGCGAAGCAGCATGTCACCGGAGCGCAAGTCCTACTGGCTTGAGGAGGACTAACCATGGACGCCTGGCGCGACATTCGGTTGAAGGCACGCGCTCGCCATTCAAAAGCGTTGAGTGTCGCCCAGGGTGATCGTCGCGGTCGCGCTCTCGTCGATGCCGCCCTGAAAGATGCCGATCTGGAGCTGCGTTATTGCCAGCCCGGTGAAGTGTTCGGGATTGGCGTGCACGGGTCTTTCGAACGTGCGGACGGGCTCGTGTACGTCGTCAGTGGCCAGGACCCGAAGGACGAGGTGGTCGTGATCGCTCACGAGATCGGTCACTCGGAGCTCCATCACGATCCGAGCAACGAGGTACGAAACCTTCAGGCGCAGCTTGGCGGGGATCCCATCGACAGCGGCGCGGGTGTGGTGGAGGGCTATTCGCCGCGCGAACGCAAGGAGTTGCAGGCGGATATCTTCGCCGGCGAATTCCTGTGCCCCGCCGACTGGCTGCGCTCCGAAATTGTGAATAGGGGGCGTCGCCCTTCGGAAGTCGCCGAGGAGTTGAGCCTTCCCTACGGTCTCGTCCTCAACCAGGCCATTCGCGCCCTGTTGCTGCCGCCCCTTCGCGAACCGGACGAGCGCGGCCCGGCCGTTCTGATCGAGCTTGATGAAAGCCAGAGGCAGGCGGCGACCTGGGATGGTGGTCCTCTCCTCGTCGATGCGGGACCGGGGACGGGTAAAACCCGCACGCTCGTGCACCGGGTCGGGCATGTGCTCGGCCAGGGCGCTCTTTCGGGTTCGATCCTGGCACTCACCTTTTCGAACAAGGCTGCCGAAGAGATGCGTGAGCGGCTTTCCGACTCCCATCGGGACGCGGCGATCGAGATGTGGGTCGGGACATTCCATGGCTTCGGTCTGGAGATGGTCACCAAATGGCCTGGCCGTCTCGGACGCACCGCCGACGTCAAAATTCTCGATCAGACTGCCCAGCTCGCGCTTCTCGAAGAGAACCTCTCGCGCCTTCCGCTGCGCTACTATCAGAACCTGTTCGAGCCAGCCTACGAGCTGGTCTACGTCCTCCAAGCAATCTCGCGCTGTAAGGATGAGCTGATCTCGCCGGAGGACTATCTGACCGAGGCGAGGGCCGCGCTTGCCAATGCAACGCATGACGAAGTCGAGGCTGCCGAGAAAGCGGTCGAGGTGGGGGAAATCTACAAAATCTATCAGGATGCACTGCGTGAGGCTGACGCGGTTGATTTCGGCGATCTCGTCATGCTGCCCGCGCAGTTGATGGCGGAACACGAAGACATCCGCGTGGAGTTCCAGCAGCGCTTTCAGCACATCCTAGTCGACGAATATCAGGATGTGAACTTTGCGAGCGCACGGCTACTGCAGTTGCTGGCCGGCGGCTGCCAGGACGTGTGGGTGGTCGGCGATCAGCGTCAGTCAATCTACAGATTCCGTGGAGCGTCGCCGGCCAACGTCGAGCGATTCCAGACGGATTTCAACGGTTCGAAGGTATCGCTTACCAGCAACTACCGCTCAGGCGGGCCGGTGGTGCGCGCGTTCTCAGAGTTCTCGCGCCACATGGCGGCCGACTCCGGCGCAGCGGCGAACTGGGGTGCGTTCCGCGGTGAGCTTGGCGAGGTGTCGCTCACCGTGGCAGGCACGGTCACGGAAGAGGCTGCTGCCATCCGCGATCAGATCGAAGCCCTTCGTGCGAGCGGCATTGCCTACCGAGATCAGGCGATCCTCGCGCGCAGCCACCTCACGCTTTCGCGCATCACCGATGTGCTGGAGCAGCTCGGCGTTCCTCTCCTTTATCTTGGGGACCTGTTCGAAAGGGACGATGTCCGAGATCTACTCTCCCTCGTCGCTATCGACGCGGAGTTTGGCGGCATTGGGTTGGTCCGTGTCGCACAACTACCAGAGTATGCGGCGTCCAAGGGCGATGCTCTTGTGGTCATTCGCTGGTCTCAGGACCAAGGCCACACCGTCTATGAAGCCCTTGCTCGACTGGACGAGATTGAGGGCCTGAGCGAGACCGGCCGTGCGGGTCTGCGCAAGCTGGCGGAGCATCTTGCCGGCATGGGTCCAACCACCTCGCCATGGGCGCTGCTCACGACCTGGCTGTTCGAACGCAGTAACTATCTTCGGCCCTTGCTGGAGGCTCCGGACGCCCAGGCGCAGCAGAAGCTGATCGCGATCTATCAGCTCCTCAAGGTGTGCAGCGAGCAACATGATGTCGAAGAACACGCCGATCTGCGCGACCCGGGCCGCAAGGCTTTGCTCGAGCGTATCCGCCGCATTGAAGCGCTAAGCCAGGACAGCCGGTATCGAGCTGTTGTCTCCGAAGCTGCGGATTTCGACGCGGTGCGGGTGATGACGATCCATGGCAGCAAGGGATTGGAGTTCCGCGGGGTGCATCTTCCGGCGCTTGCGACACGCTACATGCCGACCAATCGTCAATGGGTGCGATGCCCTCCGCCGGCGACACTCGGCAAGCTTACTATGCAGAAAGAGGATCACGACGCAGAAGAGGAATGCCTGTTCTTCGTAGGCCTCTCGCGTGCACGAGATCATCTTTGCCTGACCCGGGCCGAGCGCTACACCCAAGTCAATGCTAGCGCTTCGAAGTTTCTCGACACCGTCTCTCGTCATGTTCAGGTGAGGCGTTTCAATGGTCAGGTGCCTGCGCTCAAGGCTGCGCAGGCCTGGTCGCCACTTGCGCCGCGCGACGGTTATGACGAACGGGAACTCGATGTCTATCTGAGGTGCCCGGCGCGCTATCGCTATGAGGTATTGGATGGTTTGCGCGGGGGACGGGACTCGTCTGCCTATCTGCGGTTCCATCGCTGCGTTCATCGCACGATGGGCTGGCTTGAACAGAAAGCCGAGACAGGCCAGCCGGCGAGCCCCGACCAGGCATTGCAGGAACTCGCTCGCCAATGGGCGGAGCACGGCCCTGGCGGTCACGGGTTCGAGGGTTACTACCGCGCGGCGGCGGAGACGATGGTAGTGTCCATCGCCCGCCTGATCGCCTCCGAAACAGGGACCTATGACCGGGAGCCGTGGTCGGTGCAGGTCGGCGGCAGGACGATCGCCTACACGCCGGACCGGGTGGTCATCGCGCCGGATGGTCGGGTGCGCGTTCAGCGAATCCGCACGGGCCGCAAGACGAAGTCCGAGCCGGACAGCCGTGTCTATGCGCTGATCCGAAAGGGCGCCACCCAGCGTTATCCAGGTCGCTCCATCTCGGTGGGTGCCTATTATCCAGCCACGGACGAATACGTTCCGATGGCGGCCAAGAACGACGATAAACTGCTGCGGGAATATGCCGAGGCGATCACCGCCATCGAGCGCGGTGAGTTCCCGGCGATCCCCGAAGCGCGGCAATGTCCGAACTGCCAGTGCTATTTCATCTGCGGCGTGTGAGCCTGCCAGCCCCGCTTCCGGTTTTTCCTCACTGACTTCGCTCCTTTCACAGGACGCCATCAAGGCGCCGGAAAGGATCGACTATGACCACCATTGTTTTCATCCAGGTTTACGAGCGGGAGGGCCTCATCGAGGCCGAACTGCCGCAGGACGCGACTCACGAGCATCTGCACAGCGTGATCGCCGCGCTCGGGATTGAACTCGACGGCGACACCTTCATCTTCATCGATGAGGAGGAGGAGCCGCTGGTGCACAAGCACCACGAGCCCCTGCCGCCCATCAAGCGCGGCTGCCGCATCCACGTGAGCAGGTGCCGCAAGATCAAGGTGACGGTGCACTATCTCGAGAATAGCGAGGAGCGCACCTTCGCGCCGGGCGCGCGGGTCAAGAAGGTCAAGGCCTGGGCGGTCGAGACGTTCAAGCTCAACCACCACGACGCCGCCGAGCACGTGCTCCAGCTCTGCAACTCGACGGACCGGCCGGCGACCGATACGCCACTGCGCGAGCTGACCAAGGCCCCGGTCTGCTCAGTGTGCTTCGACCTCGTCCCTGAAAAGCGCGTCGAGGGCTAGATGAACGTCTCGGTATCCCCTGACCGGCTGCTCTTCGAACAAGACCTCGCCGCACCGGAATTCCGGTGTGGCGAGGTGGAGGGCCGCTGGAGGCATGTATCCACCACTTGGCCGCATGCGATCATCGCTGTCAGTGCGGACGCGCGGCCTGGTGCCCCCGATGACTATGGGTTCCGCTTCGAGTGTTCCGGCTACCGCCAGAACCCGGCAACAGCTCAGCCCTGGGACATCTCAGCCAACCGGCCACTTCCGTTCGGCCAGTGGCCGACGGGCAGAATGATCCTTCCGTCCATCTTCAGGCCCGATTGGAAGGACGGCCAGTGCCTGTACCTGCCTTGCGACCGCCTGTCGATCGAAGGCCACGACAACTGGCGCAACGAACACCCCAGCCGGCTCTGGCAGCCGCGCCGCGGAATCATCTGTTATCTGGAGCAGCTCTATGACCTTTTCCATCAAAGCGACTATTCGGGCGTTCGTCGCGCCTGATCACCGCGTGAGCTGCCCCAGGCGGCTGTGGGACGCGGTAACGCAAGAACTCGACCGCCGGGGTGAGCGGGTCCATGAAGCAGGAGCCTTCCTGCTGGGCCACGCCAACGGCGAGCGCCGGGAGGTGTCCGATGTCGTCTTCTACGATGATCTCGACCCGCAGGCGTACTCGACCGGCGTCTGCGTCCTGCACGCCCCCGCTTTCGCGAGGCTCTGGTCCCTCTGCCGGGAGCGCAAGCTTACCGTGGTGGCTGACGTGCACACCCATGGTGGGCGCGCGATCCAGAGCGAAGCGGACCGCACCAACCCGATGGTCGCCCGTGCCGGCCATGTCGGTCTGATCCTGCCCGATTTCGCGGTCGCGCCGATCCGCTGGGATCAGGTGGGTATCTATGAATACCGGGGCGACCACCAATGGCACGACCGCTCGCCGCGGGTGCGCCGTGGCTTTTTCTACACCGGCCTATGGAGCTGACATGACCGAGCCGCTTCACATCTCCCTGCACCGCACCGCCAAGTATTTCATGGACAGCGGGCGCGTGCAGACGACCGAGGAGGCCATGGATCTCCTGAAGACCTTCGGTCTCACCATCGCTGTCGGCCCTGAAATCCAGACGAGCCAGGCCGCGCAAGTCGCCCTGCTTACCCTGGTGAACCTGGCGCGCCGTACGTTCCTGGCGGGCGTCGAGATCGTCGGGCTGGTCGATGCGCCAGTCCTTACCGGACTCGCACTGGAGACCAGCCTGGCCGATGCGGTGTCGAACCTTGGCGGGCGTATTGCGTCGTATGCTCGAGCCGACTGGCCGGTGGCGGTCATTGGATCAGTCGAGATGCAGACGCCTCAGACGCGCGCATGGCGCGTGACTTGGCAGGGCTGGCGCGCCGGCGTCGTCCCAGTCCGAGACGGTTGGGCGATGAATGATGACACGGTCATGCCGCTGGCGCCGGCACTGGCGTCGGCCGCTTGCGCGGCCGAGGTGTTCGCGCTGCATGCCGGCGATCACCCGCTGGCCGGTAAGCGCCCTTCGGGTCTCTCGCTCTGGCGTCCGGGAGCCGATTGGACCGAGGCCGACGAAACGGAGCCGGCTCTGGCGTTCCTGCCCTCTCGGTTGTGGCTCATTGGTCTAGGGAATCTCGGTCAGGCCTATTCCTGGCTCCTGGCCTGCCTGCCTTACCCGCTTGGTGGGCTGGAACTGGTGTTGCAGGATTTCGACCGCCTAGCCCTTTCCAATGACAGCACCTCCGTTCTCACCAACCTTGATGTTCTGGGCCGGATGAAGACGCGACGCGCGGCGGAGTGGTTGGAGGCGCGGGGTTTCACGACGTATCTCGAAGAGCGCCGGTTCGGCGCTTGGTCGCGGCGTCGGGCCGATGAACCCGCTGTGGCGCTGTGCGGGGTAGACAACGCAGCCGCCCGTGGCGCTTTGGAAGATGCGGGGTTTGACCTGATTGTCGAGTCCGGGTTGGGTTCTGGCCCGCAGAGCTTCCGCAATTTCGCCATGCACACCTTTCCCGGGCTTCGCCGAGCAAGCGAACTTTGGCCGACGACGCTGTCCGTGGAAACGCCCGACGTTTCGCACATGCCGGCCTACGCCAACCTCAAGGACAAGGGCGTTGATGCATGCGGCCTCGCGCAGCTCGCGTCACGAACCGTCGGAGTTCCGTTCGTCGGCCTAGTGGCCGCAGCGCAGGTGATCTCAGAACTCTTGCGCCGCCTGAACGGGGGAGCGTCCTACGAGGTGATCGCGGGCTCGGTCATGTGTTTCGAGGACGTGGAGGCCTGCGCTCGAGAGGCGGGAGTTTATGAATTCGGCTTCTGTCCAGTCCTTGACATCGGAACGGGCGGCTCTACTGGTAAATGGTCTGCTGCCAACGCCGTCAAGAAGTAATAAGCCGTGCGAGGACATGCAGACCGGCTGCTCTTCTTTCTTGGAAATAGGCTGTGCGCTCGGGCTGGCGGAGCGAGGTGATCCTCCCAAGCCGAGCGAAACGCCTAATCGTTTCTTTGGGGTCTACCGATCCCCGGCCTGACTAGCAAAGATGATCAGCGTGGCTGCCTCCCATTAGCGCCTGGGAGACCGAGCAAAATGGTCTGCATGAAGTAGTTCAGACAGTGCGCGAGCCCGCTCGCGGTGGGATCAAGCGCACCATTCGCGCCGTAAGCTTTGAGCATTTTCAGGGCCGTCGGCGTTCGCGCACCTGCCGCCGTCGGCAGACTTACTAGGCTTTGACCGAGAAACAGCACCGGCCGCTTAACCTTGCCCGAGAAGGTCGCGTCCCAGTCGGATTGTGGTCGATTGGTGTTGGCTTTGTCTGCGAGCAGGTCGAGTTGATTTCCAAGTGCGTCCATCGCGGACTGTAGATTGGAAAATGTTCCGTTCCATAGCGCATCGTGATCGAGTGCATTTTTTGCGTTGATCACAACCATACCCTTTTGAGCGGAGCATTTCGGATCGTCGATCTGTTCACCACCTTCTTTGATCCGTTCGAAGATCGTTTGACCGTGGCTCGTACCTATCGTCTTGATTGCCAACGCCCATCGTTCGGGCTGCTGGGGGACGTCGCACACCGTAGGCGTGGCCGTGAAGATTACATCGGGATTGTCGCCCTTGGCCGCCGTCGGGGAGTCCAAATCAACCTGGGTCCCGACGTGCGCTGCGAGGCAGCCCATGTACAGCTCCGCCATCTTCCGGGCGGTGTCATCGTTGTAGGAGCTCGACATGTTTTGGCCGAGTGAAGCCGGTGCCATTTTGGTCTGAGCGATCAGACGCAAATGGGGAAGAAAGCCGTTGAACTCGGCCACGGGTTCTACCGAAAGCACCTTGGCTGCGAAGTCGTGGAGTCCGGCCGCCGCGCGAAGCAAGGTGACTTGGTTTGCACCGTGAGCGAGGCCGGGATTTTTCATCACTTCGACGAGCTGGGACAGGGACAATAGCTCGTCTTCAAATGAGGATCCGGCGGGCGCATTAATGTTGTGCCGGCTCAAAAGGGCGAGAAAGCGGTCGCCGATATTGTCAGCATCATGAAACGGAACAAGGGTCATATGCGCCAATCCAAATCTGTCTATTTTAGATCGTTGTAGCGATTCTCGATTGATCGTGATCCGATTTTGCCATGATGCCCGTCCAGTGTCGCGCCGCCCGCGCCCTCCTCGATTGGTCACAACAGGCGCTCGCCAGCGCCGCCGGGGGTCGGGGTGGTCACTATTCGCCAGTTTGAGGCCCGGGCAGGTGTACCCAGGAACGCTACGATGGAGATATTGATGAATACGCTTGAAACTGTTTGACGAACTGACGACGCCCGGAGAACAATACTCCGAGTTACGAAAAACTCTTCTGTCCATGCTGTCGAATTTATTCAGAACCCACCTACAATATTACGCAGCCGGTGTGTTAAGTAAGCTGGAGCTCATCTGTCGAGACGTGATTAGCTGCGATAAGAATAGCCTGGCACAGTAGATTTCTGGCGAAAGCTACTGAGTGGCCAAAACTACGAGTTATCAGGTGATCAGACCCTAGCCGTCCACGCGCGCTCAGACGCAGAGTCGCAATCAATCTTCCGGCAGAAACCTCCACCGTAGGCGGCCCGATTAAGGGGCGGCTCGTGTGAGCGCAAAGGAGGTCCAGTTAATACCCGACCTTCCAAGGACATCTGGAGCACTCGTCTCGCGAATAATGTTTAAGCGAGCTTTAGAGACAATCTCACGAAAGTCCTCATCCCTAAGATCAGGCACATTCGACTTCTCCGAAGAATGCCGCAAAGTAACAAATATTACTCCACCCGGTGCGAGCAAATCTCGAAGCCGTATTAAGCTATCAAGCCGCTCAACCTCCGCCACATACATCATAACTGCGCTGACCAAGATCAATTGATACTTAACTTTTGTATCAGTCAAAGTGGCGAGTGCCGGTGATCTCCCCCCATTGAAGTGGTCCGAGTTGATGTATTGTTTTTGGCATCAAGGAGGA
>NZ_JAHBYG010000033.1 GCF_019636075.1 Ferrovibrio sp.
GGCCTTGCCGCGATTGGTCTCGGCCAGTTGCAGGCTGGAGCGCGCGGAGGCCAGGTTGCTTTCGCGCTCGCGCAGCCGCGCGGCCAGGTCGCGGGTATCCAGCCGGGCCAGCACCTGGCCTTTCTTCACCGTTTCGCCGCGTCGCACCAGCACATCCTGCACCAGGGCGGCCACTTCGGCGCGCACCACGGTCTGTTCCAATGGCTGCAGGCCGCCGCTAAGCCGCACGGCCTGCCGCAGATCGGCAAGGGCGGCTTTGGTCAGGTCGGCAGGAGAGAATTCCACGCCCTCGAAACGCGGGGCCGGGCTGGCTGCCGCGGCCGGCACGGCAGCCGTCTCGCCCGCAGCCTTGCGCTTCATATAAACGAAACCGCCGCCCCCCAGCACGGCCAGGGTGAGCAGGGAGGCAACTGCGATCTTCAATTTGGCCATGGATGCAGACCGAATGGTATGGGGCAGGATTGCGTGGTAACACGGCGGGAAAGGCAATCTCCTGCGGTATTTTCCCCGCTGGCGGTGTATATACTGTCGCAAATTTTACCACAACGGCGGTCACGGATTGCGGTGCGTGTGATGGCCATCACCTTTCCCCAGGGGCAAGGTTTCGGGGCTGGGCATGTCTGACAGCGTTTACCATACGGTGATCCACAGCATCGGACATTCCAGCCATTCCGAGGCGGAGTTTCTGGCCCTGCTCCGGCGGCACGGCATCACCCTGCTGGCCGATGTGCGCTCCATCCCGGCCTCGCGTTATGTGCCGCGTTTTGCCGGCCGCAACCTGCGGCAATGGCTGCCGCAGAATGGCGTATCCTATCGCTGGCTTGGCGACCGCCTGGGCGGCAAGCCGCCGCCTGAATTGTTGCCTCTCCGGGCCGAACGCTTCCAGGATGGCATCGCCGAGCTGCTTGCTTTGGGCACAGAACACAAGGTGGCGATGATGTGCGCTGAGCGCGATCCCGCCCATTGCCATCGCGCCCATCTTGTGGCGCCGGGCCTGCTGGCAGGCGGCGCACAGGTGCTGCATATCCTGCCCGATGGTGGCATCGAGGATCATGCCAGCCTTGTCTTGCGGCTGGCGCCAAAACAGGCAGATTTGTTCGGTACCTGATGCTGGCATCCGGATCGTCCAGTCCAAACTGCACGATAAGTAACCAGTTGGTTTCTCGCGTCAAACGCGATCTATGCTTGACGCCGGGTAGTCCGCTGCCGCACACTCCGTAAACAAAAATTATAAACCTGGAGGAAACAATGAAAAAATCCGTCATGCGCGGCGCGTTTATGGTATCCGCAATTTCGTTCGGCCTTGTCGCCCTGCTGGGTGCCAATGATGCTTCGGCGCAGACCTATCGTCTGATGACCGGTCCGCAGGGTGGCGTCTGGGTGCCGCTGGGCGGCACGCTGAAGGCGATGTTTGAAAAAGCGGTTTCGGGCGTAACGGTCCAAACGCTGCCCGGCGCCGGCATTGCCAATGTGAAGGGCGTGGAAGAGGGTAAGACCGAATTCGGTTTCGGCAACTCGATTTCCACCGTGGATGGAGTTGCCGGCCGCGCGCCGTTCGACAAGCCGACCGCCAATGTTTGCCAGATCGCCAACCTGTATCCGCAATATTTCCAGGTGGTGGCGCTGGCTGATGCCAAGGTGGCCAAGGTGGAAGATATGAAGGGCAAGGCCATCGCGGTGCAGACCCGTGGCAATACCGCCGAGGCGATCTCCGCCGATATCCTCAAGGCCCATGGCCTGTCCTATGCCGCGGCCAGCAAGGTCAATTATATGGCCAGCTATAACGATGCCGCGGCACTGCTGAAGGATGGCCACGCGCAGATCTTCACGCTTGGCACCACCATCCCCGCAGCTTCGGTGATGGATCTGGCCACCGCGCGCGACATCACCCTGGTGCCGGTGACCGATGCCAGCGTGGCGGCGATGAAGAAGATCAATGCCGGCTATGTGAAGGGCATCATCCCGGCCAACACCTATCCGAAGCAGACCACGGATGTGCCGGTGATTGCTTATTCGGCGCATTTCATCGCCTCCTGCAAACTGCCGGAAGCGCAGGTCTATGCCATCACCAAGGCAATGGCCACGCATATCTCCGATATGGCGGCCGTGAACAAGGCGATGAGCAATGTCACGGTGAAGGACATGGCCGAGGATATCGGCGTGCCGTTCCATCCGGGCGCTGCCAAGTATTACAAGGAAGTTGGCGCGCTGAAATAAGCCAGCACCGATCAACGATGCCGCCGGGTGGATTTTTATCCGGCGGCATCGGCTTTTGTGGCATGCAGGTTTTTGTCGTGCGTACTGCTTTGTAGCAGTTGTGTTGTGCAAGTAAGGGGATGCACATGACCCAGATTTCCAGCCTGATCGGCCGTATCGTCGGTCCGATCGGCGTGGCGATGGCGCTGTATCACATGTATGCCATTGCCATCGCGCCGCCCGAGGCGATGATCTATCGCGCCATCCACCTGTCTTTCGCACTCACGCTCGTATTGTTGCTCTATCCCTTCGCCAAGGCCGAGGATGGCAGCCGCCGCTTCGTCTGGATCGATGTGCTGTGGTTTGCCGGCGCCACGCTGGCGTTGGGCCATCTGTTCGTCAATTACGATTATTTCATCAACCGCATCATCTATATCGACGATCTGAAGCCGCTGGATGCCGTTGCCGCGGTGATGCTGGTGGTGGTGGTGCTGGATTGCACCCGCCGGGTGATCGGCTGGGCGCTGCCGATCACCGCGATGGTGTTCATGGGTCATGCGTTGTTTTTCACCCGCGTCGATCCGCTCACCCTGCTCGACCAGCTCTACATGACCACCGAAGGCATTTTCGGTTCCACGCTGGGCGTGTCGGCGGCCTATGTGATGGTCTTCGTGATGTTCGGTTCCTTCATGGAGCGGACCGGCACCGGCCGGCTGTTCATGGATTTTGCCTTGTCGCTTACCGGCCGCTCGGCTGGCGGGCCGGGCAAGGTGGCGGTGGTGTCGTCCAGCCTGTTCGGCACAATCTCGGGCAGCGCCGTGGCCAATGTGATGGTGGATGGCCCGATCACGATTCCGCTGATGAAGCGCACCGGTTTCAGCAAGGCCTTTGCCGCCGGCGTGGAATCGGTTGCGTCCACCGGCGGGCAGATCATGCCGCCGATCATGGGCGCCGCCGCCTTCGTGATGGCGGAATTCCTGGCCGTGCCTTATGCGCAAGTGGCGCTCTGGGCGTTGATTCCATCCGTGTTGTATTACGTGGCCTGTTTCGGCGCGGTGCATTTCGAGGCTAAGCGCCGTGGCCTGTTGGGCCTGCCGCCGGCGGAAGTGCCCTTCCTCAAACTGGTGCTGATCGAACGCGGCCATCTGTTCATTCCGGTGGCGATCATCCTGGGCGGCATGTTCGCGGGTTATTCGGCGCCGCTTTGCGCCCTGGCCGGCACGCTGGCCTGTTTCCCGGTGGCTTTGCTGCGCGCCAGCAGCCGTGAGGGCCTGAGTTTCCGCCTGATCTGGGAAGCGCTGGAAGATGGTGCGCGCAACACGCTGGCGGTGGCGCTGGCCTGCGCCTGTGCCGGCCTGGTGATCGGTTCGATCACGTTGACCGGCCTTGGCATCAGCTTCACCAACGCCATCGTGGGCCTGGCGCAGAACAGCCTGTTGCTGGCGTTGCTGCTCACGGCGGTGGCCGGCATCATCCTGGGCATGGGCATGCCTACCACGCCTGCTTATATCGTGATGGTGTCTTTGATGGTGCCCGCTATCATCAAGCTGGGCGTGATCGAGCAGGCTGCGCATATGTTCGCCTTCTACTTCGCCATCCTGTCGGCGATCACGCCGCCGGTGGCCCTGGCGGTTTATGCCGCTGCCAGCCTGGCCAAGGCGAATATCTGGGATGCCGGCTGGTCTGCCGTGCGTATCGGTGCGGCCGGGTTCATCGTGCCGTTCATGTTCGTTTACGAACCGGCCTTGCTGTTTATCGGCGACCCGCTCACGATTATACATGCCAGCATTTCGGCGGTGATCGGCTGTCTCGCCTTGGCGGCCGGTCTGAACGGCCATCTGATTCGCCATGCCGTGCTTTGGGAACGCTTGGCCCTGGTGGCGGCGGCGCTGCTGTTGATCAAGCCCGGCATCTATACCGATCTGGCCGGCCTGGCGCTGATTGTGCTGGTGTACATGGTGCAGCGCCAGCGGCCGCCTGAGACCGCCGGCATTAGCGTGAAGGAAAGCTAGAAGCTGTAGCTCAGCACGATCTGGCCGAGCCAGATCGTGCGGTCTACGGCTTCGCCATTGCCGGCGGCATTGCTGGTGAGCTGCTGTTTCTGGCCGCTGCCGGGTTTGCCGGCTGCCGTCAGCAGGGTGATGCCTAAGCCCTTCAGCGGCGTGTCCCATTGCGCATAGAGGTCGATCTCGTCCATCAGGCGGCTGGATGATACGCCGGCCGGCGCTTTGTCGAAATCATGCCGGTAATAGATCGCACCGATCTGCCAGGCCTCTGTCGGTTGCAGGCTGAGATGCAGCATATGGCTGGCGAGATTGCTATTGCCGCCCACATAGCGGGCATAGATTTCGCCTTGGTCCCAACGCCCGAAGCCGCGCGGACCGCCGCCGCTATAGAGGCTGTCCCAGCTTTTGTCGGTGGCATCGTTGGTATTGGCGTCGCCGCTGAAATACGCATAGCGATAGGCCAGCTTGGGTGTCCAGGGCAGGCTGGAGACCGTGTATTGCGGCTCCACATACCAGGCATGGGCGCGCACCTTGCGGTTTGCGCTGTCGTTGCGCTGCACGGCATATTCGGCATAGAAGCCGAAATCCGCCAAGGCTTCGCCCAGGGGTTCTAGGGCCTCGTCCAGCGGCGCCAGCACGGCGCCGCCGCTGCGGATGGAAAATACATTCAGCCCATCGCGGTTGGCGCCGCCCGCGCTGCCGTTATTGCCATTGGCAAAGGATAATGCGCCGGAGGAATCGGCATCGTAGACATGCAGGGCCGTGAAGCCGAGATACCAGGCGCGGTCTTCATAGGCGTTGCGGCCTTTATTGCCATCGCCGGAGCCGAACCATTCCAGATTGGCACCGTAAAGCCGGGTGGCGGGAGCATCGCCTGCCAACATACGGCGCTGGTCTACATTGCCGGCCAGATGGAACAGGTCGGCGCGCAGCGGGGCGGTGTTGATACGCAGGATGGCGGTGTCGGCGAAGGCGGCGCGCGGGCCCAGCACATAGGCGGCGCGGCGCGAGCCCTCGGCGGTGCCATCCAGGATCAGAAAGCCATCGCCGATGCTGAAAGCCTGATTGCCCAGCGAGATATCGATGGCATCTTCGCCCAACGCCGCGAAGCTGCCGCCCGAACGCCAGCCGATGGCATAATCTTCCGGCGCCAGATGGCTGGGCCGCATGCTGGTGCCGCTGGTGGCCTGGGCATCGCCATCGCCTCGGGTGATGGTGCCGATAGCGGAGAGCAATCCATAGGCCTGGCCATTGCCCATGGGTGCGGAGATTTCAACGCCGGGCTTGGCGAAGCCCTCGATCCAGTCGCGGCCACCCTGGCGGATGCCATTCTGGCCTGCGGAGCCGGCGCCGAATTGCGCATTGCGCAGAGCAAAGCCGGCCAATGCCGCATCCAGGGTAACGGAGATTTCCGCTTCCCCAAGCCGGGTGGCGAGGCCTTTATCCTCGGCGCAGGCGAAATTGGATGACAGGGCGAACAGGCTGGCCGTAGCCAGCATGAGGGTGTTGCGGTCAATGGTCATGGCAATCCCGTGGGGCGAGAAGCTGCCCCACGAGATTACATGCTGGTTGCAGAAACGACTAGAACTTTACCGCACTGCCCAGGCGCACTTCCCGACCGAGCAGCGGCGCTTCCGCCTTCAGCAGCGAGGTATGGCTGCGCGCCTCGGCATCGGACAGGTTGCGGCCTTCCAGGCTGAGAATGAAATCCTTGTAGGCCTGCAAGGGGCGCCAGGTGAGGGCGGCATTGAACAGCGTATAGCCTTCCGTAGACGTTTCATTCGCCCCCACGCGGTCCTGCTTGGCGGCGCCGAGCATTTCCAGCCGCAGGCGGATAGCGTCGTAAGTGCCGGTCAGACCCAGGCCATAGCGCATCGGTGGGGTCAAAGGCAGCGGGCGGCCATTGTCGCGGTCTTCGGCGCGCACGAAATCCAGCAATCCGTCCGCGCTCAAGGTGTAGCCGTCGCCGCGCAGGAAGGTCCAGGCGATTTCGAATTCCATGCCGCGGAAATCGGCGCCGGTCTGGCTGTAAAGCCGTTCATCCACGCCATTCTGTTGCGCGCCGGTGAAGGCGCCGTAGATATAGTCGCTATAGCGCGTGGCATACACGCTCGCCGAACCCGTCACGTCGCCTTGCACCTTGCGCAGGCCGGCCTCCGCATGCCAGGCGCTTTCCTTGTTCAGGCGTGCATTGCCGATTTCGAAGGAATTCGTCGCCACATGCTCGCCGTTTGAATAAAGCTCCTCGGCGGTGGGGGCGCGTTGGGTGTGCGAGAGCGAGACACCAGCCGTCCAGGCCGGATTGATGCGGTAATTCACGCCGCCGGAATAGCTCAGCGTGGTGAAGTCGCGGCCGGTATTCTGCGCGGGTACGTCGATCTCGGTATACTCCAACCGACCGCCCAGGCTGAATTGCCAATCGCCCAGTTCATAGCGTTCGAGCAGGAATACGGCGTAGGAATCCGTGGTGTTCTGCGGCAGATAGGCTTCCTCGCCGATTGCCGTGAAATCGCGCCGCCCGCCCTGGAAGCCGAACACGCCTTCGATGCCGGCAATCGGTTCATGCAAGGCTTCCAGCCGGCCTTCCCAATTATCCAGGTTGAAGCGCGTGCCGATTTCGCCGGTCTGTTCGATTTCATCATGCTTGTAATCGGCATAGCCCAGCTTGCCGCGCAATTCATGCAGTCCGGGCAGGGGGTCGTAGAGGCCGAATTTGCCGTCCAGCCGGGTCTGGTGCATGTCGATGCGCACCGGATCGGCGCCGGGCACGCCGTAATAGCTGTTCATGCGCGCCAGCGACAGGCCGCCATAGCCGCCATCGCCCAGGAAACTGGCGCCCACGGCGCCATCGCGGCCCTTCATGGCGGTATTGGGCACGGTGTTTTTCACCCCGGCCTCGCGCTGGGTTGCCGAGGCATAGCCGCCGATGCTGTAATCCTCGGCATCCAGCGCGCCGGCCTCGCCATGCAGCACCACGTTATTGGTCACCGCCGTATCGATGGAGGCGAAGCCGGTTTTGCGTTTGTCGGCGCTGCCGTAATTCAGGCGCGTTTCACCACTGGTGCCGTTCCTGGGCAATGCATCCGGGATGCGTCCGTCGATCACATTCACCACGCCGGCAATCGCCGAACTGCCATAGAGCAGCGAGGCCGGGCCGCGCAGCACCTCGATGCGCCGGGCGCTATCCATCGGCACCGCCACGGCATGGTCGGGGCTTACGCTGGCGGCATCGAAAGCATCCAGGCCGTCGCGCATCACCCGCACGCGCGGGCCGCCCTGTCCACGGATGATCGGTCGGCTGGCGCCGGGTCCGAAATCGCTGCCGGCCACGCCGGGCGTATGGCGCAGGGTTTCGCCCAGGGTAGCGCCGCGCTGGCGATCGAGGTCGTCGCCGGCCAGAACGGTGGTGCCTGTCGTCATATCGGTCTGGTCGCTGGGCAGCGGCGCGGTCACCACCACGGGCGCGAGTTGTGCGGGTTCCTGGCTCTGGTTCTGGACTTGATTCTGGGCGAAGGCGGAGGGTGCGGCCAGCAAGACAGCAAAGGCGGGTAAAGACAGGCTTTTATGCATAGGAAGTGGCTCCAAGGGATGTTTTGATATGTTATAATATAACATTTGCAAATATCTCAAGTCCTTGCCGGCCCCCTTGGCCTCGACTAGAACGGCCGCCGACCCATTCGAAGGAGAGCACCATGCGTCCCAGCGGCCGCGCCCCCGACCAACTGCGCGCCATCCGGCTGGAGCCGGGTTTTGCCAAATATGCCGAGGGCTCCTGCCTGGTGAAGTTCGGCGAAACCCATGTGCTTTGCGCCGCCACCATTGAGGAAAAGGTGCCGCCTTTCCTGCGCAATACCGGGCGCGGCTGGGTGACGGCGGAATACGGCATGCTGCCGCGTTCCACCCATAGCCGCACCGACCGCGAAGCCAGCAAGGGCAAGCAATCCGGCCGCACCCAGGAAATCCAGCGTCTGATCGGGCGTTCGTTGCGCGCCGTCACCAAGCTGGATGGCTTCGGCGAGCGCCAGATTCGCCTGGATTGCGATGTGCTGCAGGCCGATGGCGGCACCCGCACCGCTGCCATCACCGGCTCTTGGGTGGCGCTGTATCTGGCTTTCGACAAGCTGGTGAAAGCCGGCGCCATTGCCGCCGTGCCGCTGATCGGCCAGGTGGCTGCCATCAGTTGCGGCATCTATAAAGGCGTGCCGGTGCTCGACCTCGATTATCCCGAGGATTCCGATGCCGATGCCGATGCCAATTTCGTGCTCACCGATTCCGGCGCCATCGTGGAAGTGCAGGGCACTGCCGAGCATGAGCCGTTTTCGGAAACCGCCTTCCTCGATCTGATGCGGCTGGCCCGCAAGGGCGTGACCGAACTCACCGTTCTGCAGCGTCAGGCCGTCGGGATCTAAGCCATGAATGCGCGGCGACGTTTCGCGGGCGGCAAGCTGGTGATCGCCAGCCATAATGCCGGCAAGCTGCGCGAGATCGCCGAATTGCTCGCGCCTTTCAAGGTCGAAGCGATTTCCGCCGGCGCGCTGGGCTTGCCCGAGCCGGATGAGACCGGCACGACTTTCGTTGCCAATGCCGAATTGAAGGCGCTGGCCTCGGCACGCGGCGCCAACCTGCCGGCCTTGGCCGATGATTCCGGCATGAGCGTGGAAGCCTTAAATGGCGCGCCCGGCATCTATTCCGCGCGCTGGGCCGGGCCATCGAAGGATTTTACGCTTGCCATGCGCAAAGTGTGGGAAGCCGTGCAGGCAAAGGCAGCAGAGCCGCCCATCCGCGCCACATTCAATTGCGCGCTCACGCTGGCCTGGCCGGATGGCCATGTGGAAAGTTTCGAGGGCGTGCTGCCCGGGCAATTGGTGTGGCCTCCGCGCGGCAATCTCGGCTTCGGCTACGATCCGATGTTTCTGGCCGATGGCCAAAGCCTTACCTTCGGCGAGATGCCGGCGCAGGACAAGCACGGGATCAGCCATCGTGCGCTGGCTTTCCGGCAATTGATCGATGCCTGTTTCGGCTGAGCAGAACCAGGCACCATCGCCCGGCTTCGGCCTGTATGTGCATTGGCCGTTCTGCGTATCGAAATGCCCCTATTGCGATTTCAATTCCCATGTGCGCGAACGCATAGATGAAGCGCAGTTCCGTGCCGCGCTGCTTGTCGAATTGCGCGGACAAGCCGAACGTTTCGGTACCGATGCGAAACTCACCTCGGTGTTTTTCGGCGGCGGGACGCCCTCGCTGATGGCGCCGGAAACCACTGCCGCGATCCTGGCCGAGGCGGAGAAACTGTATGGTTTCGCCAGCGATATCGAGATCACGCTGGAAGCCAATCCGAATTCCGCCGAGGCCGGCAAATTCGTCGGTTTTCGCGCTGCCGGCGTCAATCGTTTATCCATCGGCGTACAGAGTTTCGATGCCCAGGCGTTGCGGTTTCTCGGCCGCGCCCATGATGCCGATGAGGCGCGCCAGGCGATAAAAGCCGCGCGCCGCAGCATGCCGCGCTATTCCTTCGATCTGATCTATGCCCGCCCGAGCCAGGATGAAGCCGCCTGGCGCGATGAATTGGGCGCAGCATTGGACCTGGCCGGTGATCACCTGTCGCTCTATACGCTCACCATCGAGCCCAATACCGGTTTTGCCGGCGCGGTGGCGCGCGGCGCGATCAAACCGATGGAAGACGATGCCCAGGCCGCGCTCTACGATCTGACGCAGGAGATCATGCAGCAAGCCGGCCTGCCGGCTTACGAGATTTCCAATCATGCGCGGCCCGGCGGCGAAAGCCGGCATAACCTGGTTTATTGGCGCTCCGGCGCTTATCTGGGCATCGGCCCCGGCGCCCATGCCAGATTACGCGAGAACGGCCAATGGCTGGCCCGGCAGACTTTGCGCAAGCCGGAAGTCTGGCTCGAAGCCGTGCAGGCCAAAGGTAGCGGTTTGGAAAGCGAAACCCCCGTGGATGCCCGCCAGCGCGCTGAAGAGGCGCTGATGATGGGCCTGCGGCTGCGCGAAGGCGTGTATGATGTGAATCTGCGGGCGGCATCCGGTATCGGGCTGGCCGAATTGGTGCCGCCGGCACGCAGCAAGCCGCTGGAAGCAGCCGGCCTGTTGCAGCGCGACCCGCACCGGCTGGTCGCTACCGATGCAGGCCGCGCGGTATTGGATGGTTTGCTGGCGAGGCTTCTGGCATGAACGACATTCAGGTTTCCGCCGATGGCAAGCTGCGCTTTGGCGATCTCAGCATGCGCTGCGCATTGGGCCGCTCGGGCTGCAGGCCGGCCGCCGACAAGCGCGAAGGCGATGGCGCCACACCGTTGGGCCGCTGGCCTTTACGGCGGTTGTTTTACCGCCCGGATCGTCTGCCTGTGCCTGATTGCGCCTTGCCTATCCTGGCGCTTACGCCGGCCATGGGCTGGTGCGACGATCCCGGCCACGCCGATTACAATCGGCTGGTGACGCTGCCCTTTGCCGGCAGCCATGAAAAGCTGTGGCGCGAGGATCATGTCTACGATCTGATCGTGGAACTCGGCCATAACGATGCGCCGCCGGTGCCGGGTTTGGGCAGTGCGATTTTCCTGCATCTGGCGCGGCAGGATTTCGCGCCCACCGAAGGCTGCGTGGCGATTGCCCTGGCCGATATGCAGGCCTTGTTGCCCCGCCTAAGCGCAGGCAGCGCTATTGTGATTGCGCCCTGGTCCGCGCCACAAGGCCATCGATGGCGGCCAACACCTCCGCCTGCCGGCTGAAATGCAGCGGGTGGCCGCCGCCCTGGCTTTCGATCAGCACGGCATGCGGCACCTGCGCAGCCAATGGCCGTGAATGAATGACCGGTGAGGTGGCGTTGTCCTGGTCGCTCACCAGAATGCTCAAAGGCGGCTTGAGGCCGGGATAGCGCTGCATCTGCGCGGCCAGGAAAGGTTTCAGGGTGCGGATATCCTCGGCATTGGCTGCGAAATTGCCGGGCCGCACCGTCAGGGCTATCGGTGCCTGGGCATAATGCGGCGGTACCGGCGAGGGTGCGAACACATTGGCGGCACCCGCCACTAATTGCCGGTTGCCGATCGGCGTGACGATGGTATGCACGGCCAGCGGCCCCAGCAGCGGTATGCCCGCCATCCGATAGCTCGGCTCGATCGGCAGAGGCCAGGGATGCGAGGCCGGATTGATCAACAGGATGCCGGAAATCTCGTCGGGGTAATCCAGCGCCCAGGCCAGCGCGATTGCCGCGCCCAGCGAAAACCCCACCAGGATCGGCTTTTCATGCACGCCCAGCGCTTGCAATCCGGCGCGCAGGGCGCGGGCCTGGCGGTCGGGTGTCATCGGGCCGGCATCGGTATCCGGCTTGGGGCGGCGCGCGCTATAGCCATGGCCGGGCCGGTCGATGGCAATCGAACGATACTGCCGGCTGGTTTCCGGCATGATCGAAACGGCGAAATCCGCAGCGGTGCCGAAGGCGCCATGCACGAAAACCAGCGGCGGATTGCCGGGCTGGCCTGATGCCGGCGGCTGCTTTGCGGGCAGGTCTATGGCATGCAGGGTAAAGCCATCGGCCTGGATGATCCGGCCCATGGGCGGGAAATCCTTTTCGGCCTGGGCCGAAAGCAGCCATGTGGCAATGCCAAGGCCCGATAGGGCCAAGGCCAGGATGGCAAGAACGATCAGCATTATCTGCCCAACGACGCGGCTCATGCGGGCATCCTGCGGCATGTGAAAAGCTTTGAAAAGTGACGCGGCGGCAGGATTGCGCAGTCTCGCGTAGCAGGTTTAAATCTAGCCCATCAGAAAACGCTGTGGTTGGAGGAAGCATCCATGTCGGTACCCGCGGTATTGAAGGGGCGGCTTAGCCTGCCGGTGATCGGTTCGCCGATGTTCATCGTTTCCGGCCCCGAACTGGTGATTGCGCAATGCAAGGCCGGTATCGTCGGTTCGTTTCCCGCGCTGAATGCCCGCCCTGCGGAAGTGTTGGAGCAATGGCTGCAGCGCATCACCACCGAACTGGATGACTATCGCGCGCAGAATCCCGGCAAGCCGGTGGCGCCCTTTGCGGTGAATCAGATCGTGCATCATTCCAACGACCGCCTCATGCACGACATGCAGGTCTGCGTCAAATACAAGGTGCCGATCATCATCACCTCGCTGCGCGCGCCCAACGAGGTGGTGCAGGCGGTGCATTCCTATGGCGGCATCGTGCTGCATGATGTGATCAATGTGCGCCATGCCAAGAAGGCGCTGGAAGCCGGCGTGGATGGTTTGATCCTGGTTTGCGCCGGCGCGGGCGGTCATGCCGGCACGCTGTCGCCTTTTGCGCTGGTTTCCGAAGTGCGGCAATTCTTCGATGGTCCGATTGCGTTGTCGGGTTCGATGAGCAACGGCCGGCAGATTCTCGCGGCGCAGGCCATGGGTGCGGATTTCGCTTATATGGGCACGCGCTTCATCGCCACCCAGGAAGCCAATGCCGTGCCGGAATACAAGCAGATGCTGGTGGATAGCGTGGCCAGCGACATTGTCTATTCCTCGCTGTTCACCGGCGTGCATGGCAATTACCTCAAGCCTTCCATTGCCAAGGCCGGCATGGATCCCGACAACCTGCCCGAGGGCGACAAGACCACCATGAGCTTCGGCTCGGGTGGTGCGTCGAAGTCGAAGGCCTGGCGCGATATCTGGGGGTCCGGTCAGGGTATCGGCCTGATTCAGGATGTTCCTCCGGTGGCGGAACTGGTCGCGCGCATGAAACAGGAATATGATGCGGCGCGGGCCGAATTGCTGGCCGGTTCGCCGGCCATGTTCGGTCAGGCTGCCGAATAATCCTTGGCTGCCGCATAAATCGGGCGGTCTGCATCAAAAAGTTGCGTGGCGAAAAGCCGCAGCCTTTTGTCTAGCAGGCATTGCTGTCGGAAACGGATATAAAACCGCGCATAAGCGTCTGGTTTATGGAGGGATGGTTATGCAGGGGCGTTATGCGGCTGAGTATTCTGCTGCGCAATCTGATCCGAATGGCTATTGGGGCAAACAGGCTGGCCGCGTGGTGTGGAGCAAGCCTTACGAGCGTGTGCTGGACGACAGCAACCCGCCCTTCTATCGCTGGTATGCCGGCGCCGAGACCAACACCTGCTACAATGCGCTGGACCGCCATGTTGAGGCTGGCCATGGCGAGCGCCTGGCGCTGATCTACGACAGCCCGGTCACCAACACCATCAAACGCTTCAGCTATGCCGAGCTGCGCGATTCAGTGGCCAAGCTGGCCGGCGCGCTGCGCGGCCTGGGTGTGCAGAAGGGCGACCGCGTCATCATCTACATGTCGATGGCGCCAGAGGCGGTGATGGCGATGCTGGCCTGCGCGCGTATCGGCGCGGTGCATTCGGTGGTGTTCGGCGGCTTCGCGCCGCGCGAATTGGCCACCCGCATCGATGATGCCAAGCCGGTGCTGATCATTGCCTCTTCCTGCGGCCTCGAGCCCGGCCGCGTGGTGGAGTACAAGCCGCTGCTGGATCAGGCCATCGAGATTGCCGCGCATAAGCCGAAAGCCTGCCTGATCCATCAGCGCCCGATGTATATCGCGCCGATGATCGCCGGCCGAGACCATGATTTCGCGGCCAGCCTGGCTGCGGCGCAGCCGGCCGAATGCGTGGCCGTGGCGGCCACCGATCCGCTCTATGTGCTCTACACCTCCGGCACCACCGGTATTCCGAAAGGCGTTGTGCGCCAGAATGGCGGCCATATGGTGGCGCTGGACTGGTCGATGGAGCATGTCTATGGCGTGAAGCCCGGCGAGGTATTCTGGGCGGCTTCCGATGTGGGCTGGGTGGTGGGCCATTCCTATATCGTTTACGCGCCGCTGATCCATGGCTCCACCAGCCTGCTTTATGAAGGCAAGCCGGTGGGCACGCCCGATGCCGGCGCCTATTGGCGGGTGATCGAGCAGCACAAGGTGGTTGCGCTGTTCACCGCGCCCACCGCCTTCCGCGCCATCAAGAAGGAAGACCCCAAGGCGGAGTTGCTGAAGAAATACGATCTGTCGCAGTTCCGCGCACTGTTCCTGGCCGGCGAGCGCGCCGATCCGGATACCGTGCATTGGGCCGAGGATATCCTGGGCAAGCCGGTGATCGATCATTGGTGGCAGACCGAAACCGGCTGGCCGGTCTCGGCGAATTTCATGGGCCTGGAATTGCTGCCGGTCAAGCATGGCTCGGCCACCTGCGCGGTGCCGGGCTATGACGTGCAGGTGCTGGACGATGACGGCCATCCGGTGGCCAAGCCGGGCGATATCGGCAATATCGCCATCAAGCTGCCGCTGCCGCCGGGCTGCCTGCCCACTTTGTGGAACAACGACGAGGGCTTCAAGAAAAGCTATCTCGCGCGCTTCCCGGGCTATTACAACACCGGCGATGCCGGCTTCATCGATGCCGATGGCTATATCTACATCATGAGCCGCACCGACGACATCATCAACGTGGCCGGCCATCGGTTGTCCACCGGCGGTATGGAAGAGGTGCTGGCCAGCCATCCTGATGTGGCGGAATGCGCCGTGGTGGGTGCGGCAGATACGCTGAAGGGCCAGGTGCCGCTGGGTTTCGTGGTGCTGAAGGCGGGCGTCACCAAGCCGGAGGAGCAGATCCTGCGCGAATTGGTGGCCCTGGTGCGCGAGAAGATCGGCCCCGTTGCCGCCTTCAAGCAGGCGGTGATCGTGAAGCGTCTCCCGAAAACCCGCTCCGGCAAGATCCTGCGCGGCACCATGCAGAAGATCGCCGACGCGCAAGAATTCCGCATGCCCGCAACCATCGAGGATCCCGTCATCCTCACCGAGATCGAGGCCGCACTCAAACCAGTCGGATACGCCAAAAAAGCTTGATGCCATCCGTCAGCCCTCCCGCGTGGGGGGAAATGCGGATAGAATCGCGCCATGAATCGTATGCAAAACTGGCTCGCCGGCATCGCGGTCTATCGTGATCGCCGGGTGCTGGCCATCCTGGTGCTGGGCTTTGCATCCGGCCTGCCGCTGGCATTGACCGGGCAGACCCTGCAGGCCTGGCTCACCGAAAGCGGCACCAGCCTGCAAGCCATCGGATTGTTTGCATCGGTGGGCACGCCCTATGCGCTGAAATTCCTCTGGGCGCCGTTGGTTGATCGTCTGGAGCTGCCTGGCCTGACCAAGCGGCTGGGCCGCCGGCGCGGCTGGCTGATCTTTGCGCAAATCCTGCTGATCGCCGCCATCCTGGGGCTGGGCAGCACCGATCCGCGCGACCTGCTTTATCTCACCGCGCTCTGCGCCGTGGCCGTGGCTTTTGCTTCCGCCACCCAGGACACCGTGATCGATGCTTGGCGCGTGGAGATATTGGAAGAGCGCCAGCTTGCCGCCGGCGCGGCCTGTATCGTGTTCGGCTATCGCATCGGCATGCTGGTATCCTCGGCCGGGGCGCTCTATCTGGCCGGTCCGCTGGGCTGGCCGATGGTCTATGCCATCATGGCTGCCCTGGTCGCACTCGGCGGGGTCACTGTCTTGCTGATCGGCGAACCTGCCTCGCGCCCGCGCGAAGATGCAGAGCGGCGCTTCCGCGAAGTTTCGGCCTGGCTTGAGGCGCGGCCGCATTTGCGCGGTTGGGTCGCCAAATTCGCGGCCTGGCTCTATGTGGGCGTGGCCGGGCCGTTCCTGCAATTCGCCACGCGGCGTGGCTGGGTAGCGGTGTTGCTCTTCGTGTTGTTGTTCAAGCTGGGCGACAGTTTGGCCGGCGCATTGGCCACCAGCTTCTATCTCAAGCTCGGTTTCAGCCGCGAACAGATCGCCGAGGTGAGCAAGCTCTATGGCTTTGCCGCCACCATGCTGGGGCTGTTCATGGGCGGCTGGCTGATGCAGGCGGCGGGGCTTTACCGCTCGCTGTGGATTTGCGGCATTCTGCAGATGGGGTCCAACCTGCTGTTTGCGGTGCTGGCGTTGCGGGGGGCCGATCTGTGGTTTCTGGCCCTCACCGTTGGCGTGGAGAATCTGGCCGGCGGCATGGGCACGGCGGCCTTGGTGGCTTATCTGTCGGCGCTGTGCAATGTGGCCTATACGGCCACGCAATATGCGCTGCTCTCCTCGCTTACGGCAGTGGCGCGCACCTTCCTGTCATCTTTTGCCGGTTTTCTGGCGCAATCACTCGGCTGGCCGCTATTTTTCGTGGCAACTGCCTTTGCGGCCCTGCCTGGGTTGATTCTGCTCGCCTGGCTTACGCGTCAGGGCGCGGAAACCCGCGTGATGACAAAGCCGGCTTGATACAGCGCGGTTTTTCCCTATATCTGGTTGTCATATTGGGCTGAGCTACAAGATATTTTCAATCGACATGTGATTTCGCAAGCTTGTCACGGAATTGACTTATTTCCGCAACAGGCTATAGCGATGGTCGGGACATGAACATGCAAGCACCGCTCGCTCATCATACCGCCCGGCTGATCGGGCTGCAGCCGCCGCCCGCTTCGCTGGACTGGCTTTGCGCCGCCGGCGACGGTCGTTTCGAGGTTCGCCTTACCCGCCGGCCGGAAGACATCCGGGCGGCGCAGCGTTTGCGTTTTCAGGTCTTCTACGAAGAGATGGCGGCCCAGCCCAGCGCCGAGAATGCCAGGCTGCAGCTGGATTTCGATCAATTCGACACGCTCTGCGATCACTTGATGGTTTTCGACCGCAGCCTGCCGGGGCCGGACCAGGCCGTGGGCACCTACCGCCTGTTGCGCCGGGATATCGCGGAAAGCCATGGCGGCTTCTATTCCGCGTCTGAATTCGATATCTCGCCGATGCTGCGCGCGGTCGGCCCACATAATAGCAACCTGGGGGGCGGCCTGTTGGAGCTTGGCCGGTCCTGCGTGCACCGCAACTATCGCGGCAATGCGATTATCCAGCTGTTGTGGCGCGGCATCTCCACCTATATCGACGACCATCGTTTCGAATTCATGTTCGGCTGTGCCTCGTTTGCCGGTACCGATCCGCAGCAGCATGCCGTGGCGCTGAGCTATCTATACCACCATCATCTGCCGCCGCCCGATATCCGGGTGCGGGCCCTGCCGCATCGCCATGTGCCGATGAATATGCTGCCGGCTGATCAGGTGTCGCAGCGCGCCGCCATCCACGCCCTGCCGCCGCTGATCAAGGCCTATCTGCGCCTGGGCGCCTATATCGGCGAGGGTGCGGTGGTGGACGAGCAATTCGGCACCACGGATGTATTCATCCTGCTGCCGGTGGCCAGCATCGCCGCCCGCTACCAGAATCGCTTCTCGCAAGCCGACGGCTTGATCCACGGCGAGGGCCACGCCTAAACTCTTTCCCATAAAGGGAGGGAGTAGGGATGAATCTGGCCCAGGGCCTGCGCCGTGCCGCCCAAGTGTATGGCCATCGGCCGGCGCTTTCATCGGGAAAACGCGTTGTCGCCAGCTATGCCGAAATGGCAGAGCGCGTGCAGCGCATTGCCGGCGGCCTGCTGGCGCTGGGGCTGCGGCCCGGCGACACTGTAGCCCTGCTGATGGCCAATGTGCCAGCCTATCTCGAACATCTCTATGCCATCTGGCATGCCGGGCTGGCCGCCGTGCCGATCAATGCCAAACTGCATCCGCGCGAGGTGGCCTGGATTCTGGAAAACAGCGAGGCCCGTGCGCTGATTCTGGATGCCGCCCATGCCGCCGAGATGACGCCGGATATTGCGTCCGGTATTGCCCATCGTATCGTGCTGGGCGAAACCGATCTGGCGCGCGCTGCGCCTGCGCCGCTGGCTGAGGTGGCGCCCGATGCGCTGGCCTGGCTGTTCTATACCTCGGGGACCACCGGCAGGCCCAAGGGTGCTATGCTGACGCATCGCAATCTGTGGGCGGCGATCATGAATTACTTCGCCGATGTGGATGCTATCGGGCCCGAGGATTGCATGATCCATTGCGCACCGCTCAGCCACGGCTCGGGGCTTTATGCTCTGCCGCATCTGTTGCATGGCGCCAATAACGTGATCCCGCAATCCGGCGGCTTCGATCCGGCCGAGACGCTGGACCTGATCGCCCATTGGCCGCGCTGCAGCTTTTTCTTCGCGCCGACCATGGTGCATCGCCTGATCCACGCGCCGGAAATCCGCACGGCCGATACCTCCAATCTGAAAACCATCGTTTACGGCGGCGGGCCGATGTATGTGGCCGATCTGCAGGCGGCGATGGATGTGCTGGGGCCCAAGCTGGCGCAGATCTATGGCCAGGGCGAAGCGCCGATGACCATCACCGGCATGGACAAGGCGATGCATGTGGATACCGGCCATCCGCGCCATCTCGCCCATCTCGGTTCCGCCGGCATTCCGCGCTCGGATGTGGACGTGCGGGTGGTGGATGCCGACGACGCCTCGTTGCCGCCCGGCCAGGTGGGTGAAATCGTCTGTCGCGGCGAAGTGGTGATGGCCGGCTATTGGCGCAATGCGGAGGCGACGGCGGAGACACTGCGCGGCGGCTGGCTGCATACCGGCGATGTGGGCAGTTTCGATGAAGATGGCTATCTCACGCTGATGGATCGCTCCAAGGATATGATCATCTCCGGCGGTTCCAATATCTATCCGCGCGAAATCGAGGAAGTGCTGCTGCGTCATCCCGGTGTGGCGGAAGTCTCCGTGGTGGGCCGCAAGGATGCCGATTGGGGCGAGGTGGTGGTGGCCTTCGTCAGCCGTCGAACGGGAGCGGAGGTATCGGCTGCCGATCTGGATGCGCTTTGCCTGGCCGAGATCGCGCGTTTTAAGCGGCCGAAGGATTACCGTTTCCTGCCCGCATTGCCAAAAAACAATTACGGCAAGATACTCAAGACCGAATTGCGCAAGCTACTGGAGTAGGCATGTATATCGGTGAACATGCAGCCCGCCACCCAGACAAGCCGGCCATCATCATGGCCGAAAGCGGAGAGACGCGCAGCTTCGGGGCGCTGGAGGCCAATTCCAACCGGGCCGCGCAATTGTATCGCGCCTGCGGCCTGCGCTTCCGCGACCACATGGCCTTCCTGCTGGAAAACAGCCTGGTATTTTACGATGTGTGTTTCGGCGCGGATCGGGCCGGGCTGTATTACACGGCGATCCCCACCAAACTTACCGCGCCGGAAATCGCCTATATCGTCAATGATTGCGGCGCCAGGCTGCTGGTGATCGGCTCGGCTTTCGCCCATATGGCGGATGAATTACGCGCGGCTTGTGTGCAGGTGGAGCATTTCTTCATCACCGGCGCATCCGCCGCCGGCTGGCGCAATTGGGAGGAGGCGACAGCGGCTCAGCCTGCCACGCCCATAGCCGACGAAGTGCAGGGGCGCGATATGCTCTACTCCTCGGGCACCACCGGCAAACCCAAGGGCGTGAAGCGGCCGCTGAATGGCGATGCGGTGGGTGCGCCCACCTTGTTCTTCAACAATTGCCGCAATTATTACAGCTACGACGCTGACATGGTCTATCTATCGCCAGCGCCGGGTTATCACGCCGCGCCGCTGCGCTACACCATGGTGGTGCTGCGCTTCGGTGGTCTGCTGGTGGTGATGCGACATTTCGATCCGGTGCATGCATTGCAACTCATCGAGAAACATCGCGTCACCCACAGCAATTGGGTGCCCACCATGTTCGTGCGCATGCTCAAGCTGCCGGCAGACCAGCGCGCGGGGTTGGACTTGTCCAGCCACCGTGTTGCCATTCATGGCGCCGGGCCGGTTTCGGCTGAAACCAAGCGGCAGATGATCGATTGGTGGGGGCCTATCCTGTTCGAATATTACGCCGCCTCCGAAGGTAACGGCACCACCAATATCACCAGCGAGGAATGGCTGCAGCGCCCTGGTTCGGTGGGGCGGGCTACCATCGGGCAACCGCGCGTGGTGGATGAAGAATCCGGCGAAGAATTGCCGCCTGGGCAATCGGGGCTGGTGTACTTCTCCGATGCACAGCCTTTCATCTATCACAACGATCCGGAAAAGACCCAGGCGGCCTATAACGCGCAAGGCTGGTCCACGCTCGGCGATATCGGTTATCTGGATGAAGATGGCTTCCTCTATCTCACCGATCGCAAGGCTTTCATGATCATATCCGGCGGTGTGAATATCTATCCACAGGAAGCCGAGAATGTTCTGATCCAGCATCCGGCGGTGTTCGATGTGGCGGTGATCGGCGTGCCCAATGAAGATTTCGGCGAGGAAGTGAAAGCCGTGGTGCAGCTTGTCGATCCTGCCCAGGCCGGGCCGGAAATGGCGCAGGCGCTGATCGATTTCTGCCGCAGCCGGTTGTCGCCGATCAAATGCCCGCGCAGCGTGGATTTCGATCCCGCCCTGCCGCGCCATGAAACCGGCAAGCTCTACAAGCGTCTGGTGAAGGATCGCTACTGGGGCAACAAAACCAGCCGGATCGTTTAGCCCGGATTTTTCAGGGCACGCCCTTCGTTGTCGAATATTCGAAATGCGGCGGCTGGCCATGCAGCAGCGCATAGGCGGCATGGGCTGCTTGGGCAGCCTCGGCAAAACCACTGAGTATCAGCTTCAGCTTGCCGGCATAGCTGGCGATATCGCCGATGGCATAAACGCCAGGGCGCTTGCTGGCGCAATCGGCCGGTGCCACCGGCACATGATAGGCGGCGATATCCAGGCCCCAATCGGCCAGCGCGCCGAGATCGCTTTTCAACCCGAAGAAGGCCAGCAGATGCTGGGCTTCCAGGCGTTTGACGTTGCCATCCAGGTCGCTCACCAGCACGGCGCGCAGTTTGCCGCCTTCGCCTTCCAGGCCGGAGAGTTGATATGGCACCACGAGATCCAGGCCATCGCCATGCAGGCCGCGCAGGCGCGCAACATTGTCTGGCGCCGCGCGGAAGGCATCGCGGCGATGGATCATGTGAATCTGTTTTGCCACGCCATGCAGCGCCAGGGCCCAATCCACCGCGGAATCGCCGCCGCCGGCAATCGCCACGCTTTTGCCCCGAAAGCGTTCGGGATCGCGCACCATGTAATGTACGCTCTCGCCCTCATAGGCCGCGATGCCCGGCAGCGGCGGCCGGTTGGGCCCGAAGGCGCCGGCGCCGGCGGCAATGATCACCGCGCCGCAGCGAATGCGCGTGCCGCTATCGGTGGTGAGGGTGAAGTCGCCGGGCGTGCCGTCCAGTCGCATGGCTTGCTGGCGCAAATGATAGACCGGTGCGAAAGGCGCGGCCTGCACGGAAAGATTCTCGATCAGCGCGGCAGCCGAAAGCCGGGGGTGGCCGGGAATATCGTAGATCGGTTTTTCCGGATAGAGCGCGCTGCATTGCCCGCCGATTTCGGGCAGCGCTTCAATCACATGGCTGCGCAATCCCAGCATGCCGCATTGAAACACCGCGAACAGACCCACCGGCCCGGCGCCGATGATGGCGATATCCTTGCTGGCCGTAAGGGTGGAAGCCGTCATGCCTTTCAGGCAGCCGCGCTATTGGCCTGCAGGATGTTGCGCACCAGGGTTGCCAGCCGTTCGATGCCTTGCTCGATGCGCTCAGGCGCGCCCAGCGAGAAGCTGAGGCGTGCGGTATTGCGCTTCGGCTGGGTGGCATAGAAGGCGGAGCCGGGCACGAAGGCCACATTCTCTTCCTTGATGGCGCGCTCCAGCAGCGCGGTGCAATCGACGCTGTCGGGGAATTCCAGCCAGATGAACATGCCGCCATCGGGGATGCTCCAATGCACCTCGGTGGGCATGCTGCGCTTCAGCGCCGCCAGCATGGCATCGCGGCGCAGCTTGTAGGTGCTGCGCAGTTTGGCCACCTGGTTGGCATGCGAGGTGCGCGCGATATCGTTGGCGATGATCTGGTTCACCGTGGAGCAATGCAGATCGGAAGCCTGCTTGAGCAACACCAGCTTGTTGATCAACGCGCCATCGGCGGCGATCCAGCCGATGCGCAAGGCCGGCGTGAGCACCTTCGACAGGCTGCCGATATAGATTACCAATGCAGGCAGCGCCGGATTCTTGGCGCGGCGCTGGCATTCAAGGGCGGCGAAGCTGGGAATGCGGGCGCCGTCGTAGCGCAATTCCTCGTAGGGCGAATCCTCCAGGATCGCCACGCCGAATTCATGCGCCAGATCCAGAATCGCCTCACGCCGCGCCAGGCTGGTGGTGATCCCGGCGGGATTGCAGAAATCCGGCGTGAGGTAGAAGAATTTCGGCTTCTGCGCAAAGGCTTCGCGCAACTCGGCCAGTTTGGCGCCTTCGTTGTCCATCGGTACGGCGATGAAACGCGGGCGGTAGGTGCCGAATACCTGGATGGCGCCGAGATAGCTGGGGTCGGTCACCACCACCGGGTCGCCGGCCTCGATGAAGGCGCGGCCCAGGAAATCCAGCGCCTGCTGGGCGCCGCTGGTGATCAGCACGCGCTCCAGGGCGGCTTCGATGCCATGGCTTTTGAGATAGCCCACGATCCATTCGCGCAGCGGCGGATACCCCTCGCTGATGGAATACTGAAAGGCATCCCGCGCCTGCACCGGGTCGGCCAATATCGCGGCATAGGCGGTGCCGATCTTGTCGAGCGGAAACATCTCCGGGTCCGGAATGCCGCCGGCAAAGGAGATGATCTCCGGCCGGTTGATCAGCTTCAGCAGCTCGCGGATTTCAGACGCGCGCAGATCATTCACGCCCTGCGACAGGGCTGGTAGGGCAGTATGCGACATGGCGAGATGGACCGGTTTCCTCTTGATTTGGCCAGAGGATACTCAAGCGGCTGGCATGCCGCCAGGGTCAGGCGATGCCTGTATCCGTAACTGTGGCGGGGCCCTGTCCTGTATCAGGCCGGGCGGCCCAACTTCAGGCAGATTGAGCGGTTTCGCCGCTCAGGGCATCCAGATTGGGGATCGCCACCCGGTCGGCGCCTTCCAGCTTGATCAGGCCCAGCTTGCGCAGGCGGCTGAAAGCGCGGCTGACGGTTTCCAGCGTCAGGCCCAGATGATCGGCGATATCGGCGCGGGTCATCGGCAGGCTGAGCGGCGAGGCGTTGCCGCCACGTGCCAGATTGCGTTCGGCCATGTCGACCAGGAAGGAGGCCACCCGTTCGGCGGCGGTTTTGCGGCCCAGGCTCAGTTGCTGTTCCTGGGAGGCGCGGATGCGGCGGGCGGCAAATTCCAGGGCACGGCGGCTGAGTGCCGGTTCATCCTGCATCAGGCGGTTGAAGGCGGCGCGGGGCAGGCGGCAAACCCGGCTCTGGGTCAGGGCTTCGGCGCTCAGGCGGTGGGTCACCGGCTCTTCCAGGCCCAGGCTGAGGCCGAGGAAATCGCCGGGGCCGGCAAAATCCACGATCTGGCGGCGGCCATCGGGCAGCGAACGGGCCAGACTGACCTGGCCGGAGGTGACGGTATAGACATGCTCGGCGGCATCGCCTTCCTGAAACAGCATCTGATGCGGTTCCAGCGCCTGGCCGCGCACCATCGGCTTGAAGCGCTTGCGGCCTTCGGCATCCAGCGCATCGCACAGGCTGAGCTTGCCCACCGTGCAGCCGGTGCAGGGATCAACAGCGGAGGCCGCTTTGCTGGCGGTTTGATTGGGCCGGCGGTCTGCGATGGCGATAACGGTCATGGTCCACACCCCTTGCGCGGCGAGTCAGGCGCGCGATGAGGTAATACTACACCCACCCCGCTTGTGCTGAACCGCGCATTCGGTCGCAGCGACGGAACGCCGCAGGCAGTCAGGCAGCCCAGACCAGGGCTTCCCGGTAGCGGCCGGCGGAAAGCCGCAGCGTACCCTGGGCATCCAGGTCGTCCAGGCCGGCGGTCACGCCCTCATGGGCCACCACGCGGCCATTCAGCCGGGCTTCGGAATGGCGGATCAGGCGGCGGGCATCGCTGGCGCTGTCGGCAAGCCGCACGGTTACCAGCAGGTTCACCACATCCATGCCGGCAACGAGGGCTTCGCGCGGCAAGGTCAGCATGTTGGTTTCGGTTTGGTTGGTCATCGGATGGCACTCACTTGGTTGGTTTGGCGGTCTGGGGTGGAACTTCCCGCCGCTTCCCGGGGCCATCGTCAGTTCTAGAAACACGAATGCCGCCGGTGGGCGGCGGCATTGGATCGTTTGTCACATACGTTCCGTCGCCGCTATGTATGCAGCGTAAAATACCAAGGACGGAAGGTGGCGTTCGCGATCATGGTGCAAGCCTAACCAAGACCGGGGCGCGGCGTCAACCCTTCCGGCAGCGCAACAAGCGCCGCGCCGATCCGGCCGCTTGCACCCGAAATGCGCGAATAGGGATGGCCTTGCCTTGGCATTCTCCTGCAAGAGAGGGCACCCGCAAAAAGCGGGAGCGGCCGGTCCGGCTGTTCCCGCATGAGCGGTAACCCCGCGCAATCAAGCGCATATCAGCCATTGGCCCATCCCTATCGCGGGCCTGCAGGAGAAGAAGAAGCGCAAATGCAGCAAGATGCCATCAACCGCCATATCGATGCCATCGCCAAAGCCCTGGAAGCCCAGGGTTATCGGCTGGGCATGTCTGCCGATCCCGAAGCCTATAAGGCCTATGTTGCCACGCTGCCGGGCTACAGCATCTCCATGCCGCTGGATCCCGCGCGGGTGGAGCTGGACGGCAATTTCATCTGGATCACCGTCACCGACCATGCCGGCGATTTTGTCGGCATCGAAACCGGCCGGGTTGTGCATGCGCCGCGCTGGCGCAATGGCCTGGCGCGGCTGATCGACAGCCAGGAATTCCTCGCCGAAAAACGGCTCAAGCCGTTTTCCGTGCCGCATCCCGTGCAGCTTTATGGGCGGCTGCTCTATCTCGGCGGCGCCTTGGTGAATCCGCGCCATCGCGGCCGGGGCATCATGTCGTTGCTGGTCAAGCTCACCCTGGCTCATCAATGCCGGTTGCATGATCTGGACGGCTGTTTTGCCTGGGTGCGCGCCCCGCATATCGGGCTGGCCTTGTCGCATCAGGGATATGGCTTTGCCGGTGCTGCAGAAGTGCCCGATACCTATTGGGGATCGGCCAGACCGGAGCTTTTTTATCTCGTATACTCGGAAAAGGCGGCAATAGAGCGACGGTGGCAAATGGAACCGAAATACATCATTAAAGAGGGTGCATATGCCTGATTAAACAACGAAAGGCTTTGACATCGGGAGATGGCGGGTGTTTAATCTTATTATGCAAGAGAATACTCCCATCTCCCAATATCTGCGTCTGGCCATGGATTCCCGTATGACGGAATCTGGCCTGACGATTGAGGAAATAGCCGAGTATATAGGGCGCGATCCAAGCTCTATCCGTGCATGGCGGCGCGGCGCGGCCAAGCCGAGTTTCGAGGCGGTGGACGCGATGGATCGCCTGTTTGCCCGCCATGGCCTGCCCGGCCTGATCGACGATATGCGCACCGCGCCCAATGGCCGCGATTGGCATTTCGAAGCCCAGACCTTGGACGAGGCGGCATTCCGGCAACTGGGCGGCATGGCCGGCCGGCTGGCCGAGCTGGCGCCGGGGCTGCGTGCCCAGCCCGCCGAACATCATCGCCTGCTGGCTGAAAACGGCCTGCTGCAGCATTGCCACATCTTCAGCCATACCGACGATTGCTGGCGCCTGCTGCAACTCGGCGATGCCATGGCCTCGCGGCCGCAGATCGATTCCCGTGTGCTGGGCCGCGATGTGCGCGAATTCGCCGATTCCGACTATGGCGAGATCATCCATCAGCGCAACAACAAGGCGCGGATGACCCAGCTTGCCATGGTGGAGCATATCGTGGGCCGGGATGTGGAATACCGCCGCCTGGTGGTGCCGATCGATAGCAGCTTCATCGTTGCCTGTTCTTTCGATATCCGCACCCAGCCGCAATATCGCCTGGCCTGCCGGAGCTGACGCAATGCCGAAGAAGACACCTGTGCCGACCTCGCAGATACCCGAAACCGGGCCTGCAGCGCTTGCGCCGGTAACCTATATCGCAGCGGATCGGGAAGATATTCCGGCCTGGATACTGCGCTTCGCTCCCTTTGTGGTAAGCGGCGGCGCGGCGACCGGCAGACTGGCCGATGAAAAGGCAGGAGAGCAGCGTGAAACGTAAACCCAGCCGCGGCCCGCGCGAGTTGCAAATGGATGCCGCCGTTGGCGCGCGTCTGCGTTCCGCAAGGCAATTGGCGGGCATGAGCCAGACCGATCTGGCCAGTCGCGTCGGCGTCACCTTTCAGCAGGTTCAGAAATACGAAAAAGGCATGAACCGCATCGGCGCCAGCCGGTTGCAGCAATTCGCTGAAATCTTGAATGTCTCGGTATCGTTTTTCTTCGAGGCGGAAGATGGCTTTGCCATGCCGCGCCATCCGGCTGCGGAACAGGATAATGGCGCCGACAGCAAAGCAACTGCGGCTTACGCTGATCGTGGTTTGATCGAAAGCGGCGCCACGGCACGTGAAACCACGGAATTGCTGCGTCAGTTCGGGTTGATCCGCGATCCGATGGTCCGTCGCGCTTTCGTTGATCTGCTGCGGCAGGTGAATATCCAGAATGGCGCGCAGCCATCCATGGGGTCCGCGTCTACGATTCCTGCCAGGGCAGAAAATCCGCTCTCGCCGGAACAGCCGCAGGCGCAATCCGCCGAATAAACGCCCAGCACTTCAGAGCACCCAGCGCTTAATATCGTCGGCCAGTTTGATATTGCGCCACATGCCCTTGATATCGGCCACCAGGCCGCCGGGTCGCGTAAGCGACGCCAAGGCCTGCGCATCCAGCTTGCGATAGGCGGCATGCGGCACGGCGCCCAACACCGCGTCGAAGCCGCGTAATTCCTGCAGTTTCGGCGCCAGCATGATGCCGTATTCGTGCTGGGCTTCTTCCGGATCGGCCAGCGGGTCATGCACCGCTACACGATGGCCAAGTTCTTCCAATGCGCGCACCACATCGGCCACTTTGGAATTGCGCAGGTCGGGCACGTCTTCCTTGAAGGTGAGGCCCAGCACCAATACGCGTCCGGGCCCGTCCATGCGCTCATGCATGCGCTCGGCCACGAAGCGGCTCATGCCGTCGTTGATGGCGCGGCCAGACAGGATGATGCGCGGATCATGGCCCAGTTCCAGCGCGCGATGCGCCAGGTAATAGGGATCCACGCCGATGCAATGGCCGCCCACCAAGCCGGGCTGGAAGGGCAGGAAATTCCATTTCGTGCCGGCGGCGGCCAGCACATCCTGGGTGGAGATGCCGAGCCGCCCGAAGATCATGGCGATCTCATTCATGAAGGCGATGTTGATGTCGCGCTGGGCGTTTTCGATCACCTTGGCGGCTTCGGCGGTCTTGATATCCGGCGCCAGGTGAATGCCGCCGCTGGTGACGCTGCCATACACTTCGGCCAGCATGGCGGCCACCGGCGGCGTCTGGCCGGCTACGATCTTGGCGATCTTATCTACCGTATGCACCTTGTCGCCGGGATTGATGCGTTCGGGAGAATATCCGAGGAAAAAATCCTGGCCGCAGGCAAGGCCGGAAAGCTCGGCCAGGATCGGACCGCAGATATCTTCGGTCACGCCGGGATACACGGTGCTTTCATACACCACCACGCAGCCCTGCGCGGTTTTTCGCAATGCCTTGCCTACGCTGCGCGAGGCCGAGCGCACCGGGCTCAGATCGGGCTTGTTGTCGGCATCCACCGGGGTTGGCACGGTAACGATATAGAGATCCTGGCCCACGATATCGGCTGGGTCGGCGGAGAGTTTCAGGCTGGAAGCCAGCAGGGCATCGGCCGCGATTTCGCGGGTACGGTCCTGGCCCTGGCGCAATTCCGCGATGCGGCCGGTATCGATATCGAAGCCCAGCACCGGAAAACGCTTGGCAAGGGCCACGGCCAGCGGCAGGCCCACATAGCCAAGGCCTACAACCACAATGCTGCGGGGAAGGGGGTGCTGGGCGGTTTCAGAGCCGGTCACGCGCGGAAATCCTGTGCGAAAGAGCCGCTTGGGGGTAGCCCGCCCGGGCCGCCCTGTCAATGATCCGCCCTTGCAGCGGCGCCCTGGCCCGCCGGTTGCGCTTCCCTGCTTGACCTAGATTAAGCAAGGGGTTAGAGCCGGTTATGGCCCGCCGGTTGCTCATCATCGTGCATGAAGCGCTGTTCTTCACCAGCCATCGCCTGCCGATCGGCTTGGCGATGCGGGCGCGTGGCTGGGATGTGCATGTGGCCGCACCCGCCGATCCGGCGGTAGAAGCCCGGCTGGCGGCTTTGGGCATCAAGATGCATCCGATCCCGCTGGCACGCGGCGGCATGAATCCGCTGGCTGAACTGAAGCTGCTGGCGGCACTGTACCGATTGATCCGCCGCATCGATCCGGTGTTGGTGCATCATGTGTCGCTGAAGCCCGTTCTGTGGGGCGGGTTGGCCAGCCGGCTGGCGCGCGTGCCGGCCGCCGTGCATGCGATCACCGGTCTGGGCTTTCTGTTCACCAACGGCGAAGGCCGCGCGGATTGGAAAACCGGTTTGCTGCGCATGATGGTGCAGCAGCTTTACCGTTTCAGTTTGCGCCATCGCAACAGCCTGGCGATTTTCCAGAACCCCGACGACCTTGGCCTGTTCCAACGCCTCGGCATGGTGCGGCCCGATCACTGGCGCATGATCAAGGGCTGCGGCGTAGACATGCAGGCATTTCCCGCCAGCCCGGAACCCACCGAAGATCCGCCGGTGGCGATGTTTCCTGCCCGGCTGCTGGGTGATAAGGGCGTGAATGAATTTGTCGGTGCTGCGGAGATTCTGCGCCGGCAGGGCGTGCAGGCGCGCTTCGTGCTGGTCGGCCGCCGCGATCCCGACAATCCCACCGATATCGGCGAGCCCGCCCTGCAGAACTGGATCAAAAGCGGCCTGGTGGAATATTGGGGCTATAGCACCGATATGGCCGCCAGCCTGGCCAAGGCCAACCTCATAGTGATGCCGAGCTACCGCGAAGGGCTGCCGCGTGGATTGATCGAGGCAGCCGCCATCCAGCGCGCCATCGTAACCGCCGATGTGCCGGGTTGCCGCGAAGTGGTGCGCCATGAACAGACCGGGCTGCTGGTGCGCGTGCGCGATACCGCGGCCACTGCGGCGGCTATGGGCCGGTTGTTGCAGGACAAGGCCGAACGCGCCCGCATGGCGGCCAATGGCCGTGCCATGGCGGTGGCGGAATTTTCGGTGGAGTTTTTCGTGGCGGAAAGCCTGAAAGTGTATGGCGACGTGCTGAAGCCGATCGGTGTTGAACTATGATGGCGTGGCTGCAGGCGGCGGGCTTTGCTTTCGGTGCCGGATTGATCACTTGGCTGGTGCTGCCGGTGCTGATCGAATGGCTGCGCCAACGCGCCATGCTGGATCTGCCCAACGAACGCTCCAGCCATGTCATTCCCACCCCGCGCGGCGGCGGCATCGCGGTGATTGCCGCTATCCTGGTTACAGGCCTGCCCTGGATCACTGTGCAACAGGCCGACCTGCCTGGGTTGATGCTCGCGGCTGCCGCCGCACTCGCGTTGCTCTCCTGGTTCGATGATCGCCTGCGCGGCCTGCCGGTTTCTCTGCGGCTGGGCGGGCAGGCCCTGGCGGTGATCCTGGTGCTGGGGCTGTTGCCGGCCGAGGCGCGCGTGCTGCCCGCGCCCTTGCAGGCCTGGCTGCCGCTTTGGCTGGAACGCCTGCTGTGTTTCCTGGCCTGGCTGTGGTTCACCAATCTGTTCAATTTCATGGATGGCATCGATGGTATCTCCGGCGTGGAGATGGCCGGCATCGGTCTTGGCCTAGCCGCCTGTTATGCGCTTGCGGGCTATGGCATCGCACCGGCCGGGCTGGCGCTGATCATAGCCGCCGCCGGCTTGGCGTTCCTGCGCAGCAACTGGAGCCCGGCCAAGGTTTTCATGGGCGATGTGGGCTCGGTGCCGGTGGGTTTTCTGCTGGGCGGTCTGCTGCTGCAGGCGGCCTTGAGCGGGCTTTGGGCGGCAGCCCTGATCCTGCCGCTGTATTATTGGTGCGATGCCACCATCACGTTGCTGAAGCGGCTGCTGCGGCGCGAGAAGGTGTGGCACGCGCATCGCCAGCATTTCTATCAGCAGGGTAGCCGCAAGCTGGGCGGCCATGCACCGGTGGCCGCGAAAATCGCCGCGCTCAACGCGCTGCTGATTCTGCTGGCGCTGCTGGCCCAGCTTGGCCCCCGGCCCTGGGCGGAATTCGCCGCCCTGGCCTTAGGCCTGCTGCTGACCTTGCTGCTCTGCCGGCATTTCAGCGAATAGCAATCTATCCGCGCGCGATCAGTTCGGCTTGCTGCACCAGGGCTTCGGCCTGGCGGATCGAGGCGATGTCGATCAGCTTGCCATCCAGCGCCACCGCGCCCATGCCTTCGGCCTGGGCCTTGGCCATCGCTTCCAGGATGCGGCGGGCCTTGGCTACTTCGGCTTCCGGCGGGGTGTAAACATCATTGGCCAGCGGAATCTGGCTGGGATGGATGGCCCATTTGCCTTCGCAGCCCAGGATGGCGGCGCGATTGGCCTGCGCTCTGTAGCCTTCGTTATCCGAGAAATCGCCGAACGGGCCATCGATCGGCCGCAGGCCGTTGGCGCGGGCAGCCACCACCATGCGGCTGATGGCGTAATGCCACATATCGCCCCAGAAATAATCGCGCGGCTTGTCGCCGTCCTTGTCGGTCAGCACGCCGTAAAGCGCGTTCGGCCCGCCGATCGAGGTGGTGCGGGCACGGGTGGAGGCGGCGTAATCCGCCACGCCGAAATGCAGACTTTCCAGGCGCGGCGAGGCGGCGGCTATCTCGTTGATATTCTGCATGCCCAGCGCGGTCTCGATGATCACCTCGATGCCGATGCGGCGCTTGAAGCCCTTGGCCGTTTCGATCTGGGTCAGCAGCATGTCCACGGCATAGATATCCGCCGCCGTGCCCACCTTCGGGATCATGATCAGATGCAGTTTGTCGCCGGCTTGCTCCACCACATCCACCACGTCGCGGTACATGTAATGGGTGTCGAGGCCATTGATGCGCACACTGAGCGTTTTGTTGCCCCAATCCACGTCATGCAGGGCCTGCACGATATTCTTGCGGGCCTGCGGCTTGTCGTCGGGCGCTACGGCATCTTCCAGGTCCAGGAAGATCACGTCGGCCGCCGATTTTGCCGCTTTCTCGAACAGCTTCACGCTGGAGCCCGGCACCGCCAGTTCGCAGCGGTTCAGACGGGGCGTGGTCGGGATCACGGTCTTGAAGCTCATGGCGGCACCTTAATGGTTTTGCTTATGCTGCAACTGCTAACGAAGCGCCGGGTTAATGGCAAGGCCTATGTTTTTCGGGCCAACGGATGATGCTGGCGCACCAGGGCCTGTTTGCGGGCTTCCAGCACATGGGTGTAGATCTGCGTGGTGCCGATATCGGCATGGCCCAGCATTTGCTGCACCGCGCGCAGATCGGCGCCATGGGCCAGCAGATGGCTGGCAAAGGCATGGCGCAGCACATGGGGCGAAACCCGGGCCGGGTCCAGCCCGGCTTCGATGGCTAGCTGCTTCAGCAATTGCCCGAAACGTTGCCGCGTCAGATGCCCGCTTTCGCCGCGCGAGGGAAACAGCCAGGGCGAAACCTGTTTGGGCGCCAGAAAATTCCGCCGCCAATTCTGCATGTAGTCCATCAGCGCGGCGCGGGCCACATCGCCCAGCGGCACCAGGCGTTCCTTGTTGCCCTTGCCGCGGATCAGCAGGAAGCGCGGATCGTCGCCGAAGGGCGGATGGCGCAGGCCGACCAACTCACTGACACGCATGCCGGTGGCGTAAAGCGTTTCGATCAACGCCACCAGGCGGGCGGTTTCGGACGGGTCTTCGCGGCTCAGATGGGCGGCGGCCAGCAGGGCTTCCACTTCGCCCTCGCTCAGGTTTTTCGGCAGCGGCCGGCCGCGTTTGGGCGCATCCAGCAAGGCGCCGGGATCGTCCTGGCGAATGCCTTCGCTGGCCAGGAAGCGGAAGAATTGCCGCAATGCCGAGAGCCGTCGCGCCGCAGTGGCGGGTTTCAGCCCGGCATCGTCCAGGCTGCGTTGCCAGGCGCGCAGGGTTTCGATGCCGCAGCTTTCCGGGGTTTCGCCCCGCGCGCGCAGAAAGCCCAACAGGTCCAGCAGATCGGTGCGGTAGGCATCCAGCGAATTGCGCGCCAGGCCGCGTTCGGCGCCCAGCATTTCCAGGAAGCTTTCGCCATGCCGGCCCAGGATGCCGGTAGCCTCAGGCATGGTTCAGAGCGGACGCGACAGCGCCGCCTCCAGCGCCAGGTTGCGCACTTCGGCCTGCATCTGCAGACGACGCAGCGCGCCTAGCATGGTGGCGATATCGGCGGCATCGCCCTTGGCCAGACCATCGCTGCCCAGCAGGGCAAGGCCCAGCGCCACGCTCTCGGCTTTGGCATTGGCTTCCAGGGCCCGCAACAGATTGCGCCAGTAGATGGCATTGCCCGATTGATCGCCGGCCATGCCGGGGTTGAGCAATTCCTGCCAGGCTGCCGGCGGCACGGCCACGCCGCTGGCTTCGGCCAGCACCAGGGCCAGGGCATGGCGGCGCCCGCGTTCGGCTGCCGGCAGATCGGCCAGGCTGCCGCTCCAGGCTCGCCAGGCATCGGCGGGCCATTCGCCAGCCGGCGGATCGGCCAGCAGCATCAGCGGCCAGACCCGCAGGGCCAGTTTGGCGCCATCGGCGCCGCCCTGGCTCAACAAGGTGTTGCGCCACAGCCGCGCGGTGCCGGTTTCGCCAGCGGCCAGGGCCAGGCGGATCACCGCGATGGCGCCTTCGCTTACCTCCGCGCCCGGCGGCAGGTCGCGCAGGCTGTCGCGCAGCGCCTGGGCGGTGACGATGAACAGACCGCGCTCGCGCGCCAGATCATGCACCTTCTGCAAAGCCTCGGTACGGGCCGAGCCAAGGGTGAGGGCGCGGGCCTGCTGAAACAGCAGGGCGGCGGTGCGGGCGGATTTGCCTTTGGCCAGCTCGGCCCGTTCCGCCTCGGGGATTTCAGCGCGCATATAGCCCTGTGCCAGGCGGGCCGGCGACACGGCGCCATACCGCGCGGCGGCTTCCAACGCGGCAAGGCGGGTTTCCAGATCGGATTCGCTATTCTCGGCGGCAGCGGCCAGCACGGCCGGCGAGGCATCTTTCAGCAAGGCGGCGGTGAGCGGCCGCTTGGCGGCGCGCAGCATGGCCAGCCCCAAAGCCGGATCGTCGCCCAGGCTTTCGATCTTGGCATGGGTATCGCCGCGCAGGGCTGCGGCCAGGGCCTGGAAGCCGGTATTGCCGGAATCCTGTTCGCGCAGAAGACTCAGTGCCAGATCGCCGCCGGCAATGTCGTTGGCGCGGTAACGGCACACAACGGCCAGACGCAGCCAGGCGCTGGAACCGGGATCTTCGCGCAGGCCTTTGGCGCCCAGTTCGCAGGCGGCGTTCAGGTCGTTGCGCAGCAGCATCTGTTCCAGCGGCAAACGATCGAAAACCGCGTCTTTCAGTGCGGCGGGTTTGGGCGTACCCAGTTGGGCGGCATCGGCAATCAGGCCCAGGCGCAGCAATTGCTCCACCCGCAGCGCCAGCAGGCTGATCGAGCCATTGGCGGGGCCCTCGGGAATTTCGGCGATGCTGAGCAGCAGGCGGCGCTGCAGATCGCGCAGACCGGGCGAAAGCACCGGGGCAGGCATGATGCGCAGGGCGCGTTCGGCCTGGGCACGGCTGGTATTCGCCCACATGCGGGCACCCAGGCCGCCATTATCGGCGGTCAGCAAGCCGGCGCTGGAAGGATCGGGCGCTTTCAGCGTTTCGATCTGCACGGCGCCGTCTTGCTTGCCCGCAGCATCTTGCCGCTCGGGATTCTGCGGTTCGGCTGCGGGGGCTGCCGAGCCGGCATTGCCCGCTTGGGTATTCGCTGGCTGGGTATTCGTTGGCAGGGTGTTGGCTTGCGGGGGGATATTGCCCGGCTGCTGGGATGGTTCGCTGGCGCCGGGGGTAAGGCGGATCGGCTGCGCCAAGCCAGCATCGGCGATCAGGGGCAACCCCAGGGCCAATACAAAAGTCAGCCGTTTATATCCCCAGCGCGCCATGAACTATTTCCCCAGCCGGTCGTTTGGAATCGTCTTTTCCACCTTTGCGGAGGGCGCCGGGATATTCCAGGTCACCAGGAATACACCACCGGCCACCACCAAAAGCAGCAGTAAACCGATAAAAATAGTCAGAAGGCGGGTCATGGGATACGGCAACTCCGGAAGCGGCTTGCGGACATGCGGTGAAAAAGCTGTGGCTGTGTTGGCTTAAATTCGGGCGCCCGCCACGCCGAAGGGCGCCCCGCGTTGGATTTACGGCACGATTTCAGTATTCTAGCCCTACACCCCCCATGAGGCAATCGTGAGGCAATCGGCGGGCGGCTTCGTGGCCGTATCCAGATGCAGCGCCGCCATAGAGGAAGCTAGTGAACGCCCCGGCAGAAACGATTGAGGCCTTGCAGGCCCAGGACGTGGAGTCCGATGCTCCGCAGAAAAGCCATGCTCCCCTGAAGAGTTTGGTGCTGGTGGGGCTGATGGGGGCGGGCAAAAGCTCGGTAGGCAAGCGCCTGGCCAGCCGGCTGGGTCTGCCGTTTTTCGATGCCGATGCGGAAATCGAACGCGCCGCCGGCGCCAGTATCCCGGATATTTTTGCCGAACATGGCGAGGCTGCCTTCCGCGATGGCGAGCGCCGGGTGATTGCCCGGCTGCTGGATCAGTCGCCCATCGTGTTGGCCACCGGCGGCGGCGCCTTCATGAATGATGACACCCGTGCCCGCATCCGCGCATGCGGTTTTTCGATCTGGCTGAAGGCCGAACTGGATGTGCTGGTGCGGCGCACCGCCCGGCGCAGCAACCGGCCGCTGCTGCATGCCGGCGATCCGCGCAGCATTCTGGAAACATTGATGGCCCAGCGCTATCCGATCTATGCCGAAGCCGATCTGACGGTGATAACCGGCGATGGCCCGCATGAGGATGTGGTGGAGCGCATCATCGCCGCCCTGCCGCCGGCCTATCTCACTTTACGCGCCGCCCGGGACCATGCCGATGACTGACCGTATCGTATCCGTCAATCTCGGCCAGCGCGGCTATGATATCTATGTCGGCAGCGGCCTCACCGCACGCGCCGGGGCGCTGATCGCGCCGTTGCTGGCGCGGCCGCAGGTGGTGATCGTCACCGACGAGAATGTCGCGCCGCGCCGTCTGGCGCCGCTGCAGGCTGCGCTGGATACTGCCGGCATCGGCCATGATGCGATCATTCTGCCGCCGGGCGAGGGGCAGAAAAGCTTCGCCGGGCTGGAGCGGCTTTGCGATGCGCTGCTGGCCCGCAAGGTGGAACGCCGCGACAAGGTGATCGCGCTGGGCGGCGGCGTGATCGGCGACCTGGTGGGCTTTGCCTGTTCGATCCTGCGGCGCGGCACGGATTTCATCCAGATACCCACCACGCTGCTGGCCCAGGTGGATTCCTCGGTGGGCGGCAAGACCGCGATCAACGTGAAATACGGCAAGAACCTGCTGGGTGCGTTTCATCAGCCGCGCCTGGTGCTGGCCGATGTGGATGCATTGGACAGCCTGCCGCCGCGCGAATTGCGTGCAGGCTATGCCGAGGTGGTGAAATACGGCTTGTTGGGCGATGCCGATTTCTTCGCCTGGCTTGAGCAGCATGGCGAAGCTCTGCTGGCCGGCGATACGGCTTTGCGTATCGAGGCCGTGGCGCGCTGCTGTGCCCATAAAGCCCGCATCGTGATGGCCGACGAACGCGAAGAGGGCGAACGCGCCCTGCTCAATCTGGGCCATACATTCGGCCATGCGCTGGAAGCCGAAACCGGCTATTCCGCCCGCCTGCTGCATGGCGAGGGCGTTGCCATCGGCATGGCCCTGGCTTTCAAGCTTTCGGCCAAATTGGGCCTGTGCGATGCCGCCTTGCCCGCCCGTGTTATCGCGCATTTGCGCCGCTGCGCCATGCCGGCCGGTATCGGCGATGTGGATGGTGCGGCCGGTTTCGATGCCGAAACCCTGCTGGCCCACATGGGGCAAGACAAGAAGGTGCGCGCCGGCCAGCTGGTTTTCATCCTGGCCGAAGCCATCGGCCGCGCGGTGATCCGCGACGATGTGAGCAAGGATGCCGTGCTGGCGCTGCTGAACGAGGAATTGGCGGCCATTGCCGGCCCAGGCCCAGTTCCTGGCCATAACACCCTTCGGAAAGCGCGATGACCGAATTCGGCCTATGGCTGTCGCTGGGCGGCATTATCCTGCTGCTGCTGCTGTCTGCGCTGTTTTCGATGAGCGAAACCGGCATGACCGCTTCTTCGGAGGCGCGGATCGGGTTCCTGGCCAATCAGGGCAACAAAAGCGCCAAACGGGTGCAGAAATTGCTCGCCCAGCGCGACAAGCTGATTTCTTCGATCCTGCTCGGCAATAACGCGGTCAACATCCTGGCATCGTCGCTGGCTACCAGCGCGCTGATCGGCCTGTTCGGCGATGTGGGCGTTGCCTATGCCACGGTGGCGATGACGATACTGGTGCTGATTTTCGGCGAGGTGATGCCCAAGACCTATGCCATCAACCGGCCCGAGCGGGTGGCGGTTTTGCTCGCGCCGTTCATCTATCGCTTCGTGCGCCTGCTGGCGCCGTTGGTCAACGTGGTGCAAATGATATGCGTGCTGGCGTTGCGCGCATTCGGTGTGCGTATCTCGCGCGATACCTCGATGACCGCCAGCGAGGAAATCCGCTCCACCCTGCAATTGCATGCCGAGAGCGGGGCGATGGTGAAGCATGAGCGCGATATGCTCGGCTCCATCCTCGATCTCGATGAAGTGCCGGTTGGCGATGTGATGGTGCATCGCCGCAGCATGGAAATGCTGGATGCGGATCTGCCGCCCGATGAATTCGTGCGTCAGGTATTGGCCTCCAGCCATACCCGCATCCCGGTCTGGCGCGGCGAGCCGGAAAACGTGGTGGGCGTGCTGCATGCCAAGGATCTGCTGCGTGCGCTTTCTGCCTGCGAATTCAAACCCGAAAAACTCGATCTCGGCCAACTGCTGCAAACGCCATGGTTCGTGCCCGATACCACCACTTTGCGCGAACAGCTCAATGCCTTCCGTCATCGCCGGGCGCATTTCGCCCTGGTGGTGGATGAATACGGCGCCATCATGGGCCTGGTGACGCTGGAAGACATCCTGGAGGAGATCGTCGGCGATATCCGCGACGAACATGATCCAGCCCAACGCGGCCTGCGGCTACAACCCGATGGTTCGCTGCTGGTGGATGGCGCCACCACGATCCGCGACCTCAACCGGCAATTCGACTGGCACCTGCCCGACGACGATGCCACCACCATCGCCGGTCTGGTGCTGCACGAGGCGCAGGTGGTACCCGAACCCGGCCAGGTTTTCGTATTCCACGATTTCCGCTTCGAAGTGTTGCGCCGCCAGGGCAACCGCATCACCCATTTGCGCATGACGCCGCCGGCGCCGCGCAACGACAAGGCCGATCCGGCCGATTGAGACACGAATGCTGCTTGATATTTTTAATGTGATTGCGCCGATCTTCGTGTTGGCCGGCATCGGTTTCATCTGGTCGAAACGCGGCAAGCCGTTTCCGGTGGAGGCGGTCAGCCTGCTGGTGACGCAGATCGGCACGCCTTGCCTGGTGCTGTCTGCCTTGCTGAAGGCGGATGTGGATAGCGGCATGCTGGCGCAATTGGCGCTGCTTTCTTCGCTGGCCCTGCTCAGCTTTGCTGCGGTCGGCTGGCTGGCGTTGCGGATGCTCAAGCTGCCGGTGCGGGATTTTCTGCCGGCGCTCACCTTTCCCAATAATGGCAATGCCGGCTTGTCGCTGTGTATGTTCGCCTATGGCGCGCCGGGCCTGGCGATGGGGCTGGTTTTCTTCACCATCTGCTCGGTGGCGAATTTTTCCTTCGGCCAGGCGATTGCCGCCGGGCGTCTGAGCGGCCGCGAATTGCTGCGGATTCCGGTGGTCTATGCCGTGGTGCTGGCCGCGCTGGGCAAGTATTTCGCCTTCGTGCCGCCGGCCTGGGTGATGCGCAGCCTGGATACCGCCGGCGGCATCGCGATTCCGTTGATGCTGCTGATGCTGGGCGTGTCGCTCGCCAGCCTGAAAGTGTCGGACCTTGCCGTGGCCGCCAAGCTGACCGTGCTGCGCCTGGGCCTTGGCGTGGCGGTGGGCCTCGGCCTGGTCTGGTTGTTCGACCTGGAAGGCGTGGCGCGCGGCACCATGCTGATCCAATGCGCTATGCCGGTGGCGGTGATCAACTTCGTGTTCGCCGCGCGCCATGGCCGCGATGCGCCCGCCGTGGCCGGCCTGGTGGTGGTGTCCACCCTGCTCAGCTTCGCCACCCTGCCGCTGCTGATGTATCTGGTGCTGGGCGAATAGGGATTAATTCGGTTCTTCGATCCCTGAGGCGGCCATGTAATAGGCCAGGATGGCGGAGCGCAGGCGGCTGGTCAGGGTGCGCTCATGGCGATGCGGGTCGGCCAGCACGCGGGCCGCGAAATCATGGCGATCCAGGCCCTCGCGGCGGCAGATCAGGGCCAGGGCCTGCCATTCCAGGGGCGCCAGCCGCACGCTGGTGCGGCCATGGCTGAGCCGGATATTGCGGGTGATCATGCTGGTGCGTGAGGGAACAGCCTTCGATACACTCGGCCGAGGAGTATCTCCCGGGGAAGTGGGTTCGATGACGGACTGTCGCAACGTTAACATACACAACATTTAATATATGCCGCGTATTCAATCAATCTATTAGTTGATTAATGAGAACTAAAAAATACGCGCAGGGGAATATTCCCAGTCACCTTATCCGAACCGGATGGATATCGCGGTTTTTAGCGCTTTGCGGCTTCTTCGGGGGTCAATGTGGTGAGCGCCAGGGCATGCACCGGATGACGCAATTCCTCGGCCAGGATGCCATAGACCAGGCGTTGCCGGGCCACCCGGTTCAGGCCGCCGAATTTCGCCGAAACCACCGCCACGGCGAAGTGGGTTTCGCCCGCCGGCAGGCCCTTGGCGCCGGCATGGCCGGCATGGTGGGAGGATTGATCCTCGATTTCCAGCAATTCAGGCACTAACGCCTGGGTCAGCTTGGCGCGGATCGTATCGGCGATGGACATGCAGCCTCGTTTCTCAAGCCTTCTGGTCAAGCCTTTTGGGCAGGCATTGCTTGACCTTGCCAGAACACGGCGCTGCGGACCATACTCGCGCCCCATGAGCAGATCCCGGATGGCCCGCAATATGCGATTCGTCGATCCCACGGCCCGGGTTTCCGACCAGGCCGAGGGCGCGGAACAGCATGCCCATGCGCGCGCCTGCGAATTTCCCGGCTGCCAGGGCGAAGGCCTGTATCCGGCGCCGAAAAGCCGCGAACCGCGCGATGGCAAGCGCTGGTTCTGCCTCGCCCATGTGCGGCAATACAATGCCGGCTGGGATTTCTTCAAGGGCATGAGCCGCGACGATGTCGAGCGCTATCAGCGCGCCGATCCGCTGGGCCATCGCCCCACCTGGCCGCTCGGCAGCAAGCCGGCTTCCGAGGATACCCAGGTCTGGGTGCGCGACGATCTCGGCATCTTGGCCGATGTGGGCGTGGTGCTGGGCCAGCCGCGGCGGCGCGACCGCGCCGAGGCGGTGTTCCACCCGCAGGAACGCGAGGCGCTGCTGGAGTTGGGTTTCGACCTTGCGGAATTGCGTCCGCCGCTGGCCTGGGCCACGATAAAGGCGCAATACAAGCAGATGGTGAAGAAATACCACCCCGACGCCAATGGCGGCGACCGCGACGCAGAGGAAAGGCTGAAAAGCATCAACCAAGCCTATGCCTACCTGGAAAGCCGGGGTTATACTTAAGGCCAGCTTTCCGGTATTCACCGACCCAGACAAATCGACCCAGACAAATAGCGACATTCGCAAGAGATCAAAAATGACGGCCGTTCAGACCAAGCCTGCTGCCACCCCTTTCGCCGCCGCAGGCATGCCCGACCAACCCGACACCACGGTTTCGGTGCGCGAGGTGTTCAACATCGATAGCGACATGAAGGTGCCGGCGTTTTCGCGCGGCTCCGAGCATGTGCCGGATCTGGACAGCAGCTATCGTTTCGACCGCGACACCACGTTGGCCATCCTGGCGGGTTTTGCCTATAACCGCCGCGTGATGGTGCAGGGCTATCACGGCACCGGCAAATCCACCCATATCGAGCAGGTGGCGGCGCGGCTGAACTGGCCCTGCGTGCGCATCAACCTCGACAGCCATATCAGCCGCATCGATCTGGTGGGCAAGGATGCCATCGTGCTGCGCGAGGGCAAGCAGGTCACCGAATTCCGCGAGGGCATTCTGCCTTGGGCGCTGCAATCGCCGGTCGCCCTGGTGTTCGACGAATACGATGCCGGTCGCCCGGATGTGATGTTCGTGATCCAGCGCATCCTGGAAGTGGATGGCAAGCTTACCCTGCTGGATCAGAACCGCGTGATCCGCCCGCATAAGGCCTTCCGGCTGTTTTCCACCGCCAACACCATCGGCCTGGGCGACACCACCGGGCTTTATCACGGTACCCAGCAGATCAATCAGGGCCAGATGGACCGCTGGTCGATCGTCACCACGCTGAATTATCTGCCGGCCGCCGACGAAGCCGCCATCGTGCTGGCCAAGTCGCCTGCCTACAAGACCGATGCCGACCGCAAGGTGATCGAACGCATGGTGGCGGTGGCCGAGCTCACGCGCTCGGGCTTCATCAATGGCGATATCTCCACGGTGATGAGCCCGCGCACGGTGATCACCTGGGCCGAGAATGCGCGCATCTTCGGCAGCGTCGGCTTCGCCTTCCGCGTCACCTTCCTCAACAAGTGCGACGAACTGGAACGCGCCAGCGTAGCCGAATATTACCAGCGCTGCTTCGGCGAGGAGCTGCCCGAGACCGCCGCCAAGACCGACCTCAAATAAGGGTCTCGTTGCCGCGATGGCCAACAAGCCGGAAAGTCCGACCGAACCGTTCAAGCGCGCGCTGACCAATGTCACGCGCGCCATGTCGGGCGAGCGCGAATTGCAGGTCAGCTTCGGGCCGGAAAGCCCCGGGCTGCGCGGCAAGCGTGCGCGCCTGCCGGTGCCGGGCCGCGATCTGCCGGCCGCCGAAGTAGCGCAAATGCGCGGTCTGGCCGATTCCATGGCACTGCGGCTGCGTCATCACGACGAATCCCTGCATAGCCGCCTGCTGCCCCATGGCGGCACGGCGCGCGCGGTGTTCGATGCCGTCGAGCAGGCCCGCGTGGAAGCCATCGGCAGCAATCGCATGCCGGGCGTGGCGCAAAATCTCACCGCCGCTTTGGAAGAACGCTGCAAAAGCCGCGGCTTCGCCAAGGTGAAGGATCGTTCCGAGGCGCCCCTGGCCGAAGCGGTCGGCCTGATCGCACGCGAGCGCCTCACCGGCCAGCCCGTGCCCGATACCGCGCGCACCATGGTGGATATGTGGCGCGAAGTGATCGAGCAGAAGGGCGGCGCCGATCTCGACAAACTGTGCAACGCCGTGGCCGATCAGCGCGCCTTTGCCAAGCTGGCGCGCAAGCTGATCAAGGATCTCGATCTCGCCGAGGATGAAGACGGCGACCTCGACGACGAGTCCGAGAGCGAGGATCAGGAAAACCAAGGCCAGCAGCCGCAGAGCCAGTCGGAAGGCGAAAGCGGCGAGGAAGGCGAGGCGTCGTCCGGCGAACAGAGCGCGGAAGCATCGGATGCCGCCGGCGGCGATGCCGCCGAGATGGAAGCCGAAGCCGGCATGGAGCAACAAGTTGCCGGTTCGGGCGAAGAGGCCGGCAAGGGCCGCCGCCCGCCCACCAATGAAATGGGCGCTGATCGCAAGGAAGCCGCCTACAAGGCCTTCACCAAGCAGTTCGATGAAGTGGTGGATGCCGACGACCTTTGCGATGCCGAGGAACTCGCGCGCCTGCGCAATCATCTGGATCAGCAGCTCAATCATCTGCAAAGCGTGGTGGGCCGCCTGGCCAACCGGCTGCAGCGCCGCCTGCTGGCCAAACAGACCCGCACCTGGGATTTCGATCTCGAGGAAGGCATTCTCGATGCGGCGCGGCTGGCGCGTATCGTGGCCAATCCGATGCTGCCGCTCAGCTACAAGGAAGAGAAGGAAACCGATTTCCGCGACACGGTCGTGTCGCTGCTGATCGATAATTCCGGCTCGATGCGCGGCCGCCCGATCACCGTTGCCGCCATGTGCGCCGATATCCTGGCCCGCACGCTGGAGCGCTGCTCGGTGAAGGTGGAGATTCTGGGCTTCACCACCCGGGCCTGGAAGGGCGGCCAAAGCCGCGAGAAATGGCTGACCGACAACAAGCCCGCACAGCCCGGCCGTCTCAACGATCTGCGCCATATCGTCTACAAGGGCGCCGACGCGCCCTGGCGCCGCGCACGCCGCAATCTCGGCCTGATGTTGCGCGAGGGCCTGCTGAAAGAGAATATCGATGGCGAGGCGCTGATGTGGGCGCATGACCGGCTGATCGGCCGGCCAGAACAGCGCCGCATCCTGATGGTGATTTCCGATGGCGCGCCGGTGGACGACAGCACGCTGTCGGTCAATCCCGGCAATTATCTCGACAAGCATCTGCGCGAAACCATCGACTGGATCGAACGCCGCTCGCCGGTGGAAATCACCGCCATCGGCATCGGCCATGACGTGACCCGCTATTACAAGCGCGCCGTCACCATCGTGGATGCCGAGCAGTTGGGCGGCGTGATGATGGAACGCCTGGCAGAGCTGTTCGAGGATGATCCCGGCGCCAAGGGCGTACCCGGCAGACCGGTGCGCCGCCGGGCGGCATAGGAGCCGGGCGGCATAGACGCCGTGCTGAAGAGACGCCGTGCTGAATGGATGGCTGGCTGAAGCAGGCGGAACGATTTAGCCGCTTGACGCCCGACCGTATTGGAGTCAAAACAGCGTTGCATTCGTGGTGATTTGAGCCGACCGGCTTGCGGACCACGTTAAACAATCCGCTAAAAGGTCGGGTGGCTTATCGAAGCCCCGGGCCTTTTGGCGCGGGGCTTTTTGCATTTTGACCCGGCATCGGCCGGGCGGGAGCGTGAGTGATGAGCGAAGATCGCAGCAAGACCTGGCGTTTGGCCACCAAGCTGGTGCGCGGCGGCACCATGCGCAGCCAGTTCGGCGAAACCTCGGAAGCCATCTTCATGACCTCGGGTTTCCGCTATGACAATGCAGAAGCCGCCGAGGCGCGATTCAAGAACGAGCAGCCTGGCTTTGTGTATAGCCGCTTCAGCAATCCCACTGTCGAGATGTTCGAACAACGGATGGCGTTGCTGGAAGGCGCGGAAGCCGCGCGCGGCGTGGCATCCGGCATGGCGGCGGTGAATGCCGCGCTGATGTGTCAGCTCAAGGCCGGCGACGAAGTCGTGTCGGCGCGCGCGGTGTTCGGATCCTGCCGCTATATCGTGGAGGAATTGCTGCCGCGCTTCGGCATCAAGACGCAGTTGGTTGACGGCACCGATCTGTCGGCCTGGAAGGCGGCGATCAACGAACGTACCCGCGCGGTGTTTCTGGAATCCCCGGCCAATCCCACGCTGGAGGTGATCGATATCGCGGCGGTGGCCGAACTGGCGCACACGGTGGGTGCGCGCGTGGTGGTGGATAACGTGTTCGCCACCCCGGTGCTGCAGAAGCCCTTCGAACTGGGCGCCGATATCGTGGTCTATTCCGCCACCAAACATATAGATGGCCAGGGCCGTAGCCTGGGCGGTGTGATTCTGGCCTCCAAAGCCTTCATCGACCAGGAATTGACCCCCTATCTCCGTCACACCGGCCCGGCGCTCAGCCCGTTTAACGCCTGGCTGATGCTCAAGGGGCTTGAAACCCTGGATTTGCGGGTTGCGCGCCATGTGGAGAATGCCACCAAGGTAGCAGAGGGGCTGAAAGACCATCCGGGCATTGCCAAGCTTATGTATCCTGGGTTGAAAACGCACCCGCAATACGACCTTATCCAGCGGCAGATGCGTGGCCCTGGCAACATGATTGCGTTGGAGGTGAAGGGCGGCAAGACTGCTGCCTTCAAGTTGTTGAATGGTCTGAAATTAGTGGATATCAGCAACAATCTGGGAGACTCAAAAAGCCTGATCACACACCCGGCCACCACCACGCATCAGCGCCTGCCGGCGGAAGAGCGTGCTACTTTGGGTATTTCAGATGCCATGCTGCGCATGAGCGTCGGCCTGGAAGATCCACAGGATGTGATCGACGATTTCCGCCAGGCCCTGAACGGTATCTAAGCACCTGCGGGTTGAAAACGATCTTAAGGCTAATGTTGCCTGCCGGCCACAGGGCAGAAATATAAGCAGGAACTAGGTTTTTTGCCTTTTCCAAGGGCAGCGGGTTTCTGCTATTGTGACGCGGACTTTTAGAGTCTGTGTCCGGACTTCGAGGCCATGCGTAATGGCGCTGCATGACCGGCCAGATTCGGTGAATCGCTTTAAAGTGCGAAGGAGAGGATTATGAAGATGCGTGTTGCCCTGTTCGCTGGCGCGGCGTTGCTTGCGCTGGCCACTCAGCCGGTCGCGGCGCAAACCAATGGCTGGTACGCTGGCTTGGCCGGCGGTGCCAATTGGGCTGCCGATGGCGATGTGAGCGGCGTTCCCGGTATCAGCAGCTACGAAACCGATATGGGCTGGGCCGGTCTCGGCAAGGTCGGTTACGGCTTCGGCGATGTCCGCATCGAGGGCGAGCTGTCCTACCGCCAGAACGATCTGAGCGGCGCCAATACCTCGGGCGAGCAGAAGACCTGGGCCACCATGGCCAACCTGCTGTACGATTTTAACGGCTTCGGTCGTTTCGTGCCCTATGTCGGTTTCGGTGTCGGCTTGGCGAACTATGCCATCGACGGCCGCATCGGCACGTCCAACTTCGATGATAGCGCCTGGGTTCCCGCCGTGCAGGGCATCGTGGGTGCCAACTTCGTGCTCACCGACAATTTCCTGATCGGCGCCGACTATCGCTACCTCACTGGCGGCGATGCCAAGTTGAATGGCAGCCTGGCCAACAGCACCGCCAAGGCCGACAATTCCCAGCACACCGTAATGGTGGGTCTGACCTACCGCTTCGGCGCCCCGGCGCCCAAGCCGGCGCCTGTGGCTGCTGTGGCTCCCCCGCCGCCGCCCCCGCCGCCGCCCCCGCCGGCTCCGGTCGTTGCTCCCCCGCCGCCGCCCCCGCCGCCGCCGGCTCGTCTGCCGGAGACCTATGTCGTGTTCTTCGCCTTCGACAAGTCGGACATCAGCCCGGTGGCCTCGCAGGTGCTTGATCGCGCCATCGCCGATTACCGCGCCACGGGTTCCACCCGCATCGTGGTTGAAGGCCATACCGACCGTTCCGGTAAGGATGTCTATAACCAGCGTCTGTCCGAGCGCCGCTCCAAGTCGGTGGCTGACTACCTGGTTGCCAAGGGCATTGCCGGCAACGTGATCCAGACCGCTGGTTTCGGCGAAAGCCGTCCGCGCGTTCCGACCGCCGATGGCGAGCGCAACGACGAAAACCGTCGCGCCGAGATCTTCCTGCGCAAGTAATCCGCGCAAGATCATCGCTTAAGCAAAGCGGCCGTTCCGGGCAACCGGAGCGGCCGTTGGCTTTTTACGAGCTTTTTTAATTTTGCGATTTCACTCTGTGGTGCGTTTGATTGCGGCATATGGTTAATGCGCGGCACTGAATGCAACCGCGTTGATGCGAGCCGGTTTATAAATTGGGCTTCATCCGACTGAGTTGCCCGGGGTGGACATTCCCGGTCATGCTCCTAATATTCTCTGCATGTATTCCAAGACCACGCATGGCATCGCCATCACGGTGCAGCCGATCTATCTGGAGGAGCAATCCTCGCCGGACGAAAACTATTTCGTCTGGGCCTATAACGTGCGCATCGAAAACCGCGGCGAGATGACCCTGCGGCTGGAAAGCCGCTATTGGCGCATCACCGATGCGCGCGGCCGGGTGCAGGAAGTGCGCGGGCCTGGCGTGGTGGGCGAGCATCCCGTGCTCGAGCCCGGCGACAGCTTCGAATATACCAGCGGCACGCCGCTACCCACGCCGTCCGGTTTCATGGTCGGCAGTTATCAGATGGTAGATAAGGGCGGGTCCACCTTCGATGTGGCGATCCCGGCCTTTTCGCTCGACAGCCCGCACGAAGCGCGCCGGCTGAATTGAATATGGGATTGATCCAGAGCGGCCAGGGCCACGTATGTGTTGCATGTTTCCTGGCAGCGGAGAAATACGGTGAATGACATGTCTCCCACGGCGATCGGTAAGGTCGAGAAGTTCAACAAGGCTGGCGATGTGGTGAATGTGCAGCGTCCCAGCCGCGAAGAGGCCGAGGCCGCGATCAAGCTGCTGATCCGCTGGGCCGGCGACGATCCGGAGCGCGAAGGCCTGCTGGGCACGCCTGAGCGTGTGGCGCGTGCCTATGAGGAATTCTTCGCCGGCTACGACGAAGATCCCGTGCACATTCTCGAGCGTACCTTCGAAGAAACCGATGGTTACGACGAGATGGTGGTGCTGCGCGATATCCGGCTGGAAAGCCATTGCGAGCATCATATGGTGCCGATCATCGGCAAGGCCCATGTGGCCTATCTGCCGGGCAAGCGCGTGGTGGGCATCTCCAAACTGGCCCGCGTGGTGGAGATTTATGCCAAGCGCCTGCAGATTCAGGAGAAGTTGACCGCCCAGGTGGCCAATACGATCCAGACCGTGCTGCAGCCGCGCGGCGTGGCCGTGGTGATCGAGGCGGCGCATCAATGCATGACCACGCGCGGCATCCACAAGCCCGGCGTCACCATGGTCACCAGCCGCATGCTCGGCATGTTCCGCGAGGATCCGCGCACCCGGCAGGAATTCATGACCATGATCGGCGGCGGCGCCAATACCCGCCAGGTTGAAGGCTGAGCGGCGAGGGCTGCGTTTGTCGGCACGGCCCCGCATCGTCATCGTTTATTGCACGCAATGCCAATGGCTGTTGCGGGCCGGATGGATGGCGCAGGAACTGCTATCCACCTTCGGCGAGGATCTCGCCGAGGTGGCCTTGCAGCCCGGCACAGGCGGGGTGTTTCGCATCGAATATGATGGCGATTTGATCTGGGAACGCAAACGCGACGGCGGCTTCCCCGATGTGAAGACCTTGAAGCAACTGGTACGTGATCGCATGGATCCTGCCCGCGATCTCGGTCATATCGACCGCTGATAGCTGGGCAAGCCTGACCCGGTAGATTCTGCCGCAGGGCCTGGATTGCCGCCCCGATCAGGCGGTGTTTTTGCCGCATTTGCAGTATTTCCGCCGCTGGCATGCGGATTGCTGCTGTCTCCATGTCCGACCGTGATTTCGCGGCCGGTCTGTGTGGAGAAGCGCTATGTCTTTGCTCGCCGTAGGGGCCGCCGCCGCCGGGATTTCAAGCCTGGCCAAAGCGGTTGCCAATTTCACCAAGCCAGATCCTGAAGACGACATCAAAAAAGCACCCACCGAGGCCGAGCAGAAAGCCGGCACTGAGGCAACCCAAGAAGCCTTCCTGGATTATGCCCGCATGTCGGTGGCCGAGCGGTTGCGTGAGCAATTGCTCAAGAGCAAGGGCCTCACCGAAGAGGATTTGGCCGCCATGGACCCCGACAAGCGTGCCGCGCTGGAAAAGGAAATCGGCGAGGATATCCGTACCAGGTTGCTCAAGGAGACCGGCAAGCAAACCGGCGGCATCGCCAATTTGCTGGTTTGATCGCGCC
>NZ_JAHBYG010000034.1 GCF_019636075.1 Ferrovibrio sp.
AGGTGCGCGAAACCGCGCCCGGCTTGGTGCGGTTTAGCGTGAGCGATACCGGCATCGGCCTCACGCCGGCACAGCAGGCCAAGCTGTTTCAGCCTTTCGCCCAGGCCGATAGTTCCACCGCGCGTAAATTCGGCGGTACCGGCCTCGGGCTTTCGATCTGCCACCGGCTTTGCGAGTTGATGCAGGGCCGCATCGGTGTCAGCAGCGAAGCCGGCAAGGGGTCTTGCTTCTGGTTTGAATTGCCGCTGGTTGCTGAAAAGCCCGATGCACTCCGACCGGTCAGCGATCTGTCTGCCGGCCATGTGCTGCTGGTCGGTCTGCCGGCTGCGCAGGCGGCATTGGCGGAAAAATATCTGCGCGCCGGCGGCGTGCCGGATGTGGTTGCGGTCGCTACGGCGGCTGCGGGCGAGGCGCTGCTGCGCCGCGATTTCGATCTGGTGCTGGTGGATGCGCGTTGCCCGGATCGTCCGGGGCTGGATCTGGCCGGTCAATTCGGCGGCGATGCTGCCTATGGCCTGCTGGCGCCGCGCAATCTGGTTTCCACGCTGGATACCGCGCAACGCCGCAATTTCCGCCTGGTGCAAACCTATCCGCTCAACCGCATGGCATTGTGGCGCGCCATGGCGGTGGGCCTGAAGCAGGAAATCGCCGATGCCGATGGTGCCGGTCAGCGCGAGGATATGGCTTTCGCCGCGCCGGATGTTGAAACCGCAGCCGCCGCCAATGCGCTGATCCTGGTGGCCGAGGATAATCAGACCAATCAACTGGTGATCCGCTCGATGCTGCAGCGTATGGGCTTCGCCTGCGAGATCGCCGATAACGGTGCGCTGGCGCTGGCGGCTTTCCAGCCCGGCCGGCATGGTCTGCTGCTCACCGATTTCCATATGCCGGAGATGGATGGCTTCGGGCTAACCGCCGCGATCCGCAAGCAGGAAGACGATCGGGGCCTGCCGCGCCTGCCCATCGTGGCGCTGACCGCCGATGCGCTGACCGGCGTGGAGCAGCAATGCCTGGATGCCGGCATGGATGGCTATCTCACCAAGCCGATCGACAGCCGCAAGCTTTCCGCCATGCTGGCGCAGTGGCTGCCGCAGGCCTTGCCGTTGCGCCGGCCCGCCGAACAGAAAACCCGCATACCGGAAGCCGCTGCGCCAGAACCGCAGGATGCATCCCAGGCGGCCCCACAGACAACACAGCAGGCGATATCGGCGCAGGATTGGGATCCCGATATCTTCATGCCGGCACGGTTGACCGAAACCTTCGGTGCCTTCGATGCCACGGCGAAGGAATTGCTGCGCAATTTCGTCGACGATGCCGCGGGCAAGGTGGTGGCATTGCAGCAGGCGGCGGCAAACCGCGATCTGCATGAAGGGCGCGAAATCTCGCATATGCTCAAAGGCTCTGCGCGTTCGCTGGGGGCCGAGCGGCTCGGCCAGATAGCTTCCGATATCCAGGATGCCTGCGATGCCAATGATGCCGAGATGATGGCGCTGATGACCGAATTGCTGCCATCCACATTGGATGAGTTGAAGCAGATCATGCCGAAAATTCTGGCCTATGGCGACTGAAGGGGTGCTCCGTGAGCGACAATCGTGGCGTCTATGAAAAAGTGCGCGTTCTGATCATCGAGGATGAAGCCTTCACCCGCCAGATGATCAAGGGCCTGCTGCACCAGCTTGGCTTTCGCCTGATCGACGAGGCCGCCGATGGCGAGGCTGGCTTCAAGGAATTGCTGCGGGTGAAGCCGCTGATCGTGCTTTGCGATATTCATATGACGCCGCTGGATGGCCTGGGCTTTCTGGCCAAGTTGCGCGGCCTGGCAATTCCCGGCCTGCGCGACACCACGGTGATTTTCCTCACCGCCGACAAGCAGACCAACACCGTGATGTCGGCCAAGTCGCTACGTGTGGATGGCTATCTGGTGAAACCGGTTTCGCTGGCCAATCTCAAGGCCAGGCTGGATCAGCAATTGCAGCGCATCGGAATGCTCTGACGCATACTGCTTTGATCGCCTACGCGATGCGCCTTTTTGATTGATCGCCTACGCGATCCGTTCAATCTGCTCATCGGTGAGCGTGCCAGGCACCACAGTGATCGGAAAGCTCAAATCGCCAGACATCTGGCCGGCTAGCGCGGTGACCAGTGGGCCGGGCGCGCCGCCAGGAGCGGCAGCCAGCACCAGCATGCGGATGCCGCCGTCTTCTTCCACCAGCTTGAGCAATTCCTCGCGGGTGGAGCCTTCGCGGATCGCCACTTCGGGCAGCAGGCCGGATTCCGCATTCACCTGTTCGGCCAATTGCTGCAACAGGGTTTCCGCCGCTTCATGGGCCTCTTGCCGCATGATTTCGGCCACGCCGGCCCATTGATTGAAATCCACTGGCTCCACCACGCGCAGCAACACAACGCCGCAATGCACATTGCGGGCGCGGCGGGTGGCGTAGCGCAAGGCAACCCGAGCCTCGGGCGTATCATCCACCACGACAAGGAATTTCTGCCGGCGCTTGGCGGGATCTGTCATGGCACGAAGCCTGCCGCAAGCCGGACCTGGCAGCAAGGTTTATTCTGCGGGCACGACATCAGCGTCGCCCGCCGGCGGCTGGCCGCGCACCCACCTGGGCGGCACGGGCTATGCGCAACAGGGCATCGCCAGTGGCGGCTTCCGAAGGCATGCCGGTGGTTTTGCAATCCAGTTCGGCCTGGGTGAGATAGTCCAGCGCGCGCAGCAGGCGGTCGTTGTTCCACAGCCGCAATTGTTTCAGGAAGGCATCCTCGCGTTTCCAGAACACGCCCAGGCTTTTCGCCACGAATTTCGGATCGCTGTTGCCTTGCGCCATCCGTGCCACGCCCAGATGCAGGCGCTGGGCATGCTTTTGCGCCACGCGCAGGATCGCCACCGGAGATTCGCCGGCCTGTTCGCTTTTGCTCAAGGCTTCGGTCAATCCGGCGATATCGCCGCCGAAAGCGGCAAAGGCGGCATCGTCCAGGCTGCCGGCCGATGAATCGCCCACCGTTGCTTCGCAATCGGCCAGATCGATATTGCCCGCCTCATCGCCTTTATAGAGCAGCAGCTTCTGGATTTCGCCGCGTGTGATCATGCGGTCTGTGCCCAGATGCTCGACAAGATAGTCCACGGCATCGCGGTCGATCTTGCGGCCGGCTTCCTCGATCATGCCCTGGATCACGCCGGCCAGCACGCGCGGATCGTCGGCATAACAGGCCACGGCCACGGCGGTGTCGGCGCCTTCGAAAGCCTTCACCAGGCTGGAGCGTCCGCTCAGGTCGCCGGCTTCGGCCACCACCAGGGCATCGCCGGGCGGGTCGCTCAGAAAATCCGCCAGCAGCTTGGCGTGCTTGTCGCCTAGGCCAGACAACATCACCACGCGCCGCCCGCCCAGCATGGAAATCTGCGCGGCTTCGTCGGCCAGCCTGGCGGGATCTTCCTGCAATTGCGCAGCCGTGATGGTGGCAACCTGGAAGGCATCGGTCAGATCGGGCGCCACGGTTTTGGCCATCGCCTTGGCGCGTTCGCGCACCAATCCGAGATCGGGGCCGAAAAACAGGGCGGCGCGCAGATTGGCCGGCGGTTTGCGCAGGAAGCCTTCGACTTCGCGTGCCGCCAGCTTCATCGCGGCTCCATCGGCAGTTTGGCAAGGAAGCCGGCGCTCATTTTACCTGTGCCTTGCGCTGCTGGGTGAAGAAATTGCCCAGGCGGATGCGGATCTGTTCGGCCAGGTCGCGTGCCGCGCGCGCGCGCGCATCGCGTTCGCTTACCAGGTTGGCATATTCGGCGCGCACCAGATTGTAGGAAACCAGGCTGCTCAGCGAATTGCTCTGCAAGGCCACGCCGCTGCGGTAATCGATCAGCCGGTAGGTGACGGTCATCTGCAGATTGTTGCGGGTGATTTCGTCGGAACGGGTGACCAGCACGCTGGAAACCGATTCCGCCACCTTCAATTCAAGGCGGTAGGCGGGCTTTTCCGGCGCGCCGCGCGGGGTCAGCATGTCCAGCAGATGGTTGCGCAGCAATTGCGTGGAACGGTCTTCCGCCTGCTCCACCGCCAGCGCGGAGAATTCCGGCACCGCATCGTAGGTATGGCCGGTGCCGTAAAGCGGCCGGAAGCCGCAGCCGGCCAGCAGCAGCGGCAGCCCCGCCAGCAGCAGGGCGCCGGCGGTTCTGCGGGATGGGTTACGCCACCACATTCACGATCCGATTGGGCACGACGATCACCTTGCGCACGGCCTTGCCCTCCAATGCGCGCTGCACATTGTCGTTGGCGAGCGCCAGTTTTTCCAGTTCGGCATTCGGCATGTCGCGGGCCACGTCCAGCGTGGCGCGCAGCTTGCCGGAAACCTGCACGGCGATGGTGATGACATCGTCGCGCGCCAGATCGGCATCGGCTTGCGGCCAGGGCTGGTCGGCCACCATGCCGGTATTGCCCAGGGCCAACCAGATTTCCTCGGCCAGATGCGGCACCATCGGCGAGATCAGCAGGCACAGCGCCTGCAAGGCTTCGCGGCGCGCATAGGCGGAGGCGGCATCGTCATGCTTGCTGGCTTCCAGCAGATTGGCGAATTCGTGGATGCGTGCCACGGCCTTGTTGAAGTGGAATTGCTCAAGATCGCTGGTCAGCGCCAGGATGGTCTTGTGCAGCGCGCGGCGCAGTTCCAGGGCCGGGCCCTCGAAGCTGGCCGGCAGCGGTGCATCCTTGGCGGCCAGCGGCGCGCGCGGCTCGGCGATCAGGCGCCACAAACGCTGGGTGAAGCGCCAGGCGCCGTCCACGCCGGATTCGGTCCATTCCAGATCGCGCTCGGGCGGGCTGTCCGACAGCATGAACCAGCGCGCGGTGTCGGCGCCGTAGGTGTCGATGATCAGGCCGGGGTCGATCACGTTCTTTTTCGACTTCGACATCTTCTCGACGCGGCCGACGGTGATCGGCTCGTTGGTGCCGACATGCACCCAAGCATCGCCGTCGCGCTTCACCTCTGTGGGCAGCAGCCAGTTGCCGGCGGCATCGCGGTAGGTTTCGTGGCAAACCATGCCTTGCGTGAACAGGCCGGCAAACGGTTCGGCCAGTTTCAGATGTCCGGTATCGCGCAAGGCGCGGCTGAAAAAGCGCGAATACAGCAGATGCAGAATCGCATGCTCGATGCCGCCGATATACTGATCCACCGGCAGCCAGTAATCCACATCATCGGCGGCCATCGGCGCAGCGTCGCGCGGGCTGCAGAAGCGGGCGAAATACCACGAGCTGTCGACGAATGTGTCGCAGGTATCGGTTTCGCGCCGGGCCGGCTTGCCGCAGCTCGGGCAATGCACATGCTTCCAGGTCGGGTGATGATCCAGCGGATTGCCGGGTTTGTCGAAGCTCACATCGTCGGGCAGGCGCACCGGCAATTGATCTTCCGGCACCGGCACCACGCCGCAGGAATCGCAATGGATCATCGGGATCGGACAACCCCAATAACGCTGGCGGCTTACGCCCCAATCGCGCAGGCGATAGGTGACGGTGCCTTCGCCGATCTTCAGCTCTTCCAGCTTGGCGATGGCGGCGCGCTTGGCTTCAGCGGTCGGCAGGCCATCCAGGAAACCGGAATTCACCGCAACGGTGCCATCGGTATCTGTGAAGGCTTCGGTGCCGATTTCCGCAGCCGCATCGCCCTTGCGGGCGACCACGGCTTTTACCGGCAGATCGTATTTGCGGGCGAAATCCAGATCGCGCTGGTCATGCGCCGGGCAGCCGAAAATCGCGCCGGTGCCGTATTCCATCAGCACGAAATTCGCTACATAAACCGGCAGCGTCTGGTTCGCATCGAAGGGATGCACCACCTTGAACGGCGTGCGGTAGCCCTTTTTTTCGGCTTTTTCGAGTTCGGCTTCCGCCGTGCCGCTCTGGCGGCATTCCTCGATGAAGGCGGCAAGCTTGGGATCGGTTTTCGCGGCTTCGGCGGCCAGCGGATGATCGGGCGACAGCGCCACGAAGCTGGCACCGAACAAAGTATCGGGCCGGGTGGAATACACCTCTATGCGGTCGGCACGATCTTTCAGGGCAAACGAGAATTTCGCGCCTTCCGATTTGCCGATCCAGTTGCGCTGCATCAGCCGCACGCGTTCGGGCCAGCGTTCCAGCTTGTCCAGTTCAGTCAGCAGATCGTCGGCATAGGCGGTGATCTTGAAGAACCACTGGCTCAGCTTGCGGCGTTCGACAACCGCGCCCGAGCGCCAGCCGCGCCCATCGATCACCTGCTCGTTGGCCAGCACGGTGTGATCCACCGGATCCCAGTTGACGAAGCTTTCGCGGCGATAGGCCAGGCCGGCCTTGAACAGATCGAGGAACAGCTTCTGCTGATGCCGGTAGTATTCCGGATGGCAGGTCGCGATCTCGCGGCTCCAATCCAGCGACAGGCCCATACGCTTCAACTCGGCGCGCATGGTGGCGATATTGTCGTAGGTCCAGGCCGCCGGATGCACCTTCTTTTCCTGCGCGGCGTTTTCCGCCGGCAGGCCGAAGGCATCCCAGCCCATCGGATGCAGCACGTTGAAGCCACGCGCCCGCTTGTAGCGCGCCACCACATCGCCCAGCGTGTAATTGCGCACATGGCCCATATGGATGCGCCCCGAGGGATAGGGGAACATCTCCAACACATAATATTTTGGCTTGGCCGGATCGCGGCGGGCCTGGAAGGCGCCGCGCGCTTCCCATTCCTGCTGCCATTTGGCTTCCACCGCCTTGGCGTTGTAGCGCGACATCGCTGAAACCGTACTCTGTGATTAAGGCTGAAAGGATTAAGAGGCGATGAGGTGCGGCGGCTTGATCAGCGCCGCGCCTCGGATTCCACACGCAGCTCGCGGGCGCGCTGCAGGATGGCATTCTCCATGCTCACGCCGGTTTCCGGCGCCGCCGGTTGATCAAGCCAGGCCGCGCCCTGGCGCACCTGCTTGAACACGCTCACCCGCAGGCCATCGGCGCGCAGCGAACGGTCGAGGATATACACGGTCACCTTGAAACGCTCATTGGGCGTTTGCGCCGGATTATACCAGTCGGTGATGATCACGCCGCCGAAAGGATCGGCCGAGGCCAGCGGCATGAAGGAAATCGTATCCAGCGTGGCGCGCCACAAAAAGCTGTTCACGCCGATGCCGCCGCCGCCTTCATCCTTGCTCTTGCCGCCGCCGAACAGGCCGCCGGTGCCGAAGATGCCGGATGGAGGCGCAGAGTTGGGATCCGGTGCCGGATTGTAATTGCCGAAGCCATCCTTTTCGGGGCCACGGGTGGTGCCGCCGCTATCGCCCGATGTGCTGCAGGCCGCCAGGCCGAGCGGCAACAGCAGGGCCAAGGCCAGATGGGTCCGGATGCGCCTGGAGGCGGCTGCGCCACGGCCTTGCCGCAACGATACCGGTATCAATTCCCAAAAGGAGCGCTTTATCGCCATTCCACTCAAGCTCCTGCATTATCCCGCCGCTTAAATCCGGGGCGGGCAGGGTATACCAGATTTCCCGGCTGCAAGCCAATTGCCGGGGTCGTAACGGGTTGACGCGGTTTCATGGGCCTGCGAAGCGCTTTGCCGGTGCCGGCAGATTATTGTCAGAGGCAGTATAAAAGCGATATGGGAAGGCGATGACCAGCCTTGAAGCCTTGTTCCGTCGCGCCTGGGAGGCGCAAACCTCCGGCCAGCATGCCCAGGCGGCGGCGATTTACCGCGATATTCTGCAACAGGGCCAGAATCCGCAGGCGCGGCCGCAGGCCTGGCTGGGGCTGGGGCAGTGCGAGCTGGAATCCGGCAACAAGGCCGAGGCGCTGAAATGCTTCCGCGAGGCCTATGCCCTGCTGCCGCAATCCGGCGCCATAAAACATATGGTGGATATGCTGGCCGATGGCGATGTGCCGGACCGTGCGCCAGACGATTATCTGCTCTGGGTATTCGATGGCCATGCCGAAAGTTTCGACAGCCATCTCGAGGCCTTGGGCTATCGCGGGCCGGAGATGATCGCGCTGCTGGCCGATGCCGCCTGGGAGGCCAAGCCGACCCGCGCCATCCTGGATATCGGCTGCGGCACCGGGCGCAACGCACCGCTATTCCGCCGCTATGCCAGCCGGCTGGACGGCATGGACCTGGCGCCCAATATGCTGCGCCTGTCGGCCCGGCGCGGCTACGATCATCTCTACAAGGCCGAGGTGCATCCTTTCCTGGCCAAGCCGCCCTGTGCCTACGATGTGCTGCTGTCTACCGACGTGTTCATCTATATCGGGCGGCTGGAAGGCATCTTCGCCAATTGCGCCCGCACCATGACGCCGCGCCACGAATTGCTGTTCACCATCGAACTGGGCGACGACGACAAGCCGGTGCGCCTGATGCCCACCGGCCGCTTCCGGCAATCGGATGCCTATATTCGCGGCCTGGCCGAAACCCATGGCTATGATATCGCCGCCACCCATGACGAACCGTTGCGGGTGGAGCGCGGGGTGATCGAACCTGGCCGCGCCTACCGCTTGATCAAGCGGTGATCCGGCGCAGCTGCGCCGGCAGATCGGCCAATACAGAGGCCCAATCGCCTGGCTGGGGCTGACGCAGCAGGCGCAGGCGCGGATACCAGCGCGGCGTATCGCCCTGCTGAAACCAATACCACAGCAAGCCATCATCGGCGGGCAGCAGCACCAGGCCCGGCGCGCCGATGGCGCCGGCCACATGGGCCGCGGTGTTGGATATCGTCACCACCGCATCCAGCGCCGCCATTTGCGCTGCCACCGGATCGGTTTCGCCCAGCGGATCGATGGTCGGATCGCGGTAAAGCGTCAGGCCGTGATCGCGCAGCAGGGCCGCGCGTTCGGCGCCGGTATCGCCATATTGCAGGTCGATGAGGATGCGGTCGGGCGTTGCGGCCGCACGCGCCAGGGCCGCCAGATCCACGGCTTTTTTGTGCTTCGGCGCAGCCTGCGCGCTGCGCCATGACAGGCCGATGCGCTGCTTGCCGGGCCAGGCGGCATCGTAGCGCGCGCGGATGGCGGCAACAGCAGTGGGATCGGGCCGCAGATAGGCATGCGGCACACCGAAGGCGGCAAGATCGGGGCGCAGCCGCGCCACCAGATCGGCCAGCGGCATCTGGTGGCTGCATTCGCCCTGGATCGCGGCTGGCTGCAGGCCTTCCAGCGCCACGATATCCAATGCCGGAAAGCTGCGCCTGAAAAGCGACAGATTGCGGCGATAGCAGCCCAGCTTGATGCGCCAGCCGGCTTTGATGGCATCGTCCAGCACCGAGGCGAACAGGATTTCATCGCCGATGCCCTGCTCCGGCCAGACCCAGATTTTTCCAGCGGCGCCCGCAATATCCTGCGCCATCGGCAGGCCGAAATCATGCCGGACCAGGGTGAGCATGCTGGGTGGCGCCCGGAAGCGCTGGGCATAAAGCCGCCAGCCGCGGGGCAGATCGCCATCGGTGAGCGCCATCAGGGCGAGCAGAATGGCTGGTTCGGCCAGGTTGCCGGCCGGATTCTGCCCGGCGCGGGCCAGCAAATCCTCCAGGCAGGCGCTGGCTTCCCGGCGGCGCCCGAGTCCCATCAGCAGGCGGCCCTGCTCGATTGCGGCGTCATGGCCGATCCGGCCACCCGCCATACTTGCATTGCCGAGCAATTCCAACGCCGCATCCCATCGTCCCGACTCGCGCGCCAGCAGCCCGGCATCCAGCCACAGGCCGGGCAGGGCGGGGGCATCGGCGGTGGTCAGGGCAAGTGCTGTCTGCAGGCTGGCCCAGGCCGAATCGAGGTTGCCGGCATGGCGCTGGCAGATCCCCAGAAAATGCTGGGATCGGGGGTCTTTGGGTTTGATTTTTATAAGCAGATTCAATGATTTGATTGCGGATGGCCAATCTGCCCGCGCCTGTGCCCGCTGGGCGTCTTTCCATAGTTTGTCAGGATTGAGGGCCATGGTCTTTCACTCTGGGCCATAGCGGGCCGGTCTGCCCGGCAAGACTGCCATGCGGCCTCCCCGGCGACCATCCCTGGGCCGTCATCATAAAGGAAAAATTCTTTAATCAATCCGTGCGTTGAGGGCGCGAATCGATTCGTGGCGGCAATCTGTGGCTTGCCTGCAACACCGCCCGGAAAAGCACGGCCGAGAATACGGCTTTGGTTGACACCCGCACCCTTGGAATGGCTTCATGCCCGCGATCAGTTGGCCCACCCAGGGTCGATTGGCCATTTGTGGGAAACTGAACACCATTAACCCGGTGGGAGAGGAATTAACCAAATGAAGAAGACGCTGCTTCTGCAATCGGCGCTCGTGGCCGCTGCGGGCTTCATGCTCGCCGATGCCTCGCACGCCCAAGTCAAGGCCTCCGCCCCGGCCATCACCGTCGGCGGCTACTTCACCCAGTTCTACAAGGTCCAGGACCGCGATAAGCAGGCCCAGGTCGACCAGGTCAGCCAGAGCTTCGCCTCTGACGCCGAAATCTGGTTCAACATGCGTTCGGTGCTGGACAATGGTCTGGTGATCTCCGGCCGCGTTGAGCTGGAAGCTTCGACCTACACCGACCAGATCGACGAGCGCTACCTCATCCTGAGCCGCTCGGACATCGGCACCGCCGAAATCGGTTCGACCGACCGCGTTTCCGGCAAGATGCTGTACTTCGCCCCGACTGCTCTGCCGGGCCACAGCACCACCGTGCATTCGGAATACACCGCTGCCGCCGTCACCCCGCTGATGTGGTATGTGAACGCCAACCACGATGCCGAAGGTATCAACCTGTACACCGCCAACGACCGCTACTTCGGTTCGAAGGCTGGTAAGGGTCTGCAGATCGGCGTGTCGTATGTTCCGGATGGTTGCGAAGACTTCTCGCAGGCTTCGGGCGCTGCTACCGCTTCCGTCACTGGCGGCACCGGCCGTTCGTGCGGCGGTGGCTTCGGCAACTCGACCGGCACTCTGACCGGCATCACCGGTTCCAACCAGATCTCGCAGCAGTGGACCATTGGCGCCAACTACGTCGAGACCTTCGGCGATGTGGGCGTGAACCTGTACGGTTCGTACATGACCGGTCATCAGGAAGGCATCGTGGGTGCCGGCCGTGACCGTTCCGTGAACGGCTGGCAGGCTGGTGCGCAGCTGGTGTTCGATGTTGGTGGCGGTTCGACCATCACCCTCGGCGGCGGCTACACCAAGGAAGACGTGGAATCGGCCACCATCAAGCAGCGTAAGGGCTACTCGGTGGGCGTTCGTTACCTGACCGACGGTGCCAAGACCGGCTCGATCGGTGTGGGTGCCGAATGGTACGCACGTGAAGACAAGGCTCCTGTGACCCTTGCCAAGACCGATTATGACATCATCACCGCGGGCCTGACCTATCAGCTCGGCCCGGGCGTGTTGACCTTCATCGGCGCTGGCCGCGTGGACAACGACCAGCCGGGTGCTGCCGTTGACACCAAGCAGACCTTCGGCGTGCTGGGTATCGGCGTGACGTTCTAATCGATCCAACCGGATCGGTTTCGGAAAGGGGCAGGGCAACCTGCCCCTTTTCTTTTTTGTTTCATTTTTGTCGGGTTTTATTGCCAAGCTTTCGCGATGGGCTGTTCAGCCCCAGAAATTCACCGCGAGAGAAACTCACCGCGAGAGAAACTCACCGCGAGAGAAATTCACCGGGATATAAATTCACCGGGATATAAATTCGCCGGAAAAGAAATCAGTCGAGCAAAAGGCCCAGGGCCAAGAGGGCCGCGATCAGGCCGAGCAGCCAATGGGTCAGGTTCTGACGGCCTTTGGGAGGGCTGCTCACAATCGGCGCCGGCGCCGGCGGTTGCGCCAGCCGGTCTTCCAAACCCTGCAACAACGTTGGAATCCGCCGCAGCATGGCCAGGGCTTCATTGGCTGCTTCGCGTATATGCGCTTCGGGGCCGAGATTTTCCCGCGCCCAGCCTTCCACCTCCGGCCGGGCGGCATCCCAGAAATTCACCTGCGGGTCCAGGCTGCGTGCCACGCCTTCCACTGTCACCATGGTTTTCTGCAGCAACAGCAGATGCGGCTGGGTGGGCATGCCGAAGGTTTCGGTGATCTGGAACAACTGTGCCAGCAGGCGACCGATGGAAATTTCCGCCACCGGTTTGTCGCGGATCGGCTCGCCGATGGAACGGCAGGCCTGGGCAAACAGCTCCGGGTCGCGGTCTGCCGGCACATAACCGGCTTCGAAATGCACACGCGCCGCCTTGCGCCAATCGCCGGAAAGAAACGCACCCAGCATCTCGGCCATGAAGCGCCTGTCCTTCAGCGACAACCGCCCCATGATGCCGAAATCCACCAGGCCCAGCCGACCATCCTGCAGCACGAACAGATTGCCGTGATGCATGTCGGCATGGAAATACCCATCGCGCAAAGCCTGGCGCAGAAACACATGGATCACCCGCTGCGCCAGGGCCGGCAGGTCATGGCCCGCCGCCAGCAAGGCTGCACGATCCTCGATGCGGATGCCGTCGATGCGCTGCAGGCTCAGCACCCGCCTGGCCGTGCGGTTCCAATCCACTTTCGGCACCAGCAAATCTGGGTCGTTCAGGAAATTCTCGGCCAATTCCGAGGCCGCTGCCGCTTCCAGCCGCAGATCGAGTTCGATGGCCACCTGATCGGCCACCAGGCGCGCCACATCGCCGGGGCGCAGCCGCGCCATGCCGGGCAGATAGGTTTCAGCCAGATCGGCGGCCCAGGCAAACAGCGCCAGGTCGCGCGCGAAAGCGTCTTCCACGCCGGGCCGCAGCAATTTCACCGCCAGCGGATCGCCTGCCGGGGTTTCCGCGAAATGCACCTGCGCCACGCTGGCCGCCGCCACCGCTTCGGGCTCGAAGCCGACATAAAGATGTTCGACATCGCTGCCGAGTTCGGCTTCCAGCAAGGCCTTGGCATCGCTCCAGGCAAAGGGCGGCAAACGGTCGCGCAACTGGCCCAGATCATTCGCCAGGTCTTCGCCCACTAGATCGGGCCGCACGCTCAACACCTGGCCCAGCTTGATGAAGGCGGGGCCCAGTTCGGCCAGCGCGGCGGCCAGCTTTTCGCCGCGCCGCAAGCCGGGCTGCCGGCGGCCGAACAGCAGATTGAAGGCGGCAAGGCCGAAGCTGGCGCCGACCGGCAGATTCAGGCGCGGATCGGGCTGCAATGCATCATGGCGGGCCAGGATGCGCAGGATGGCAAAGCCCCGCGCCAGATGGCGGAATGTTGCGGCCATCAGATGCGCCAGCCGCTATGCATGGCGGCGATGCCACCGGAAAGATTGCGATAGCTGACGCGACCGAAGCCGGCGGCTTCGATCATCGCCTTGAAGCTGTCCTGATCGGGAAAGCGGCGGATGCTTTCCACCAGATAGCGATAGGATTCCGCATCCTTGGCCACCCAGTCGCCCAGTTTGGGCAAAAGCTGGAAGGAATAGATGTCGTAAAGCCTGGCCAATGCCGGATCGGTGACATGGGAAAATTCCAGGCAGAGAAAACGTCCGCCCGGCTTCAGCACGCGGAAGGCCTCGGCCAGCGCGCGCTCGATATGGGTGACATTGCGGATGCCGAAAGCGATGGTATAGGCATCCACGCTGCGGTCAGGCAGGCAGAGCTGCTCGGCATCCATGCAGGCCCAGTCCAGACGCGCCATATTGGCTTGAGCCATCCGCGCCTGGTCGATGGCACGGCTGCGGCCCTGGCCCAGCATGGCGGCGTTGATATCCGCCACCAGGATGTGCGCTTGCGGCGCGCGGTCTTGGATGCGGAAGGCGATGTCGCCGGTGCCGCCGGCCATATCCAGCACGCGGATGGCGCCGCGCGGGGCCAGCCAATCCACCATGGCATTCTTCCACAGGCGGTGCACGCCGGCCGACATGAGGTCGTTCATCAGGTCGTAGCGCGGTGCCACGCTTTCGAACACGCCGCGCACCAGCTTGGCCTTCTCGGCCTCGGGCACGGTAGTGAATCCGAAATGGGTGCTGTCGCTGGGCTGTTCCATGGCGGCCCGACGATAGCCGAAACCGCCGCGCCGGGGTATAGACGGGACATGCCCGAATTGCCCGAAGTGGAAACCACCCGGCGCGGCCTGGCGCTGAAAATGGAAGGCCGCAGGATCGCCCGCATCGAAGCGCGGCGGCCCGATCTGCGCTGGCCGCTGCCGCGCGATTTCGCCGCCCGCATTCAGGGCAAACGGGTGCTGGGCCTGGAAAGACGGGCGAAATACATCCTGGTGCGGCTGGAAGCCGGGCCGAAGGGCGACCTGGTATGGCTGATCCATCTCGGCATGTCGGGCCGCATGCTGGTAAGGCCGGGCGGCTGGCCCAATGCCATCGACAAGCATGATCATGTGATTTTCACCACCGACGAGGGCTGGTCCGTCACCTTCAACGATGCCCGCCGCTTCGGTGCCATGGACCTGATCGAGCCGCATGAATTGCCGGGCCACAAATTGCTGGCCGAACTGGGCCCCGAGCCGCTGGACGATGCTTTCACGCCGGCGGCTCTGGCGGCGGCGCTGAAAGGTCGGCGCACCCCCATGAAGGCCGCCCTGCTGGACCAGCATGTGGTGGCCGGGCTGGGCAATATCTATGTGTCGGAAGCGCTGTTCCGGGCCGGCATCCACCCCGAGCGGCTGGCCGGCAGTGTATCGCCCAAGCGGTTGGAGCGCCTGGTGCCGGAGATCAAGCAGGTGCTGCAGGAGGCGATTGCCGCCGGTGGCTCCAGTCTGCGCGATTATGTGCAAACCAGCGGAGAACTGGGATATTTCAAGCATGCCTTCCGGGTTTACGACCGCGAAGGCCAGCCCTGCCCGGCCTGCAAACGGGCGGTGCGCCGCATCGTGCAATCGGGCCGTTCCACTTTCTTCTGTGCTGCCTGCCAGCGCTGAACCCCAGGTTGCCTTCCGGCTCTTTCCAATCCGGCGCCAAACTGGCATGGTCCCGCCGATGTCGCTGCCCGGCCATAAGCTTCTGCTGGCTATTGTGGTTGCGGCCGGGCTGGGCCTGGTCGGACAGGCTTCCGCTTATGCTGCGGATGGCTTTCTTTCAGTGGCCGATGACGTGCCGCTGATGCCGGGGCTGAGCGAGAATCCCGACGAGGCCACGGTTTTCGACAAGCCTGGTGGCCGCATCGTGCAGGCGGTGGCCAGCGGCCGGCTGGACCGGCAGGCTTTGCTGGCGTTTTATGGCCAGACCCTGCCGCAGCTGGGCTGGCAGCCAGCGTCCGCCAGCCGTTTCACACGCGAGGCCGAGGCCTTGACCCTGACGGTGGAAAGCCGTGGCGGCCTGCTGACGGTGCGGTTCGAGATCGCGCCGATAAAGTAAGCATAACGAGGAAACTGCGATGGCATACGAAACGATCCTGGTGGAAATGCGCGGCCCGGTGGCCCTGGTCACCCTCAATCGTCCGCAGGCGCTGAATGCCCTGAATGGCCAGTTGATGAGCGAACTGACCGAGGCGCTGGATGCCATCGAGGCCGATGATACCATCGGCTGCATTGTCATCACCGGTTCGGAGAAGGCCTTTGCCGCCGGCGCCGATATCAAGGAAATGCAGCCGAAATCCTACATGGATGTGTTCAAGGAGGATTTCGTCACCGCAAAGTGGGAGCGCGTTACGCGCTGTCGCAAGCCGGTGATCGCCGCGGTGGCTGGCTATGCGCTGGGCGGCGGCTGCGAATTGGCGATGATGTGCGATTTCATCCTGGCGGCCGACACCGCCAAATTCGGCCAGCCGGAAATCAATCTCGGCACCATTCCCGGCGCCGGCGGCACCCAGCGGCTCACCCGTTTCGTCGGCAAGTCGAAGGCGATGGAAATGTGCCTCACCGGCCGCATGATCGATGCTGCGGAGGCCGAACGCTGCGGCCTGGTCAGCCGCGTGGTGCCGAAGGATCAGTTGATCGAGGAAGCTGTGAAAGTGGCGGATCGCATCTGCGAATTGTCGCGCCCGGCGGTGATGATCGCCAAGGAAGCGGTGAACCGCGCGTATGAAACCACGCTGGCCGAAGGCATTCGCTTCGAACGCCGCATGTTCCATTCCACCTTTGCGATGGACGATCAGAAGGAAGGCATGGCCGCCTTCGCCGCCAAGCGCAAAGCCAACTTCACCAACCAGTAACCGCCATGGCAAACAAAGCGCGGGCAAAAACGGCGGAGCAGGCCGAGGCGGAAGCGGTCAGCGCATTGCTGCCGGCTGGCTTGCGCGATGTGCTGCCGCCGCGCGCCGAATGGGAAGCCCAGGCCAGCGAAACCCTGCTGGCCGCCTTCACGCGCCAGGGCTATGCCCGGGTGAAGCCGCCGCTGATCGAATTCGAGGAAACCTTGCTGGCCGGTTCGGGCCAGGATCTGGCCGGCCAGATGTTTCGCGTGATGGATCCGGTGTCGCAACGCATGATGGGCCTGCGCACCGATATCACTTTGCAGGTGGCGCGCATCGCGGCCTCGCGGTTGAAGCCGGCCAAGCGCCCGCTGCGGCTATGCTATGCCGGCCAGGTGCTGCGCGTGCGCGGCACCCAATTGCGGCCCGAGCGGCAATTCGCCCAGGCCGGCGTGGAATTGATCGGCTCCGGCGCGCTGGCCGCCGATCTGGAAGTGGCTTTGCTGGCGGCTGGCGCCGTGGCCAGCCTTGGCGTGCCGCATCTCTCGCTGGATATCACCCAGCCGCTGCTGGCGCCTGCCATCATGGCGGCGCATGGGCTGGAGCCGCGCCAGGCCAAGGCGGCGCGCCGTGCGCTGGATCGCAAGGATGCCGCCGAACTCAAGGCAACCGCCGGTCCGGCGACGGAACAATTGCTCAAGCTGCTGCAACTGGCCGGCCCGGCGCGTGCCGCGCTGGATGGCCTGAAGGCGCTGAAGCTGTCTGCTGAAGCCGCCGCCATCGTGGCCGATCTCGATAGGTTGGTGGCGGGTGTGGCGCAGGCCGCGCCCGATCTGCTGGTGACGCTCGATCCCGGCGAATTCCGCGGCTTCGAATATCACAGCGGCATCAGCTTCACGCTGTTTGCCCGCAATGTGCGCGGCGAACTGGGCCGGGGCGGGCGCTATGTCACGCCGGCGGGCGAAACCGCCACCGGTTTCACGTTGTATCTCGATAGCGTGATGCGTGGCCTGCCGGCCCAGCCGGCGCCGCAACTGCTATATCTGCCATTCGGCACGCCGCATGATCAGGCGGCGGATTTGCGCAGCCAGGGCCATGCCACCTGGGCGGCTTTGGAGGATGAAGGCGATGCGGCCAAGGCGGCGAAGGCCGCCGGCTGCTCTGCCTGGTGGGATGGCCGGGCGATTCGCCCGGTCTGATGTTTCTTTAGGGGAATGCGATGAGCAACGTCGTGGTGGTCGGCGCCCAATGGGGCGACGAAGGCAAGGGCAAGATTGTCGATTGGCTTTCCTTGCGGGCCGATGTGGTGGTGCGTTTTCAGGGCGGCCACAATGCCGGCCATACCCTGGTGATCGGCGAGAATGTCTACAAGCTGTCGCTGCTGCCGTCGGGCATCGTGCGCAAGAACAAGCTGGCCGTGATCGGCAATGGCGTGGTGGTGGACCCTTGGGCGCTGTTTGCCGAGATCGACAAGCTGCGCGCCCAGGGCGTGACAGTGGATCACGGCAATCTGCGTGTGGCCGACAATGCCGCGCTGATCCTGCCGTTGCACCGCGAACTGGATGGTCTGCGCGAGGATTCGTCGGAAGGTGTGAAGATCGGCACCACGCGGCGCGGCATCGGTCCGGCTTATGAAGACAAGATCGGCCGCCGCGCCATCCGCGTTTGCGATCTGGCCGACACGGCGTCGCTGGCGCGCAAGGTGGATGGCCTGCTGGCGCACCATAACGCGCTGCGCAAGGGATTGGGCGCGCCGCTGGTGGATCGTGAAGCGCTGCTGAAGGATCTGGCCGAGATCACGCCGAAAATCCTGCCCTATGCCGCGCCGGTCTGGAAAGACCTGGACGAAGCCCGCCGCGCCGGCAAGCGCATCCTGTTCGAGGGCGCGCAGGGTTCGTTGCTCGATGTGGATCACGGCACCTATCCCTATGTCACCTCGTCCAACACCATGGCGGGTTCGGCGGCGGCCGGTTCGGGCCTCGGGCCGGGCTCGCTGGGCTATATCCTCGGCATCGTGAAGGCTTATACCACGCGCGTGGGCGAAGGTCCGTTCCCCACCGAACTCACCGACGAGACCGGCCAATGGCTGGGCGAGAAGGGCCATGAATTCGGCGTCGTCACCGGGCGCAAGCGGCGCTGCGGCTGGTTCGATGCCGTGCTGGTGCGCCAGACCGTGAAGCTCAACGGCATCCATGGCATCGCGCTCACCAAGCTGGATGTGCTGGATGGCCTCAAGGAACTGAAAATCTGCGTCGGCTATGAGGTGAACGGCAAGCTGCTGGATTACTTCCCCTCCGGCATGGGCGATCAGGCGGCTGCCAAGCCGGTCTACGAAACCCTGGAAGGCTGGAGCGAAACCACGCGCGGCGCCCGTTCCTGGGTGGACCTGCCGGCCACGGCGGTGAAGTATGTCCGCCGCATCGAGGAGCTGATCGGCGCCCCGGTGGCGCTGCTTTCCACTTCGCCGGAGCGCGACGATACCATCCTGATGAAGGATCCCTTCGAGGATTGAACTGGGCGAGAATTAATGCCGGTTTATCGGCATTAATTCCGGGTATATATACTCTGCCGAGTAGGGTATATATACCCTATGAGCATGACCCGCATCCTGCTGCCGATCGACCCGCCCTTGCTTGAGAAAGTCGAGGCCTACCGGCTTGCTCAGCGCATGCCGCGTACCGAGGCGATCCGGCGGTTGCTGGAGCAAGGCTTGGCCCAGGCGGAGCTGCCGCTGCTCGACCGCGTGCTCGGCCTGTTGCGCCGGATGCGGCCCGAACTGGAAAAACAGGGCGTGGTTTCGGCCGGTGTGTTCGGCTCTCTGGCGCGCGGTGAAGCGCGACCCGACAGCGATATCGATATCGGGCTGCGCATCGATCCGAAGGCCGATATGGACCTGCTGAGCTATATCGGTTTGACCGAGGGGGTGCGGGAACATGTTACGGCGGAAACCGGCCGTGATGTGGATGTGGTTGGCTTCAATTCGATGATCGAGGATGTTCGTATCGAAGCCGAGCGTGATTTTAGGGCCGCCTTCTGATTATGCCCAACACACGGTTCTGGCTGCAGAGCATCCTTGAGAATATCTCCCATATCCGCTCCTTCATGGCCGGTATGGATCGTGAGAGTTTTCAGCGCGACAGCAAAACGGTTTTTGCGATCAAAGCGGTGTTGATGGAAATCTCGGAAGCATCTCGCCATTTACCGCGAGAGATGATTGAGCGCCACCCCGATTTGCTGTGGAAAGAAATACGCGGCCTTCGCAACGTATTCGCTCATGAATATTTCCGGATCGATCTGGATCAGGTTTGGAAGACGATCAAAATTCGAGTAGGGCCATTGGAAACGGCAATCCAGGCGGAGCTTGATCGCCTGGATAACGAATAATTTCGCCAGCTTATCCCCGGCTTACTCCGCCGCCACGATGCCATCGCGCAAGGCCGCTTCGCGCACGGCTTTTTGCACTTTCTCGAAAGCGCGCACTTCAATCTGGCGCACGCGTTCGCGGCTGATATTGAAGCGGGCGGAAAGCTCTTCCAGCGTGGCGGGTTCGTCCACCAGGCGGCGCTGGATCAGGATTTCACGCTCGCGTTCATTCAGGTTGCCCATGGCCTGCTGCAGCAGGGAATTGCGGGCCTGGAATTCCTGGCCCTCGGCCATGCGGGTTTCCTGGCTGGGGGTTTCATCCACCAGCCAATCCTGCCACTGGCCATCGCTTTCCTCGCCGCCGCGCAACGGGGCGTTCAGGCTGGAATCCGGCGCGGCAAGGCGGCGGTCCATGCTGATCACTTCCTCGCGCGACACATCCAGCTGGGTGGCGATCTTCTCCACCTGCTCGGGGGTGAGCTGGCCGCCATCGATGGCCTTCATCTGGCCACGGATGCGGCGCAGGTTGAAGAACAGCTTCTTCTGCGCGGCGGTGGTGCCGATCTTCACCAGCGACCAGGAGCGCAGGATATATTCCTGGATCGAGGCGCGGATCCACCACATGGCATAGGTGGAGAGCCGGAAGCCCTTGTCGGGGTCGAAGCGCTTCACCGCCTGCATCATGCCGATATTGCCCTCGGCGATCAGTTCGCCCACCGGCAGGCCGTAGCCGCGATAGCCCATGGCGATCTTCGCCACCAGGCGCAAATGGCTGGTCACCAGCTTATGGGCGGCTTCCACATCGCCGCGTTCCTGCCAGCTTTTGGCCAGCATGAATTCCTCGTTCGGTTCCAGCATGGGAAACCGGCGGATTTCGCTCAAATAACGGGTCAAGCCGCCATCGGCGGACAGGGCGGGTAAGGTAAGGCTTCGACTGGTCATGGCTTTTTCAGACTCTCCCCCAGCAGGGTTATCCCCTGGCTCGGATTTGGATTTGGTATCGATCCCTGGCATGGTCAATATCCCAGCCTCCTAATGCGGCCAAAATGGGGCGGCGCTCAGCTTATTCCGGCCGAACCGTGATGCCGATCACCCTTTGGTATACCCACGCGGCAATTCGGCGCTTCCTGTGCGCAAGAGTCGATAACAGTAAAATCAATACCTTAGATGTTACCACAGAGGCGGCCCGCTGATAAGCTGGCCAAGCGGCAGATCCGTGGGAGAGTGCCATGCAGTGGAAGATGCGGGGGAGAATGTGGCGGCGCGGGCTGCTGGCGGCTTTGCTACTGGTGTTGCAGGCTGCCGCCCAAGGGCAGGCCCAAGCCCAGGTCCAGGCTCAAGGGCAGGCCCGCAAGGAAGCCCTGGAATTCGATACCGTCACCAAGGGCAAGCCGGCGCGTTATGCAGCAGAATTGTTTCTGCCGCCGGCCGGCAAGGCCGATCAGGCCCCGCTGGCCGCCATGGTGATCCATCATGGCAGCGGCGGGGTGAGCAATACCCGCGAATATGCCTATGCCCGTGCCTTCATCGCCGAAGGGCTGGCCGCCATCGTGATCGACAGCTTCACCCCGCGCGGCGTGACCAGCACGGTGCAGGACCAATCGGCCGTCACCGGCCTGGAATTCCTGGCCGATGCCATGGGTGTGTTGCGGGCCGCCGTTGCGCATCCGGGGCTGGATGCCAAACGCATCGGCATTGTCGGCTTTTCCAAGGGCGGCACCTCGGCGCTGTATGCGGCGCTGGAAAAGCAGGCGGTGCGTTTCGCGCCGAAAGGCGAGCGCTATGCCCTGCATGTGCCGTTCTATCCCGGTTGCACCAATTTGTATCACGATGTCACGCCCACCGGCGCACCCGTGCTGGTGCTGATGGGCGCCGCCGATACCTATGTGGGCAGCGAGGCCTGCCTGGAATTGAGTGGCCGCATGCGGGCCGCCGGCGCCCCGGTGGAAACCAAAATCTATCCCGATGCCAAGCATGGCTTCGATGCCGGCCCGGCCTACAGCATCGCCACCGGGCAGAATTTCAGCCGCTGCTTCTGGGTGGAACAAGCCGATGGCGGCTGGATCGAACGCACCTCCGGCATCGCCACCCATGGCCCGGGCGGCAAGCCGATTGCCGGCGCCGGGGCCAAGGCGATGGCAGGCTGCGTTACGCTCGGTGTCAGCGGCGGGGTGAATGCCCTGGCCAAGGCGCAATCGCTGCAGGATCTGCTGGGCTTCGTGCGGGCGACTTTCAGGCTTAACTGAGCGCCGCCAGCAAGGTTTCGAAATCCGCCGGAAGCGGGCTTTCAAAGCGCAGCATCGCGCCGGTTATAGGGTGCTTGAAGCCCAGCACGGCGGCATGCAGCGCCTGGCGTTTGAACTGCGCCAAAGCGGCCTTGGCCGGCTCGGTCAGCTTGGCGCTTCTGGCCGGGCGGGCGCGGCCATAAACCGGATCGCCCAGCAGGCCATGACCGATACTGGCCAGATGCACGCGAATCTGATGGGTGCGGCCGGTTTCCAGCCGGCAGCGCAACAGGCTGGCGAAGGGATAGCCGTTGATGTCGCGCAACACGCGCTCGGTGGTGTAATGCGTCACCGCCGGTTTGCCATTGGCGCGGACCGCCATGCGCTTGCGGTCCTGCGGGTCGCGGCCGATGGCGCCGGCGATGCTGCCTCGGGCCGGATTGGGCTGGCCGTTCACCAGGGCGAGATATTCGCGGTCGATATCATGGCGCGCGAACAGATCGGCCAGGCCGTGATGGGCAGCATCGGTTTTGGCGGCCACCAGCAGGCCGGAGGTATCCTTGTCGATGCGATGCACGATGCCCGGGCGCTTCACGCCGCCGATACCGGCCAGGCTGTCGCCGCAATGATGCAGCAGGGCATTCACCAGGGTGTTGTCGTGATTGCCCGGCGCCGGATGCACCACCAGGCCGGCCGGCTTGTCGATCACGATCAGATGCGCATCCTCGAACACCACATGCAGCGGAATATCCTGGGCCTGCGGCACAGCCTCTTCGGCCGCCGGCAGCGCCAGGCTGTAGATTTCGCCCGGTTTGATCTTGCGCGAGGGGTCGGTTATGGTCGCGCCGCCCAGCGTTACATGGCCTTCCTGGATCAGCGCTTTCAGGCGTGAGCGCGATAAATCGCTGCCCAGGCTTTCGGCCATGAACCGGTCCAGCCTTTGGCCGGATTGGTCCGGCGAAACGGCGGGCAACTGGCTTGATGTGGGATCGTTTGTTTGCACGGATCTAGGTGATGGCGACAGAGCAGGAAACCGACCCGAGATTACGGTGGCTGAAGCCGCTCGTCATCGGCTTGAGCGCGCTATTCGTGATCCTGCTGCTGGCGTTGATCGTGGGCATGATCACCGGCGCGCCGGCCCGCAAGCAGGCAGCCGGCATTCCTGCCACAAGCCAGGGCGCTGGCCCGGTTTCCCCCGAGGCGCTGAGCCTGCCGCGCGGCGCACGCCTGCTGGAAAGCTTCGGTGCGGCCGATCGGGTGATCCTGCGCATTCAGCTTGCCGATGGATCGGAACGCCTGCTCAGCCTGGATGCGCGCAGCCTGGCGCCGCTTTCCAGCCTCACCATCCAGGCCGAACGCTGATGCGGATTCCGGCAAAGCTGGCCGCGCAACTGGCGCAACTGGCTGAAGCGGCCTGGCCGGAAGAAGCCTGCGCCCTGCTGGTGGGCCATAACGATACGATCACCGAAATCGTGCCGGCGCCCAATGTGGCTGTCGATAAACGCGCGGGGTTCGAAATCGATCCGGCAGTGCAATTCGCATTGCGCCGGCGTTTGCGTGAACAGCCCCGCGATGGCCTGCTGTTGGGCCATTGGCATAGCCATCCCAATGGTCGTGCCGTGCCCTCGGCGATGGATGCGGCGATGATCTATGAACCCGGATTGCTCTGGCTGATTTCCGCCGTGCAGGCCGGGCGTGCCGATATGCCGGCGGCGTTCCGGCCGCAGCCGCAAGGCGGTTTTGCGTCTGTTGATCTGCAGATCGAGGAAGCATGATGGATTTCCGTTCCGACAATGTGGCCGGCATGGCGCCGGAAATTCTTGCCGCAATCCAGGCCGCCAATCAGGGCAATGCTTCATCCTACGGCGCCGACGAATACAGCGCGCAACTGGATGCGGCATTTTCCAAATTGTTCGATACGCCCTGCCGGGTATTTCCGGTGGCCACCGGAACGGCGGCCAATGCATTGGCGCTGGATGCGCTCAGCCCTGGCCATGGCGCGATCTATTGCCATGAACAAAGCCATATCGCGGTAGATGAATGCAACGCGGTGGAATTCTTCACCGCCGGGGCGCGGCTGGTTCCGCTGCCGGGCGGCGGCGGCAAGATCGATCCGCAGGCATTGCAGGCGCATCTGGCGCAGGGCTGGCGCGGCGTGCAGCATCATCCGCAGCCGCGTGCGATTTCGATCGCCCAGGCCACGGAATGCGGCACGGTTTACGCGCCGGCAGAAATCGCCGCCCTCTCGGCCATCGCACGCCAGCATGGCCTGCTGCTGCATATGGATGGCGCGCGTTTCGCCAATGCCGTTGCGGCCGGCAATCATCATGCGGCCGATCTGAGCTGGCGTGCCGGCGTGGATGTGCTGGGTTTCGGCGCCACTAAGAATGGCGCATTGGCGGCAGAGGCCGTGATCTTCTTCAAGCCCGAACTGGCCGATGCATTCATCTATCGCCGCAAGCGCGGCGGGCATCTGTTTTCCAAGATGCGCTTTCTCTCGGCGCAATTGCTGGCGATGCTGGAAGATGGCCTATGGCTGCGGCTGGCTGGCAACGCCAATGCCCGCGCAAAACAACTGGCCGATGGCCTTGCCGGGCAGGGCCTGCGCCTTGCCTATCCGGTGGAGGCCAACGAGGTGTTCGTGTATCTGCCGGACAGGCAGGTGCAGGGCCTCAAGGCGCACGGCGCGCTGTTCCATCCCTGGGACGAAGCAGCCGGGCTTTATCGCTTTGTTTGCGGCTTCGATAAATCAGACGCGGATGTGGCGGCCCTTTTGCGCGCGGCTTCGGATGCCTGAACGTTGCGCTGAACGTTGCGCTGGGCGTTGCGCGCCCAGGCGGTGCTCCAGGGCGGTTGCGGGCTGAAACGCTCTGCCAGAAAATCCACGAAGGCACGCACCTTGGCCGCCAGATGCTTGCGCTCGGGATACACCACATAGATCGGCCAGGTCTGCGGTGCCAGCCAGGTATCCAGCACGGTGATCAATCGGCCTTGCGTGATATCGGTATGCACGGCGAAATCCGAAGCATAGGCAAGCCCCAGCCCGGCGCGCAGAAAACGATAGAGCGCATCGCTGGAATTGGTGGCGATGGCGCCCGGCAGGGTGATGAATTCGGTGCCGCCATCCTCACGTCTGATCGGCAGACGGTTGAGCAGGTCGGTGCTCGACGATAGCAGCATGCGATGGCCGGCCAGATCGCGCGGATGTTTGGGCAGGCCATGGCCTTCGATATAGCTTGGCGCGGCGCAGATCAATCGCGTGTAATCCGCCAGCTTGCGTGCGATCAGCCTTTCCTCGCCGGTATCCATCAGGCGCAGGCCGGCATCATAACCTTCGGATACCAGATCCACGTTGTGGTCGGTGAAATTGATCAGTAGGTCCACATTGGGATAGCGGGCGCGGAAATCGGGAATCAGCGGCACGATCTGCGCCATGCCGAAACCATGCGGCAGGCAGACGCGCAATTGCCCGCGCGGCTCGCGTTCGCTGCCGCCGATGCTGGCATCGGCCGCCGCCAGTTCGGAGAGGATTTCGCGGGCCTGTTCGTAATAGATGCGGCCCTCGGTGGTGAGTGCGATACGCCGCGTGGTGCGTTGCAGTAGCCGCGCGCCCAGCCGGTCTTCCAGCCGGGCCAGCAATTTGCTGACGGCAGATGGCGTGATGCGCAGGGTTTTGGCGGCGGCGGTGAAACCGCCTTGCTCCACCACCCGCACGAAGCATTCCAGTTCACTTAAGCGGTCCATTATTTGTGACTGTATGGAAATAATTTGTGAAAATAAAGTGTATTATGTCTTTAAAGGAATGGGCATAGGGTTTCCTCACCCAGACACAGGAGGTCACCAATGACCCAGCTTCCCCAGATTTCCACCGCTGCCGTTCTCCATTACGAAATCGAAGCCCGCAAGCTGCGCGCCAAGGCCATCGCCGCCGCCTTTGCCAGCCTGTTTGCCTATATCGGCAAGCAGCTGCATCGCCCGGCCACGGTTCAGGGTTATCGGCACGTAGCCGACGCGGCTGAGTAAATCTCCCGGGTAAACTAGGTAGTTTGCACTTGGTAACCATCGAAATATGGATGGTTACTTATTGAAATCGTCCTGGGGCTGCTATAGCTGAAAAGCCATAGCCCCCAGGACGGAGTTCCCCCATGTTGCCGGCCCTTTTCATCAGCCATGGCTCACCGATGACGGTGTTGCTCGATTCGCCGGCGCGGGATTTCATGCGCAGCTTCGGGGCAGGCTTCCCCAAGCCGAAGGCTATCCTTGCGGTTTCCGCCCATTGGGAAACTGCCGAGCCGCTGTTGGGCGGTCCCGCCACACCTGAAACCATCCACGATTTCTACGGCTTTCCGCAGGCGCTGTATCAGATCCATTACAACGCGCCCGGCGCGCCGGAACTGGCTGAAAGCATAGCCCGCCGGCTGCATGAGGCCGGCTTCAAATCTGCCGTCGATCCGGCGCGCGGCCTGGATCATGGCGCCTGGACACCGCTTTACATGGCCTATCCCAAGGCCGATATCCCGGTGCTGCAATTGAGCATCCAGAGCCATCTCGGACCCGCGCATCATCATGCACTGGGCGTGGCCTTGCGGCCTTTGCGCGAGGAGGGCGTGCTGATCCTCGCCACCGGGTCGATGACCCATAACCTGCGCGAACTGGACCGCAATGTGCACGGCGATGGCCGTGGCGGCGCCAGCTTTCCCTGGGCGCAGAATTTCGCCGATTGGATGGCCGACAAGCTGGCCCAGCGCGACGATGCCGCATTGCTGGAGTATCGCAGCAAGGCCCCCGAGGCCCGGCGCAACCACCCCACCGACGAACATCTGTTGCCGCTTTATGTGGCCTTGGGCGCCGCAACCCCGGGCCAGCCGGCCACGGCCCTGCATCGCTCCATGCAGTTCGGCAGCCTTTCGATGGATAGCTACCGCTTCGATTGAGGCATTCTGCCATTAAGGCTTTCTGCGGGCGGAGGCTTTCGCAAGCCTGCGGGCTTTGCGATAAGCGAGGGTATGAATCTGTTCCGCGCCATCGCAACCGTCGGCGGCCTCACCATGGTGAGCCGGGTGTTCGGTTTTGTGCGGGATCTCATGATCGCCCGCTATCTTGGCGCCGGCGTGGCGGCCGATGCCTTCTTCGTGGCGCTGCGGCTGCCGAATTTCTTCCGCTCGCTGTTTGCCGAGGGTGCCTTTACCGCCGGCTTCTTGCCGCTTTACAGCGAAACCCTGAACAAGGGGGGCGGGCTGGCGGCGGCGCGGCGTTTCGCCGAACAGGCTTTGGCCTTGCTGTTGCCAGTGGTGCTGGGGTTCAGCATTCTGGCGCAGATCGCCATGCCTTTGGTGATGCTGGGCCTGGCGCCGGGCTTTGCCGATGATCCGGCGCGGTTCGATCTGGCTGTCGATTATACCCGCATCACCTTTCCCTATCTGGCCTTCATCAGCTTGGCGGCCTTGTATGGCGCGGTGCTGAACGGATTGGGCCGTTTCGCCGCCTTTGCCGCCACGCCGATCCTGCTCAACATCACGATGATCGTCTGCCTGCCGTTGCTGACCGGGCCGCTGGGCAGTGCCGGCGCGGCCTTGGCCTGGGGCACGCTGGCTTCCGGGCTGGTGCAATTCCTCTGGCTGGTCTGGTGGGCGGCGCGTGCCGGTGTGAAGCTGCGGTTGCGCTGGCCGGTCCTGCCGCCGGTGGTGAAGCGTCTGTTCGCGCTGATCCTGCCGGCCGCCATCGGCGCCGGTGCGATGCAGATCAATCTGGTGATCGGCGTGATCCTGGCATCCCTGCTGCCGGTGGGCGCGGTGTCGTATCTGTTTTATGCCGACCGTATCAACCAGCTCACCATCGGCGTGGTGGGTGTGGCGATTTCCACCGTCCTGCTGCCGGCACTGTCGGCCTTGCTGGCACGCGGCGACACCGTGGCGGCAGCGCGCCAGCAGAATCGCGCGCTGGAATTCTGCCTGTTGATTTCGCTGCCGGCAGCGGCGGCGCTGATCATCGTGCCGCTGCCGATCATGTCGGTGTTGTTCGAACGCGGCGCCTTCGATGCCCAGGCCGCCAGGGCCAGCGCCGATGCGTTGCTGGCCTATTCGATAGGTTTGCCGGCCTATACCCTGGCGCGGGCGCTCACGCCCGGCTTCCATGCCCGGCAGGATACCAGAACCCCGGTGCGCATCGCCTTTGTCACCATCGCGGTCAATCTCGCACTCAGCCTGGCGCTGATGCCCTGGCTCGGCCATGTCGGTCTCGCCCTGGCCACCGGGCTTGCCGCCTGGGGCAATGCCGGCCAGTTGGCCTGGGCGCTGTATCGCCGCGATGCCTGGCAGCCCGATGCCCGGCTGATCCGGCGCAGCGGTTTGATTCTGCTGGCCGCCCTGCTGATGGCGCTTGCGCTCTGGGGTCTGGATCGTGCGCTCGCCCCCTGGTATGCGCAAAGCCTGACCTGGCGGGTGGCGGCGCTTGCGCTGCTGGTGGGCGGTGGCATGGCGGTGTATCTGGCGGCCGCCCTGGCTTTGCGGGCCACAAAGCCGGCGGAATGGCGTGCCATGTTGCGCCGGGACGGTTGACGCCCAAGCATTCGGCGGCGATAACCCGCGCCGCACCATCCCAATTCCGCGACCGTTCCACCGGCGCATAAGCAAAGGGACTGACCATGGCCTTCCAACGGCGCATTTTCTCGGGCATCCAGCCTTCCGGCAATCTGCATCTCGGCAACTACCTGGGCGCTGTGCGCAACTGGGTGAAGCTGCAAAACGAATTCGAGTGCATCTTCTGCATGGTCGACATGCATGCCATCACGGTGTGGCAGGATCCGGCCGATCTGGTGCGCTCCACCCGCGAGCTTGCTTCCGCCATGATCGCCTCCGGCATCGATCCCGAACGCAATGTGCTGTTCAACCAAAGCCAGAATCCCGATCACACCACCCTGGCCTGGATCTTCAATTGCGTGGCCCGCATGGGCTGGATGAACCGCATGACGCAGTTCAAGGAGAAGGCCGGCAAGGACCGCGAGAATGTGTCGCTGGGCCTGTTTGCCTATCCGGCGCTGATGGCCGCCGATATTCTGGCCTACAAGGCCACCCATGTGCCGGTGGGCGAGGACCAGAAGCAGCATCTGGAACTGGCCCGCGATATCGCGCAGAAATTCAATCATGATTACGGCGGCGAATTCTTTCCGCTCACCGAGCCGCAGATTTTCGGTACCGCCACGCGTGTGATGAGCCTGCGCGACGGACAGAAGAAAATGTCGAAATCGGATCTCTCCGATCAGTCGCGCATCAATCTCACCGATACATCGGATGCGATTGCCGATAAGATCAAGCGCGCCAAGACCGATACCCAGGCCCTGCCCGAAACCACAGAAGGCCTGGAAGGCCGGCCCGAGGCGCAGAACCTGATGGGTATCTATGCCGCGCTCACCGACAAGCCGTTGGATCATGTGGTGGCGGACTTCGCCGGCAAGGGCTTTGCCGATTTCAAGCGTGCGTTGACCGAGGCGGCAGTGGCCCATATGGGCCCGATCACCGCCGAGATGCGCCGCCTGATGGCCGATCCCGGCTATGTGGATGGCATTCTGCGCAAGGGCGGCGAACGCGCCCGCGCGCTGTCGGCGCCAGTGCTGCGCGAAGTTTACGATACAGTTGGCTTCTTGCGCCCTTGAGGGCGCGGGTTGGTTTCCTGCGCCCCTGAGGGCGCGGGTAGGTTTCCTGCGCTCCTGAGGGCGCGGGTAGGATTTCTCCGGCCCTGATAAATTACGCCGGCGTCCAGTCCATCTCTGGATCCAGCGGAAAGATCGGACGCGGCACCTCGCGCCACGGCACGCGCTGCAGCATCGGCGTGGTCAGGCCCGGCGCATCGGCCTCGATGATCTGCTGATCGGTGAAGATATCGTCGAAGCCGGCGCGGAAATGCCCGCGCGACTTCACGATCAAGCTGCGCAGCTTGTGCAGGTCGATGCCGAGGCTTTCGAAGAACATCGGATCCAGCGCCTGATGGCGATAGGTGGTCACCACCACGGTGATGCCGCCCACCTGGATTGCCGCCGCCTTGCCCATATCCATTTGCCGGCCAGCCGCCATGCCGCGCCGGCCGACGAACAGGCCATCCGATAGTTTCACCACGCGGCCGGGCAGGGTGAGGGTGCCGGAGAATTCCGTGGATGGCTTGCGGTTGAAGGCGGCGGGGAATTGCACGCCTTCGCCCAAGCGATGAGCTTCCGCCGCCAGTTCGGGATCGAAGAACGGCCCCAGTGCGCAGCCTTCAACGCCGGCCTTGTAGAAGGCGTCCAGCAGATAAGGTGTGTTGCCGCCGCCGCCGCCGCCGGGATTGTCGGCCACATCGGCAAACAGCAAGGCGGGTTTGCCGGCATCGCGCGAAGCCGCCAATGCCATGGCGGCGCATTGTTCGATGCTGGTCAACCGGGCGACGAAATCATGCCGCGTTGCCCAGGCCTGCGCCGCCACTTCGCGTGCCACCTGATCGGCGCGCGCCTGAGTATCGGCGGTCACGATCACCGACATGCCGTTTTTCGGCGTGTCGCCCAGCGAGAAGCCGGAATTGATCGACACATCCCAGACATCCTCGCCCACATAACGCTGGCCGAAAGCGATCAGATCGGCATAAGGGCCGGCCTTGGTGTTCTGCGATGTGGAGGGTGGAATGAAGGGCAGTTTCTGAAAGCCACGGGCGGGGCGCTCGCCGCGCTCAGGCCCTTTGCCCAGCAGGCGTTGCAGATGCCGCGCGCAATCGGCGCCGCGATCCGCCATATCGGTATGCGGGTTGCAGCGATAGCTCACCATCATGCTGGTCAGGTCGATCATCGCGCGGCTTACATTGGCGTGTAGATCCAGCGTGGCGATCAGCGGCACATCGGGGCCTACCACATCGCGCAGGGCTGCAAACAGCGTGGCATCGGGATCGATATCGCGCGTACCGATGGCGGCGCCGTGCTGCGACAGGAAAATCGCATCAACCGGCCCGCCGTCGCGGATATGCTGTTGCAATTCCTCCACCATGCGGCGCACCAGCCAGTCGAAGAAATCCTGATCCACCGGGCCGGATGCGCCTACCGCCGCCATCACCAACGGCAGCTTCTGCCAGGCGCCATATTCATCCATCGCCTTGGTGAAGCCGGTGACGGTGGGCGGCACGGCGGGCGCCGGCTTGGCGATATCGGCCAGCAGCGCGGCGCCTTCCAGCAACACGGCATCGCGGAACTCGGCTTCGGTGGCGACGGGTGAATGATTGTTGCTTTCCAGCATGAAGCCGCCGAAGGCGATGCGAGGAAGCTTTGGTTGGGGCTGGTTCGACATGACACCGTATTATTGTTTGACAGCGGAAGCGGGCTGCCTTCTATACTAATGAGTGCAACAGGGAGATCGCAATGCACCATATAAACCGGCGTGACTTTATTCTTGGCGGAACTGCGGCGAGCCTGCTGGCCCCAGGCCTGGCGGCCCAGGCTCAGGCCCAGCTTCTGGCTCAGGTAACGGCGGTGCCCGGTACCCTCACGCTCGGCACCAAGCTGGAGCTGAACACCCTCGATCCGCATTTCTTCAACGGCTTTCCGCAGGGTTCCAGCCACAGCCTGATTTTCGATGCGCTGATGCTGCTGGATTCCAATCTGCGCGTGCAGCCGGCGCTGGCCACCGGTTACAAGCTGGTGAATGATCTGACCTGGGAATTCACCCTGCGCCGCGATGTGAAGTATCACAACGGCATGCCCTTCACCGCCGCCGATGTGGCCGCCACCTATAACCGCGTGCCGAATGTGCCGAACAGCCCGAATCTGTTCAGCCAGTTCACCAAATCGATCGATCGCGTCGAGATCGTCAACGATCATCTGGTGCGCTTCCACACCAAAGAACCCAATCCCACCTTGCCTGGCGATCTCTCGCGCGTGTTCATCATCCCAGCGGCGCTGGCCAATGCCAGCACGGCGGATTTCAACACCGGCAGCGCCTTCTGCGTCGGCACCGGCCCCTACAAGGTGGTTGAATGGGTGAATGGCGACCGCCTGGTGCTGGAAGCCAATCCCGGCTATTGGGGCGGCAAACCGGCCTGGGGCAAGGTTGTCGAGAAAGTCATCAAAAGCGACCCGACCCGCATCGCCAACCTGCTGTCTGGCCAGGTGGATGCCATCGACGAAGTGCCGCCTGCCGATATCCCGCGTTTCCGCGACGATGCGCGTTTCGCAATGTATAGCGGCCCCAGTTCGGTGGTGCATTACATCGCGCTGGATTCAGACCGCGACGACAGCCCCTTCGTGGGGCCCAAGGATGGCCAGCCGCCGCTGAAGGGCAATCCGCTGAAAGACAAGCGGGTGCGCCGTGCCCTGTCGCTTGCCATCAACCGCGAGCTGATCGCCAGCCGCATGATGGATGGCTCGGTGATTCCGGCCTCGCAATTCATGCCGTCGACATTCGAGGGCACCAGCCAGAAGCTGAAGCCGCATCCTTTCGATCCCGATCAGGCCAAGAAGCTGCTGGCCGAAGCCGGCTATCCCGATGGCTTCAAGATCACCCTGCATGCCACCAACGACCGTTATCCGAAGGATCGCGATATCGCTCAGGCGATCGGCCAGACCTGGACCCGCATCGGCCTGCAGGTGGCCATCGAGGCGGTGACCGGCACGGTATTTTTCGGCCAGGCCAGCACGCAGAAATACTCGGCTTTCATTGCGCAATACGGCACCGAGGAAGCCCTGGTGGGGCCGCGCGCGCTGATTCATACCGTGGCCCCGGCCACCGGCATGGGATCGGCCAACCGCACCCGGCATTCCAATCCGGCGATCGATGCGGTGATCCAGAAGGCTGCCGTGGAGATGGATCCGGCCAAGCGCGTGCTGCTGACCCAGCAGGCACTGGAACTCACCATCGAAGAGCAGGCCTTCATTCCGGTATTCCATCCCAACTGGCAATTTGCCGCGCGCAAGGAGCTGGTGGTGGAAAGCAGCCCGTTGCGCCGCTTCAACGCCCTGATGATCAGCCAGAAAAAGGCATAATTGCGGCCAATGCCGGCGGGCTTCTCCTCCGGGGGTAGCCCGTTCCGCCGGGAAATGCCTCTTGCGCCAGGGGGCATTTGCCCCCACATCATAGGGCAGATCAACCGGACGGGTTCCCTATGAGCATTCTGAACGAGGGCGGCAGCCTGAAGCGCCGCTGGCCGCTTTTCGCCGCCATCGCCGTGGTGGCGATATTCGGCCTGTATTATCCCGTGGGCATGCTGCTCACCCACAAGATCGACGACGATCTGGCTTACAAGCCGGCGGCCGTGGATCAGGTGGGCGGCGGCAGCCATGCGGTGGCGATTGCCGCCGAGTTGATCGAGCGCGAGATCAAGATCAATGGCTGGGTGGCCAACGATCCTTTCTTCCAACCCGGATCGATGCTCGACAACATGCCGAATTTCCAGCTTGGCATGCTGCATGCCATGGGCCGTTTTGCATTCGAGCTGGTAGACCAGCTTGGCCGTACCCGGGGTTCCAGCCAGACCGACCGCGATCTGCAGGAAGCCGCCGGCCTGCTGCAATATTCCGGCACCAAGTGGTTTTTCGATTTCTCAACCTCTGTGCTGCCCACTGCGAAATCGGAAGACCAATATGCCAAGGCGGTGAGCGCTTTGCGCAACTACAACATCCGGCTTGGCCAGGGCAATGCGATTTTCGAGCGCCGCGCCGATAATCTGCTTTCGGCGCTCGACCGCATCTCGCTCGATCTCGGGTCCTCCTCGGCGGCGCTGGATAAACGTATCATCGACGGCTCGCCGCTCTGGCTCGATTTCGAATCCGACGACCTGTTCTATTCGGTGAAGGGCCAAGCCTATGCCTATTATCTGATCCTGCGCGAATTGAAACGCGATTACGCCAATATCGTGCGCGACCGCGAATTATCCGCCACCTGGGATCAGATGCTGTCGTCTTTTGCCGCCGCTGCAGGCCTGCATCCGTTGGTGGTGGTGAACGGCAAGCCCGATGGCCTGCTGCTGCCAAACCATCTGGCATCCATGGGCTTCCATATCCTGCGCGCTCGCACGCAATTGCGCGAGATATCGAATATCCTGCTGAAGTAAGGCCGTCAGCCAGCACGCAGCCGTTTATCCTGGCGTTCGGCGTTTCCCATTCCTCAAACCGTCACCACCGGGCTTGACCCGGTGGTCCATGCTTGAGGCAGCAAAACCGCTGAACCATGGATGCCCGTAACAAGTACGGGCATGACGGCGTCTTTTTTGAAGACGCTTAGCCTTTCAGCAGGCCTTTCAATTCGAACAGCAGGTCCAGCGCCTGGCGCGGCGACAGGCCATCCAGATCGGCGGCCTTGAGGGTGGTTTCCACCGCCGATGGCTGCGCTGCCGCAAGCGCGCTGCCCGGGCGCGGCGCGGCATTGAACAGCGGCAAATCTGCCGCGATATTTTTCGCTGGCGCGGCATTGCCCTGTTGCTCCAGCCCACGCAGCACATCGCTGGCGCGCTCCAGCACCGCCGGCGGCAGGCCGGCCAGCTTGGCCACCTGGATGCCGTAGGAACGGTCGGCGGCGCCGGGGCCCACTTCATGCAGGAAAACCAGATCGCCCTGCCATTCCTTCACCCGCAAGGTATGATTCTGCAATTGCGGCAGGCGGCCGGCCAGTTGCGTCAGTTCGTGGTAATGGGTGGCGAACAAGCCACGGCTGCGGCAATGCTCATGCAGATATTCCACCACCGCCCAGGCAATCGACAGGCCGTCGAAAGTGGCGGTGCCACGGCCGATTTCATCCAGGATGACCAGGGCGCGCGGCCCGGCCTGATGCAGGATGGCGGCGGTTTCCACCATCTCCACCATGAAAGTGCTGCGCCCGCGCGCCAGGTCGTCGGCGGCGCCCACGCGGCTGAACAGCCGATCCACCGCGCCGATCTGCGCGCGCCCCGCCGGCACGAAGGCGCCGATCTGCGCCAGGATGGCGATCAGCGCATTCTGGCGCAGGAAGGTGCTCTTACCTGCCATGTTGGGGCCGGTAAGCAGCCATAGCCGCTGGCCGTCGCTCAGGTCGCAATCATTGGCAACGAAGCTTTCGCCCTGGCCGCGCTTTTCGAGAGCGGCTTCCACCACCGGATGACGGCCGGCCAGGATGCTGAATTCCAGGCCGTCATCCACCAGCGGGCGGCTCCAGCGCCGCTTCACGGCCAATTCCGCCAAGGCAGATGCCACATCCAGCCCGGCCAGCGCGGCGCCGGCGCGGGCGATGCTCTCGCCATCGGTTAGAATTTTCGCGCTCAACGTCTCGAAGATTTCCAGTTCCAGTGCCAGGGCGCGTTCGCCGGCCTGGGCGATTTTGGTATCGAGTTCCGACAAGGCCGGCGTGGAATAGCGCACGGCATTGGCCATGGTCTGGCGGTGGATATAGGCCGGGCCCATCTTTTCGGCATGGCGCGGCGTTACTTCGATGTAATAGCCCAGCACGTTGTTATGCCGGATTTTCAAACCCGGTATGCCGGTTTCGGCGGCATAGGTTTCTTGCAATGCCGCGATATGCCGGCGGCTTTCATCGCGCAGGCCACGTAATTCATCCAGATCGGCGCGATGGCCCGGCGCGATGAAACCGCCGTCTTTCGCATACAGAGGCAGGTCCGGGCCAAGCGCCTCGCGCAGCAGATCCACCAGCGCGCCATGATGGCCCAGCGCCTCAGCCAGTTCGGTCAATTCCGGCGGCATGGCGGCTTCGGTCTGCAGGCGGCGGCGCAGATCGCCGGCACGGTCCAGCCCGTCGCGCAGGGCGGCCAGATCGCGCGGGCCGCCACGGCCGAGCGCCAAGCGAGACAGCGCGCGCGCGATATCGGGCACCTGGCGCAAAGCCTGGCGCAAATCCTCGCGCAGTCTCTCGCCTTCCACCAGATAAGCCACGGCATCGAGCCGGCGATTGATGATGGCGGGATCGGTGAGCGGCGCCTGCAGGCGTTGCGCCAGCAAGCGCGCGCCGGCGCCGGTAAGCGTGAGGTCGATGGTGGATAGCAGCGAGCCGTCGCGGCCGCCCGACAGGGTTTCCACCAGTTCGAGATTGCGCCGCGTGGCCGGATCGATGGCCATGAAGCTGGCCGGCATCTGGCGGCTGGGTGCACGCACGGCCGGCATGCGGCCGCGCTGGGTCAGTTCGATGTAATCCAGCAATGCGCCGGCCGCGGCCAGTTCGGGCCGGCTGAAACTGCCGAATGCATCCAGCACCGCCACGCCCAGCGCGGCTTGCATACGGCGCTCGCCCGCCACGGAATCGAACCGCGATCCCGGCATCGGTGTCAGCGCACTGCCGCCTTGCGGGCCTTCCAGGCTTTCCAGCACGCCGCGCAGGCGGGGTCGGCCCAGCAAGGTATCGGGCAGCAGCAATTCGCGTGGCCGCAGGCGGGCCAGATCGGCACCCAGATTGGCCGGGTCTGTCTCACCCAGACCGAATTCGCCGGTGGAAATATCGATCCAGGCCAGGCCCAGCGGGCCATCCTCGCCGCCGCTTTGTGCAAGTGCAGCAAGATAATTGTTGGCGCGGGCATCCAGCAGGCTGTCTTCCGTGATGGTGCCGGGCGTGACGGTGCGCACCACATCGCGCTTCACCACCGATTTCGAGCCGCGCTTCTTGGCTTCGGCGGGATCTTCCAATTGTTCGCACACAGCCACCCGGAAGCCCTGGCGGATCAGCCTTGAAAGATAAGCCTCGGCGGCATGCACCGGCACGCCGCACATGGGAATATCCTTGCCTTCATGCAGACCGCGCTTGGTCAGCGCGATATCCAGGGCACCGGCCGCTTGCACTGCATCATCGAAGAACAACTCGTAAAAATCGCCCATCCGGTAGAACAGCAATGCATCCGGGTTGGCCGCCTTGATGGCCAGATACTGGGCCATCAACGGGCTGCTGCCGGACGCGCCCGGCGCTGCAGCGGGGGTAACTGATATATGAGACGGATCGGTGCTGCGCATCGCCTAAAGCCTACCGCGGCCCTTTCAAGCTCTGAAATGAAGCCGTAATATGCCCGGCCAGGAGTCGATAATTCCAGAGTTTAACGGCACACATCGCAGAGTCTAGGGACGGGCAACGGGAATGAGCGAGACAAAGACCAACAGCCTTTACGAGGCTGCGCTGGAGTTCCATCGCATGGGCCAGCCAGGCAAGCTGGAGATCGTGCCCACCAAGCCGATGGCCACCACGCGCGACCTCAGCCTCGCCTATTCGCCGGGTGTTGCCGCGCCCTGCCTGGCCATCGCCGAAAATCCCGATACCGCCTACGACTATACCGCCCGCGGCAACATGGTGGCGGTGATTTCCAACGGCACGGCGGTGCTGGGCCTGGGCAATCTCGGCGCGCTGGCGGGCAAGCCGGTGATGGAAGGCAAATCGGTGCTGTTCAAGCGTTTCGCCGATGTGGATTCCATCGACCTCGAAGTGGATACCGAGGAAGTGGATGCCTTCGTGAATGCCGTGCGCTATCTCGGCCCCAGCTTCGGCGGCATCAATCTGGAAGACATCAAGGCGCCCGAATGCTTCGTGATCGAGCAGCGCCTGCGCGAGTTGATGGATATTCCGATCTTCCACGACGATCAGCATGGCACCGCGATCATCGCTGCCGCTGGCCTGATCAATGCCCTGCATCTCACCGGCCGCGATGTGAAGACCGCGAAGATGGTGGTGAATGGCGCGGGCGCTGCCGGCGTGGCCTGCACCGAGCTGATGAAGGCCATGGGCATGGCGCATGAGAATGTGGTTCTCTGCGACACCAAGGGCGTGGTCTATCAAGGCCGCACCGATGGCATGAACCAGTGGAAATCGGCCCATGCGGTGAAAACCGATGCGCGCAGCCTGGCCGATGCGGTGAAGGGCGCCGATATCTTCTTCGGCCTTTCCGTGAAGGGCGCGCTCACGCCCGACATGCTGCGGTCCATGGCGGCCAATCCGATCATCTTCGCCATGGCCAACCCGGATCCCGAGATCACGCCGGAAGAGGCGGCGGCCGCGCGCGGCGACGCCATCATGGCCACCGGCCGCTCGGATTATCCGAACCAGGTGAACAACGTGCTCGGCTTTCCCTATATCTTCCGCGGCGCCCTGGATGTGCGCGCCCGCACCATCAACGATGCGATGAAGATTGCGGCGGCCGAGGCGATTGCCAAATTGGCGCGGGAAGACGTGCCCGATGAAGTGGCTGCCGCCTATAAGGGCGCCCGCCCGAAATATGGCCCGAATTACATCATTCCCTCGCCCTTCGATCCGCGCCTGATCGTGGAAATCCCGCTGGCGGTGGCCAAGGCGGCGGTGGATAGCGGCGTGGCGCGCAAGCCGATCACCGATTGGGGCGCCTATCGCAACCAGCTGCGCGCCCGCATGAATCCCACGGCGGGTTCGTTGCAGATTTTCCTCGATCAGGTGGTGGCCAATCCCAAGCGTGTGGTGTTTGCGGAAGGCGAGGAAGAAACCGTCATTCGCGCCGCGCTGGCGTTCCGCGATGCCGGCTATGGCACGCCTGTGTTGGTCGGCCGTTCCGAGCGTATCGCCGCCACCATGAAGGAAATCGGCCTGAGCAATCTCGATGGCATCGAGATCAGCAATGCCCGCGTCAGCAAGCATAACGAGGCCTATACCGAATATCTCTACAAGCGGCATCAGCGCCGTGGCTCGCTGCATCGCGATGTGCAGCGCCTGGTGAATCTCGATCGCAACGTGTTCGGTGCCTGCATGGTGGCGCTGGGGCATGCCGATGCCATGGTTACCGGCGTTACCCGCACCTATGGCGTATCCTATGAAGGCGTGCGCTGGGCGATCGATCCGATGCGCGGCCAGCGCGCCATTGGCGTCAGCATCATCGTGGCGCGCGGCCGCACGGTGTTCATCGCGGATACCTCGATCACCGAATTGCCGGGTTCGCGCGATATCTGCCAGATCGCCATCCAGGCCGCCGATATGGCGCGCAAGATGGGGCATGAACCGCGCGTGGCGCTGCTGTCGCATTCCAATTACGGCAACGCGCCGGGCGGCGTGGTGGATGTGGTGCGCCAGGCGGTGATCGAGCTGGATGCATTGCAGGCCGGCGGCCAGAAACTCGGCTTCGAGTATGACGGCGAAATGGCCGCCAATGTGGCGCTCGATCCGGAGTTGATGAAGCTCTATCCGTTCTGCCGCCTGTCCGGCCCGGCCAATGTGCTGATCATGCCGGGCCTGCATTCGGCCCTGCTGTCGTCGCAATTGCTGTCGCAGCTTGGCGGCGGCACGGTGATCGGTCCGCTGCTGGTGGGTATGGAAAAGCCGGTGCAGATCGTGCCGATGGGCGCGACGGTGAGCGACCTGGTCAACTTCGCGGCTTTGGCCGCTTATAACGCGCGCTGAAACAGCAATTCGGCTGTCGTATCGCTCGATTGCGACAGCCGGGCGCCGAAGCCGGCCAGGGCCGCGAGATCGCGGGCATGGCGGGCCAGCGCGGCATTCGGCTCGGTAGGCATCGGGCCGGCGCTATCGAGGCCGCTGCGCAAGGCTTCGGGCAGCTTGGCGGTTGCGTTCGGTGCGGTCGGTTCGGCCAGGATGCGCCAGCTATCGGTTTCGGCAATCAGTCGCAGCCGGCCACCGCGCGGCAATGCGCCGGCCATGCCCAGCAATCCCAGCAGCAATGCCTTGCCCAGCGGCTTGGGCAGGTCGCCGGGCAGCACGCCCAGGCTGGGCGGTTCGAAGGCCACGCGGCCACCGGCGAAATAGTCGATGGCCACGCGCTGCAATTCGCTGCCCGGCATGGCATCCATCAGGTCGCCCGAGGCGCCCAGGGCCAGGCGGAAAAAGGCCAGCCTGCGCGCGGCGTCATTGGCGCTCTGGGCGATCAGGCGCACGGCCTCATCGCGCATCTGCGGATCGGTTTCCTCCGCCATCAGTTCGGCGCCATTGCTCACCGCGCCGATGCTGCCAGCCAGATCGTGGCAGAGCTTGGAACAGATCAGCGCCACGAGATCGAGGTCGGCAGCAGCGGCGGGCATGGCGGAAATCTCCGGTCTTGGCGGAAGGTTGGGAATCTCTGTAGAATGCCACGCCCGCGCAATCAACCCCGGAGCAGATGATTTGCCACCCATGACCAGCAGCTTTTCCAGTTATGTGCCGGGCGATTGGGTGCGCCACCCGGATGCCGAGGATTGGGGGCTGGGGCAGGTGCAATCCGCCGTGGGTGCACGGGTGACGGTGAATTTCCGCCATGCCGGCAAAAGGCTGGTGAATACCGATCAGGTTGCCTTGCAGGTTGTTAAGGCGCCGGAAGAAGCCTCGGAAGATTAGGCCGGAAAATACAGATGCGTTTCGATCCCGCTTTGCCTGCCGGCCTGTTGCGCCTGGCCTATGATGCCGCCGATGCCATCATGGCTGTGTATGCCTCGCCATTCGAAACCCGCACCAAGGATGATCGCAGTCCGGTCACCGATGCCGATGAAGCCGCCGAGGCGGTGATCCTCGCCGGCCTGGCGCGGCTTACCCCTGGCTTGCCGGTGGTGGCAGAAGAGGCGGCGGCCCGTGGTGCGATTCCCGATGTGGCGGGCCAGAGCTTCTGGCTGGTCGATCCGGTGGATGGCACGCGCGAATTCATCAAACGCAATGGCGAATTCACGGTCAATATCGCGTTGATCATAGAGGGCGTGCCGGCGCTGGGCGTGGTACTTACGCCGGTGGATGGGGTGGCCTATCTGGGCGCGACCCAGAAAGCACCGCAGGGAGCGCGGCGCCATCGCGGTCGCGATGATGCAGTGGGCGAAGCGATTGCCGCGCGGCGTGTGCCGTCCGCCGGCGCGGTGGCGATGACCAGCCGCAGCCACCCCGAGCCCGAGGCGGTGGCCTGGCTGGACGGGCAACATATCGATCGCTGCATGGAGGCCGGGTCGTCGTTGAAATTCTGCCGCATCGCGGAAGGCGTGGCGGATGTTTATCCGCGCTTCGCCAGGATCAACGAATGGGATACCGCTGCCGGCCAGGCGGTGCTGGAAGCTGCCGGCGGCAGCGTGCGGGATCTGGAAGGCCGGCCGTTACGCTATGGCAAACCGGCCTTCAGGAATCCCAGCTTCATCGCGCGCGGTCTTGATTGACCGGGTCTTGATAGATCGGGCCTTGATTGACCTGATGGGCTTAACCCAGTTCAATCCAAAGCGGCGGCGCCGGCCCGCAATTGCGTGAAGCGCAGCACCTGTTCGGCATCCAGCAGCGCCTTGGCTTCCAGATGGGCTTGCAGATAGGCGGCACGCTGCTTGCCTTCCAATTCGCCGATGCGGGCGCTCAGACCTTCGATGCGTTCCTGGTCGATGCTGTCATCGGCGAAGGATTGCTGCAGGCGCTTTTCCAATGCGGCGATCTTGCGGGCCAATGCGGTGGATTCACCCTGCAGGCGCTGTTGCAGGCCGCGCATCTGCAAACGCTGCGTATCGCTCAGATTCAGCGTATCGGCCATATCGAGCACGGATTGCGGATCGGGATAGCTGCTGCGTTCGGCAACAGCGCCATATTCCTGCCCATCGATCAGGGCCAGCAGGCGGCCGGAATCGTAAGGCGAGGGTGCGCCGCTATGGATGATATCGGGGTTGCCCTGGAAATGCGCCTGTTTGCCGGCATAGGCCGCGCCGGCGACGAGAAGGGCGCCCAGAATGAAGGCTGCTAAGCTGCGAGACATCGTAAACTCCTTACACACCCCAGTCATGGCCTGCTTCAATGGCGAAAATATGGCGAATCAGCCGCGCGGGGTGCGATTGTCTATAGGGCTCACGGAGCGATGGGCAGCATCCTGCGCCGATCACCTGATAGCGCGGTGATCTCCGTCACACTTGCCGCCCATGTGATCGATCACATCTTGATCACGGCAAGATCACGTCGTTGTGCATTGGCGTGGCGTAAAGCCGTTCGACAAGCGCGGCGCGGCGCTCCAGCACCGCGCGCTGGTTGATATAGCCCTTGTCGGTAATCTCGTTGGCGTCGATGGAAGCCGGTTCTTCCAGCAAAAGCAGCCGCGCCACACGGGTGGAAGATCCGGTCTGGCCTTTATTATAGGCAGCCAGTTTTTCACGCAAAGCGGCAGCCAGGGCCTCTGGCGCCATTTGCCTGGCGGCTGGGCTGGGCCAGGCCAGCAGACCGGCTTCGGCGCGGTCATGGCCGGTCACCACCGCATCCTGCAGCAGCGGCGAACAGGCGGCCAGGGCGGCCACGCGCAGGCCGCCCACATGCACCCAGGTGCCGGTGGTCAGCTTGAAATCCTCGGCTGTGCGGCCATCGAACACGATGCCGGCATTGGCATCATCGCCATCCGCCAGCCCGCCCGGCATCGCCGATGCGGTAATAGCCTTCCGCATCGAAGGCGGCGGCATTCTGATCCGGCGCACCGATATAGCCGGGCGTTACATTCGGCCCGGCCACGCGCATTTCCAGCTTGTTGCCCGAAGGCGTGAACTTGATCCGGGTGCCTGGGATCGGTACGCCGATCACGCCGGCCCGCTCGATCGGGAAATGCGCCGCCGTGGCCAGCGGCGAGGTTTCGGTGGAGCCCCAGCTGGATGTCATCGGCACGCGATGGCCCAGCGTGCGGATCGACAATGCTTCCAGCCGCGCCCAGAGATCGGGCGGCAATGCGGCGCCGGCATAGAAAATCAGTTTCAGCTTGGCGAAGAAGCGGCGGCAGAGATCGGCATCGCGTTCCAGAAACGGAATCAGCATGGCGTAGCCGGCCGGCACATTGAAATAGATGTTGGGCGACACCTCGGCGAGATTGGCCACGGTCTTGTCGATCAGTCCGGGGGCGGGTTTGCCATCGTCGATATACAGGCTGCCGCCCTGGCGCAGAACCAGATTGAAATTGTGATTGCCGCCGAAGGTGTGGTTCCAAGGCAGCCAATCCAGCAATTGCGGTGCTTCCTGGCGCAGGAAGGGCCAGATCTGTGCAATCGATTGCTGGTTGGAGGACAGCATGCGATGGGTGTTGAGCACGCCCTTGGGCAGGCCGGTGGAGCCCGACGTGAACAATATCTTCGCGATCCAATCGGGTTGAACCTCGCCAAAGCGCTGCTCTGCTGCCGCGCTGGGCGGATCGCGCAACAGATCTGCGAAGGGCGTGCCCGGTAATCCAACCGGTGGCGCATCGCCGCAAACCAGTTCCACGCCGTCGAGATCCAGATTGCCCAGCGCGGCCGCAAAGGGCGCGGCCTTTTCGGCGAAGATCATGCCGGGTCGTACCAGGCTTACGATATGCTTCAGCTTGGCGTGATCCTGGCTCATCAGCGAATAGGCCACGCTTACCGGCGCGGCCGGTACGCCAGCCAGATAGGCGCCCAGCGTCAGCAATGCATGGTCGATGGAATTGCCCGATAGCAGCAGCACCGGCCGGTTGCGGTCCAGCCCGCGTGCCAGCAGGCTGCTGGCGATGCGGCGCGCCGCTTCCCAGGCCTGGGCATAGCTGATGCGTCGCCAGCCACCCGTTGCATCGACGGCGCGTTCCGCCAGAAACAGGCTGTCGGGTTTTTCGCGCGCCTGCCGTTGCAGATCCAGGCCCATATGATCGGGATAGGGGCCGAGCGGTTCGGTGCTTTCCAGAATAAAGCCGCCATCGGGCAAATCGATGCGGCGTATGCATGGTGCGGCCAAGTCCAACGCCATGAATGGCGGCTTCTCGGTCATGCTTCCTCCCAGGAAGTCATTCTTTGTAATTAGTCCACTACCATTACAATCTGCCGCCGGGATGGCGCAAGCGCTTTTGCGCTGCACGGTCCATGCGGGCGGCTAAACCTGGTGTGGTGGGCTATCCGGGAGGGCGATGCGCGGCGGCGGTCGGGCGTTCAGCGCAAACGCGCTTCGCCTTCCACGCTCAGCCGCACGGTGCGGGTGCCGGGTTCGGCCACCGGCGGCGCCATATCCTTGGCGCGCGCCATGCCGGCCGCCATCTGCATCCGCATCACCGGCATCTGGTCGGGGGTTTCGCCCACGCGGATGCGGCGCCAGCCATCGAAGCGGCGGTCCACGGCGCCGGCCGCCAGTTCGGCCCGCGCCCGCAGGCGTGCCAGCGCTTCGCGGGTGAGTTCATCTTCCAGGCTGCGGCGCAGGCCGCGCGACAATTCGTAATTCAAATCCTGCAGCATCAATTCATCCTGCTGCAAGGCGGCCACGGTTTCCAGCAATTTGGCGCCGGCTTCACCGGTCACCACCAGGGTTTGCTGGGCACGCCAACGCAACGGGCCGGTGGGCTTGCCATCCTGGCCGTGCTCCTGCTCCTCCCAGCTATGATAGCCGGTGGTTTCGGTGGCCAAGCCGGCGGCTTTCACCTTGCGCAAGGCCTTTTCCATTGCCGTGTTCACCGCATTCTGCGCCTTGGCCGGCGTATCGCCCAGGCTGCGCACCAGCAGGCGCGCCTTCAGCACATCCGGCGTCACGTCGCGCTCGGCGGTTTCCGACAGCAGCAGAACCGTGATATCGCGCTCTCCCGCGCGCTCCCCAGTACGTTCTCCGGTAGCCGCCGGCTGTTCCTGCGCCAAGGCAGGCAGCGGCGCGGCAAAGGCAAACGAAGCGACAAGGCAATAGATCAGGGCCTGGCGAGAAATCGGAGCTTGGCGAGGGAACGGGGCGTGGCGAGACATGGCATCCTCAAAACGTTCAAAGGCTGTTTGCAAATGCGTCCCGTATCTAATGCATCAAAATGGCAAGAATGCGGCAATCAGATCTTGCGCAGCCGCATCACGAAAAACCCATCTATTCCGCCATGCTCGGGCCAATGACAGGGCAGGGTGCGCAGCCCGCCCGATGCCGTGGCCATGGCCGCATCCACGCCCAGTTCGTTGGCCGCGATGGGTTGGATCGAACAATCGCCGTGGGCCTTGATCCAATCCAGCTGGGCTTCGCCTTCTTCGGGTTCCAGCGAGCAGACGCAATAGATCAGCAGGCCGCCGGGTTTGAGCAACGACAGGGCATGCGCCAGCAAACGGCGCTGCAAGGCGGCCAGTTTTGCGATGTCGGCGGCGCGTTTCAGATACGGCAGATCGGGATGGCGGCGGATCGTGCCGGTGGCCGTACAAGGCGCATCCAGCAGCACGCCGTCCAGCAGGCCGGCTTCATCCGGTTGCCAGCTTTCGGCATCGGCGGTGCGCACCATGGCCTTCAGATGCAGCCGCGCCAGATTGCGTTTCAGGCGCTGCAAACGCGGCTCGGATCGATCGATGGCATAAACCTCGGCGCCCAGGCTGAGCAATTGCGCGGTCTTGCCGCCAGGGGCCGCGCAGAGATCGGCGATGCGTTTGCCGGCAAGCGGGCCGAACAATTTCGCCGGCAGCGCGGCCGCGGCATCCTGCACCCACCAGCCGCCTTCCTCGAAGCCCGGCATCTGTTCCACGGCGCCGCCCGCCATGCGGCGCAGCGAACCGCCCGGCAGGATTTCGGCTTGCAGCTTTTCCGCCCAGATCGTTTCCTGGCCTGGCGCTACCGAGATATCCAGCGATGCCTCGGCGAGATGGGCTTCCATGATCGCGCGCGCGGTGGCTTCGCCGTAAGCCGCGACCCAGCGTCTGGCCAGCCAGTCCGGCGTATTCAGGCGGGCCGCATCCTGCTTCGCCAGCAGATCGGTGCCTTCCCTGGTGGCCCGGCGCAACACGGCATTCACCAGGCCTCGCGCCTTGCTGCCGCCTTTTTCGGGCGGCGGCAGGATATCCACGCTGGCGCTCACCGCCGCATGGGCGGGCGTGCCAAGAAACAACAGGTCGCAGAGCCCGAGCCGCAGGGCCTGCAATGGCAGGCCGGCCGGCTGGCGGGTTACGAAAACAGCGATCAGCGCATCGATCTGGCCCAGCCGGCGCAGACAGGTGGCCACCAGACGGCGGGTGGCGCCGCGATCCCTGTCGGTCAGGCCGGCAAAGCCCAGGGCCTTGTCGGTCAGGGCATCATCCAGGGCGCGGTGTTTGTCCAGCACCGCTTGCAACAGGCGGGCGGCCACGGCTCTCGGCTGCAACGGCTCCGCAATCCTATGGTTTGGGGTTTGCTCGGTCATGACGGGTCCGCGTCTCCCGGTGCATCCGGCGGAACATCGGCTGCGGCTTGCTCGCGGGCGCGTTGTTGCTGTTTGCGGCGGGCCAGATTGGCGCGCAGCCGGGCGGCCAGCCTTTCGCGCTCCGCTTCTTTGCGGGTCGCGGTACGGGGGTCGGTCCCGAGGCTGCTATGGGGGCTGGCGCCGGTGCTGCTATGGGGGCTGTCCCCGGGGATAGGGCTGTTGCTGGGCTTGGGTTCCATCCCATTGTTTTACACCGGCTTTGCAAGGCTTGCATCGGCCGGGGGGCTGTGGCACTTTCCGCGCCGCTTGAAGCCCTCCGGCCCCGCCGGCTGGCATCCGGTTCGCTGCCGTAGCTCAGTGGTAGAGCACGTCATTGGTAATGACGAGGTCGACAGTTCAATCCTGTCCGGCAGCACCAGTTCCCTCCGCATTTCAGCTTAAGAGCAGGAATTGCCGCCGATGGCTTGGGAACCCCCCTCCACCCTGGAAGAAACCCTGAAATACGCGCTGGTGCCGCCGGCTTTGTATATCCGTTATCGGGTGTGGAAGGAGCTCCGCCGTGGCGAGGCCGAATTGGCCCTGGTGCCCTGGCTGGCCGATCCGCGCCGGGCGGCGTTGGATGTCGGCGCCAATAAAGGCGTTTGGACCCATGTTCTGGGCCGGCATTGCCCACAGGTTTTCGCTTTCGAGCCTAACCCCAAGCCATTCCGGGTGTTGCAGCGCTGCAAGCCCGCCCATGCCAAGGCTTTCCAGATCGCTGCCTCCGATGCCGATGGCGAGGCCGAATTCCGCATTCCGATCGGCCGCAAGGGCTATTCCAACCAGGGCGGCTCGCTCAATGCCGCCAAGGTGGGGGATGCCTATGGCAGCCTGAAAATCCAGGCCAAGCGGTTGGATTCCATGGATCTTCCGCCTGTCGGTTTCATCAAGATCGATGTCGAGGGGCATGAGGCCGAGGTGCTGAGCGGCGCCCGCGTTTTGATTGCCCGCGACCGACCGGTGCTGGTGATCGAGATGGAGGAAAAGCATACCCGCCGGCCCATCGAAACCATGCTGGCCGAGGTGGAGGCCCTGGGATATGCCTGCTTTGCCTTGCGCCACGGCGTGCTGACTGCACGCGCGCTGCTAGATTTGGAAGTAGAGCATAGAAATCCCAAGTATAGAGAAGATTACATCTTCAACTTTATATTTCTGCCGCAGTAATACGCCCCTGTAATACATGCGATTAATATTTTGTTAGTCATATTGTGTCAGATTTTTATATAAATTTGTAAAAGTTGCGCTAGTATGGGGCGCGTAAATGCTGCGGGAGGCCGGGATGGCCCAAAAATTTCCTTTCGCCAACTTTCAGATCGAAGGCAAGGTCGTCACCGTGATCATGGTGGCGGAATCCGGGGTGGCCACGCCTGAACTGGCGCAGCGATCCATGGTTGCTTTCCAGAAAAAACTGGGCCGTACCGATCTGGTGCTGGTGGCGCAGGGCGTCAGCCTCACGCCGCTCTATATCGGCAATCGCGCCTTTGTGGATAAGCTGAAGGATGTGCCGCTGGGCCGCATCAACTGGCAGCATTTCGAAGCCTGAGGATTTGCCTCAGCGCCGGGTATTGATCCCGGTGCAATTGCGCAAATCGGCGCCTGCCAGATTTGCCTTCGCCATTTTGCAAGACGTGAAATCCACGCCCTCCACCACGGCACCGCGCAGGTCGCAGCTGCCCATGTCGGCATTGTCGAAACGCGGAAACACCACCCGCCCGGTGGGCTTGTTGGTGGCGCTGTATATCGGCACGCCCACCAGCCGGGTGCCGCGAAACATCGTGCCGGCGAGATTGGCGCCAGACAGGCGGCTGCCGCCGCAATC
>NZ_JAHBYG010000035.1 GCF_019636075.1 Ferrovibrio sp.
GGATACCATCGGCTATTTTCCCCCGGTCATCCTCTCCACCACCGCCCAGGCCATCTCGGCAATCGGGCGTGCCCGTTTGCCGGATTCCAATGCATGGGCGCTGGCGGCCGTGCCATCCTTCACGCGGCCCATGATGCCCTGAAGAATGCCGGTGATGCGGAACATGTTGTAGGCCATGTAGAAATCGAGATGCGGAATGCCATCGCGGCCGGTGCGCTGGCAATACAGCTTGCAATACTCTGCCTCGCTGGGAATGCCGAGTGCCGCCAGATCGGCGCCGGCCAGGCCGCGGAATTGCTCCGGCGACAGATGCCAGGCCATCAGATGGTAGCTGAAATCGCCCAGCGGATGGCCGAGCGTGGACAATTCCCAATCCAGCACCGCGATCACACGCGGCTCGGTGGGATGGAAGATCATGTTGTCGAGGCGGTAATCGCCATGCACGATCGAGGTTTCGTCGCCCGGCGGGATATTCGCCGGCAGCCATTCGATCAGCTTGTCCATCGCCGGAATCGATTCCGTTTCCGACGCCTTGTACTGCTTCGACCAGCGGGCGATCTGGCGCGCAAAATAATCGCCGGGCTTGCCGAAATCGCCCAGGCCGATAGCGGCGTAATCCACACTATGCAGCGCGGCGATGGTGCGGTTCATGGCATCGTAGATGCCGGCGCGTTCCTCGCGCGGCAGATCGGGCAGGGTCGGATCCCAGAAGATCCGGCCTTCCACGCAATCCATCACATAGAAAGCCGTGCCGATCACGCTGTCGTCCTCACACAGCGCATGCGCCTTGGCCACCGGCACATCGGTGCCATGCAGCGCCTTGATCACGCGGAATTCACGATCCACCGCATGGGCGGAAGGCAGCAGCTTGCCCGGCGGCTTGCGGCGCAGCACGTATTTGTGCGTGGGCGTGAAAACCAGGAAGGTGGGGTTGGATTGCCCGCCCTTGAACTGCCGCAGTTCCATCGGGCCTTTGTAATCGGCAACGTTGGCCTTCATCCACGCGTCGAGAGCCGCTGTGTCGAACGCATGGCGCTCCTGCACCGGCATCGTGCCGCTGAACCGATCTTCATCCCGCATAACTGGACCACATGTTCTGGTTTCCCCCACTGACAGGCTTACGATAGCGAAGCGGCGGGGTGGGGCGCAACCTCTCGGATTCCGCCAATATCCCCGCTTATCTGCAACTTCGTTGGATGCCGGCCGCGCATCAAGACTTTGTGACCGGCATAACAGCGACTAATTTTGACGCGCTACCGCACGCCAGCCGATATCACTGCGACAGAAACCATCGGCCCAGCGTACATGTTTCACAGCCGCATAGGCTCGAGCCTGCGCTGTGGCGATATCGGGGCCGCGTGCGCAGATGCCCAGCACGCGGCCGCCATCGGCAACCACGGCGCCATCGGCGCGCTGTTTGGTGCCGGCATGAAACACCTGCGCGCCCGGTTGTGCCGCGGCTTCCTGCAGACCCTCGATCACACCGCCCTTGGCCGGCTCGCCGGGATAGCCGCGCCCGGCCATCACCACGCAAAGCGCAGCATCGTCATGCCAGCGCAGATCGAAATCCTTCAATTGCCCATCGCGTGCCGCCATCAGGGCCGGCAGCAGATCGGATTTCAACCGCAGCATCAGGGTCTGGCATTCCGGGTCGCCGAAGCGCGCATTGTATTCCAGAAGCTTGGGGCCATCCTTGGTGAGCATCAGGCCGGCAAACAGCACGCCCTTGAAAGGCGCGCCCTCGGCTGCCATCGCGGCCACGGTGGGCTGCACGATGCGCGCCATCACATCGGCCTGCAAAGCCGGCGTCAGCGCCGGAGCGGGCGAATAGGCGCCCATGCCGCCGGTATTGGGGCCGGTATCGCCATCGCCCACGCGTTTATGGTCCTGTGCCGAAACCAGCGGCAGCGCATGCTTGCCATCCACCAATGCGAAGAAGCTCACTTCCTCGCCATCGAGAAATTCCTCGATCACGGCTTCGGCCCCAGGCTCGGTGAACAGCGCGCGGGCGGCGTCCAGGGCTTCTTCCAAGGTCATGGCCACCACAACGCCTTTGCCGGCGGCCAAGCCATCGGCCTTCACCACGATGGGGGCGCCGTGCTTGCGGATATAGGCTTCCGCCGAGGCCAGATCGGTGAAGCGGCCATAGAAGGCGGTGGGGATATCGTATTTGGCGCAAAGGTCTTTCATGAAGCCCTTCGAACCCTCGATGCGTGCTGCCGAGGCAGTGGGGCCGAAACAGGCAAAGCCGGCCGCTTCCAGCACATCCACCAGGCCATTCACTAGCGGCACTTCGGGGCCCACCACAACAAAGTCGATATGCTCGTCGCGGCAGAGTTGCAGCATGGCGGCATTGTCGGTCACGTTCACCGGCCGGCAGAGCGCAATTTCGGCGATTCCGGGGTTGCCTGGGGCGCAAACCAGCTTGCCCACCAGCGGCGAGGCCTTCAGCGCCCAGCATAATGCATGCTCGCGGCCGCCCGATCCCACAACAAGCACATTCATGGCGTCACCCGGTCTGTTCGAATCGCGGCAATGTTTGTACCATGGGGGCCGGTTAAGCAAGGCTCTGAGTATGTCCGAACCTGTTGATAACGCCCGCGTTAACGTACCGGAATTCTCCGTCGGCGAGCTCTCCCACCGCCTGAAGCGCAGCGTGGAGGAGACTTTCGCCTGGGTGCGCGTGCGCGGCGAGATTTCCGGCTTCAAACGTCCGGCCTCGGGGCATCTGTATTTCGCCTTGAAAGACGCCGATGCGGTGCTGGATGCAGTCTGCTGGAAGGGCCAGGCCGCACGGCTGGGTGTAAAGCCGGAGGATGGCCTTGAGGTGATTTGCTCCGGCAAGCTCACCACCTATCCCGGCCGCTCGAAATACCAGATGGTGGTCGAGCGCATGGAGCTGGCCGGCCTCGGCGCGCTGATGGCCATGCTGGAGCAGCGCAAGAAAAAGCTGGCCGCCGAAGGTCTGTTCGATGCCGAGCGCAAGCGCGCGCTGCCCTATCTGCCCCGTGTGATCGGCGTGGTTACATCGCCGACCGGTGCCGTGATCCGCGATATCCTGCACAGGCTGCGCGATCGTTTCCCCACCCGTGTGCTGCTTTGGCCGGTGCTGGTGCAGGGCGAGGGCGCGGCCGATCAGGTGGCGCGTGCGATTGCCGGCTTCAATGCCTTGCCGCCGGACGGGCCGGTGCCGCGCCCGGATATCCTGATCGTGGCGCGCGGCGGCGGCAGCCTGGAAGATTTGATGGCCTTCAACGAGGAAAGCGTGGTGCGCGCCGCTGCCGCCTCGCAGATTCCGCTGATCTCGGCGGTGGGCCATGAAACCGACACGACATTGATCGACTTCGCCTCTGACCGCCGTGCGCCCACACCGACCGCTGCCGCCGAAATCGCCGTACCGGTGCGGCTGGAATTGCTGGGCGATGTGGCCGCGCTGGATGAACGCCTGCGGCGCGGCATGGGCCGCCTAGCGCTGGAACGCCGCCGGCAATTGCAGGGCCTGCTGCGCGGCCTGCGCGATCCGCGCGAAAAGCTGGCCCAGGCGCAGCAGCGCTTCGACGATCTGGCCGAGCGCCTGCCGCGCGCCCTGGGCGTCGGGCTCAGGGCACAGCGCGCCAGGCTGGATGCTTCTTTCGCCAAGCTGCGCCCGGCCTCGCTGCGGCGCGAGGCAGCAGAATATCGCCGCCGGTTGAAGGATGGCATGGCGCGGCTTGGCCGGGTGGTGCTGCGTCGGCGCGAGGATGCAGGCCAGGCCCTGCAACAGCGCGTAAAGCTGCTGGAAAGCCTGTCTTACCGCAATGTGCTGGCGCGCGGTTATGCCATGATCCTGGATGTGGATGGCCGTGCCGTGCAATCCGCCGAACAGCTTGCACCGGGCCAGGATGTGACGATCGAATTGCGCGATGGCCGCCGGGATGCGACAATCCAGGGCGGTTCCGCTTCAAAAGCGCGGGCCGCCAGGGCGAAGCCGGCCGGCGGCAAGGCGCAAGAGGAATTGTTCTGATGGCGTTTTTCCGGCTGAAGACGTTTTTTCGACTGAGGATAGGGAGCGTTTGAGATGGATCCGCATTTCAGCGGCCGCGACAACGAAGCCCGGCTGCATTTCCGCGATGGCAGCTACGATATCGTCGTACCCGGCAATTACGTGATCTGCGCCGTTACCGGCATGCGCATTCCGCTGGATCGCCTGCGCTATTGGGATGTGCCCAGCCAGCGTGCCTTTGTCAGCGCTGCAGTGGCGGTGCAGGCCCTGTGGGGCAAAAGCACCGATAGCAAAGCATCCGAATGATCCGCATATTCGCCGCGCTGTTGCTGTTGATCGCGTCGCCTGCCTTGGCGCAATCGCCGCCGGCCGGCATCACTTGGCAGGGCGATTTCTCGCAAGGCGGTCTGGTGCAGGGCCGGGTACAGAATCCTGGTGCACAGCCGGGTTTGAAGCTGATGCTGGGCCAGCGCCGCGTGCCGCTGGGGCCGAATGGCGAATTCGTGTTCGGCTTCGGGCGCGACGAACCCGCCGAGGCGGTGCTGATCATCGAACGCCCCGATGGCAGGCGCAGCGAGCATAAGCTTTCGATCGCACCGCGAAACTACGATATCCAGCGTATCGAAGGCTTGCCGCCGGCGCAGGTGACGCCGCCGCCCTCTGTGCTGGACCGCATCAAGCGCGAGAATGCCAAGATTGCCGAAGTGCGCCGCCGCGAAACGCCGTCGCTGGATTTCCTGGGCGGCTGGATCTGGCCCGCCGATGGCCCGGTTAGCGGTGTTTATGGCAGCCAGCGCATCCTGAATGGCGAGCCGCGCCAGCCGCATTTCGGCCTGGATATCGCAGCGCCGGCCGGATCGCCGGTGCGTGCCTCCACGGCGGGGATCGTGGTGATGGCGGAGAAAGACCTGTATTTCACCGGCGGTACGATCATCATCGACCACGGCCAGGGCATCAACGGTGCCTATTCGCATCTTGCCAGCGTGACGGTGAAGGTCGGCCAGCATGTGAAGCAGGGCGAGGTGATCGGCACCGTGGGCGCCACCGGGCGCGCCACCGGTCCGCATCTGGATTGGCGGGTGAACTGGTTCGATGTGCGCCTCGATCCGCAGCGCCTGCTGCGGCCGCGTTAGAACATAAAACGTCACCCTCGCACGCATTGCGAGGGTCCATGCCTGAAATAACAAGGCTGGTGAATCATGGACCACCGGAACAAGTCCGGTGGTGACGACATCCATTTGGATGCATTTGGCAGGCTTACTTGCTCTCTCGCCGCCACATCAGCATCAGCGCGGCGACAGCCAGCACCAGCATGGCCAGCGCCGGGGCCAGCGGGGTGAGCGTGAGGCCCACCACGGCGTAATCCTCGCGGCGGATCAGGCCGATCCAGTCGCGGCCCGAGGATTCGCGGGCAACGCCGCGGGGGCGTTCCGTCATGCGGATATCGGGCAGGCCGTCGCGCAGCCATTTGCTGGCGCCCTGGCTGGCAGCCACGATGGGCTGCAGCTTGGCCGGCGTGGCGCGTACATCGGCGAATTCGCGCGGGTTGACGGCGCCGACAGTAGCCAAGGCCTCGCGTTCGCCATCCGAGATGTGCCAGATGCCGGGCAGGTCGGCGGCCAGGGCGCCAGTGGCGGCACCATCGCCGCGCTCTTGCAAGGTAAGCTGGCGCTGCGAGCCATCGGGGCGGGTGACGGTAAGCGGCGCCTCGCGCGGGGTCATGCTGCGGCGTTCGATCTCCAGGCGGCCATCGCGCACATCGGCACGTAGGGCTTCTTCCTCGAGATCGGGTTCCTTCATCATCCAATGGGCCAGGCGGCGCAGCAATTCGGCTTGCGGTCCGCCGCCCTCGAAGCCGCGCGACCATAGCCATACATGATCGGAATATAGCTGTGCCACGCGGCCCTTCTGCACACGGTCGAGCAGCAGCAACGGTTCGGCCAGGGGCGTTTCCATCACCACATGGCCGCGCTTCACATCCACATTCACGGTGCGGAACCAACGGCTCCAGCTCGGCAGGCTGCCCGCTTCGCCCGCGCCGGGCAGACCGGCGGTAACCGGATGGCGGCGGCCCAGGGCGCTCAATTGCGGCTGGAAGGCCTCATGGCGCACGGTGCCGGTGGGGCGGCCGGGAAACACGTCGGCCAGCGGTGTGCGGTACAGGCTCAGCGGCGTGGCATAGGCCGGGCCAGACACTTCCAGCAGCGCGCCGCCGTTTTCCACATAGCGGGCGATATTCTCGAAATAGGCATTGGGCAGGATGCCGCGCCGCCGATAGCGGTCGAAGATCACCAGATCGAATTCGCTGAGTTTGATCTCGAACAATTCGCGGATCGGGAAGGCGATCAGCGAAAGCTCGCGGATCGGCGTACCGTCCTGCTTGTCCGGCGGACGCAGGATGGTGAAATGCACCAAGTCCACATTGGGGTCTGCCTTCAGCAGATTGCGCCAGACGCGCTCGCCGGCATGGGCCTCGCCGGTGACCAGCAGCACGCGCAGGCGGTCGCGGATGCCATTGATCGACAAGGCCGCACGATTGTTCATCGCGGTGAGTTCGCCAGGCAGGGCCGGCACTTCCAGTTCCAGCAGGCTGCGCCCGGCGCGATCGAGCCTGAAGGGAACGGTGACTTCCCGATTGAGCGGTACGCTCTGGCGCAGATCCGGACGATCCTGCTGGCGCAACAGCAATTCGGTCATCTCGGTGGGGCCGGCAGCCGGATCCTCGATGCGCAGCGTGAGGCTGAGCTGCTGGTTCACCATGCCGAAGGTGGGGGCATTCACCACCACCAGACGGCGGTCGCGCTCGTCGGGCCGGCCGGTGAGCAGCACATGCACGGGCGCGCCCAGGATATCGGCGGCGGCAGCGGTTTCGGGCACATCATGCACCTGGCCATCGGTGATCATGATGGTGCCGGCCAGGCGGTGGCGCGGCACATCGGTGAGCGCCATGTTCAATGCCGAGAATAGCCGCGTGCCGTCATCGCGCTTGGCGCTTTCGGCATCGGGCGCGCCGGCCTTCACGGTACGCAGCTCAAGATTGGGAATGCGGCCAAGCCGTTCGGTGAGGGCAGCGGCCGCCTCGGCGGTTTGCACGGCACGGTTCTCGATGCCCTGGCTCGGGCTTTCATCCACCACCAGCACGGCGATATCGGGCAGAGTGGCCCGTTCTTCCTTGCGCGCCACCGGATTGGCCAGCACGGTGAGCAGCAGCAGGGCGGCCAAGCCGCGCAGCAGGCTGCCACGGGCGCGCCGGATCAGGCCGAACAGCAGCAGCGCGGCACTGGCCGCACACAGCGCCAGCACTGCCCAGAGCGGAATCAGCGGTGCGAAATCCAGGGTGAGCGGTGCATTCTCCATCATCGCCGCCGCCTCATTGCCCAAGGCGTTCCAGCAGGGCGGGGATATGCACCTGATCGGCCTTGTAATTGCCGGTCAGGGTATACATCAGCAGATTCACGCCGAAGCGATAGGCGAATTCGCGATGGCGCGGCGTGTTGGGCTGAGTGGGCGCCATCGGCCTTCCATTATCGTCCATCGCCCAGGCCGCGGCCCAATCGTTGCCGCCGATCACCAGCGAGGTGACGCCATCCTTCTCGCCGCCCGGATTGCGTTCCACCCAGACCGGCCCGCCGACATAGCGGCCGGGAAAATCCTGCAACAGGTAAAACGCCTTGGTCAGCACATGGTCGTCTGGCACGGTCATCAGCGGCGGGATATCCAGCTTGCCCAGCAATTGCCGCAGCTTTTCGGTGCCCGGGCTGGCGCCGGTGCCGGCAAAGGGCATGCCCTGATCGCGGGTATCGAACAGGATCATGCCACCGGTCTTCATGAAGATGTCGAGCCGTTTGAGCGCCGCATCCGACAAAAGCGGCTGGTTCGGCACCATCGGCCAATACAGAAACGGCAGCAGCGAGATATCGTCGCGCTCCAGATTCACGCCGATCGGATCGGAAGCCTCGATGGAAGTGCGGCGATAGAGGATTTCGGTCAGGCCGAACAGGCCGGCGCGGCTCATCTGGTCCACACTGGCATCGCCGGTGATCACATAGGCAAGCCGCAGATCGCTGGCGGCGCGCTGCACGAAATCTTCGGCCAGATTGCTGGGCGGCGGATTGCCTTGCTGCGGACGGCGTGGCTGCTGTGCGGCGGCATCCTGCATGCCGAACACCGACAAGCCGATCAGCATGGCTGCCGTGGCTTTGCCCAGGCTATGCGGGCGCAGCCGCGGCAGCAATCCGCGCAGCCACAAGCCGATCAGCCAATCGGCCAGCAGCAACAGCAGGGCGCCGGTCATCAGCCAGGGCAGCAGGCGGGTTTCTTGCGTGTTTTCACTCAAATCCAGCAGCCGGGCTTCATTGGGCCAATTGCGCTGGGCGATGGGGTGCGCCGCCGCGTCGTCGAACAGGTTCACCGCCGTGCGGCTGTCCCAGCGGCCATAATAGCCGGGCGGATGGCGCGGGCCGGGCTTGAAATCGGCAGGTAAGCGCGCCGGCAAAGGCTGCACGGCGGCGCCGGGTTCATCGGCGCGGCCGAAACCGTCCAGCACCGCCAGCGGCGCGCGCGGCTGGTCTGCCTCGCCCTCGGCGCCCACGCCTTGCGACAATTCCACCACACGGCGCAGCAGATCGACATAGAAGCCGGATAGTGGCATGTCGCTCCACAGCGTGTTGGCGGTGGTATGCACCAGGATCAGCCAGCCCTTGCCATGGCGGTCGCCAGTGATCAGCGGTGTGCCGTCTTCCAGCCGCAGCCAGGTCTTTTCGCTCAGGCGCGGTTCGGGATCGGCAAGTACCTGGCGGCTCACGGTCACTTCGGGCGAAATCGCCAGGCCGTAAAGCGGGCTGGTTTCCGGAATCGGACCCAGCCGCAAAGGCTGCGCCCACGACATCGCGCCGCCCAATTGCCGCGAGCCCTGGCGCAGTTTCACCGGCAGCAGGCCATCGCTGCTATCGGCCAGGCGCGGCCCGGCGAAACGCAGCAGCACGCCGCCATTCTCCACCCATTCGTTGATCCGCCGGCTTTCGCCGCCCACCAGGTTGCCGATATCGGCCAGCACGATCACGGCGATATCGCGTTCCAGCAATTGCTCGGCATTGCCTTTGCGGATTTCGGCAAAGGGTTGCAACGCACGCTCCAGATAGAACAGATCGGCCAGCAGCGGCTGCTGGTTTTCCAGCGCACCGCCAGAGATCAGGCCCACCGGGCGGCGGCGCCAGGTATCGTCCAGCAGGCGCACGGTGCCGATGCCGGGCAGTTCCTCGATTTCCAGCCGCGCCAGGCGATTGCGCAACTCGGTGGGCAGATCCAACTTCACGCTGGCTTCGGTCTGGTTATTGCCGAACAGGAAGGGTGTGCGCGACAGCACGCGCCCCTGGTCGCTCACGCTGCGCAGCGTCAGTGCAATTTCGCTGCCGCCAACCGCGCGGCGCAGCAGCACGGTGTCGCCCTGGCTGTCGGTCCTTGGCGGCGCCATGGCCAATGCGGTGTCGGCTTCCAGCGGGCGGATGATGCTCAAATCGCCCAGCCAGCGCAGTTTTTCAGCCAGGGTGAAGGCGATTTCGCCGCTGTCATCCTCGGCCAGGCCATCGGCGATCCAGGCCACCTCGGCCTCTTTCGGCGCGGCTTCGGCGGGCAGGGCATTCAGCGCACGCAGCAGGCCGGCGCGATCGGTGGCCCAGGATTTCGGCTGTAGTGCGGCCAGGTGCGGGCGCAATTCGGCCGCTGGCTGCAAGCTGCCGATACGATGCGGTTCGCCATTGGCAGGCGCTGCCGTGGTGAGCAGCATGGCCGGGCGGCCTTCGCGCTCGGCGCGCTCGAGCAGGGCTTCGGCACGTGCCATGCGTTCGCGCCAGCGCGGTGCCGCGGCCCAGCCATCATCCATCACCAGCACCAATGGTCCGCTGCTGATGCGGCTGCGATCCGGATTGAGCAACGGTTCGGCCAGAGCCAGGATCACCAGGGCGGCGATCAGCATGCGCAGGATCAGCAGCCAGAGCGGCGTATGGGCTGGGGTTTCTTCCTTGGGGCGCAAAGCCAGCAGCAGGCGCAGCGGCGGAAACTCCACCAGCTTGGGGCGCGGCGGCGTGATGCGCAGCAGCCACCACAGCACAGGCAGGCTGATCAGCGCCAGCAGGGCCAGCGGCGTGGCAAAAGCAAGACCACTCAACCCCAGCATCAGCGCCGCATGCCTTCCCGCCCGCCTTCCAGCGCCAGATACAGCGCCATCAGCAGGGCTTCCGCCGGTTTGTCGGTGCGGTGCACGATATGATGCCAGCCCAGGCGGCGGCAGATTTCCGCAACCTCATGGCGATGGGCGGCGAAATAGCCGCGCCAATCCTGCGCCAGGGTTTCGGCGCGCGGCGCCAGCAACGGCGTTTCGCCTTCCAGGCCCAGAAATCGCGTGCGGCCGCGATACGGGAAATCTTCCTCGGCCGGATCGATGATGCGTACCACGCAGCCCTTCAGGCCCTGATCGGCCAGGCCGCGCAGCCGCACTGCAATCTCTTCCGGCGGATAGAGGAAGTCGCCGAACAGCACCAACTGCGCATGACGCGGCAGGCGGATCATCGGCGGCAGGCTGGCCTCGGCCGGCTGATCGCGCAACCGCGCCAGGCGACCGGCGATACGGGGCAGCACATTGCGCCCGGCGCTCGGCCGTTCCGGCGCACCCAACAGGCCGACGCGTTCGCCGCCGCGCAGCAACAGCGAAGCGCAGGCCAACAGCAGCAGATCGGCACGGCGATCCTTGCGTTCCAGTGCCAGGTCGGAACCCCAGACCATGGAGGGCGAGGGGTCGCGCCACAACCAGACGCTTTCGGCCGCCTCCCACTCATTCTCGCGGATATAGGTGTGGCCGCTCTTGGCGGTCTGGCGCCAGTCGATGCGGGAGATCGTGTCGCCGGGGCTGTAGCGGCGGAATTGCCAGAAGGCATCGCCCAGGCCCACGCGGCGGCGGCCATGCACGCCTTGCTCGACGGTGGCGGCTACGCGTTCTGCATCCAGCAGCAATGGCGGCAGGAAGGCGGCGAAATGTTCGGCGCGGTTGGTAAGGTTGGCCGCAGCGTTTGCCGTGGATGCGCTGTTTGCTTGCGGCGTTTCCGGTGTCAACGCGCTTGCCATGGCTTGGCTCAGCGCAAGGGTCCGGTGAGGCGATCGATCACATCGGCCACGTTCACGCCCTCGGCGCGGGCAGCGAAGGTGAGCGCCATGCGATGGCGCAGCACGGGGCCGGCCAGGGCCAGCACATCCTCGATGGATGGCGCAAGCCGGCCTTGCAGCAACGCGCGGGCGCGCACGGCCAGCATCAGGGCCTGGCTGGCGCGCGGGCCGGGGCCCCAGGCCACCAGATCGCGGATGCCCGCCACATTGCTTTCGTCCGGGCGGCCGGAACGCACCAGGTCGAGGATCGCTTCCACCACGCTTTCGCCCACCGGCACGCGGCGCACCAGGCGCTGGGCGGCGATCAATTCGCCGGCATTGAGGATGGTGGGGATGGTTTCTTCATTGGCGCCGGTGGTGGCAAACAGCATGCGGCGTTCGGCCTCGCGGTCCGGATAGCGCACGTCGATCTGCAGCAGGAAGCGGTCGAGCTGCGCTTCGGGCAGCGGGTAGGTGCCTTCCTGCTCCAGCGGATTCTGAGTGGCCAGCACATGGAACGGCGCGGGCAGATCGTGGCGCGTGCCGGCCACGCTTACTTGCCGTTCCTGCATCGCCTGCAGCAGCGCCGATTGCGTGCGCGGGCTGGCACGGTTGATTTCGTCCGCCATCAACAATTGGCAGAAGATCGGGCCGGAAATGAAGCGGAAGGAGCGGCGGCCGCTATCGGATTCCTCAAGCACTTCCGAGCCGAGAATATCGGCGGGCATCAGGTCTGGCGTGAATTGCACGCGGCGGGCATCCAGGCCCAATACGCGCGCCAGGGTTTCCACCAGCTTGGTTTTGGCCAGGCCGGGCACACCCACCAGCAGGCCATGGCCGCCGGCCAGCAAAGTGACAAGGGTTTCCTCGACCACCGCACCCTGGCCGAAAATCACCCGCTCGATGGCTTCCTTTGCGGCACCCAGCCGCCCTCCCAGGCGTTCGATCTCGGGGAGGATTTGGTCGGCGGCGTCGCTGAAATTTTGCATGTCAGCGATTATATAGTAGAAGCGGAGCGAAAGCACAGACAAACAATGAACCAGCAACCCAATCCCGCCTCGTTTCTCAAGGATGTGATCGCCCGTTTCGGCGGCGACAGCGTATCCGTTGAGCGCAAGCGCCCGCCGGTTCATCTCTGGAACCCGGAATTCTGCGGCAATATCGACATGCGCATCGCCCGCGATGGGCGCTGGTATTACATGGGCACGCCGATCGACCGCATTCCGATGGTAAAGCTTTTTGCCGGGATTCTGCGCCGCGAACCCGATGATGCCTATGTTCTGGTCACGCCGGTGGAAAAGGTGGGCATCCGGGTGGACGATGTGCCTTTCCTGGCTGTGGAAATGCAGTTCGAAGGCGAGGGGCGTCAACGGCGGATCGCTTTTCGCACCAATCTGGATGAGATTGTGCCGTTGGATGCCGAACACCCGTTGCGCGTGGACGTAGCGCCGGAGACGGGCGAACCCTCACCCTATATAAACGTGCGCGACCGGTTGGAGGCGCGACTCGCTCGCCCGGTCTATTACCAGATGGCCGAATTGGCCGAGCCCGCCGATGACGATCCCAGCCTGCTTGGCGTGTGGAGTGCCGGTGGCTTTCATGCATTGGGCAAAGTAGATGTCGATTGATGCCGCCCTGCCGCAGATGCAGGCATCCTATCTTGAACGCCTGCGTCGCGCCGTAATGCCGCCGCCGCCGCTTTCGGCTTTGCCGTTGGCGCTCGAGCAGGCCAGGGGCGGCGATTTTCAACTCAACCCGAATTTCAAGCCGGTGCGCGTGGGCCCGCTGATGCCGGCTGCCGTGCTGGTGCCGGTGGTGGATTATCCGCAGGGTGAACGGCTGATTCTCACCCGCCGCAATGCGCATCTTTCCAATCATGCCGGCCAGGTCAGCTTTCCCGGCGGCCGTGTCGATCCCACCGATGCCGATGTGATTGCGGCTGCCCTGCGCGAGGCGGAGGAAGAGATCGGGCTGCAGCGCCGGCATGTGGATGTGCTGGGTGCGCTGGATCCCTATGTCACCGGCACCGGCTTTGCCGTTGTTCCGGTGGTGGCCCGGGTGGAACCGGGCTTTCAGTTGCATCTGGCGCAGCAGGAGGTGGACGAGGCCTTTGAAGTGCCGTTCGATTTTCTGATGGATGCCCGCAATCACCAGCAGCATCGCGGCATATTCAACGGCGTGGAGCGGCAATGGTGGGCAATGCCCTATCAACAGCATTATATCTGGGGCGCCACCGCAGGCATGTTGCGCAATCTGTATCAACGCATCGTCGCGCAGCAAGAAGGCGGAATGCAGGAGGATAGGGGATGAGCCGCATCTTGATTCATGGCGCGCTGCTGCTGTTGCCCTTCGTGCTGTATTTTCTCTACCTCTGGCGTGTGCGCCGGGCCGGCAAGGAAGGGCCTGAAACCACGCCGTGGTTCATGCTCAGCCTGGCCGGGCTGGTGCTGATGATCGGCAGCTTCGCCGTTGTGCATGTGATGAGCGATCAGCCCTCGGGCCAGTATACGCCTGCAAGATTGCAGGATGGCCGCATCGTGCCTGGTGATATTCGTCCCGGCGAACACAAGAACTGACCGGGCCATGGCCGAGCCGGGCGAACCGAACCACCGCATGCAGCCGCCCGACTGGATGACCCAGCCGCAGACGCGCGCGATCATGGCCGCGCTGATGGCCGATGGCCGGCCGGCGCGTTTCGTGGGCGGCTGCGTGCGCGATGCGCTGCTGGGCCTGCGGCCAGTCGATATCGATATCGCCACCCCGGAAATGCCGGAGCGGGTGCAAAAACTGCTCAAGCGCGCCGGCATCAAGGCGATTCCCACCGGCATCGCCCATGGCACCATCACCGCCGTGTTGCCGCCGGTGCAATGCGAGATCACAACCCTGCGCCGGGATATCGACACCGATGGCCGCCACGCCGTGGTGCAGTTCGGCAGCGATGGGTCGGAGGTTGGTTGGGCCGAGGATGCGGCGCGGCGCGATTTCACCATCAATGCGCTGTATGCGGATGCCGATGGCGGCGTTTTCGATCCCACTGGCCAAGGGCTGGCCGATCTGCAGGCCGGCCGGGTGCGTTTCATCGGCGATGCGGCGCAGCGGGTGCGCGAGGATTACCTGCGCGCCCTGCGGTTCTTCCGCTTCCATGCCCGTTTCGCCTCCGGCCAACCCGATGCCGAGGCGCTGGCGGCCTGCCGCGATGCCGTGCCCGGGATGGCCCGGCTTTCCGCCGAACGGGTGGGGGCCGAGATGATCAAGTTGCTGGCCTTGCCCAAGGCAGCCCCGGCATTGGCGGCGATGGCGGATTGCGGCCTGCTGGCGGCGGTGTTGCCCGAGGCGCGGTTGGTTGGGGCCGGGCTGGATCGTCTGATAGCGTTGCAGCAGCAGCTTGGCGCCGCCGATCTTGCCGATCCGGACGATCCCTGGCCACGACTCAGCCTGCTGGTGGGGGAAGCCTGGGATGCCGTTGCCGACCGGCTGAAACTCTCCAACGCCCAGCGTAAGCGCCTGGAGGATCTGGCCCAGCCTTTCGATTGGGCGGCCTTCGCCGATCCGGAAAGCCGGCAGGCACTATATTTTGATTCCGGCGCCGCCCAGATCCGCGACCGTGCCCTGCTGGCGGCGGCAACGGATACAACTTCCGGGCAGGTCTCCGATCCGGCCCCGGACCATAGCTTGGGGGCGGTCGACCGACCGGCCCCGGGCGAGCGGGCGGCAGCCCTGCCGGGGCTGCTGGAAAGCATGCGCACCTGGCGCAAACCGGTCTTTCCCCTGCGTGGGGCGGATCTGCTTGCGCATGGCATGCGCCATGGCCCGGGCCTGGGCGGCATGCTCAAGGAACTGGAAGCCTGGTGGCGCCAGGATGGCTGCCGCGCAGACCGGGAAGCCTGCCTGGCCCATCTGCGCCAGCGCGTGGTGATCGAGGAAAGCGATGCACCGGCTGCTGCAAGCGATGCGGTCGAAGCTGCAGGCAAGGACAAGCCGCCGGCGCGTTAGGCGCTGCGTATGTTCGTGTCACCGAAGACCGCTGCGCGGCATTCCATCGAAGGACGGATGATCGCAAGCCGGTTTGGCTTCAACCGATCGCTTCCTGGCCCGCGCCAGTATCCGGCCCAGCACCCCTATCCGGCAAAGACACCGGCATCCTGCAAAAGGATAAGACCGGGCGGCGGCCAGGTAACAAGCCAGGCAGCAACTCTGCCGACGAGCCGGCGATAGGGGGGATGCCCAGAGGAAAAGAACAGGGCGGGGGAAAGAACAGGGGAGGGGGAAAAGAAAAGGGCGCCGATTGGCGCCCCAATTTCCGGAACCGGTTGCAGCAACCGCCTAGACGGCGCAGCCCTTACCCCGGAAAGAACTCGAGCTCCACGTCGGCGCTGAAAATCCAGTCGTCGATGTGGAGCTCGAGGCCATACTTAAAACTTCATTACTTCTTCTTGGCGGCCTTCTTGACGGCCTTCTTCACAACCTTCTTGGCAGCCTTCTTGACTACCTTCTTCACGGCCTTCTTAGCGGCCTTCTTCTTCGCAGCCATGTTCTCCTCCATGGAAGTGGTGTGGTCCGCGGACCACGATATTTCGAGAAATGTTTCTCGAACATCATTTCTCTAGCATAGAGATTGGCTGTTAACCACAAAATCTTGCGTCCGCTGAAAATTTTTTTGACAGCGTGGTTTTTTTGCAATAGCGGCGTTTCGCACTGGTTAGATGGTGATGCGGAAGACATCGATGCGTAGTGATTCAAATGCTGCTTTCATGCATCATCGCTGAGTCGTGCGAATGCAGAAAACCCGCATGGAATATGGTGTTTTTCATCATGGCCATTTCACTTCGGGAGGCAGCGACATCAGTATCGCTTCGACGTTGCCACCGGTTTTCAGACCGAATGTTGTGCCTCGATCATAGAGCAGATTGAACTCCACATAGCGCCCGCGACGGACCAGTTGATGCTCCCTGTCGGCGGCATTCCACCCCTCCGACATGCGTCGGCGGACGATTTTTGGGTAAGTTTCGAGGAACGATTCGCCGACCGCCCGGGTGAACGCAAAATCCCTCTCCCAATCCCCGCTATCGAGCTGATCGTAGAAGATGCCACCCACGCCGCGCGGCTCGTTGCGATGCGGCAGGAAGAAGTAGTCGTCGCACCATTTCTTGAAGCGGGGGTAGTAATCCGGGTCGAAGCGGTCGCAGGTTTGCTGCAGAGCGGCATGGAAGGTTTCGGTATCCTCGGCCACGGGAACCATCGGCGTAAGGTCGGCGCCGCCGCCAAACCAACCGCGACGGGTGACAATGAAGCGGGTGTTCATATGCACGGCTGGCACTTTAGGCGAGCGCATATGTGCTACCAGCGAGATGCCGCTGGCCCAGAACCGGCCATCCTCTGCGGCGCCGGGAATCTGTTTGCGGAAGTCTGGGCTGAATTCGCCGAACACGGTGGATACGTTCACGCCCACCTTTTCGAACACGCGGCCATGCATCAGGCTCATCACGCCGCCGCCGCCATCGCTCCTCCCATCGCCATCGCGGGCCGCAGTGCTGCCGATTGCTGCAGCCTCTTCCGCATTCCCAACATGCCGATTGCCATCTTGGTTGTTGCTGCTTTGTGGGCTTGGGGCGTTGAAGGCGGGGTTGCCTGCATGATGCTGCGCGTTGGCGCCCGCACGGTCTGTGCTCTGTGCGGCTTGGGATTGCCCGGTTTGATACCCGGCTTGATGCCCAGCTTGATGCCCAGCCTGATGCGGCGTGCTTGCGGTTTGCGCCGTTGCGGATTGCGATGCCGGGCGCTGCCATGGCTTGCGCTGAAACCGCCCGGGCGGACGTTGCTGGCCCGGGCCGGCATCCGTCCTGGCATTGCCAACAGCACCGGCATCGGGGCCCGGGTTACCGCCTTCATCCTCCAGGGCCTCGAAGGCGGCGCAGATCCGGTCGCGCAGGCTTTCGAACCACAGGCGGGCACGCTCCTTGCGGGTGTCGAGGTCGGCTGGGCTGGGCTGGGAGGCGGACATATATAGTGTCTCCAGGTTCAAGAAGATTCGGGCTCGGGCGCCCTCAGGCTATCAGGATTAGGCCAGCCGGGCAGGATTAGGCCAGCCGGGCAGGGAAGCCGCCGGTCTGGCGCAGACCTTCGCCTAGTACCATGGCGGCGGCGGTAGCGACATTTATCGAGCGCAGGCCGGGTTGTATCGGGATCACCAGCCGGGCATCGGCGGCTTCGTGCACATGGTCTGGCGCGCCTTTGCTTTCCCGTCCCATCAGCACGGTATCGCCGGGCTGGAAACGGAATTCATGGTAGATTTGCGCCGCTTTGGTGGTCATCAGCAGCAGGCGGCCGGGCGGTCTTTCGGCCAGGAAGTCCTCCCAACTGGCATGGCGGTGGATTTCCGCATGTTCCAGGTAATCCATGGCGCTGCGTTTGACCGCCGCCACCGAGAACGGGAAGCCGCACGGCTCTATTACATGCACGGGAACGCCCAGGCAGGCACCCAGGCGCAATTGGGTGCCCAGATTGGGCGGGATGTCGGGTTCGAACAGGGCTAATCGCATGGCTCAGGAATTTGCCTTCAAATTGCGGTTAATCAAGCAGTTTTCCGCCCTTGGCTGCCCTGCGGCAACCTGTCGCAGCAAATCCCCGAAATGCTGGACATGGAGCGGAGATAGTGAGAAATAAACGGCCTTGTTCGCAAGTTGACATCTGAGGGACCAATGGCAGGGACTGCGCCCCACTCCCAGGCCGGCAACGCCGCGCCGACCCGTCGCGATTTCATCGTGATAACGGCTTCGGCCTTCGGTGCTGTTGGCGCCGCAGCGGCCCTGTGGCCTTTCGTACACCAGATGAACCCGTCGGCCGACGTGCTGGCCTTGTCCAGCACCGAGCTGGATTTGTCGCATATCGCCACGGGCCAGTCGGTCACCGTGCTGTGGCGCGGCAAGCCGGTTTTCGTCCGCCATCGTACGGCGGAAGAAATCGCGCAGGCCAAGAAGGACGACACCGCCGCTCTGCCCGATCCGGCCAAGGATGAAACCCGCGTGAAGAAGCCTGAATGGCTGGTGATGATGGGTGTGTGCACCCATCTCGGCTGCGTGCCGCTGGGCCAGAAGGGTGATTTCGGCGGCTGGTTCTGCCCTTGCCACGGCTCGCATTACGATACGTCGGGCCGTATCCGCAAAGGCCCGGCGCCGCTCAATCTGCCGATCCCGGAATACACCTTCCTCTCTGATACCCGCATCCGCATCGGCTGAGGATAAAAAACATGGCCAACAACAACGCCCCCACCTCCGGTTTCTACGCCAACCCGGTCGTCAAGTGGATCGAGTACCGCCTGCCGGTCTTCTCCACGCTGGACCATATGGTCGGCAGCAAGTATCCGACGCCGAAAAATCTGAATTACTGGTGGAATTTCGGCTCGCTGGCCGGTCTCTGCCTGGTGGTGCAGATCCTCACCGGCATCGTGCTGGTGATGCATTACACCCCGCATACCTCGCTGGCCTTCGACTCGGTCGAGCATATCATGCGCGACGTGAATTACGGCTGGCTGCTGCGTTACATGCATGCCAACGGCGCCTCGATGTTCTTCATCGTGGTGTATATCCATATCTTCCGCGGCCTGTATTTCGGCTCCTACAAGAGCCCGCGTGAATTGCTGTGGTTCCTGGGCGTCATCATCCTGCTGCTAATGATGGCCACCGGCTTCATGGGCTATGTGCTGCCTTGGGGCCAGATGAGCTTCTGGGGCGCCACCGTGATCACCAACCTGTTCTCCGCCCTGCCTGTGGTTGGCGATCCGATCGTCCACTGGCTCTGGGGTGGCTTCGCGGTCGATAACCCCACGCTGAACCGCTTTTTCAGCCTGCATTACCTGCTGCCCTTCGTGCTGGTTGGCGTGATCATCCTGCATGTGCTGGCGCTGCATCAGTTCGGCTCCAACAATCCGCAGGGCATCGATGTGAAGGGCCCGCAGGATACCATCCCCTTCCATCCCTATTACACGATCAAGGATGCGGTGGGCGTTGGCTTCTTCCTGCTGTTCTTCAGCTTCTTCATCTTCTATGCGCCCAACTTCCTCGGCCATCCGGATAACTACATCCCGGCCAATCCGCTGGTGACGCCGGCGCATATCGTGCCGGAATGGTACTTCCTGCCATTCTACGCCATCCTGCGCTCGGTGCCGGATATCTGGTTCATCGAAGCCAAGCTTGGTGGCGTGCTGGCGATGTTCGGCGCCATCGCCATCCTGTTCCTGCTGCCCTGGCTGGATACCTCGAAGGTGCGTTCGGCGCGCTTCCGTCCGATCTACAAGCAGCTGACCTGGGTGTTCCTGATCACGTGTATCGGCCTGGGCTATTCCGGTGGCATGCCGGCTGAAGGCCTGCCGCTGATCATCGGCAAGATATGCACCGTCTATTACTTCCTGCATTTCCTGGTTGTGATGCCGCTGGTCGGGTGGTTTGAAAAACCCACCAAACTGCCGGCCTCGATCAGCGAGCCCGTGCTCAAAGCCCAGGCGGCGGAGTGAAGGCCATGCGCAAGGATTTCGCCCCCATGACCTCCCTCAAGCTGCTGGCTGCCGCTGTTGTGGTTGCCCTTGGTCTCAATGGCCCCGCCCTGGCCGCCGGCGATGCCGATCCGGCTCCTGCGGTGAACTGGTCGTTCAATGGCCCGTTCGGCACCTTCGACCGTGCTGAGTTGCAGCGCGGCTATCAGGTGTACAAGGAAGTCTGCGCCGCATGCCATGCGATGAAGTTCGTCGCCTTCCGCAATCTCGCGGATCCGGGCGGCCCGGGCTTCAGCGCGGCCGAAGTGAAGGCCCTGGCCGCCACCTTCGAGGTGACCGATGGCCCGAACGACGACGGCGAGATGTTCAAGCGTCCCGGTCTGCCGCAAGATAAGTTCCCGTCGCCCTTCCCGAACCAGAAGGCTGCCCGTGCCGCCAATGGCGGCGCCTATCCGCTGGATCTTTCGCTGATCGCCAAGGCGCGTCCGCAGGGCCCGGATTATCTGGCTGCTCTGCTGGGTGCCGGTTACACCCAGCCGCCGGCCGGCTTCGCGCTGGGCGAAGGCCTGCATTACAACAAGTATTTCCCGGGCCACCAGATCGCCATGCCCAAGCCGCTGAATCCCGATCAGGTGACCTATGCCGACGGCACCAAGGCCACCGTGGAGCAGATGGCGCATGACGTATCCGCCTTCCTGATGTGGGCTGCCGAGCCCAAGCTGGAAGAGCGCAAGCGCCTGGGCCTGAAGGTGATGATCTTCCTGGTGGTGCTGACCGGCCTGTTCATGGCCGCCAAGAAGCGCATCTGGAAGGACGTGCATTGATCGCTGCAACAGCAGTGTAACGAAAAGGCCGCCTTACCGGCGGCCTTTTTTGTTGCGCGGATGGGGGCGGTTTGGTTAAGTCGCGCGCGGGTTTGCGGGGATTCGAGGGATTGATCATGGCGAAAGCGAAGATGAAGAAGCCGCCTGTCAAAAAGGCGCCTGTAAAAAAGCCGGCTGCCAAGAAGGCGCCGGTAAAGAAGGCTGCCGTGAAAAAGGCAGCCAGCAAGCAGGCAGCCGTTAAGAAGTCGCCCGCAAAGAAAGCCGGCACCAAGGCCGTGGCCTGGACCAAGCCCTATATCGCCAAGAAGGGTGAGCCGGTGCGTATCGGTGTGCTCGGCGGCAGCGGTCTTTATGGCATGGCCGGCCTGAAGAACACCAAATGGCGCAAGGTTTCCACGCCCTGGGGTGATCCGTCCGATGAGTTGCTGTTCGGCAGCCTGGATGGTGCCGAGCTGGTGTTTCTGCCGCGCCATGGCCGTGGCCATGTGCATTCGCCCTCGGAAGTGAATTACCGAGCCAATATCGATGCTTTGAAGCGCGTGGGCTGCCACGATGTGATCTCGGTCTCGGCCTGCGGCTCGTTCAAGGAGCATCTGCCCCCGGGCCATTTCGTGATCGTCGATCAGTTCATCGACCGCACGTTCATGCGGCAGAAGAGCTTCTTCTCCACCGGCATGGTGGCGCATGTCTCGGCCGCGCATCCGGTCTGCCATCGCCTGGGCGATGCACTGGAGCTGGCCGCCAAGGAAGCCAACATTCCCACCCAGCGCGGCGGCACGTATCTGTGCATGGAGGGGCCGCAATTCTCCACCCAGGCGGAAAGCTTCCTCTACAAGAGCTGGGGGTGCGACGTGATCGGCATGACCAATGCGCCGGAAGCCAAGCTGGCCCGTGAAGCCGAGCTTTGCTATGCCAGCGTGGCGATGGTCACCGATTTCGATTGCTGGCATCCCGATCACGACCATGTGGATGTGGCCGCCGTGATCCGCGTGCTGCTCGGCAATGCAGAGAAGGGCCAGTCGCTGGTGGCCCATGCCGTGAAGCATCTGATCGATCGTCCGGATCATTGCCCCCAGGGCTGCGATACGGTGCTGGATACGGCGCTGATCACCGCGCCGGAAAAGCGCGATCCCAAGGTGCTGAAGAAACTCGATGCGGTTGCCGGCCGCGTATTGAAGGCCTGAAGAAAAAGGAACCGATTTCCCATGCAGGGTATCAAGGACAAGATTCGCGCCATCCCGGATTATCCCAAGCCGGGTATCATTTTCCGCGACATCACCACGCTGTTGCAGGATGCGCGCGGTTTCCGCAAGACCATCGACGAGATGGTGCAGCCTTACGCCGGCACCCGCATCGACAAGGTGGTGGGCATCGAGGCGCGCGGCTTCATCCTGGGCGGCGCCATCGCGCATCAGCTTTCCATCGGCTTCGTGCCGGTGCGCAAGCGCGGCAAGCTGCCCTACAAGACCATGCAGCAGCAATATCAGCTCGAATACGGCACCGATGTGATGGAAATCCATGTGGATGCCATCCAGCCCGGCGAGCAGATCCTGCTGGTGGACGACCTGATCGCCACCGGCGGCACCGCCGAGGCCGCGATCAAGCTGATCCGGCATTATGAAGGCGTGGTGATCGGTTGTTCCTTCATCGTCGATCTGCCGGAACTGGGCGGCCGCAAGCGGCTCGAGGCGATGGATGTGAAGGTGCTGGCGCTCTGCGAATTCGACGGCCACTAAGGCGGCCCTTGCTCAAAGGAGCGCGGCCATGGCCCATGGCCTGACAGGCATAGATCATACCGTGCTGGCCGCTGCCGATCTGGAAGCGGCGCGGCAAACCTATGCCCGGCTGGGCTTCACGCTTACGCCGCGCGGCCGGCATATCGGCTGGGCGACGGGCAATTACTGCATCATGTTCGGCGGCAATTACATCGAATTGCTTGGCATCGCAGAACCGGGCGGTTTCACGGCCGGCCTGGAGCAAGCCTTGGCGCAGCGCGGCGAAGGCGTGCACAAGATCGTGCTGGGCAGCCAGGATGCCGCGGCCAGCCAAGCGGCCTTGCTGCGATCCGGTTTCGCTGCGTCCGATCCGCAAAGCCTGAAACGCGCATTGGAATTGCCCGAGGGAGATGTGCTGCCGGCCTTTACGCTGGTGCATCTGCCGCCGGAGGCCACGCCGCAGGCCTCGATGTTCGTCTGCCAGCATCTGACGCCCGAATTGCTGCGCCGGCCGCAATGGCTGCTGCATCCCAATGGCGCCACCCATCTGGCTGGTTGCGTGGTGGTCTGCGACGAGCCGGCGGCGTTGGAGCCGCATTATGAGCGCCTGTTCGGCGCCGGCACCTGCGTGCGTACCGATCGCATGCTGGCGGCGCGGATCGGCGGCGAGCATATCCTGTTCGTCACGCCCACGGATCTGGAAACCCTGTTCCCCGATCTCGAGCATGCCGAACGCACGCTGCCATATGTGGCTGGCATGCGTTTGCGGGTACATAATCCGGATGCTGCCGCGCAGTATTTCGCGCGGACAGGCGTGGCGTATGAACGGGCGCTGGATGGCACCGTGCTGGTGCCGGCAGAAGCCGCCCATGGCTGCTTCCTGGAATTCTCGGCGCGGGTTTAAGCCGCGAACCAACGCTCCACGGTTCGATCCGGCAGGCGGTGCAACAGCCATACTAGCCCAGCCACGATGGCCAGGGTGAGGATCACCCGGCCGACCAGGATCACCCAGATATCGGCACCCAGCAGCCAGAGCAACAGGGTGTCTTCGATCAGCGCATGCGATAGCGACAGCCAGCAAAGTGCCGGCACCAACTGACGCGGGGTGAAATCGCCATTGCGTGCCTGTTCGATGATCAGCCCGCCGCCATAGGTAAGCCCCAGCAGCACGCCTAGCGTGGTGACCGGGGCCAGTTTGTCATCCAGCCCGGACCAGCGCAGCAGCGGGCCCAGCGCCTGGGTGAAGCGCCTCGTGATGCCCAGGCGATCCATGGCATCCAGCAGCATCAGCAGGCCCAGGATGATCAGTCCGATCAGCGCGAAGCTTTCAGCCGCACCCAGCAGCCATTCGCCCCAGCCGATCTCGCCGCTGCCGGCCCCGGCATCGCTATTGTGCGCAGCCAGACGGCTGAGGTCGGCCGGCTCGGCCAGCCAGCCGGTGGCGGCGGAAACATGCGCCACCAGGCTGCCATAGAGCAGGGCGGTGGCGGCGCGCAAAAGTGCTGTGAACCAGAAGCTGGCTCCGGCGCGGCGCACGATGGCCTGTTCCATCGGCAGGCCATGGGCAAACAGCATCATCGCCGCCAACGCTGCCAATTGGCCTTGGCTGAGCGAGATATGGCCTTCCAGGCCCAGCCCCAGGCCCAGCAAGGCACCCAGGCCGCCATAAATGCCCACCAGAGCGGTGCTGACCCAGACCAGAGCGGCTTCCGGCGGCAGGCCGGTGATCCCGAAGGCGGGCGCTATGGCGCCGGCAAGCCAAGCCACCAGGCCGAAATCCTCGGCCAGCTTCACCGCCAGCATCACCGGCAGCATGATCTTGATCAGATCGAGAAACAGTCGCCAGGTGCGGCGGCCCAATGCGGTGAGATAGGTCATGATGCTTTTGCAGGATAGGGAAGGAAGCGCGGGCTAAGAAGCAGGCAAAGAAAAAGCCGCCCGGTTAGGCGGCTTTCGCTATAGAAACGAATCCAGGCTGCGAGCCGGACGACTCGTAACCGGATTGCGGCAATATAGTTTTTACGCGGTGCCTTCGCGCTGGGCGCGCTTGCGAGCCAGCTTGCGGGCGCGGCGGATCGCCTCGGCCTTTTCACGGGCGCGGCGCTCAGACGGCTTCTCGTAATGGCCACGCAGCTTCATCTCACGGAAGATGCCTTCGCGCTGCATCTTCTTCTTGAGCGCCTTGAGGGCCTGGTCGACATTGTTATCACGAACGAGAACTTGCACTTTCGCACTGTCCTTTCGGTCTAGCCCGGCGTTCCGCTCGCGGATGCGAGCCGGGCGTCGTAGCGGTGCCCATTTGGGCGGGGCCCTCCATCTAGGTCGATGGCATCCAGGTGGAGGGCATCCAGGTGGAGGGCGTTGGGTTAAAATTTCGGGGCCGGAACATACCGGTGATTCCGGTATGTTCCGACGGAGGTGGGCTTCTAACATGCCGGGCTTGCTTTGTGAAGCGGGATTTCCGGTCAATCTGGCGGAAAAAAGCCCTAATTTCCGGGCTTTGGTCTGGGCTGCGGCAGCCTGGACATCGCTTTCGGCGGGTTTTTCGCCTAGATTCGCCCCATAAGCCCCGCAAACCAGGAGGCTGTCCCATGGACTCCGCTACCGAAAACCATCTGTTGCCTGAAAAACGCCGCTTGCTGGAAGCTCTGCTCAGCCATGCCGCTTTCGATGGCTGGACCAGCCAGGCATTGGCGCGCGCGGCGCAGGATTGCGGCTTCGAAGCCGGGCTGGTAGCGCGGGCTTTCCCCGGCGGGGTTTTCGAGGCGCTGGATTTCTGGGTGCGGGAAACCGACCAGGCGATGATCAAGGCCTTCGATGCCCGCAATGGCAATGCGCTGAAAATCCGCGAGCGGATCGCGCTGGCGGTCATGCTGCGGCTGGAAATCGCCGCCCCGCATCGCGAGGCCTTGCGCCGTGCTTTATCGCTGGCGGCCATGCCGCATCTGGCACCGCGTTTCCTGGCGCAGCTTTACCGCACCGTGGATGCGATCTGGTATGCGGCAGGCGACACCGCCACCGATTTCAACTTCTATACCAAGCGTATGCTGCTGGCCGGCGTGTACAGCGCCACATTGCTGACCTGGCTGGATGACAGCAGCGAGGATTTTGCTGCTACGCGCGGTTTCCTGGCGCGTCGCATCGAGGATGTGATGAAAATTCAGAAGGCGCGCGGCGGGTTGGACAAGCTGCTGGCGCGATTGCCCGATCCGCGGCGCTTTATGAAACGGGTCAGACCGACAGGCTGATGAACTGGCCGGCCCGGTTGGGGCTGGTGGCGGTATTCACATTGCCATTGGCGCCGAAATTGACCTGCAGGCTGCTGGTCTCGCGCTCATCCTGACGCGGCTCGGAACGCGATGCGGCGCCCGGCGCTTGAGTGCTTAGTGCCTGAGTCTGCTGCGACTGACGACCGCTTTCGGCGCCCTCGTTCTCGCGCAAGGCATCGGAACGCTGCGAGCGGATATCGAGGCGGAAGGCTTCGTCGCTGCGCTGCTGCGCGGCTTCGGTGGCCTGGCGCTGCTGCTGATCGCGGCTGCTGCCGATGGCGCGATTGTCCGAGCCCGATGTCGGGTCGGTGGAGGAAAGGATCGGGCGCTGCAAAGAGGCGGCAGCGGAACCGGTGGTGCTATCGATGATCGTGGCCATGGCCAAACTTTCCGCATCGCTGGCGGGCATGATTCTCATGCCACGGCGATGATGGCCGCCGTTCTCGGCGCCCGGACAGATGGGCAATCATACCAGCCTTCGGCCGGAACGCCAATGCAGCATAAAAGGATATAAACCAGTGGCTTATGAAGCCGGACGCTGCCCCAGCGGATACAGCCGGGTGACATGGCCCATCTTGCGGCCCGGGCGGGCCTCGGCCTTGCCATAGAGATGCAGCTTGGTTTTCGGTTCGGCCAGCAGGCTGGGCCAGGCATCCACTTCGTCGCCGATCAGGTTTTCCATCACCGCATCGGCCAGGCGTTCCGTCGAGCCGAGCGGCAGGCCGCAGATGGCGCGCACATGCTGTTCGAATTGCGAGGTGAGGGCGGCATCCATGGTCCAATGGCCGGAATTATGCACGCGCGGCGCCAGTTCGTTCACCAGGATACGGCGCCCTTTGGTCTGCGGCGGCAGCACGAACATTTCTACTGCCAGCACGCCTACATAATGCAGGCCTTCGGCCAGGCGTTGGGCCATTGCATTGGCTTCATCCATCAGTGCTGCATCCAGTGCGGCCGGCGCATGGCTGCGCCACAGGATGTGATGGCGATGGATATTCTCCACCGGGCCCCATGAGGCAATCGCACCATCCAGGCCACGCGCCAGAACCACCGAGATTTCGCGCTCGAAGGGGATGAAACCCTCGGCGATCAGCAGATCGGAACCAAGCTGCTTGAATGCAGCCTCGGCCTGCTCTGCGCTGTCGATACGCACCTGGCCCTTGCCGTCATAGCCCATGCGGCGGGTTTTCAGGATCAGCGGCAGGCCCAGCTTGGCAATCGCCGCCTGCAGGTCGGCCAGGCTGGTCACCGCATGATAGGGCGCGGTGGGCGCATCATGGCGGTTGGCGAAATCCTTCTCGAACAGCCGGTCCTGCGTGATGCGCAGGGCATCCACGCCGGGGCGTACCGGAATCAGCTGCGCCAGGGCCGCCACCGGTTCCACCGGAATATTCTCGAATTCATAGGTGACAACATCCACCTCCGCGGCAAAGGCCTGCAGGGCTGCAATGTCGGTGTAATCGGCGCGGGTGCAGCGTTCGCTTACCTGGGCGGCCGGCGGATCGTTCTCGGGGGCGTAGATATGGCAGCGATAGCCCAAAGGCGCCGCCGCCAGGGCGATCATGCGGCCCAATTGGCCACCGCCCAGAATGCCGATCCGGCTGCCGGGAGCAAGACCTTTGGGAGCAAGCGCCATATCAGGCTTTCCTATCTCACGCTTCCGAACGCGGCTTCAGTTTCACCGCGCGGGTCTGCTTGGTGCGCCAGGCCTGCAGGCGGGCCGATAGGGCTTCGTCTTCCAGCGCCAGGATGCTGGCGGCGAACAGGGCGGCATTCACCGCGCCGGCGCGGCCCACGGCCAGGCAACCGACCGGAATACCGGCTGGCATCTGCTGGATCGAAAGCAGGCTATCCAGCCCCTTCAGCGCCTTGCTTTCCACCGGCACGCCCAGCACCGGCAGGTGGGTCATGGCGGCAGCCATGCCGGGCAGATGGGCGGCACCGCCGGCTCCGGCGATGATCACCTTCAGGCCGCGCGGCGCGGCCGCGTTGGCATAGGCATAAAGCCGATCGGGCGTGCGATGGGCGGAAACGATGCGATGCTCGGCCGGAATCTTCAGCGCGGCCAGAATCTCGGCGGCATGGGTCATGGTGGCCCAATCCGACTGGCTGCCCATGATGATACCCACCAATGGCGGCTTGGACATTGGCGCCTTCCGGGGCTTGGCTGCCTTGGTTTCGGCGCTTTTGCGGGATTTACTCGGCTTGCTTGGGCTCGCCATGCTGTGTCCTGACCTGACGGTGCTGTCGGAAAGCGGCGGATTATAGGGAACCGACCCGAAGTGTAAACAGCCGGCCATGATCCACATTTTGTTAACGAATACGGATAGTATAGTGGCTGTTTAACAATGGCTCAGTATATGGCTTGGCCAGTATGGAGCCCATTACGTGCTCCGGCATGAGGCAAGGAATACGCCTGGAATGAGCAGGATCGACGATCGACGGCCGATTGGCATGCCCCCCGGAGGCGTGCCGGTTGGCGGGCCTGGGCCGGTTGGCACTGCTGGCGGTGGCGGTCCTCGCGGTGTGTCGGGCGTCGGCGCAATCGCTCCGCAGCAGGCGGTCGGCACGGGTTCGCCGGCGGCCACCGCTTCGGTGATGGGCATTCCGGAAATCGAACTCACGCCCCGGGTGCGCGATGCGGTGATGGCGCTGATGCGCGAAGTGGATCACCTGCGCAACGAACTCAACCGCACCAAGCTGCGGCTGGCAGATCTTGAACGGCTGGCAGACCGCGATACGCTCACGCCGCTCTATAACCGCCGCGCCTTCGTGCGCGAACTCAGCCGTGCGATGGCCCATGTGGAGCGTTTCAGCCGGCCATCCTGCCTGGTGTATTTCGATTTGAATGGCTTGAAGGATATCAATGATCGCCATGGCCATGGTGCCGGCGATGCGGCGCTGATCCAGGTTGGCCAGGTATTGCTGGATGAGACCCGCGATACCGATGTGGTGGCGCGCCTGGGCGGCGACGAATATGGCGTGATCCTGTCTGAAACCGATGCATTGCAGGGGCGCGAGATGGCCGATCGCCTGGCCAGTGCTATCCAGCACCGGCCACTGCATTGGGAAGGCCAGGTGCTGCCGCTGGATGCCGCTTATGGCATTTATCCGCTCAAGCCCGGCGAGGATCCCGGCGCCGCCTTGGCGGCGGCCGACCAGATGATGTACAGCCACAAGCTCGCCCGGCGGGCCGGGCGTTAGGCTTAAAGCGCACTTTAAAGCGGCGCGTTGCCGGTATGCGTAGCGCCGGCGGCGGCGGCTTTCACCAGATGCACGATGCTGGCGCGGGTGGCGGGATCGCGCACCAGGCCGAAATGATGCAGCAGATCCAGCGCCTGACGCTGCGGGCGGGCGGCATCGCCCTCGATGCCGGCATCCAGCAATTCAGACAGATCATTGGCCGTGGCCGGTTGCGGCGCGCGCTGTGCGCCATCCACGCCTTCGAAGAAATAGGCCGGCGAGACGTTGAGCAATTCGGCGAATTGCTGCAGACGGCTGGCGCCGATGCGGTTCATGCCTTTTTCGTATTTCTGCACCTGCTGGAAGGTGAGGCCGACAAAGGCGGCGAGCTTGCCCTGGCTATAACCGGCCAGCAGGCGCGCCGAACGCAGGCGACTGCCAACATGAACATCCATCGGGTGCGGGTGGGTGGATTTCTGTCTTTTCACTTTGGGCCTCGTGTCACTAGGTGAAGTCACTGCAACTCAAGCGGCGTACGTTGAAACACATCGAAGGGCAGGGTGACGATGAAACGGCCCTGCACGGGAACGGCCACGCGGCGGTAATCCACCTGCGTCGATTGGATATGCTGAAGCTGCGTACGGTCTTCCGCGGCCAGATTGCGCAGGTTGCGATACAGGAACAGCCCATAGGCAGGATCGTTCAGCGAGCGCAGATCGCGGCCGATCACCGAAGGCGCCACCTTCAGCGGAATATCGGCACCGCAATGCACCGGAAAAACCTGATCCTCGGTGATCATCAGGATATGCGCCTGCTTCAGATAGCCGGTCTCGGCCAGGTAATCGGCCACCTGCCGGCCGGAATTGCGCAGGCCATCGGCCACCGCCAGCAGCACGCGGAGATCGGGTCGCTCATCGGGCTGGATGGGTTCTTCCACCAGCCGCCAGGTTGGCGCGGCGGAGGCTGTATTCCAGCGCATCTCGTCGAACAGGCCAGGCAGGCCGCGGTCGGCAAAAAGCCGGTCCAGTGCTTCCACATCCTCGAAGGTCACCCGGTTCTGGCCTTTCAGCCAGGACCGCACGGTGGTTTCGTGGCGATCCAAGGCCTGGGCCAGGCCGCCAAGGGTCAGGCCCAGGGTGTGGCAGCGATCGATCACCGCCCGTTGCAGAGGCTCTGGCACGCCGGCTGATTGGCCAATAATAATTTGGCCTTTCAATGGCTTGTCGGCAATTTCCTGGTCCGGAATGCGGCTTTTGGCCAGCTTGCCCATCGGGTGAAACCTTGGATCGTTTGTGTAGTCTAGGATATTTCCAAGTCCGATGATATTTCCGTTTCATGGCGATTTCAACCAATAATATTCTTTTCCAGAATCTTGGCCCTTGTAGAGTGAGTCGGCTGCTCGGCTACTGTGTATTGCGGCATTTCCGCATAACGCTCGAGCAGGCTCTGGCGCGGTGCATGGGCCAGGTACAACTCCTCGGGGAAGCCGGTCCCCAGGCAATAGGACACCGCCGCCCGAGCCGCTGCGCTGAAGCCGTAACCACTGGCCGACAGAGCCAGCGGGATATGCTGAGGCCGCACGAAACCGAAAGTGTGATCTACGCGGAACGATTTCACCAAAGTGGCCTGCGCGAATTGCACAGCCAGGCCGATCAGCTGTTTACGGCGCCATTGCGGATTGGTCCAACCGCCGCCGATATAACCCAAGCGGCCATTCAACTGCGTGCCATGCACAGCCATGCGCGGCGCAAAGGGCAGAGCGCCTTGCTCGTTGAAAAAACTCTGGTCGTTGAGCAGTTTTGCCAGGCCGCCGCGCCAGGCTGGCATATCCAGGCAACGCGCCGCGCAGATTGCGATGGCTTCGCGTTCCGGGCTCAAAATCTGCACCCAGAAAAAATTCTTCGCCGAGATGTTCACGAAGGCGCTATCCAGCGGCGTGGCCGGGTCATGGCCTTCATTCGCCTTGGCGAAGGCACGATAGGCATCGGGATCTGGATGCAGCTTGATGCCAAGGCCGGCATCCAGCAAGGCGCGCACGATGGCGGCCAGGTGAGAGTCGATGTTGTAGGTGGGTTTCACGCCACCCTGGATCAGTTGAAGCATGTTCGGTCTCCGTCGCAAATGCCCGTTTAGAGCGCGGGCTAAGCAACTGCGAACCGGTAATGCAAAACGGTCAAGCGATCTTCTTTGCGGAACCACCCGCTGAGGCGGAAAATATGCGGTTTGTAGATTTATAAGGGTGTGGATAACGTTTAACGCGCGATTCCACGCACGCAGTTGGATAAGCCTCCGTGCCGGCAGCACAACTTATAAACAGGTGGCTTTTTAATGATCCAGATTGCCTAGAGTGCCGATGCGCGTGATCGGCGCCGATCAGCCTTTGCTATTGCCCTGTTTGGGCAGGCTGGCGGCTTCTGTGGCGCTTGCTGCGGTTTTCACCAGATGCACCAGGCTGGCCCTCAGGGCCGGATCCGTGATGCGGTTGAAGTGATAGACCAGATCGACGGTTTGCCGGTTGGGCGAAGGCATTGCGGCATTGTCAGATATGCTTGGCGCACCGCCGGCATAGAGTTCGGCACTGGTCTGGTCGGCAACACCATCGACCGGCAGGGCAGCGGGTGTTTCATTTTCCAGCCCGCCTTCGAAGAAATAGCTCGGCGGCACGTTCAGCAATTGCGCGAATTGCTGCAAGCGGCTGGCGCCGATGCGGTTCAGGCCCTTCTCGTATTTCTGAATCTGCTGAAAGGTCAGGTCCACATGCTTGCCCAGAACGCTCTGGCTGAAGCCCGACAATAACCGCGCCGCACGCAGGCGGCGGCCAACCTGGATATCCATCGGATGCGGGAAATCAGAGCGCTTACGTTTCATGCGGCACCGGATGACAGAGGCAGGGACACGACAAAACTTTCACTCAAAGGCAGTGAAAACAGCAGGCAGGAGCCATGCGGCGAGATCAGGCGCAACAGGCGCGGCCGCCTTTCGTTGGAAACGGTCTGCGCCAGCAATTGTCGGTGCAAGGTGTTGCCAAGCCCCGGATCGGTATGGCGGCGCACGTCCTGCCCGACACTGAACTGACTGAAAGGCGGCGGACAATGGCTACCCAGATGCACGGCATAAATGCCGGCATCCAGGCGGAAATACAGGATGCTTTTTTCCAGCAAACCAAGCGCAGCCAGTTTGCTGAGCGGCGAATGGGGTGTGTTGTGATCATCGCCCAACCGCTGCAGTTTGATGCAATCCGTCTGCGTTCCGTCGGCGTCCAGCCTGTCGATGGAGGCCAGCGGTTCTTCCTCGGCGCGCCAATGGCTGCGCGGCGGATGCGGGCGTAATTCCTCCAGCAGACCGTCATGCCCCAGATCCGCGAAATAAGAATCCAGCGCCAGCACATCTTCGAAAGCCACCCGGTTGGCGCCGCGCAGCCAGGCTCGCAATGTACTTTCATCCCGGCCAATGCCGGCAGCCACATGAGCAAGGGTGAATTTCAGGGCCTTCAATCGCGAACTGATAGCATCGCGTAATTGCTGGGCCACGCTACTGTCTGCAAAAGAACTATCCGGAGAACGTTTTGGCATAGTCGGGGATAATTCCTCGCTCGGGGATAGTTCCTATCGAATACTATGCGACTATAAATAGGTACGAGGAGGTTTACTGGGCCGGTGGGTTATTTCAAGTGATATTCATTCGTTTACTCGCATTTAGGATAGGTATGCTTCTAAACCGTATCGATAAAAATGTAAAATATATATTTTTAGTATGTATATACGGTGTATTCTATGAAAAAACGGCCCGGAAAAACCGGGCCGTCGCACTATTTTGGATATATGGCTGCGTGCTTCCGAGGGATCATTCGGGCGGCGGTTTGCGGGGCTGACCATCGCGCTTGCCGTTATGCCGCAGCATACCGTCTGCCAGGTGGCGCTGATATTCTTCGGCGCTGATCACACCATCCTTGTTCTCGTCCATCCGAACCAGACGGGCCTGGCGCATCTTCTCGCGCTGGCGGTCGTGGAAGGCCTGGATTTCCTCGGGCGAGATGATGCCATCCTTGTTGGTGTCGATCTCGGCGGTGCGGGCGGCGGCGAAAGCACGGATTTCCGCCTCGCTCAGCTTGCCATCGCCATCGGTGTCGATGGCCTTGAATGCCGCCGACTTTTCCCAGCGCGCGCGGTCCCCATGCGGAGGCATCGGCCCGGCATCGCGAGCTTGGGCGTTGATGGAAAAGGCGAGGCCGCTGACGGCGACAAGACCGGCCAGCAGACCGGTGTGAAGGCGGGTAAACCTGCGGGGGGACGTGATCGACATGGCGTTTGCTCCTGCAACGATGGACAAGGATCCGGTCGCTCCGATCCGCTTTAGCTGCGGGCCGTTTGCATCCGGATCATGTCAATCCACGCCATGCGATATGGCTTCCTGCGAAAATCGCTGCGAATAAATCCGCGCAGGATGTGGCCTGTTGCCGCGTGCAAGACCGCCAGTTCGGCTACTTACATGTGTTGGCGGATATGCGCGAGCAGGCCTTCGGTGGCTGCCTCGCAGAGGCGGAAAACCCGCTCGAAGCCATCGTTGCCGCCATAATAGGGATCGGGCAGTTCGCGCAGGCCGGCCTTGGCTGCGAAATCGAGATAATAGCGGATATTGCCGGTATTTCGTTGGCCGGATGGATTCTGCAACTGCAGTTTCTGCAGCGCGCGGTAATGTCCGTCATCCATCGCCAGCAGCAGATCGAAGCGCTCGAAATCCGCCGCCTCAACTTGGCGGGCACGCAGAGGGCGCAAATCCACGCCATATTGCAGGGCGGTGCGGATGGTGCGCGGATCCGGCGGATCGCCGATATGGTAGCCATGGGTGCCGGCGGAATCCACAGCCACACGGTCGGCCAGGCCTTGTGCTTGCAGATGATGGCGCAGCACCCCTTCGGCGGTGGGCGAGCGACAGATATTGCCGGTGCAGACCATCAGGATATTCATAACCGCTACTCTCCCCCTGCAGCCCATGCCTGTAGCGCAATACTGGCGGCGCGATACAGGCATGTGCGGGCAGGCTTGTCATGCGCATGCCATCGCACCAGCATTTTACTTCGGCGAAAGCCTACCGCGAAATGCCCGGTCGGGGTTATGGTGCGGCCATGCGAGCCGACGAAACCGCCCTGCTTTTTGCCAACGAGGCCTTCTACACCGCCTTTGCCGATCGTGACATGGCGGCGATGGAGGACATCTGGGCCAAGAACAGCCCGGTGGGCTGCATTCATCCCGGCTGGCCGCCGCTTTTCGGCCTGAAAGCCGTGCTGGAAAGCTGGGAGCGCATTCTCGCCAATCCCGCTTCGCCTGATGTGGAAACCGCCGGCGCCGAGGCGATGTGCTGGGGCGATACCGGCGTGGTGGTCTGCTATGAAAAGGTGGAAGACACCTTCCTGGTTGCCACCAATACCTTCGTGCGCGAGGGCAAGAGCTGGCGGCTGGTCTATCATCAGGCCGGCCCGGTCAGTACGCCGCCCGGTTCGGCCAGCAATGATGATCAGGATATCGACGACGAGGATGAAGAGGACGAGGACATGGTGCTGGCGCAAGGCCAGGGCGGTGCCGATCTCGATCCCGACGACGACGATGAAGACGACGACGACGAACCGCCGCCGCGTTCCATCCACTGATAGCTAATCTTTTTCCGGATTGGGCCAATCGAGCCGCAGGCCGCCGCCGGCTTCGCGCGCCAGTTTGGCGGCGATGAAATCCAGCGGTCCGGCCAGGCGTTCCGCCAGTTTCCATGGCGGATTGACGATCAGCAGACCCGAACCGTTCAACCGCGTGTCGCTATCGGCTTTGCGCAGCAGCAATTCCGCCCGCAGCATCGGGGCGTTATTGCGCTTGGCAATATCGCGGATGAAGGCATCTGTGCTGGCGCGCTGTTTGATTGGATACCACAGCACATACTGCCCGGTGGACCAACGCTGCAGGCCATGCAGCAAAGCATCGCCCGCGCGGTTGAATTCGTCGCGCTGTTCGAAGGCCGGATCTATCAGCACCAGTCCACGGCGCGGGTTGGGCGGCAGCAGGGCGCCTAACGCCTCCCAGGCATCGCGGCGATGGATGCTGATGCGTGTGTCGCGCCCCAGATTGCGTTTCAGCGCCGCATATTCCTCGGGATGCAGTTCAACCAGGCTGAGCCGGTCGGCTTCGCGCAGGGCGCGGCGCAGCAGCCAGGGCGAGCCGGGATAATGCCGTAGCCCGCCGCCGCCGGTGCTCAGGTCTGGATTGAGATCGCGCAGCGCAGCCCAATAGAGCGGCAGCGCGGTTGCCGCCGCCGGATCGGCCAGCAATGCGCCCACACCCAGCCGGTATTCGCCGCCGCGCTGTGCTTCATCGCCGGCCAGGTCATAAAGCCCGCGGCCGGCATGGCTGTCCAGCAGATGGAACGGCGATGGCTTGGCGCGCAGGGCATCGAGCATTTCCAGCAAAACGACATGCTTCAGCACATCGCCATGATTGCCGGCGTGGAAACTGTGACGGTAATTCATCGCATGCGGGGCGGCGTTACGCCTTGGCCAGCGTGGTTTCGACGGCGGCAATCACCTTGTCGGCCATCGGATTGGTGGTGGTGGCATACCAATCCACCGGCTTGCCGTTGCCGTCGATCAGGTATTTGTGGAAATTCCAGCGCGGTTTCGCCAACTCGCCGAATTCGGCCGCCGCCCATTTGTAGAAGGGATGCGCCTTGTCGCCCACCACCACTTCCTTTTCGGTGAGTGGAAAATCCACGTCGAAATTCACTTCGCAGAAGTTTTTGATCTCCGCCGATGAGCCGGGCTCCTGGCCGCCGAAATCATTGCTCGGCACGCCCAGAACCACCAGGCCCTTGTCGCGGTAGCGCGACCACAGGCTTTGCAGATCGGTATATTGCTTGGTGAAGCCGCATTGCGATGCGGTGTTCACCACCAGCAGCGTTTTGCCCTTGAATTGCTTCAGCGGCAAAGCCGCGCCATCGATGGAGGTGAAACTGAAATCATGGGCGGTCATGCCGGTACTCGCTTTGGCAAAGACGGAAAAGCCGGGCAGCGCGGCGAGGCCAAGGGTGAGGCCGAACAGGTGGCGGCGCGAGGGCGACATCGGCGGGCTCCGATCAGTCTTGCGGTTAAGACGGCGTTAACGCCATCCAGGTTAGACTCCTGATATCCATTATAGGGCCGAATTGCGGTTCGGCCATATGGTCTGGAGCTTTACTCTAACCATGCCCAGTATCCCCGGTCTCATCTCTTTGGTTGCCTGCGGCCTGCTCGGGCTGCTGCTGGCGCTCGGCCTGATCCGTCTGGCGCCCGGCTGGGTGCCGGGTTCGCTGACCTTGCTGACGGTGGCTATCTGGGCGGTTTTCTGGGCTTTACGCGAACGTTATGTTCGGTTCCGCAACCAGGCGCGGCTGCTCGACGAGATCGACGCCCTGAGTGCCAACTTGATGCGCCAGCCCCCCAATGCGGTGGCTATCCCCACGCCCGCACCAACCGAGGCCGACATCATTCCCAAGGCGTCGGCACCCACCAAGCCTGCGGCTGCCAAGGCGCGTAACCCCATCGCGGCCCGTCCGGAGCCGCGCCTGATCATGCCGGAGCCGCCAATCGCAGAGGTGGCTGCCGAACAGGATGCCGCCTGGCAGGAAATGGCCGAGACGGATGAGGAACCAATCGACGATAGCGCGCTGTTCGAAGCGGTGCGCGATGCACTGAATCACAACCGTGTGGAACTGCACGCCCAGCCCATCGTGCAACTGCCCACGCGGCGGTTGCGCTATGTGGAATTGTTTGCCCGCACCCGCGACCAGGCCGGCCGTGAGATGGCGCCGGGCAATTATCTGCCGGCTTTGCGGGCCGGCGGCCTGATGGCGGAATTCGATGCGCTGATGCTGCTGCGCGGCGTGCAACTGGTGCGCAAGCTGGAAAGCCGCACGCGCAATATCGGGTTTTTCTGCAATATCGCGGCGGAGGCCCTGGCCACGCCCAAGGCCTTCGAGGCGATGCATGGTTTCTTGGCCCGCGAGCAGGCGGGAGAACAGCCCCGGGCCGGCAGCCTGATCCTGGAATTCAATGCCGCTGCCTTGAAACGGCTTGATCGCACCGCCATGGACCGGCTGAACGAATTGTCGGGCCTGGGCTATGTGCTGTCGGTGGATGGCTTCGAAACGCTGGATATCGACCTGGCTGGGTTGGCCCGGCGCGGGGTGCGTTTCATCAAGCTGGATGCCGGGCTGCTGCTGGATCCGGGCAGTGTGCGCAAAGCCCCGGTGGCCCTGGCCGATTTCGCCCGGCTTTGTGCGCGTAACGAGATCGAGCCGATCCTGGCCAAGGTGGAAAACGAGCATGATCTGACCAGCTTGGCCGAATTGGGCTTCAAGCTGGGCCAGGGCCATTTGTTCGGCCTGCCTACCCTGGCCGAGGCGGCGGAATAAAAGCCCCCCCTTGAATTCGCCGCGGAATTTCATACATTAGTCGCCACGTCCGGGCCCCTCTGGTCATCGCGCGGGAGCGATGACGATGTCGGATGGTCAGGGCAATCGCCTCCCGCCGGTATCCAAACAATGGACCTCTCTATCTTTTTGCAGCCTGCCGCGCTGATCAGCCTGGCAGGCCTTATCGCGCTCGAACTCGTTCTGGCGGTCGATAATCTCATCTTCATCACCATCGTTACCAACCGGCTGCCTGAGGCGCAGCAGCCATCGGCCCGCCGCTGGGGCCTTACTCTGGCGGTTGTCACCCGCCTGATGCTGCTGTTTTCGGCCGCCTGGATGATCCAGCTCACCGCGCCATGGTTCACCATTTTCGGCGAGGAGATTTCCGGCCGCGACCTGATCCTGATCGTGGGCGGCTTGTTCCTGATCTGGAAGGCGACGATGGAAATCCACGAGCGTGTGACGCCGGCTGCGGCCGACGAACTCGAGGAGCCCGAGAAAAAGTCGGCGCAGAAGCCGAAACGGGCGCCGCGCTATTGGCCGACCATTGGCCAGATCATGATCCTGGATATCGTGTTCTCGCTGGATAGCGTGATCACCGCCATCGGCCTTACCCGCCATTTGGAGATCATGGTGGTGGCGGTGTTGGTTTCGGTGATCATCATGATCATCGCCGCCGAGCCGCTGGCGCGCTTCGTCAACCGCAATCCCAATGTGGTGATGCTTGCGTTGGCCTTCCTGGTGATGATCGGCATGACGCTGGTGGGCGAGGGCTTCGATTTCGACATCCCGAAGGTGATCATCTACTCCGCCATGGCCTTCTCGGTCACCGTGGAGGCGCTGAACATGCTGTCGCGTCGCGCCAAGCTGAGCAGCACCTTCCGCGATATCCGCAAGCCCGACGAGGCCGGCGGCAATTGATGCCGTAACGTTAAGCAGAGCCGCCCGGATGATTATCCATCCGGGCGGCTCGTGCATGGCCGGCATGCAATGCGCGCATGGCCGACAATCGGTTCAACCCTGGCTTTGGGGCGATCCGGTTGCTAGTGTCCGGCATGCGTTTGCAGCATATCGCTTTGCTGATCCTGATCTGTGCGATCTGGGGCTTCAACTTCGTTGTGGCCAAGGTTGCCGTTGGGCATTTTCCCCCCGTATTTGTAACCGGCCTGCGTTTCCTCGGGCTGGGCCTGTTGCTGTTGCCTTGGCTGAAATGGCAGCGCGGCCAGATGACGCTGGTTTTCCAGATCGCGCTGTTGATGGGGGCGCTGCATTTCGCGCTGATGTTCACCGGCATCAAGCTGGCCGACGATGTCTCGGTGGTGGCGGTTATTACCCAGCTTGGCGTACCTATGGCCACATTGATGGCCTGGGGCCTGCTGGGAGAAACCGTGCGTTGGCGCCGTGGCGTTGGCATCGCGCTGGCTTTTGCCGGTTCGCTGGTGATGGGCTTCGATCCCAAGGTGTTTGGTTATATCGGGGCTCTGGTGATCCTGATCATCAGCGTGGCGTCAATGTCTTTGGGGCAGGTGCTGGTGCGCCGTATCCGCAGTGTGGATGCGTTCACCATGCAGGCCTGGATAGGCGCTGTGAGCGCGCCCAGCCTGTTGCTGATTTCATTCATATTTGAAAGCGGGCAATGGGAATCGGTGCGCACTGCCGGTTGGCTGGAATGGGGCGGTGTGGCTTATATGAGCATTGCCGTGTCGTTGATCGGCCATGGCAGTTTCTATTATCTGCTGCGGATTTATCCGGTGGCCGTGGTGAATCCCGGTTTCACGTTGGCCCCTGTTCTGGGTGTGGCCTTTGGCGTGATGTTTCTGGATGAACGGTTGGGCATGGGCGCAATCGTTGGCGCGGTCATGACCATTGTCGGCGTATTCATCGTCACCCTGCGCGAAAGCCAGCTCGCTTCCGTTCGCGCGGGCGAGGTGCCCATTGCTGTTCAACCCGGTCCTGTCGTTAAACCCAGTCCTGTCATTAAACCCAGTGCAGATTGAGTCGAGCCATGTCACAGTTCGCCCCTTTGCAATCACCGTCTCCTAATTTCGATGAGCGTCGCTGTCGCAAGCCGGTGGATATGGTGGTGTTGCATTACACCGGTATGCAGAGCGCCGAGGCGGCTCTGGCGCGATTGCGCGATCCGGATGCCAAGGTGTCTGCCCATTACGTGATTGATGAAAATGGCAGCATCCACAATCTGGTGCCGGAAGATATGCGGGCCTGGCATGCCGGCATCTCGTTCTGGCGCGGCGTGCGCGATGTGAATGCGCGTTCGATCGGTATCGAGTTGGTGAATCCCGGCCATGAATTCGGCTATCGGCCCTTTCCGGATGCCCAGATCGCGGCCTTGATCGGCCTGCTGAGCGGCATAGCAGAACGCCATCGCATTGCGCCTGCAGGCTATGTCGGCCATTCCGATGTGGCGCCCCAGCGTAAGGAAGATCCGGGCGAGTATTTCCCCTGGGCGCGGTTGGCCTCGGCAGGTTTCGGCCTGTGGCCCGGTGCCGATTTCCAGGTTTCGCCCAATGCGCCGGAATTGCGCCCGGGCATGAGCGGCGGTGCGGTGCTGGACTTGCAGGTGGCGCTTGATCGCATCGGTTATGGCGTGGAGGGCAGCGGCAATTTCGATCCGCTGACGGAATCCGTGGTGCGGGCTTTCCAGCGTCATTGGCGTGCCAATCGCATCACTGGCAGTGCCGATGCCGAAACCACCAGCCTGATCCATTACATTGCCCAGCGTGCCTGAAGCCTGTGCGCCTGAAGCTTGCGGGCCAGAACGTCCATTTTCCACCCAGGCTTGACCCCCGGCGCTTGCCGGCTTAACTCTTTGCCCGGTGCCAGATGGCTGGACGGTCGCGGCCCCGCGAGGGGTCGAGGAAAGTCCGGGCTCCACGGAAACACGGTGCCGGGTAACGCCCGGCGGGGGCGACCCCAGGGACAGTGCCACAGAAAACAGACCGCCGGCATGCTTCATGCCTGCCGGCAAGGGTGAAAAGGTGCGGTAAGAGCGCACCGCGTTGGCGGTAACGTCGATGGCAGGGCAAACCCCACCGGGAGCAAGACCAAATAGGGATGACGGCTCGCTTGCGGGCGGAAGTGTTTTCGCTTCGTCATCCGGGTCGGTCGCGCGAGGCGTTCGGTAACGAGCGTCCCAGAGGAATGGCCGTCCAGCCCAGCAATGGGGGGACAGAACCCGGCTTACAGGCCGTCTGGCACCGCTTTCCCTCAGATGACCTAGCGATTCACCCGCAGCAGAAAGCCATCGGCATTCTGGCCGGGGCAAGAGATGAAATACGGCTCGAATACTTGCGAAAAACCTTCGCGCGCGCGGGTGTCGAGGCACCAGCGCTGGCCGCTATCGTCATCCAGCGACAGGCCGCCGCGCTGCAGATCGAAGAATTGCGGATAGCTGCGCATCATTTCGGCATTCACCGCGCAGGGCACCGTCACCAGGCGCCGATTGCCCGGATCCATCGCCAGGCAATAGGCCGGATTGGCTGCGAAATACAATTGATTGCGCTCGCGCGTGGCGCGGCCGATGAAAAACCCCTGGGTCTGGCTGTCGATGCTGAATTCGCAGGGGCTGAGCAGGATTTCCGGGCGCAGGCGGGATATGTCGGGGCCGGCCAGTTGCGCGGTCAGGCATTGGTTGTTGGCGGTGATCGCCACCACGGAAAAACGCTTCAGCACCGGCGCCCGGCGGGGCAGATATTCGTTCACGCCGATCTGGGCCAGGGCTGGGGCCGGTATCAGCAAGGCAGGGGCCATCAGCAAGGCTGGCGCGGCCAGACCGGGCAGCAGCAACAGCAGGGCCAGCAAGGGCCGGATGGCGCATTTCAGGATCAGCATACGAACAGGGTACCACAATGTAGCGCGCCGCACGATTTTGGATTCTGCGACACTCGGTTTTGGACGTGCGGCAGGCGCCGCACTACCTCTTGAAGGCGTGAGAATATCGTCCTGTTGACGATGGGGAACAAAACGTGTTCTTTCGGCGCTATGGCCGTCCTCCGCACCCTGCAAGATCACCTCATGCTCAACATCGGGCTGGTGGCCCGCTGCCGGCATTGTGGGCATGAAAAACGGCTCGAATTGAGAGCTCTTGCCGACGCCCTCGGCCCTACCACCAGCACTGTTAAGCTGGCCGAGCGGCTGACCTGCGTCAACTGTGGCCAGCCGGGTAGCGGCCTGCCCCATGCCCTGCTGCCCGAGAAGCTGCCCGAGAGGCGGCCTGTTCAGGGAGCTTTCAGCGGCTCGTTTTCGGAACTTCCAGGCTGAATCAATCGGGCGGAGCAGCCAGGGCCGCCGGCGGGGCGAAGATGGTGATTTCGACACCGCCGAGGCGCATCTGAACCAGCTTTTGCTGCTCGCCGGCCGCAGGGGCCAGGCTGGCCAGCAAATCAGGCCGCTCGGCCGCGTCAGTGTTGGGCGATGCAGGCGATGCTGCTGACGGCGTTGTAACCCCAATGCGCGGCGCTGACGACATACTGGCTCCATAAGGCGATCTGACGGGCGGAAGCACCCGTAGAGCGGGATTGTGGCGCCACCATGGCGGGTGGTCAAGTTTACCGCATTCATGCCGCTTCACGCCTCCGTGTTGCCACGGCCCTTGTGGCGCGGTCCGTGATGATTACCTCTGCCACGCGCTTGGCTTTGCCTGCCCCGCCCACCGTGTAGGTCGTCTCCACGCTCTCGATCTTGAAGCCTGCGAATATCTGCCGCACCGCAGGCACATCGTTTAGCGAGAGGACGAAGCGGCCCTTGATCTGCGCCAAGCGCTCGGCCAGGGCCTTAAAGTCGTCACGGCTGAACACATCGCGGCCATAGTCCTTCTCGCAGCCATAGTATGGCGGGTCTAGGTAGAACAGCGTGTCGGGCCGGTCGTAGCGGTCGATCAGCTCCGGCCAAGGCAGGCACTCGATCACTGTGCCAGCCAGGCGTTCGTGCACGGCCTCCAACAGCGGGCCGAGCTTGGTGACATCGAAGCGAGCGCCAGAGCCGATCACCACACCGAAGCTGCGCGCGGCGACCTTGCCGCCGAAGCTGGTGCGCTGGAGGTAGAGGAATCGTGCGGCGCGCTCGAGGTCGGTCAGCGTGGTGGGATCTGTGCGAACCAACTGCTCGAAGCGCTTGCGTGTCGTCAACTCGAATTGCAGGAGGTTGATGAAATATTGGTAATGCCTTTGCAGCACCCGAAACAGCGTGGCGACATCTCCGCTGATATCGTTGATCACCTCGCCGGCCGGCTTGGCCGTGCGGCGAAAGAAAACCCCGCCCATGCCAACAAACGGCTCAACGTAAGTGGCATGCGGCACGCGGCCGATGATCTCGGCCAGCCGGCCGGCCAGGTTACGTTTCCCGCCGATGTAAGGCGCGACGGGCTTCACGGCTGGCACTCTTTGCAGCTTATGTCGCTGCGCTCGGGGACTCGACTCCATAATGGTAAGCCTTCACTATCGCCCCGCCCCTGCAGGGGTGGCGGGATGGCCATGGCTGGCCGGTCATGGTCGTGAGAGTGGGAGCTCTCGGTTCGCGCAGCCCAAACTGCGCAGCCCCCGCCGGCCGACGCTTCGTCGGCGAGGTAGTCTGTTTGAAAAAGGAATATCGCCGGCAGAAACCGCCGTGCGACCTGGCCGCGATAGCGCCAGGCGATGGCAATCAGCGCGCGGGCCTGGCGTGGCGTCAGGGGCGCGCCGCAGCCGCATGGGCAGGCGAAGGTCATGCCGATGATCCGGCCAACGCGGTCTACGAAATACTCGATGTCGCCGGGCTGTGTGCCCTGGGCATCGATATCATCGACCACGCGAGCCTGAATCACGGCCACACCAACCCTTCCAACACGCTCTTGATCTCTGCCGCGCTCTCGGCGGCGGCGATATCGGCTTTGGCATTCAGCCGCACGCCTTCAATCTGCGCAGCCACGGCCAACCATTGGCCTTCGAGCTCCAGCCACAGCGTCACGACTTCGAGCGGCGTTGCGCCGTTCACGCCGAGCTCGGCCGTGATCAGCGGGTAAGCCGACAGATCCTCGGGCTGGCTGGCAGCGAGCCAGGCGCGTGCCATAGCCACCTTCGCTTGATAGACCATGGCCTGGCCGGCGCCGCCCGTAATATATTTCAAGCGCGCAGCCTCGGCGGCCTGATCGACGCGCTGCTGTGCATCGGCCTTCAGACCATCCACCGGCCGGTCGCTGAAGGCCGGCGTCGCAAGACCGCTCTCTGGATCGTAGCTACCGCCACCCGTAGCGAGGTGGATGGCCGGATCATAGCCGGCGGTCTGATCGACTTGGCGCCAGTTCCCCAAAGCCGCCAGGGCCGCATCGTCCATATGGGCGCTGCCAATGCGCGCGCCGGCATAGTCGATCCAGCTTGGGCGGGGGACAGGAATACCGATCACCTCGCCTTCGATCACTCGCATGTAATGTGCCTGCATGACCTGCCCCCTAGACGCCGTAGCGCCACCGTTGTGCGTTGAAGTTTTGTGCGATCTCGGCCTCCGTCAGCGCGAAGTCGTAGAAGCGCACGATCCCGAAGCGCCACCCATCGGGCAGCAGGTTGCCGCCGTTGTAGCCGAGGCGCGGCTTATCGTAAGAATCGCCGCTGGTATGGCCGGCTGCGGCCGTGAAGCTGCCATTCGAGCCGGCGTTCAGGTAATGCCGGCAAGTCGTGGCCCCATCGAAGCGGCCCGTCAGCGCGATGTGGTTCCAAGCGTTCGGCGTCAGCGCCGCTGACGCGGCCTGATCACCGGCTAGATATGGCGTGGCGACGACTTTACCCGCGTTATTCACCCGCAGCGCCATGCCGGGAGTGCTGCCCTCGGCCGAGTAGTGGTTTGCAAAGACCACGCCATAGCTCGGCCAGGTCGCGCCGGCATAGAGCCAGTACTCCAAGGTCTGCGCGATATCGCTGCGGCCGATGTTGCGGAGAGTCTGGCCGCTATGGGCCGCGACGGCCGAGAACAGCGCATCTCCATCAAGAGCCATCCAGCAGCTGCCATCGCGCGAGCCGGCGGTTCCGATGAATTGAGGGTCCGCAGCTTCCACGCTGTCGCTGTAGCCGGCGACGAAGTGATTGCCATTCCCGCTGATATCGTGCCACTGCTGCCCGGCGCCGCTATAGCTGTCGGCGTCGGCAGCGTCGAGGTGCAGGATCGGCGTCTGCACGATGGCCCCATCGCCGGCGGCCATTGCCCCGATGCTGATCGTTTGCGGCGCCGCGTGGGTCACAGCGCCACCCCCGCCAGGGCGAAGCACAGGCCCTGGCCTTTCACGACACTACCGATCTGCGTCACCTTCACGGTGAGCAGGTCGTTGGTGTTGAAGTCCACATGGCCGCCTGTGATGACGCCGGGCGTCAGAGCGGTTGCGCCGATTTCAAACTGCGGCCTCGTGGCGAAGATCGAGGCGCCGTTCTTTTCGACGTCGAGAATCACCGCTGCCCCAGTGGGAGCCAGGGTTATCCGGGAGCGGACTGCCGTGAACCGCACGTCGCGTGGCATGATGGTCCGGCCAATCACCTGCACAGCCAGGTCCACGCCGTTTCCATCGGGGCCGAAGCCGGCGATGAAATGCAGGTCGTAGGGCCGGCTTTGTGCCGCAATCATGGCCTGAATGGCTTTGCGCAGTTGCGAGCGGTCGTCCGGGTCCGGCGTCATGCCGACGAACTCTATCGGATTCAGCACCTCTTCCTGCACAGCGTTCAGCCAGAAATCCATAATCGCAGTACCCTGCGAGTTGGTTGCTGGGTTTTTGGGAAGGAAGCCAGACTTGCCTTCGCCGAACATATTCGGCGCGGCCGATGGGTGATCGATACGCTGCATTGCTTACCTCCATTGCAGCCAAGCGCCATGCAGGCGCTGGCTTTTGGCATTGAACGTCCTGAAACGCCATTTCATGCTGCTGCCGGATGGCTGGGCAGACAGGTCTTGCGTCGCCGTCAGCAGTCGTTGGCCGCCGCCGATATCGCCCATGCTGGCAAGCGTGACCTGGGTGTATGTTGTGCCACCGTCGCGGCTAAGCTCGATGGTGAGGTCCGTGTTCAGAGTCACGCTGTCGATGGCTTCGTGGAGCAGCACGATGCGCGCCAGGCTCGGTGATGCTGCGGCCGTGAAGCTATTGCTGGTGAGCGTGATGTTCGCAGCTGCCGTCACCGCGTAAAGCTGCAGCTCGGCGACGCAGAAGCGCTGGCCGCCGCTGCCGATGTTCGAGACCAGGTGAATACGGTGATACCGATAAGCAGTGGTGGTGTTGATGCCAGACGTGACATCATGCACCAGCTTGGTGGCGCTGTCGGTAAGGCTGCCGGTATGCAGGTCGGTCCAACTGGAGCCGTTATTGGAGCCCTGCAGCTTGATGGTGATGGTGCCCCCATCCACGCCGTAACCCTGGAAGCCCACATCGCTGGCCGATACCACGCGGAAGCGGGTGACCGTATGGCTGTTGCCGCTGCCCCAGTCCTTGCCCAGCAGCAGAGGATCGGACGGCGAACCGGATTCGTAGTAAGCGCCGGCTGAATAGATCTGTGTCTCGTTACCGTCGAAGGCCGCCGCCAGGCCGCCGCCATAAGTCGCGTTCCCAGTGTTGGTGCCGCCAGACAGCTGATTCTCGGCTGGGTTATGGTAGTAATCGCCGGCAGCGCTATAGCTGCCGCCGGTGTTGCTCGCAATGCCAGTTTCATCGCTGAATGAATCGCCGACAGCGCCGATGAAGGCTGCGATGCTCGCAGCACGCGCCTTCATGTCGCGCAGCGCGGTCAACGCCGTGTTGCACTCGAGCTGTGCCAACTGGCCTACGCCGCCAAGCAGGCTCTCAACGTTAGTCCAGGCGGTCTCGTAATCGCCGGCGCCGCTCTTGGCCAGAACCTGACCAACGGAGCCCCCTGCAGCCACACCAGGCCCTGCCGGGCCGATGTCGCCTTGCTCGCCCTGCTCACCCTGCGGCCCATCCTCGCCCTGCGGTCCCTGCTCGCCTTGAATACCTTGCTCGCCCTGGATACCCTGCACGCCTTGGATACCTTGCGTGCCTTGCGGCCCTGCCGAACCTTGCGGGCCGGTATCGCCTTTGGCGGCCAGCAGCGACCAATGGCTCGGGTTGCTGCTCGGCGCTAGGCCCGTGCTGGCAGCGATAGCGATATAGGCCGCGCCGCTCTGGGTGACGCCGTCATCGATGCCATAGGCCGTGGCGCCCGACCAGGCGCCGCGCCAGTTCAAGCCTTTCGGGCCTGCGACTCCTTGGATACCCTGCGGCCCCTGATCGCCCTCCACGCCCTGAATACCTTGCGGCCCTTGGATGCCTTGCGCGCCCTGCGGCCCGGCCTCGCCGCGCCCGAAGGGGACACCGTCCGACCAGTCGCCAGACGTTGCCGAGAGCTTGAAGTAGAGCTGGCCAATGTCGGTGGCCAAAAAGGCATAGCCGGCGGGCTGCGCATCGTAGGTGCCACGATTGGCATAGACCGACACAACGTCCGGCGTGAAGCTTTGCCCAGCGAACCCCTGCGGCCCCTGGATGCCTTGCACGCCTTGCGCGCCCTGTGCACCCGCGCTGCCGGCAAAGCCCTGGATGCCTTGCGCGCCCTGCGGCCCTGTGCCGCCGGCAGGGCCTGGAATACCCTGCTCGCCGACAGGGCCTTGAATGCCTTGCGGCCCCACCGGGCCTTGCAAGCCCGCTTCGCCGCGCAATGCGAACGGCTGCCAGGGCGAGGCCGGTGGCACGATGCCAGTGATGGCCTCCATCGTGTAATAGGCCGAGCCGTTGCGTGTGACCAAGTCGCGCGCAGCGTAGAGCGCAGCGCCGTTATACTCACCGCGCGGGTTGAGACCAAACTGACCGATGATATAGCCACCGGGCTTTGCATCGCCGATGTGGATGGCTATGCCGGGATCATCGGTCAGGACGACGATCTGACTGACGCCTCCGGCGAAGCTGGCATTCTGCGCGCGCGTGCCGCGCCGCAGGTTGACTTCAGTGGCCATCAGACTTCTCCATAGTCGCGGGCTTCGGTGTGCGGCGTGGTGATCGTGCCGTAGTC
>NZ_JAHBYG010000036.1 GCF_019636075.1 Ferrovibrio sp.
CACATCGCCGGGGCGGTTTTTCCCGTTCTTGCCGACTGTATTTTCCAGCTTGAAAGCACCGTTCGCGCCGAAGAGCGAATTCAGCGAGGCATCATTGCGCCAATCGGCGCGGGCAGCTTCCAACTGGCCATTGAGGTCGGGTTCTTCCTCCTCCTGGTCCCAGAGATAGCTATCCCGGCCCAGAGGATCGCGGATGGCTTCGGACTCAGACGGATTGGCTTTCATGCGGCGGGGGCCGAACAGGGAGGCGTAGGGAGACATTTCATATATCCTTGTGTTATAATTCCCCCTATGAGAGCATATAGGAACGAAATGTCAACAATAATATTCTTTAAATGTTCTTTTTTCCTTCAGGATAAGGCGCTCGGATGGGAGGCTTGCCCCGGAGGTGGGGGAGGATCAGGCCGGATGCAACGCCGCTGTTGAGGGATGGATGCCCGGAATGAATCCGGGCATGACGAATAGAGAGAGGCCCTCACAGTACCAAGAGCCGTCCCTCTCGGGCTTGCCGCAGGCCCATGCCAGACGCAGCACGGCTGTTGAATGATGAGAGGCTGCGATGGAAGCCTGGGATGGAAGCCTAGGATGGAACGGTGGTCAGCCGGGTTTGCTTGCCGTCATGAAATAATTCACCCCGGTATCGCGGCCCAGGCTCCAGCGTTCGCTGATGGGATTGTAATTGGCGCCGCGCACATCGTTCACGATCAGGCCGGCATCGCGCAGCAGCTTGGCCAGCTCATGGGGTTTTAGGAATTTTTTCCAATCATGGGTGCCGGGCGGTAGCCAGCGCAGGATGTATTCCGCACCCACGATGGCCAGGGCATAGGCTTTCGGGCTGCGGTTCAGCGTAGAGGCGATCAACAGCCCCCCGGGCCGCAGCAAGCGGCTGCATGCGGCGAAAAAACCGGCCGGATCGGCCACATGCTCGACGATTTCCAGCGCCAGCACGGCATCGAAGGTCTCGCCGGATTCCGCCAAGGCTTCGGCAGAGGTGCAACGGTAATCGATATCCAGGCCGGATTGCCCGGCATGCAGGCTGGCCACGGCGATATTGCGCGCGCCGGCATCGGCGCCGGTTACGCGAGCCCCCATGCGCGCCAGCGGTTCGGAGACCAGGCCGCCGCCGCAGCCGATATCCAGCAGCCGCAGGCCGTTCAGGCCGGCTTCCGCCGCCAGACCGAAATGGCTCTGCAGCGCCTCGCGGATATAGCCCAGCCGCACCGGATTGAACCGGTGCAATGGAGCGAATTTGCCGCGCGGGTTCCACCAATCCGCAGCCATCGCCGAGAAGCGGGCGATTTCCGCCGGATCGACGCTGTTTCCTTGCGGTAAACCGGTGTTTTCCGGGTGGTTTGCGAGGCTTTCAGACTGGATGCTCATGGGCAACTCCGGGGCCCTGTTCGGGGCCGCAACTTTCTCGCGCCGCTCGGCTTGTTTCGGCGCCATGCCGAGAGTATTAAGTACCCGCCTTTTCGGGCGGGCCCAGCCGGTTCGGCGGGCGGCGGGCCGGGAAACAGTCTACAACGGAACAGCAAACGGGATCGAGCCGCATGGCGCGCTTGGTGATGAAATTCGGCGGCACTTCGGTCGGCTCGCCCGAGCGGATCAAGAATGTTGCGCAAAAGGTGAAGCGTGAGGTGGAGGCCGGCAACCAGGTTGCCGTGGTGGTCTCCGCCATGTCGGGCGAGACCAATCGCCTGGTGGATCTCTGCAAGCAGATCGATCCGGTGCACGACCAGCGCGAATACGATGTTGTGGTGGCGGCCGGCGAGCAGGTGACCACCGGGCTGTTGTCGATGGCGCTGCAAAGCGTTGGCGTGAAGGCGCGTTCGTGGCAAGGCTGGCAGGTGCCGATCCGCACCGATGGCATGCATGGCAAGGCCCGTATCGACAGCATCGACGGTTCGGCGCTGATCGCCGCGATGGAGAAGGGCGAGGTTTCGGTGGTGGCGGGTTTCCAGGGCGTGGGCCCGGAAGACCGTATCGCCACTCTGGGCCGCGGCGGTTCGGATACCTCGGCTGTGGCCCTGGCCGCCGCGCTGAAGGCGGATCGCTGCGATATCTACACCGACGTGGATGGCGTTTATACTGCCGATCCGCGCATCGTGAAGAAGGCCCGCAAGCTGGACCGCATCACCTATGAGGAGATGCTGGAGCTGGCTTCGTTGGGCGCCAAGGTGCTGCAGACCCGCTCGGTGGAAATGGCGATGAACCACCGGGTGCGCACGCAGGTTCTGTCGAGCTTTGCCGACCAGCCCGGCACGCTCGTTGTGGATGAGGATGAGATCGTGGAAAAGCAGATCGTTTCCGGCGTCACCTATTCGGCCGACGAGGCCAAGATCACCCTGGTGGGCGTGGCCGACCGGCCTGGCATCGCAGCGGGCATTTTCGGTCCGCTGTCGGATGCCGGCATCAATGTGGACATGATCGTTCAGAATATTTCGGAAGACGGCAAGCAGACCGACATGACCTTCACGCTGGGCCGCTCCGATCTGGATCGCGCCGTGGCCCTGTTGCAGAAGCAAGAGAAGAGCCTGGGCTGGAAGCGCCTGGTGCCGGATCGCAACGTAACCAAGGTATCGGTCGTGGGCGTGGGCATGCGCAGCCATGCCGGCGTGGCGCATACCATGTTCAAGGCGCTGGCCGACAAGGGCATCAACATCCAGGCGATCACGACCTCTGAAATCAAGGTGAGCGTGCTGATCGCCGCCGATTATAACGAACTGGCGGTGCGCACCCTGCACACCGCCTTTGGCCTCGACGCCGAATAAGGCGCGCGCGGCTCATGAAACGGGAGGGCCAATGTTGGCCGTCTGGGGCGCGATACGGCGCGGCAGGAGATTGCCGCCCGCCCGGCTGACCGGGGGCAAGTCATGGTGACCGGGCGCGCCATGGCGCCCGGCCCGCGCGCCCTGTTGCGCCGTCTGCGCGAGGTGATGGCCGAGACCGGCACGGTCGAGGAGCGGCTGTCGCAGGTGGTGCGCTCCATCGCCGCCAACATGGTTTCGGAAGTCTGCTCGGTCTATCTGCTGCGCAACGACGAACTGGAACTCTACGCCACCGAAGGCCTTAATCCCGAAGCCGTGCACAAGACCCGCCTGAAAGTGGGCGAGGGCCTGGTGGGCGATATCGCCGCCAATGCGCGGCCGCTGGCCCTGGCCGATGCGCAGGGCCATCCGCAATTCGCCTATAAGCCGGAAACCGGCGAAGAAATCTTCCACTCGCTGCTCGGCGTGCCGTTGCAGCGCGACAATCGCGTGATCGGCGTGCTCGTGGTGCAGAACAAGACGCGCCGCCAATATGCCGAAGACGAAGTGGAGGTGCTGGAAACCATCGCCATGGTGCTGGCCGAGATGGTGGCATCCGGCCAGCTTACCAGCCCGGAAGACAATGTGGCGGTCAGCCGCGCACCGTCGCTGCCGTTCCGTGCCGATGGCCGCACGCTGTCGGAAGGCCTGGCCATCGGTCAGGCGGTGCTGCACGAACCGCGCGTGCATGTGGAACGCACGATTGCCGACGATATCCCGCATGAGAAGCGCCGGCTGGATGCCGCCGTCGCCTCGATGCGCGACCAGGTCAACCGCATGCTGGAAGCGCCCGACGACGAGATCGTCGGCGAGAGCCGGGACGTGCTGGAAACCTACAAGATGTTCGCCCATGACAGCGGCTGGCTGCATAAGCTGCATCAGGCGGTGGAATCCGGCCTCACCGCCGAGGCCGCCGTGCTGCGCGTGCAGGGCGATACGCGCCATCGCATGCAGGCGATCACCGATCCGTATTTGCGCGAACGCCTGGCGGATCTGGACGATCTGGCCAATCGCCTGCTGCTGCATCTGACCGGCAAGGGCGTTACCTCGGCGGCCGAAGCTTTGCCGGAAAACGCCATCCTGTTCGCCCGCGCCATGGGCCCGGCGGAATTGCTGGATTACGACCGCCGTAAGCTGCAAGGCCTGGTGCTGGAGGAAGGTTCCAGCGTCAGCCATGTGGCCATTGTGGCGCGTGCGCTGTCGATCCCCGTGGTGGGCTCGGTGGGCCGCGCCATTGAGCGCGTGGAGCCGGGCGATCAGGTGATCGTGGATGGCGATCATGCGCAGATTTTCGTGCGCCCTGTGGCCGATGTGGTTTCGGCCTTCCAGCAGAGTTTGGGTTTGCGCAAGGCACGACTGGCGAAATACGCAGCCCAGCGCGACGATCCGCCGATCACCCGCGATGGCAAGCGCGTGGCGTTGCTGATCAATGCCGGCCTGCTGATCGATCTGGCGCATCTCGACGAGACCGGCGCCGAAGGCATCGGCCTGTATCGTACCGAGCTGCAATTCCTGGTGCGCCCCACCATGCCCAAGGCAGAGGCGCAGACCGCGATCTATGCGCGCGTGCTGGAGCATGCCGGCGACCGCCCGGTGGTGTTCCGCACCCTGGATGTGGGCGGCGACAAGGTGTTGCCTTATCTGGCAAAGCAGACGGAGGAGAATCCCGCCATGGGCTGGCGCGCCATCCGCATCGCGCTGGATCGGCCGGCCTTGCTGAAGGTGCAATTGCGCGCGCTGTTGCAGGCAGCCGAGGGCCGCGTGCTGCATGTGATGTTTCCCATGGTGGCGGAGGTGGATGAATTCATCCGCGCCCGCAAGGTTCTGGACCGCGAAGTGGCACGGTTGAAAAGCCTGGGCCGTCCGGTGGCCCGCCAAGTGCGGGTGGGCACCATGCTGGAAGTGCCGGCACTAGCCTGGCAATTGCCGTCCTTACTGCCGCTGGTTGATTTCGTTTCGGTCGGATCCAACGACCTGATGCAATTCCTGTTCGCCACCGATCGCGGCAACCCGCGTATGGTTGATCGTTACGATCCGTTGGCGCCCAGCATGCTGGCTTTCCTGCGCTGGGTGGTGCAGCAGTGCAAAGCGCATGACAAGCCGCTCACGCTGTGCGGCGAGATGGGCGGTCGTCCGCTGGAAGCGATGGCTTTGCTGGGGTTGGGTTTCGAGCGTCTGTCGATGCCGGCCAATGCCATCGGCCCGGTGAAGGAGATGCTGCGTAGCCTGGATGTTCTCTCGCTTGCGGAATTTTTGGAAGGCTTGTACCATTTGCCCGATCATAGCCTGCGTGCACGATTGGAAGAATATGCCCGCGAGAATGGGGTGATTGTTTAAGGCGCTCCGCGATCACGGCAGACATCTTCCGATCAGCATCATCACAGGGTCTGCATTTTTTTCGGTCGGCATGTTTGTCGCGGGCTTGTTTTTTGGCCGGTATGTTTTGGGGCCGGCGCCGCATTAACGGGGAAGCAGGATTGATGGCTACCGAGGCTGGCGACAAGCCGGCGGCTCCCGCCACGCCCGAAAACTACGAAGGCGTCGGTCATAGTCTGAGAGTGGTGCGCGAGCGGCATGGCCTTTCGCTGGCCGATGTGTCGTCGCGTATCCGCATCCGCAAGCCGCATCTGGAAGCCATCGAACATGGCCGCTTCATTGAGTTGCCGGGGCCGGTCTATGTCACCGGCTTTTTGCGCAGCTATGCCGAATTCCTGGGGCTGGAGCCCGAGAAGGTGGTGGCCGCCTTTCAGGCCGAAAGCGATGTGGCGCGTCAGCGCAGCGCGCTGGTATTTCCGATGCCGCGGCCCGAACAGCGCACGCCGCGCATCTGGCTGGTGCTGCTGGCCCTGTTGATTGCCGGCGGCGCGTATTTCATCTGGTATCGCTATCAGGAAACCTTCCGCTCCGGTGCCGATCTGGTGAAGCCGCTGCCGCCGCGTCTGGCCGATCTGGTGCCGCCGCCGCCGCCGCCGATCCGTGCCGCTGCGCCGCCGGTGATCGAACCGCCGGTGCAGGCGGCTGCGCCCGCGCAAGCCGAGGCTGTGCAGCCAGCCCAGAACTTGCCGGCCCAGAATTCGCCAGGCCAGAATTCGCTAATGCAGGCAACCGTGCCGGCACCTGCGGCAGCACCGGTTGTTGCCGCAGCGCCAGTTCCGGCCCCGGCCCAGGCCAGCGCAGCGCAGGCCGCTCCGGCTCAGGCCAGCTCGGTTCAGGCCAGCTCGGGGGCCAGCGCTGTTCCGGCCCCAGTCCAGCCATCTCCCCCCGCTGCTTTGCCGGCTCCGATCCTGGCTGCCGGGCAACTGGAGATTCGCGCCGATACCGAAAGCTGGATACAGGTGCGGGGGGCCAATAACGAGCCGCTCTATACCCGCCTGATGGCGCCCGGCGAAAGCTATCGTGTACCAGACCGCCCGGGCCTGACCCTGGCCACCGGCAATGCCGGCGGGTTGCAGCTTTCCCTACAGGGCAAGCCCTTGCCGCGGATCGGTGAATCCGGCGAGGTGAAGCGCGGTCTGCCGCTCGATCCGGCCGAATTGCAGGCCGCCTTGAAGGTTCAGTGACCCCACTTGCCAGCATGGGGCAAAAGCTCCATGTTACGCCCCATCATGAGCATCCGGCCCTATCGCGATATCCAGCGGCGCAAGTCGCGGCAAGTCTATGTCGGCAAGGTGCCGGTGGGCGGCGATGCGCCGATCACCGTGCAGACCATGACCAACACGCTGACCAGCGATGTGGCCGCCACGGTGGCGCAGATCAAGCGCTGCGAGGATGTGGGCGCCGATATCGTGCGCGTCTCATGCCCGGATGAGGCTTCCACCGCCGCGCTGAAGGAGATCATCCGCCAGGTGCGGGTGCCGATCGTGGCCGACATCCATTTTCACTACAAGCGCGCCATCGAGGCCGCCGAGGCCGGCGCTGCCTGCCTGCGGATCAATCCCGGCAATATCGGCAGCGCGGATCGCGTGCGCGAGGTGGTGAAGGCCGCCAAGGATCATGGCTGCTCCATGCGTATCGGCGTGAATGCCGGCTCGCTGGAAAAGCATCTGTTGGAAAAATACGGCGAGCCCTGCCCCGAGGCGATGGTGGAAAGCGCGCTGGACCATGCCCGGATTCTGGAAGACCACGATTTCCGCGATTTCAAGATCAGCGTGAAGGCCTCCGATGTCTTCCTCGCCGTGGCTGCCTATCAAGGCCTGGCGGAAGCCTGCGATTATCCGCTGCATATCGGCATCACCGAAGCCGGCGGCACACGCATCGGCACGGTGAAATCCTCGGTCGGGCTTGGCATGCTGCTCTGGGGCGGCATCGGCGACACCATCCGCGTGTCGCTTTCCGCGCCGCCGGAAGAGGAAGTGAAGGTGGGGTTCGACCTGCTGAAATCCCTCAACCTGCGCCATCGCGGGGTGAATGTGATTTCCTGCCCGTCCTGTGCGCGCCAGCAATTCGATGTGATCAAGACCGTGGAAGTGCTGGAACAGCGCCTGGCGCATATCACCACGCCGATGACCTTGAGCGTGATCGGCTGCGTGGTGAACGGCCCCGGCGAGGCACGCGAAACCGATATCGGTTTCACCGGCGGCGGCAAGGGCTCGCATCAGGTCTATATCGCAGGCCAACCGGCGCATCGCCTGCAGAACGAAGACATCGTGGCGCATCTGGTGAAACTGGTGGAAGACAAGGCCCGCCAGATCGAGGCCGAGCATCACGCTCACGCGGCTGACGCCGCCGATTAGCTGAACAATCCGTTGTAAAGGAGCGACCCGTGGCCCAGTTCCAGCCCGTGCGCGGCACCCATGATATTCTACCCGATGATTTCGCCCGCTTCCGCAGCGTGATCGATACCGCGCGCCTGGCCGCCTCGCTGCATGGCTATCGCGAGATGGCCACGCCGATGTTCGAAGTGGTGGATGTATTCGCGCGCTCCATGGGCGAAAGCTCGGATGCGGTGTCGAAGGAGATGTATGCCTTCACCGACAAGGGCGGCGAGCATCTGGCCTTGCGGCCGGAATACACCGCCGGTATCTGCCGTGCTTTCATTTCCAACGGATTGCAGCAGCATGTGCCGTTCAAGGCGTTTGCCTGGGGGCCGATGTTCCGCTACGAACGGCCGCAGAAGGGCCGCCAGCGGCAATTCCATCAGATCGATGTGGAAGTGATCGGCGCCGCCGAGCCGCAGGCCGATGTGGAAGTGATCGCGCTGGCCGCCGATATCCTGCGCCGCCTGGGCATCCTGGATAAATGCACGTTGCTGCTGAACACGTTGGGCGATCCCGAAAGCCGCGTGGCCTATCGCGCGGCCTTGGTGGAGTATTTCTCGGCGCATAAGGCCAGCTTGTCGGAAGACAGCTTGAAGCGCCTGGAAAAGAATCCGCTGCGCATTCTCGATTCCAAGGATGAAGGCGACCGCAAACTGGTGGCCGACGCCCCGCTGATCGACAATTACCTGACCCAGGCCGCAGGCGATTTCTTTGCCGCTGTGAAGGCGGGTCTTGCCCAGGCCGGCGTGCCGTTCCAGGTCGATCCGCGCCTGGTGCGCGGGCTGGATTACTACACCCACACGGCTTTCGAGTTCGTAACCACGCATCTCGGCGCGCAGGGCGCGGTGATTGCCGGCGGGCGTTACGATGGCTTGATCGAGCAATTGGGCGGCAATCCCACGCCGGGCATCGGCTGGGCGGGCGGCATCGAACGCCTGGTGTTGCTTTCCGATCCCAAGCCGCAGGCGGCACCCATGCTGGCCATCGTGCCGGTGGGCGAGGCAGCGGAAGCCGAGGCAATCGCGCTGGCCGGCGAATTGCGCCGCGCCGATATCGCGGTGGAACTCGGCTATAAAGGCAATGTAGGCAAGCGCATGAAGCGCGCCGACAAGCTGGGCTGTTTCGGCGCGCTGATCTTCGGTGCCGATGAGATGGCCAAGGGCGTGGTTAAGCTGAAGGATTTCGCCTCCGGCCAGGAAGCCGAAATCGCGCGTGGCGACCTGGTTGCGCATTTGAAGGCGCGTGCCTGAGATGGATGTTGCGGGACTGCCCGAAGTCAAGCTCGACAAGGTGATCGAGCGGTTCGACATGCTGCAGGCCCAGATGGCCTCGGGCAGCGTGGGCGAAGCGTTTGTAAAGCTGTCGAAGGAATATGCCGAGCTTGAGCCGGTGGTGGCCGCGATCCGCGATTGGCGCAGCAAACGTGCCGAGCTGGCCGATCTGGCTGCGATGAAGGACGACGCATCGGCTGATGCCGAAATGCGCGCACTGGCGGAAGAAGAATGGAAAGCGGCGCAAGAGGCTTTGCCGGAAGCCGAGCGGCAGGTGAAGCTGTTGCTGCTGCCCAAAGATGCCGCGGACGAAAAGAGCGCCATCCTGGAAGTGCGCGCCGGCACCGGCGGCGACGAGGCGGCCTTGTTCGCGTCTGAGCTGTTTGCCATGTATCGCGCCTATGCGGCTTTGCATGGCTGGAGTTTCGAGGTGATGAGCCTGGCGGAAACCGAATTGGGCGGCCTGCGCGAAGGCGTGGCGGCGATCAACGGGCGCGGCGTGTTCGCGCGGCTGAAGTTTGAATCCGGCGTGCATCGCGTGCAGCGCGTGCCGGCCACTGAAGCCTCCGGCCGTATCCATACCTCGGCGGCCACCGTGGCCGTGCTGCCGGAAGCCGAGGATGTGGATATCCATATCAACGAAAGCGACCTGCGCATCGATGTCTATCGGTCGTCGGGCGCTGGCGGCCAGCATGTGAACACCACGGATTCTGCGGTGCGTATCACCCATATGCCCACCGGCATCGTGGTGGCGCAGCAGACCGAGCGCAGCCAGCATAAAAACAAGGCCCAGGCCATGAAGCTGCTGCGCGCCAAGCTGTTCGAGGTGGAGCGCGACCGGTTGGATGGCGAACGCGCAGCCTCGCGCAAGGGCCAGGTGGGTTCGGGCGACCGCTCCGAACGCATCCGCACCTATAATTTTCCGCAAGGCCGCGTCACCGATCACCGCATCAATCTCACGCTCTACAAGATCGAAGAGGTGATGGCCGGTCAGGCGCTGGATGAAATCATCGCCGCATTGATTTCGGAAGATCAGGCCGAGCGCCTGGCCAGTTTGAATGACTGATGTTGCCGCTGCGCTGCGCGATGCTGCCGGGCGGCTGAAAGCGGCCGGTTGCGACACGCCCCGCCTGGATGCCGTGTTGCTGCTGGCGCAGGCGCTGGGCATCACACCGGACCGCGTACGGCTGTCGCCGGATATGAAACTGGATGCGGATGCTGCCGCGCGCTTTGCAGCCATGCTGGTGCGGCGTGCGGCCCGCGAGCCGGTGTCGCATATTCTGGGCCGGCGCGAATTCTGGGGCCTGGATTTCAAAGTCTCGCCGGCCGTGCTGGATCCGCGCCCGGATAGCGAAACCCTGGTGCAGGCCGTGCTGGACGCGGTTCCGGATCGCAAGGCCGCCTTGCGGCTGGTGGATTTCGGCACCGGCAGCGGCTGTCTGCTGCTGGCGTTGCTGCATGAATTGCCCAAGGCAACCGGGCTTGGTGTGGATGCGTCGGAGGCTGCGCTGGATGTGGCGCGCGACAATGCGGCACGGCTGGGCCTCGCCGAGCGCGCGAATTTTATGCTGGGCGATTGGGGCGCGGGGCTTGCCGGCCCGTTCGATATCCTGATTTCCAATCCGCCTTATATAGAAACCGCGGCGATTGCCGGCCTGGCCGATGACGTGCGCAAGCATGAGCCGCTTTCGGCGTTGGATGGCGGCGCCGATGGCCTGGATTGCTATCGCCGCCTGATCCCGGATATGGCGCGGCTGGTAGCCGGCAATGCCATTCTGGCGTTGGAAGTCGGGCAGGGCCAGGCCGATGCGGTGGCTGGTCTGCTTGCCTCTTTGGGCGGCGTGAACCCGGCCGGAATCGCCCGGATTCACGACCTGGGCGGCGTGGCCCGCGTGGTGCAGGCGCGCAACACTGCCTAAAAAAAGCCAAATCGCCTATTGGCAGCGACCGTTTGTGGGCTTATCTTCCTGGCTTGAGATGGCGCGGCCCCTCGCAACGCCCCTGGCAGGGAATAACCTGCAACAGGGAAAGAGCCTGGGCCATAAGCTCGGCAGCGCCATCGCCTCATCGATACACCATACCGAACGGGCGCATTGCAGCCATGGTATCGAATCCTCGGGATGCGTGAGCATGCCGAATCCATCGTGGGGCCGTTTCATAGCGTCCGCGCCGGTTGCGCGGCGCGGTGCCACGTCATTTGCCGAATAGGCTCTTTTTACCCAGAGCAGTTTTTTCTACAGAGCGAGATGACACGTGAATAAAAATCGTCAACGCGGCGGCCGTCAGCAGGGCCGGCGCCCCCATAGCGGGGGCGGAATGAATGGTGGCGGCGGCGGTGGTGGCGGCAACGCCCATCGCAATTTCGACAGCAACGGCCCCGATGTAAAAATCCGCGGCACGGCCAGCCATATCTTCGAGCGGTATTGCCAATTGGCCCGCGATGCCAATGCTTCGGGCGACCGCGTCGGCGCGGAGAATTTTCTCCAGCATGCCGAACATTACTATCGGATCATGCTGGCGCAGGGCATCACGCCGGGCCAGCGGCAGGCCAATAACGGCGGCAATGGCCAGCCCGGCACCCAGCCTCAGCCGGCGCAGCCCGCCGCTGCGGCGCAGAATCAGCCTTATGGCGAAGACGAGCCGCAGCCGAGCCTGGAAATGGAATTGGAAGCCGCGCTCGAGACCACGCCGGAACAGCGCGACGAGGCCGTGGCGGGTTGATCCCGCCATCGGCTTTTTTGTTTCGCTCAGGCGGGCAAGTCAGGTGTCAAGCCGGATACATCGCGTGTCCGGCGTTGATCGATTGATGCAGTTTTATCGGATTGAAACAGCCGCCTGCCGATAGGGGCGGGCTGTGGCGGTTATGGTGTTTTAGTTAAGCGCACTGGCCGGATCGGCAGCTTCCGGCTCGCTGACGGTTTCCGGCATACGCTCGACAACCTGTTCGGGCGAGGCCTGTTCGGGCAGTGCGGCCCGTTCCGTCAGAGATGCTTCGTCGCCCAAGGTATAATACGGACGGATCGGCAGCAGATCGTTCTTCGGCACCACCGGTGCCAGCACGAAATCCAGCTGGATCGGCTTGTCGAGCAGCATCTTATCGATGCCGAGATAGCGTTCGAAGAAATCCGTGGTGCGGGTGATGCTGTCTTCCTTGGCATCGCCACGGAAGACATGGCCCTGGCCCTGATAGATCTTCACCTCGTGCTCGGCGCCCACTTCCTTCAGCAGGCTTTCCAGCTCATGCGCCTTGCGCACGGGCACCACGCGGTCTTTGTCGCCATGCAGCACCAGGGTGGGGGGCATGCGGTCCACGCCCTTGCGTTCAACTTCCGCCGGCATGGCGCCGAATACATTCACCACCGCCTGCACGCGCTCGTCGCGGCTGCCCAGGCTGAGTGCATGGAAGCCGCCCAGCGACAGGCCGAACACGCCGATGCGCTCGGCATCCACGTCCTTGCGGTTGGAAATCTGCGAGATCGCCTCCGAGATGATCCGCTCGCGGCGGTCATGCAGGGCGGGCGCGGCTTTGGAGCCTTCGCTCAGGCCATCGAAATAATGCACCACGAAGGCGGAAATGCCGCGATCGGCCAGGGCGCGGGCCTGCGGGTAGAATAGCGAGCCGTCGCCCAGGCCGCGCGATCCATGCAGGATCAGCACGGCAGGCGCCTTGCCATCGCTGCCCATCAGATTGGGGTCGGCCTTCACCACATCCATCCGCACCCAGCGGTCGGCGATGCGGAAACCGTCGCCGCGCGCCTCGGCGGCCTGGCGGGCCGGCTCGGGGTTCTTTTGCACGCGCGGCTTGGCGGCCTGGGATTTGGCGTTTTGGGATTTGCTCGCCTGGCTGTCAGACTTTTGGGTCTGCTGCTTGGTGCGAGGTTGAGCCTCGGCGCCCCAAGGGCTAAGCACCGAGACCGGAAGGGTACCGAGGACAAGAGCCAAAGCCGTCAAGCGGCCGTAGCGTCGCAGCGTCGCAGCCTTGCCCCCGAACATTAACTCCCCCGTTAAGCCCTTGTTTACCCTGATCGTGGCAAGCTTCCGCAGCCACGGCGTAACTATTTGTAACAAACCCGAGAGGGCTTGTCACCCTATTTATTTCCCTAAGCCAACCGATTGCTGAAATCATTCAGGCACTTGTGGGTAACTTTGGGGCGGAATACCGGGAGCTTGACGCTGGCGGGGCGCCTCCCTACCTTCATTCCCACGGATAGGCCCGGCCCGACTCAGCCGCGCCATGTTGTAGGAAACCCGCCATGTCCAACACCACCAAAGTTACCGACGCCTCCTTCGAAACCGATGTGCTGAAATCCTCGGGCCCGGTTTTGGTGGATTTCTGGGCCGAATGGTGCGGCCCCTGCCGTCAGATCGCCCCGGCCCTGGATGAGATCGCCACCGAGATGGAAGGCAAGCTCACCATCGCCAAGGTGAATATCGACGAGAACCCCACCACGCCCTCGCGGCTGGGTGTGCGCGGCATCCCCACCCTGATCCTGTTCAAGGATGGCAAGCCGGTTTCCACCAAGGTCGGCTCGATGCCCAAGAGCCGCCTGGTCGAGTGGATCAACTCGGAAATCTGAGTTTCAGCCAAATAACTGCAAGCAAGGCCGGTCGCCCACGGGTGCCCGGCCTTTTTTTGTTGCGTGCGGGCTATTTGTTATCGGTCAGGATTTTTCCGGCCAGATAGAGCGAACCGGTGATCAGCAGGCGGGCCGGCTGCTGTTTTGCCAGATGCCCGATGGCGGTGGCGATATCGGGTTGCGGGTCCAGGGCGATGCCGGCCTGGGCGGCGGCCTGGGCCAGATCCCCGGCGCTCAGGCTGTTGGCCTCGCCGGGTATGGCAATGCTGCAGCCGCCCGCGATCAGCGGGGCCAGCGGGCGCAACAGGCCGGCGGCATCCTTGGTGTTCAGCACCCCGGCCAGCAACCAGGTGTTTTTTTGCGGCAGGCTGGCCAGCGTGGCGGCCAGCGCTTCGCCCGCCATGGCGTTATGGGCGCCATCCAGCCAGATTTCCGTGTGCTTCGGCAGGGCGGCAGCGATCGGCCCCTGGGTGAGGCGCTGCATGCGGGCCGGCCAGTCTATGCCGCGCAGGCCGGCGGCGATGGCGGCGGGCGGAATCTCGAAACCGGCCAGATGCCTGGCGCAGGTCACCGCAATGCCGGCATTCACGATCTGATGCGCGCCCAGCAGGCTCGGGGCCGGCAGGTGCAAAACGCTTTCGCCTTCGCGCCAGAGCAGGCCGCCATCCTTGCCGGGCTGGATGCTCCAGTCGCGGTCCTGGCAGAGCAGCGGGGCGCTGCATGCGGCAGCCTTGGCCATGATCACCGCCATGGCGTCGTCTGGCTGCGGACCCACGATGCAAGGTATGCCGGGCTTGATGATGCCGGCCTTGGATACCGCGATCTTGGCCACGGTATCGCCGAGAAAGCCCACATGATCGATGCCGATCGGGGTGAGGGCGGTCAGCCGGGGGTGCGGAATAACGTTGGTGGTGTCGGCGATGCCGCCCAGGCCGGTTTCCAGCAGCACCAGATCGGCCGGCGTTTCGGCAAAGGCCAGATAGGCGGCCGCTGTGGTGATTTCGAAAAACGTGATCGGCCGGCCGGCATTCACCCGCTCGCAGCGTTCCAGCAGGGCAATCAGCCGCGCATCGTCGATCAACTGCCCGGCCAGCCGGATGCGTTCGTTGAACCGCACCAGATGCGGCGAGGTATAGGCATGCACGCGATAGCCGGCGGCTTCCGCCATCGCGCGCAGGAAGGCGGTGGTCGATCCCTTGCCCTTGCTGCCGGCCACATGGAAGACCGGCGGCAGCGCCAGATGCGGATCGCCCAATTCGGCCAGCAACCGACGGATGCGGTCGAGCGACAGGTCGATCGCTTTCGGGTGCAATGCCATCAGGCGCTGCAATATGGCATCTAGCGCAGTCATGGCCGCTTCAATAGCAACTCCGCAAGATTTATCAAAGCCGGCCATGCTAGCTTTTGTTTCATCTCAAGCAGCGTGGATTAGCAAGAATGACGACGTTTTCAACCGGCAATCCGGCTTCGCAAGCCAGCTATGTGCGGCGTTTCACGCGGGTGACCGAATATATCTATGCCAACCTGGATGCCGATCTCGATCTCGACCGGCTGGCCGAAGTGGCAGCGCTTTCGCCCTGGCATTGGCATCGTATCTGGCAGGCGGTGTATGGCGAAACCGTGATGGGCACGGTGCGTCGCCTGCGTTTGCAGCGGGCAGCGGCCGATCTTGCGCAAACCGCCCGCCCACTGGAGGAAATCTGGCCGCGCGCCGGCTATGGCAGCCAGGCCGCCTTCAGTCGTGCCTTCAAGGATGCCTACCGTCTGTCGCCGGCCGAATACCGCAAAAGCGGCAGCCATACGCAATTCACTCCGCAACAGAGTCCAAAGGGAATGACCATCATGCATGACGTTTCGATCCGCAAACTCGCACCGGCCGAGTTGGCAACGATTCCGCATCGCGGTTCGTATATGGAAATCGGCCGTGCCTTCGAAACGCTGTTCGGCGTGCTGGCGGCGCGCAATCTGCTGCGTCCTGGTCTGTGCATGAAGGGGTTGTATTTCTCCGATCCCAGCAGCGTGCCGGAAGCGGATTTGCAATCGGCGGCCGGTATCCTGATTCCGGAGGGCGATTTTCCGGTGGAGGCGCCGCTGCAACGGGCAAGCCTGCGCGGCGGCGATTATGCCGTGCTGCGCTATAAGGGGCCGTATTCCGATATGAAAGCGGCTTATGATTGGCTGTTCGGGGAATGGCTGCCGGCTTCGGGCCGCGAACCCGCCGATGCCCCGGTCTTTGAGGATTACCTCAACAATCCGCGCGAAGTGCCGCCCAGCGAATTGCTGACGGATATTTGCCTGCCGCTGAAATAGCGGCGAGACATAAACCTGCCGCTGAAATAGCGGCGAGACATAAACCTGCCGCTGAAATAGCGGCGGGCTTCATGCCTGGCTCAGCGCCGTGCGCCGTGCGGGATTTCGCCGGTCGGCGGTACATCGATGCCGGGGCGCGGCAGGTGCACCACATCGGCGCGCGGGGTGGGGTCCACCAGCAGGCCCACGATGCGGCCCAGGGTTTCACGCAAGCTGTGGCGATGCACTACCATGTCCAGCATGCCGTGCTCCAGCAGATATTCCGAGCGCTGGAAACCCTGCGGCAGGGTTTCGCGGATGGTCTGCTCGATCACGCGCGGGCCGGCAAAGCCGATCAGCGCGCCCGGCTCGGCGATCTGGATGTCGCCCAACATGGCGTAAGAGGCGGTCACGCCGCCGGTGGTGGGGTCGGTCAACACCACGATGAAAGGCAGATGCGCCTCGCGCAGGCGCTGCACGGCAATCACCGTGCGCGGCATCTGCATCAGGCTGAGGATGCCTTCCTGCATGCGCGCACCGCCGGCAGCGGCAAAAACGATCAATGCGGCGCGCTGGCTTACCGCCAGGGTGGCGGCGGCAATCAACGCTTCGCCGGCCGCCATGCCCATCGAGCCGCCCATGAAGGCGAAATTCTGCACCGCCACCACAACATCGCGGCCGGTCAATGCGCCATGGGCCACGGTGATGGCATCGCGCAGGCCGGTTTTTGCGCGGGCATCCTTCAGGCGGTCGGGATAGCGTTTGGAATCGCGGAACCCCAGCGGATCCTGAATCACATCGGGCAATTCGATGGTCTGATATTCGCCGTTATCGAACAGGGCGGCAAAACGCTGCTTGGCGCCGATGCGCAGATGGTGGTCGCATTTCGGGCAGACATTCTGGTTCGCTTCCAGCTCCTTGGCGAAGATCATCTGGCCGCAATTGGGGCATTTGCTCCACAGATTGTCGGGCGTGTCTTTCTTGCGCGCCAATTCGCGGATACGCGGCAGCACCGTGCGGGTAAGCCAGTTCATCGCTCTCTCCTCGAACTCTCAGCTCAACTCAATCAGCGGCGGGCGGCGCGCACGGCGTCGCCCAGTTCGCGCACCAAAGCCAGCAGATGGGCGGCGGGGTCTAGCCCCTTGGCCTGGGCCTCGGCCACGCGCTCCACCAGGGCCGAACCCACCACGGCGGCATCGGCCACCCGGGCGATCTCGGCGGCACGCTTGCCGTCGCGGATGCCGAAGCCCACGCCGACGGGCAGATCGGTATGGCGCTTGATGCGCGCCACAGCGGCGGCCACGGCATTGCTGTCGGGCGCGGCCGCGCCGGTGATGCCGGCAATCGACACATAGTAGAGGAAGCCGGAGGTATTGGCGAGCACGGCCGGCAGGCGGGCATCGTCTGTGGTCGGTGTGGCCAGCCGAATGAAATTCACCCCTGCCTTGATGGCAGGCAGGCAAAGTTCATCGTCTTCCTCGGGCGGCAGGTCCACCACGATCAGGCCATCCACGCCGGCAGTTTTGGCATCGGCCAGAAAGCCATCCACGCCTCCGGAGGCCGAAGCGTAGGCCGAGATCGGATTGAAATAGCCCATCAGCACGATCGGCGTGGCGTTATCGCTCTTGCGGAAGTCGCGCACCAGATCCAGCGTACGGCGCAGGCTTGCGCCATTGCCAAGTGCACGCAGGTTGGCGGCCTGGATCGAAGGCCCATCGGCCATCGGATCGGTGAAGGGCACGCCCAGTTCGATCACATCGGCGCCGGCCGCCGGCAGGCCGGAGAGAATGCGGGCGCAGGTTTCATGGTCGGGATCGCCGGCGGTGATGAAGGTTACCAGGCCGGCACGGCCTTCGGCTTTCAGATCGGCAAAGCGTTTTTCGATACGGCTCACAGCTGCACTCCGAGGGCATTGGCCACGGTGTATATATCCTTGTCGCCACGGCCCGACAGGCAGACCACCATGATATGGTCTTTCGGCAGCTTGGGCGCCACGCGCATCACATGGGCCAGCGCATGGGCGCTTTCCAGCGCCGGGATGATGCCTTCAAGGCGCGAACAGAGCTGAAAGGCTTCCAAAGCTTCCTTATCGGTGGCCGACACATATTGCACCCGGCCCACATCATGCAGCCAGGCATGTTCGGGGCCGATGCCGGGATAATCCAGGCCGGCCGAGATCGAATGCGCCTCGGTGATCTGGCCATCGGCATCCTGCAACAGAAACGTGCGATTGCCATGCAGCACACCCGGCACGCCGCGCGCCAGCGAGGCCGCATGCTTGTCGGTGTCGATGCCGTCGCCGGCGGCTTCCACCGCCTGGATCGCCACATCCTTGTCGTCGAGGAAGGGGTGGAACAGGCCCATGGCATTCGAGCCGCCGCCGATGCAGGCCACCAGGCTGTCGGGCAGGCGGCCTTCCTTTTCCATGATCTGGGCGCGGGTTTCCTCGCCGATCACCGATTGGAAATCGCGCACCAATTGCGGATAGGGATGCGGGCCGGCCACGGTGCCGATGATATAAAACGTGTCATGCACGTTGGTCACCCAATCGCGCATGGCTTCGTTCATCGCATCCTTCAGCGTGCGCGAGCCGGAAACCACCGAACGCACTTCCGCGCCCAGCAGCTTCATGCGGAACACGTTGGGCTGCTGGCGGGCGATATCCACCTCGCCCATATACACCACGCAGGGCAGGCCGAAGCGCGCGGCCACTGTGGCGGTGGCCACGCCATGCTGGCCGGCGCCGGTTTCGGCGATGATGCGCGTTTTGCCCATGCGCTTGGCCAGCAGGATCTGGCCGATGCAATTGTTGATCTTATGGGCGCCGGTATGGTTCAGCTCTTCGCGCTTGAAGTAGATTTTCGCGCCGCCCAGATGCTTGCTCAGCGGCTCGGCGTAATAAAGCGGGCTGGGCCGGCCGACATAATCCTTGAAGAAATAATCCATCTCCGCCTTGAAGGACGGATCGGCCTTGGCGGCGGTATAATGCTTTTCCAGATCCAGGATCAGCGGCATCAGGGTTTCGGCCACGAAGCGGCCGCCGAACTTGCCGAAATGGCCGCGTTCGTCGGGGCCGGAACGGTAGGAATTCAGCGCGGTCATGCTTGCTCCCATCACAGAATCAGATATCGCGGGCGGCGGCCAGGAAGGCGCGGATCTTTTCGGGATCCTTGCGGCCTGGAGCGGATTCCACCCCCGATGATACGTCTACGGCATTGGCACCGGATTTGTTTGCTGCTTCGGCCAGATTGCCGGCATGCAGGCCGCCCGACAGCAGCCAGGGGCGTTTGAAGCTCTGGCCCTTCAGCATGGTCCAGTCGAAGCTGAGGCCATGGCCACCGGGGCGGGTGGCATCTTTCGGCGGGCTGGCATCGAACATCAGCCAATCCACGATATCCTCGTATTCGCGCGCCTTTTCGATATCGGCGGGGCTGCTCACCTTGATCGCCTTGATCAGCGGCAGGCCGAAATAGATCGCAATGGCACGGCAGCGTTCGGGCGTTTCATCGCCATGCAGTTGCAGCAGATCCAGCCGCGCCTTGCCCAGCACTGTATCGAGATAATCGTTCTCGGGGTCCACGAACACACCCACACGATCCACACCGCTGGGCACCTGCTGCAGCAATTGCGCGGCCGCCTCGGCGCCCACATTGCGCGGCGAGGCCTGGAAAAACACGAAGCCGACCATATCGGCGCCATGATCCAGCGCGGTTTGCAATCCCACCGGTTCGCTCAGGCCGCAAATCTTGGTGAACAAGCCCATGGCCTACTCGGCAAGCTCGGCGGCAATCGCCAGGGCGGCGGCTTCCGGATCGGCGGCATCGGTGATCGGGCGGCCGATAACCAGATGGTCGGCACCCAGCTTCATGGCCTGGCTTGGCGTCATCACGCGCTTCTGGTCGCCGGCCGCCGAACCTTTCGGGCGGATGCCGGGCACCACGAGTTTGAAATCCGGGCCGCAGGCCTTGCGCAGCAATTCGATTTCGGTGGCGGCGCAGATCACGCCGTCGGCGCCGGCATCCTGCGACAGCTTGGCCAGCCGCACCACATGCTGGCTCACATCGCCGCCCAGCCCGATGGCTTCAAGATCGGTCTTGTCCATCGAGGTGAGCACGGTCACGGCCAGGATCATCGGCTTCTGCCGGCTGTTGCGCGCGGCATCCACGGCGGCGCGGATCATCGCCGGGCCGCCGGCAGCATGCACGGTCACGAACATCGGCCCCATGCCGGCAGCGGCCGAATGGATGGCGCCGCCCACGGTGTTGGGGATGTCGTGGAATTTCAGGTCCAGAAACAGCGGCGCCCCGGTGGGCAGGATGGCGCGCACCTCGGTGGGGCCGAAAGCCGTGAAGAACTCCTTGCCCAGCTTCACGCCGAAGCCGGCAGCAGAGGCAGCGCGGGCGCAGCGGGCGGCGAAGGCCAGTTCGGACGTGTCGATGGCGCAGAAGACGGGTGCGATGCGGGTCATGCCAGAATCTTATGGGTTGGCCGGGTCTTTAAAAGGGCTGGGGCGCTTATACAAGATGCCAGGGCGCGCGTCTGCCCCTAACGTAGGGCGAATATCACTTCAGTGATGGCCGGAAACCGGCTTTTTCTGCCCGGAAAGCGCGGCGACCATGTATTTGCGCAGCACGGTGTTGATACGGGTTTGGTAGCCTTCGCCCTGGGCCTGGAAGAACGCCATCACATCGGCATCCAACCGCATCGTGACCGGCCGCTTCACCGGCCGGTAGAACCGTCCGCGGGATGTCGCCCGCCCATCGGCACCGGGCTGGTTGAAATCGACTTCCGGCAGATCGGAAAAATCTATTGTGGCATCGCCCAGCGCCGCCAAGGCTTCGGCTTCTTCCTGTAAGGCATCAGAAATCCCCGGTTTCATAGGCCCTGCGCTCGCCTGCGGAGGCGCGGCGGGCCGAGATGATGCGGATTGTTTCTTCGCCATGATCGTTACTCCATAAATGCGCCACTAGCAGGATCGCCACGCCGCGCACCATGCCGAGGGTTTGCCATCGCTGCTCTCCTTCCACCACACGATCCAGCCGCGAGGCATGCAGCGGATCGGCAAACACCTCGCAAGCCAACTCGAAACTAACGCCGTGTTTCCGGCGGTTGCTCGCGGCTTTCGCAGGATCCCAGGCGAATTTCACGCAGCGTCTTTCTGTACGTACTAATTTGTATGTACATAATCTTTACGTCAAGTCTTTATGGCGCGGCCGGCGACAAGGTGCTACATCCCCGGCATGCGCAAACTCCTCCTGAAATCCACATTTATGGCCGTTTTCGGCCTGTTCTCGGCTGGTCCGGCACTGGCTGCCGATCATGCCTCGGTCCTGATGTACCATCGCTTCGGCGAGGACCGGATTCCCTCCACCAATATCCGGCTGGAGCAGTTCGAGGCCCATCTGGCGGAGCTGACCTCGGGTGCCTATCGCGTGCTGCCGCTGGCCGAGATCGTGGCCAAGCTGCGCAAGGGCGAGGCGCTGCCCGACCGCGCGGTGGCGATCACCATCGACGATGCCTATCTCTCGACCTTCACCGAGGGCTGGCCGCGCCTCAAGAAAGCCGGGCTGCCGGCCACGCTGTTTGTCGCCAGCGAACCGGTGGATAGCCGGGTGCGCGGTTATCTGAGTTGGGATCAGATACGGCAGATGCGCAGCGAGGGGCTGGATATCGGCGCCCATGGCCATAGCCATGAAAGCTACGGCCTGCTGCCGCTAGATAAGATGCGCGCCGATCTGGCGCAGTCTCATGAGCGTTTCAAGGCCGAGCTTGGCGGCGTGCCGCCGTTATTCGCCTATCCGTTCGGCGAATGGAATGCCGCCAGCCTGAAGGAAATCGGCAATGCCGGCTATCAGGCGGCATTTGGCCAGCATTCCGGCGTGGTGCATGGCCAGCATGATTTCTTCTGGCTGCCGCGCTTTCCGATGAACGAAAGCTATGGCGACATCAAGCGCGTGCGCCAGGCGCTGAATGCCCTGCCGTTTCCGGTGAGCGATATCGAGCCTGCTGAGGTGCTGCTGCGCAATGCGGCGCAGAATCCGCCAGCCTTGCGCTTCACTATCGCCGAGGGCGTGAAGTATCTCGACCGCATGACCTGTTATCCCTCGCAGGGCGGCACGATACCGCCGAAGCGGCTCTACGACAGGCGCTTCGAGATCAAGCCGCCATCGGCGTTTCCCAAGGGCCGCAGCCGCATCAGTTGCACGCTGCCCACCGACGAGGCCGGCCGCTTCCGCTGGTTCGGCATCCAGTTCCTGGTGCCCTAGAACTCTACGGGTTGCGGACTGCCCACCGAGCGGAAATAGGCTTCCACTGCGGCGCGGCGCGGGATTGGCGCCACCGCACCATAGCCGATGGTGGACAGCGCCGCCGCGGTATTAGCGTAAGCCGCTGCAATCGGCGGCACCACGCCGCGCGCCAGTTCGGCCAGGAAAGCGCCGTCGAAGCAATCGCCCGCGCCCGTGGCATCCACGCTGGGCACGCTATGGCCCGGCACCCGCCAGCGCCTGCCGCCCTCGGCCAGCAACACGCCCTCGGCACCGCATTTCAGAACCACCAGCGGAATATCCATCGCAGCGTAGAAATCCAGAATCGCCTCCGGCTCCCTCAGGCCGCTTAAGGCGCGTGCATCTTCCAGGCCTGGCAGCAGAATATGGCTGAGGCTGGCGGCGCGGTGGATATGCGTGCGGGCCTCGTTCAGATCCCACAACTTGAGGCGCAGATTGGTGTCGAAAGCCACGCGTCGGCCGGCATTGCGCGCCATGTCGATGGCGGCGAAGCAACTGTCGCGCAGGCTTTGCGATACCGCCAGGCTGATGCCGGAAAGCTGCAGCATGCTCGTGCTTTCGATCAATTGCCGTGGCAGATCGCCGGGCCGCATCTGGCTGGCGGCCGAATTCTTGCGATAATACGTGAAGGCATGGCCTGCGGCGGTGTGGGTGACGAAATAGATGCCGGTGGCGGCCTCGCGGCTGCGGCCAACGCCGGCGGTATCCACGCCTTCCTCGGCCCATAAGGCCAACAGCAGGTCGCCGAAAGGATCGCTGCCCACCTGGGTGATATAACCCACCCTGGCGCCCTGGCGTGCGGCGGCCATGGCGCAATTCGATGTGTCGCCGCCGAAGCCACGCAGATACTGGTCGCTGCCCTGGCCACCGGTCTGGTTGAACTCGACCATGGCTTCGCCCAAACAAAGCAGATCAAGTCGGCATACTGGATCGAACGCCATGCGCAGCCTCCCGCAGCCCTTGCTTTAGCGCAGCGCCACAGACCGGGCAATGGTTTCTTAGATATCAGATATGACTTGTGGGTGAGCAGGGCCGCTGTTAGGGTCCGGCCCCATATCCAGTCGTTATCGGAGGCCGCAATGGCCAGGGCCAAAGCGCCGCGCAGCAGCGTTATCGAACGCCCCAAATCGTTGACCGAACTTGTGAAGGAACAAATCCGCGACCGCATCGTGGATGGTGAATTGCGGCTGGGCGAGGCGTTGTCGGAAAATGTGCTGGCGGCGCAGCTGGGCCTGTCGAAAACCCCGGTGCGCGAGGCGCTTTTGCAGCTCAAGCTGGAAGGCCTGGTGGATATTCAGCCGCAGCGCGGCAGCTTCGTGTTCACCATGAATCCGCGCGAGATGGAGGAATTCTGCGACTATCGCATCATCCTGGAAACCTCTGCCTTGCGCAGCGCGCTGGCCAATGACGAGGCTGGTTTGATCGCGGCGCTGGAGCAACGGGCGAAAAAGATGGTGAAGGCGCTGGAAGACGGCGACCTGGCCGGTTATCGCCGTATCGATACGGATTATCACCGCGAAATCCTGCAGCGTGCGGATAATCGTTTTCTCAGCCTGGCCCATGCCCAGATGGAAATGAAGATCCAGGCCCTGCGCGCCCATGTGATCCAGCGCGACCGCACCCTGGAAGCCTCGCTGGACGAGCATCTGGACATCGTGAAGCTGCTGAAGGCCAAGGAGAAGGCGAAGGCGCTGGCGCTGCTGGCTGGCCATATCCGGGCTGCTTCGCGGGATTACCGCGCGCTTTCGGAAAGCGGCCATGGCTGAAGCCGCGCGTATCGATGCCGACCTGATCGATCAGGCCACGCTCACCCGCGGCATCAGCTTCATGCTGCTGGGGGTGGCCTTGTTCACCTTCAACGATGCATTGGGCAAGTGGTTGATCACTGAAGTAGCGGTGGGGCAATTGCTGTTCGTGCGCTCGGCGGCGGCGATGCTGATGCTGCTGCCTTTCATCCTGCGCAGCGGCTGGCGGAGCGCCTTGCTGGTAACGCGGCCGCGTCTGCATGTGCTGCGGGTTTTGCTGATCATGGGCGAGGTGGCTGGCTTTTACCTGGCGGTGCGGCATCTGCCCCTGGCCGATGTGATGAGCGCCTATCAGGCGGCGCCGCTGATCGTCACCCTGTTGGCGATTCCCATGCTGGGCGAGCGGGTGGGGTGGCGGCGCGGCCTGGCGGTGGCGGTCGGCTTCGTCGGCGTGTTGCTGGTGCTGAAACCGTCAGGAGATATTTTCGGCAGCGAGGCATCCAGCCTGGTGCCGGGCCTGATCGCGCTGAGCGGCACCGTTGCCTATGCCCTGCTGGTGATCCTTACCCGGCAATGCATCCGCCATGGCGCCGGTAATCTGGTGCTGATCACCTGGCACACCCTGGGCGTCGGCCTGTTCGGCTTGCTTACCTTGCCATGGGGCTGGGCGGCGATAGATGCCACCACCCTGGCGTTGCTGGGCCTGATCGGCGTTGTGGCAACGCTTGCGCATATCTGCATCAACCATGCGCTGAAACTGGCGCCTGCGCCGTTGGTGGTGCCGTATCAATATACCTCGCTGCTCTGGGCCATGCTGCTGGGCTGGATATTCTTCGCCGATATCCCCAGCACCAGCATGCTGATCGGGGCTGCCATCATCGTGGCCAGCGGGCTGTTCGTTTTACACCGGCAGAACAAGAAACAATCGGAGGCCGCCTGATGCCCGCCAAGCGCCTGCGCAGCCGGCAATGGTTCGATAATCCCGAAGATCCCGGGATGACCGCATTGTATCTCGAACGCTATCTGAATTACGGATTCACGCTCGCCGAATTGCGCGGCGACAAGCCGATCGTCGGCATCGCGCAATCGGGCAGCGACCTTTCGCCCTGCAACCGGCATCATCTCGATCTGGCCAGGCGGGTGCGCGATGGCATACGCGATGCCGGCGGCCTGCCGCTGGAATTTCCCACCCATCCGATTCAGGAAACCGGCCGCCGGCCCACGGCGGCCCTGGATCGCAATCTGGCCTATCTTGGCCTGGTGGAATTGCTGCACGGCTATCCCATCGATGCCGTGGTGCTCACCACCGGCTGCGACAAGACCACCCCGGCCATGCTGATGGCGGCGGCCACGGTGGATATCCCTGCCATCGTGCTGTCGGGCGGACCGATGCTGGATGGGCATTACAAGGGGCAACTGGCCGGTTCGGGCACAGTGATCTGGCATGCGCGGCAAGAGCTTGCCGCCGGCCGTATCGGCTATGATGAATTTCTTGAGATGGTGGCCTCTTCCGCACCCAGCGTTGGCCATTGCAATTCCATGGGCACCGCGTTGTCGATGAATGGCCTCGCCGAAGCGCTGGGTATGTCGCTGCCTGGCTGCGCAGCGATTCCCGCGCCCTATCGTGAACGCGGCCAGATGGCTTATGAAACCGGCCGCCGTGCCGCCGAGATTGCGCGTGAGGATCTGCGGCCCTCGCGCATCATGACGCGCAAGGCCTTCGAGAATGCCATCGTGGTGGCCAGTGCGCTGGGCGCCTCCACCAATTGCCCGCCGCATATCAACGCCATCGCGCGCCATATCGGCGTGGAACTGGATCTGCGCGATTGGGATCGCATCGGCTATGATATCCCGCTGCTCTGCGATGTGATGCCGGCTGGCCGCTATCTTGGCGAGGCTTTCCATCGCGCCGGCGGCGTGCCGGCGGTGCTGCGCGAATTGCTGCAGGCCGGCAAGCTGCATGGTGATGCGCTTTGCGTGAATGGCAAGACGCTGGCGGAAAACCTTGTCGGCCTGCCCGAACCCGACCGCGCGGTGATCCGTGCCTATGAAGCCCCGATGGTGCAGCAGGCCGGCTTTGCCGTGTTGAGCGGCAATCTGTTCGATGCGGCAGTGATGAAAACCTCGGTGATATCGCCGGAATTCCGCAAGCAGTATCTTGGGCGCGCGGGCGACGAAGGCGCTTTCGAAGGCGTCGCCATCGTGTTCGACGGGCCGGAGGATTATCACCATCGCATCAACGATCCCGCTTTGCCGGTGGATGAAAACAGCATCCTGGTGATCCGCTATTGTGGGCCGATCGGCTATCCCGGTTCCGCCGAAGTGGTGAACATGCTGCCGCCGGACCGGCTGGTGAAACGCGGCGTTACGCTGCTGCCCTGCATCGGCGATGGCCGCCAGAGCGGCACATCGGCCAGCCCCTCCATTCTCAATGCCTCGCCGGAAGCGGCCTTGGGCGGCGGGCTGGCATTGTTGCGGACCGGCGATCGCCTGCGCATCGATCTGAACAAGCGCCGCGCCGACATGTTGATTTCAGAGGCCGAACTGGCCGTGCGCCGCGCCGCCTGGGTGGCGCCGGAACTGCCCAATCATACGCCTTGGCAGGAATTGCACCGCAGCCATGTGGGGCAATTGGCCAGCGGCGGTTGCCTGGATTTTGCCACGCGGTATCAGCGTGTGGATGAAAGCTTCGGAGTGCCGCGCAACAATCATTGAGTTTTCGATTTCAGGGAGGCCGCCATGGCTGTTGATAAAGTGATCCGGTTGCATCCGGACGATAACGTGGTGATTGCCCGCGCCGCTTTGCCGGCGGGGCTTTCGATAGCCGGCGAAAATCTTATAACGGCCGAACCGATTCCGGCCGGCCACAAACTGGCGGTGCGGGCGCTGGCGCCGGGCGATCCGGTTCTGCGCTACGGCCAGATCATCGGCTTTGCCACCCAGCCGGTCGCGCCAGGCCGTCATCTGCACACCCATAATTGCGGCATGGGCGATTTCCAGCGCGATTACGCCTTCGGCAGTGCGGTGAAGCCCACGGATTACATCCAGCCGCAGGCAAGTTTCATGGGTATTTTGCGCCCCGATGGGCGGGTGGCCACGCGCAACTATATCGGCATTCTCACCACGGTGAATTGCTCGGCCACGGCGGCGAAATACGTTGCCGATGCCTTCCGCGCCAATCCCTTCACTGGCAGCAATCCGCTGGCCGATTACCCGAATGTGGATGGCGTGGTGGCGCTCACTCACAAGCTGGGCTGTGGGCTGAATACGCAGGGCGAGGGGATCGAAGTGTTGCGCCGCACGATTGCCGGCTATGCACGGCATCCGAATTTCCATTCGGTGATCGTGATCGGCCTGGGCTGCGAGGGCAATCAGATCGACGCCCTGCTGGAGGCGGAAGGCCTGCAGCGCGGCCCGCATCTGCATACGCTTACCATCCAGGAAACCGGCGGCACCGAAAAAACCGTGCGTGCCGCCATGGCGATGGTGCAAAAGCTGTTGCCCGAGGCCAATGCCGTGCAGCGCCAGAAACTGCCGGTTTCGCATCTCACTATCGGGCTGCAATGCGGCGGCTCGGATGGTTATTCCGGCATTTCGGCTAACCCAGCTCTGGGTGTGGCATCCGATTTGATCGTGCGCCATGGCGGCACGGTGATCCTGTCGGAAACCCCGGAAACCTATGGCGCCGAGCATCTGCTCACGCGGCGTGCAGTTGCGCCGCAAGTGGGGCAGAAGCTGGTGGACCTGATGGCCTGGTGGGCGGATTACACCGCGCGCAATGGCGGCGAGATGGATAACAATCCATCGCCCGGCAACAAAGCCGGCGGCATCACTACGATTTTGGAGAAGTCGCTCGGGGCTGCGGCCAAGGCCGGGTCCACCAATCTGGTGGAGGTGTATCGCTATGCGGAAGCCGCCACGGCGCGCGGCTTCGTGTTCATGGACAGCCCGGGCTACGATCCGGTTTCCGCCACCGGCCAGGTGGCCAGCGGCGCAAATCTGGTCTGCTTCACCACCGGGCGCGGCTCGGTCTTCGGTTGCCGGCCGGCGCCAAGCCTCAAGCTTGCCACCAATTCCGAACTTTATGCCCGCATGACGGAAGACATGGATATCGATTGCGGCGGCGTGGTGGATGGCCAGGATAATCTGGAGCAACTGGGCCGGCGGATTTTCGATCTCATCCTCGCCACGGCATCCGGCCAGCCCAGCAAGAGCGAAAAGCTGGGCTTCGGCGAAGAGGAATTCGCGCCGTGGTCCATTGGCGCGGTGATGTAGTCACCGCGCGGGGTGTCCATTGGCGCGGTGATGTAGTCACCGCGCAAGAGCCTGGTGCCGCGGTGATGTAGCCGCAGCTACAGAAATTTTTCGGTAATATCGGTGCTGCTTTCCACGCCCACCTTGTCGAAATGATCGGTGAGGAATGCATCGGCGCGCTCGCGGCCCAGCGTATAAAGCCGCTCCAGGAATTCCATCTCGGCATTCAGCTTGGATGAGGCGCCGAAGCCGCGCAATTGCTCTTCCGCGTCGATGGTGTGGATCAGCATGCGCTTGAGCCGGCCTTCGTCATTGAAGCCGTTATCGATCAGCTTGGTAACGAAATGGATGGCGCGCATCTCGCGCATCAGGCTGGAATTGAAACTGAGGGTATTGATGCGATCGAGGATGGCATGCGCCGTGGTGGGCAATTCCTCGATCCGGATCGGATTGATCTGCACGATCAGCACATCGCGCGCCGCACAATCGTAAATCAGCGGATAGATCGGCGGATTGCCCATATAGCCGCCATCCCAGTAATGCTCGCCATCCACCTCCACGGCCTGAAACAGGAAGGGCAGGCAGGCCGAGGCCAGCACGGCGTCGATGCTGACATCCTGGTTCTGGAACACGCGGATCTTACCGCTCATCACGTTGGTGGCGCAGATATGCAGCTTCACGCTGGTGCAGCCGCGCAGATCCTCGCATTTCACCACCGAGGCCAGCACATCGCGCAGTGGATTTATGTTGCTGGGGTTGAGCTGGTAAGGCGACAGCATGCGGGTGAGCGCATCCATCATCTGATAGCCGGGCGAGAATTCCATGCTGCCGGGTTTGATCATGCGATCCAGCCAGCTTGGTTTCAGCATCGAATAGCGGGTGGTTTCGGAAACGCCTTCCCAGAAGCGGCGCAATTCGGCGCGTGCAGTGGCCGGGCCACCCACGGCCAGGCCATGGGCCAGCACGGCTGCATTCATCGCGCCGGCCGAGGTGCCCACAATGCCCTCGATGTCGAAGCAATCGGCTTCCAGCAGGCGGTCCAGCACGCCCCAGGCAAAAGCGCCATGGCTGCCGCCGCCCTGCAAGGCCAGATTGATCGGCTTGCGGTTCGATGCTTTCTGTTTCGGTGTTTTCTCTTTGGATGCGGTCTGCTTCGCCATGGCACTCCCCCCGCCGCCCATGGCATAAATGGGCGCATGACCGAGACTATGCTGATTTTTGACCGTGCCGCCAAGCGGCTTCATCGCGCCCGTGCCGCCCATGGCTTTGCCGCGCATGATTTTCTGCACCGCGAAATCGCCGAACGGCTGCTGGATCGCCTGGCCGATATCCGCCGAGAATTCCCGCTCGCCCTGTTGCAAGGTGCAAGCCCGGATTGGTTGCAGCCCCTGCTGGCGGGCCGGTTCGGTATCCAGCGCCTGGTGGGCATGGATATGGCGCCAACCGGCCAGCAATTGGTGGCGGATGAAGATCTGCTGCCGCTGGCCGAAGGCCGCTTCGATCTGGCGCTCTGCCTGCTGAATCTGCATTGGGTGAACGATTTGCCGGGTGCGCTGGTGCAATTGCGGCGCGCGCTCAAGCCCGATGGGCTGTTGCTGGCGGCGTTGTTTGGCGGCGACACGCTTACCGAGCTGCGGCAATCCTGGCTGGCGGCGGAAAGCGAATTGGAAGGCGGCGCGGGGCCGCATGTTTCGCCCATGGTGGCCACATATGATGGCGCGGCTTTGTTGCAACGCACCGGTTTTGCGCTGCCGGTGGCCGATGCTGAACGCATCACCGTCACTTTCCGCGACCCGTTTGCGCTGATGCGCGATCTGCGCGGCATGGGCGAGGCCAATGCGGTGCTGGGCCGTCGCAAAGGTTTCACCCGTCGCGCCAGCCTGCTGCGCATGGCAGAAATCTATGCCGAACGTTTCGGTTTGCCCGATGGCCGCATCCCGGCAACATTCGAAGTGGTGATGCTCACCGGCTGGAGCCCCGATGCCAGCCAGCAACAACCGCTGCGCCCCGGCGAGGCCAAGTTGCGGCTCGCCGATGCGTTGGGCGCGGTGGAGCATAAGGTCGGCAAGGGATGATCATTCGTCGCTGAACAGATCGGCCAGCATGCGGTTCAGCGCCTTGTCGCAGGCCTTGCGGGCGGCGGCTTCGTCCTCGGCTTCGGCAAGCCACAGCGCGGCTTCGTTGAGGGCGCCGGAAAGCAGATAGGTCAGGGCCTCGGCGGAGAGCCGGCGTTTGGCGGGCAGCGCGGCGGTAGCGGCCGTCACGCCCTGGCGCAGGGCGCCCATGGCATTCTCGCTGTCGATGGCACGCCAGCGCGCCCAGCCCAGTGCCGAGGGCGCATCCAGCAGATAGATGCGGCGGATTTCCGGCTGCTGGCAGGCATCGAGATAACCGCCGATGCCCAGCAGCAAAGCCTCCAGCGGCGTTTTCGCCTTGGCCGAAGCCTGACCGATGGCATCCAGCACCAGCGCGGCTTCCGCCTGCACTACGGCGTCGAACAGCGCCTGCTTGTCCTTGAAATGGTAATACAGCGCCCCGCGCGTCACCCCGGCCTCGCGCACCACATCCTCGGTGCCGGCACCGGCATAGCCTTGGGCGGCAAACAGCCGCCGCGAGGTGGCCAACAGGGCGGTGCGGGTGGCGGCATGCTGATCGGCTTTGCTGCGCTTTTTCTCTTGCATACATACAGCCTGTATGTTAAATGAAATCCCAATGGCGACCATGCTTCGACTATGGCCACCAACAGCAGCATAGAAAACCGTCTTGCGAAGGAAAACCGTCATGAAGCTCAACAGCTATTATCCGGTCATCTGCACCGCCGATCTCGCCGCCAGCAGCGCGTTTTATCAGCAGTATTTCGATTTCGAGCCGGCCTTCGAGTCGGATTGGTATGTGCATCTCACCTCGCGCCACGATGATCGCGTGCATCTGGCGATCCTGGATCACCGGCATGAAACCATCCCCCAGGGCTTCCGCAAGCCGGCCCAGGGTGTGTTGCTGAATTTCGAGGTGGAAAATGTGGATGCCGCCTATGAACAGGCGCAGGCCTGCAGGCTGGATATCCGCCTAGCTCTGCGCGACGAGGCGTTCGGACAGCGGCATTTCATCGTTGCCGATCCCGGTGGCGTGCTGGTGGATATGATCAAGCCGATCCCGCCCTCTGCGGAATTCGCCGCGCAGTATGCGCCTGAGGCGCTGAACAAGATCGTTTAGAGCAGATCCCGCAGCATCGCCACCAGCGGGATATCGGCGGGTGGCATGGGCAACTCGGTCATTTTCACCGGGCGCACCCATTTCATCGCCTGGCCTTCGCGCGGGCGCGGCTGGCCGTTCCAGCGCCGGCAGACATAGAGCGGCATCAGCAGGTGGAAGCGCTCGTAGGAATGGCTGGCAAACGTATAGGGCGCCAGGCAGGCGGCGCTGATATCCAGGTCGAGTTCCTCGCGCAATTCGCGCAGGAGGGCGGCTTCCGGGGTTTCGTTCGGCTCGACCTTGCCACCGGGAAATTCCCACATGCCGGCCAGCGCCTTGCCCTCGGGCCGCTGGGTCAGCAGCACGCGGCCATCGTTATCCACCAGCGCTACAGCCACCACCAGCAACACCGGCTTGGGCTGCAGCAGGGCCGAGGCATCGCCGGGGCAGAGTGGGTCGCTGTCAGCTGCGGTAGTCGGCATTGATGTCGATATAGCCGTGCGTCAGATCGCAGGTCCAAACCACGGCCTTGCCCTTGCCAACGCCCACATCCACGCCGATGCGCACATCGTTGGATTTGAAATGCGCGGTGGCGGCGGCTTCGTCGTGATCGGGGCGCACCATGCCGCGTGCGGTGACGGCGCGGTCGCCTAGTTTCACCACCAGCTTGTCGCGGTCGGCAGGCTCGCCGGATTTTCCCACCGCCATCACGATGCGGCCCCAATTGGCATCGGCGCCGGCAATCGCGGTTTTCACCAACGGCGAATTGGCAATCGCCCGCGCGATTACCCGGGCAGAGGCATCGCTGCGCGCGCCGCTGACCGAGACGGTGACGAACTTCTGAGCGCCTTCGCCATCCCTGGCCACCTGCTGCGCCAGATCGGCCATCACGGCGGTGAGCGCCTTGCGGAAATCCGCGAGCCGTTTGTCGGCGGCCTTCACATGCGGCGTGTTGCCGGCCTTGCCGGTGGCAAACAGCAACACGGTGTCGGATGTGGAGGTATCGCCATCCACCGTGAGGCAGTTGAAGCTCTGGTTGTTGGCGGCCTTCAGGATCGCCTGCAGGGTTTCCGCCGGCAGTTTGGCATCGGTGGCCAGGAAGGCCAGCATCGTTGCCATGTCGGGCGCGATCATGCCCGAGCCCTTGGCGATGCCGTTGATGGTGACAAGCTTGCCATCGATGCGGCATTGCGCACTGGCCAGCTTGGGGAACGTGTCGGTGGTCATGATGGCGCGGGCGGCAGCAGCCCAGGAATCGCTGGCCCGGGAGTCGCTGGGCTTGGCATCGCCGGCCAGCGCCTTCTGCATCGCCGGCAATTGCGCCACGATTTTTTCCGCCGGCAAAATCTGGCCGATCACTCCGGTGGAGGCCAGGAAGATTTCGCCCGGCTTGGCGCCCAGCGCCTTGGCGGCGCCGGCAGCCGTGGCCTTGGTGGCATCCGATCCGGCCTTGCCGGTGAACACATTGGCGATGCCGGCATTCACCACAAGCCCACGCGCCGCGCCGCCGGCAAGCTGCTTGCGGCACCAATCCACCGGCGCACCGGGCATCGAGGATCGGGTGAACAGGCCGGCCACCCGGGTGCCGGGCGCGAATTCGATCAGCAGCAGATCGTCGCGGTTCTTATAGCGCATGCCGGAATGGCCGGTGGCCAGCCGCGCGCCGGCAATGGCGGGCAGCTTCGGGGTTTCCTTGGGTGCAAGCGGCGAGATGGCATGAGCGGCCATGGCGGCTACTCCGTGATGGTTATTTCTTCGGGGCGATGGTGGGCAGCTGGCCGGCCGGCTTGGGCTGCTCGATCTGTTCGATCTTGGCGGTCTTGCGCAGATCTGCCAGGGTCGTTTCAACGATCTCGCGGGTCAGCAACTCGCGGATGTCGTCGATCACTTCGGCCAATGCCGGCGGCGGCGCCACGCGGCGGGCTTCCACCTTGATCACATGCCAGCCGAATTGCGACTTCACCGGCTTGGGGCTGACCTGGCCGGCCTGCAGCGCGAAGGCAGCTTCGGCGAATTCCGGTACCATCTGTTCCTTGGTGAAAAAGCCGAGATCGCCGCCGGTGGCAGCCGTGGGCCCGGTGGAGCGCTTCTTCGATACTTCGGCGAAATCGGCGCCTTTGCGCACTTCCTCCAGCGCCGCCTGGGCATCGGCCTCGGTGGCGGTGAGGATATGGCGGGCATGCACTTCGTCGCGCGGCGGCTGGCTCTTCAGCAGTTCTTCATAGCGCGCCTTGATGCGGGCTTCGGTGATCTGCTTGTCCAGGGTCTGCTCCAGGAAAGCCTGCTGCAGCACCTGCTCGCGGGCCATGCGCAATTGCGCCTGCACCTTGGGGTCGTCGCCCAGCTTGGCCTTCTCGGCAGCTTCGCCGATCAGCTTGCGCGAGATCATCTCGTTCACCAGGGCCGGAAAGATCGCATCCAGCGGCATCTGCTGCATCTGCGGCGGCAGGGTGGCATACACCGCTTCCACATCGGCGCGGGTGATCGGCTGACCGTTCACGCGGGCCACCACGGGGCTGTTGCTGGCGGCAGGCGCGGCCTTGGCAGCCGGCGCCTTCTGCGCGGGTTGCGCAAACACGGTCTGGGCAGCGGCCGGCAGGGTCAGCGAGGCCAGGACGAGGGCAGCAAGGCGGAAGCGGTTGGACACGGGATGTCTCTTCATGCGGGAGGGAAAACGGCGGCCAGCATAGACTTTTTCTTATTGGCAGCAAGCCGGCAGCGTTAGCTTTTCGTTGCCGTCCGGCCTGCCGAATGGTTGGCTGCCTGGGCCCGCAACCGGGCGATTTCGCCGCGCAATTCGGCCACCAGGTCGCCCGATGCAGCCAGATTGCGGCTTTCCGCTTCCAGCACGATTTCAAAGGCGCGGCATTTCAATCCCTGCCGATCCAATTTCGGACGCTCATGCCTGGCAGCGTCGTCCGGGCCCAGGCCGGCATCGCACACGATGTCGATCAGCCGGTCGATGGCATGCAGCCGGCCCCAGAGATAATCGTTTTCCCGATGCTGGCGGCTGAAAAAGGCGCCAAAGCGGCCGAAATTGATGCCTTTCAGGGTGTTGCCGCTGCGGATCGCCACGGCATCTTCCGGGCTGATGCGGTCGATGCGGATTTCGTTGAATTCGCCCAGATCGCGCCAATTGGTGATGGTGAAGGTCAACACATCCCAGAAGGCGAAACCGATATAGGCATCCAGCAATTCGCGCCGTCCTGTCGGGCTCCATTGCGCTGGATTCATCCTGGCAAACAGCGCATCCAGCCGGTTGGTGGCGGCGTTCAACGCCAGGTCGTTGCCCAGGCTTTCCACCGCTGCATCGATACGGTCGAGATTGGCATCGGCGAAATCGGCGGCATCGCGGATCAATTGTTCGGGATCCTGCGGCGCGATGCGGCGATAGAACAGCGAAGCCACCGCGCGGGCGGTTTCCGGGCTGAGATTGCTGGAGCCATCATGGCGGCGCAATTGCTCCAATTCATTGTAAAGCGCGCGTTTCATGCCATCCAGCGCATTGGGCAGCAGGCCGGCATGGTCGGGTTCGCCAACCTTGCCATACAGCAGATTCAGCCGTTGCAGCAAAAAGCGCAGGCGGCGCTGGCGGAAGGCGACATCGAAATCCAGCAGGAACCGCACCCAGGGCGGCAGGCCGTCGCGGCTCGGCTCCAGGGTGGGGCGGGTGAAGCTGGCCGCCGTGTGGCAGACCTGGCGCACCTTGGCCCAGCGCGCCACTACATGGCCGATCCAGGTAGCCTCCACCGAACGCGGCCGATGTTCGCACACGGCGATGAATTGCTTGGCGATGAATTCCTGCACCGCACCCAGCTTGAGGCGGATATAGCCTTCATAGGCGAAACCGGCATCATGGGCGGCGCGCGACGACGCGGCCAGTCGCCAGGCACGAATCTGCTCTTCGCGCAGCATATGGTTGCTGCTGGATTCGCGCACCTCTTCCGGCGCCTGTTCATTCAGCAGGCGGGCAATCTGCGGCTGGGTGGCATCGATGATTTCGCGCAGGTAACGCACCCGTTCGTTGAACTGGCTGACCCAGACCAGTTCATCGGAAATCGGCTCGTTGCGCGGAATATCCGACAGCGCGCCTTTCAACGTGCGGAAAAAGCCCGGCACGCGGCCGGTGGGCGGCGGCGGCGGGCGCATCGGCGCGGGATCGATATAGACCAGCCGGCGATCCACCTGGCGATAGGCCGGGCGGCCGCGTATCGCCTTCACGGCGGCGTTGAAGGGCTTGTTGTTCAGCACGCCGCCATCGACAAACGAGGTGAGCGTGGGGTCTAGCCCGGCGGCGAGGTAGTCGCCGAAATTCTGCTTGATGAAATCCTGTTTGCGATCCCAGTCGCGCCCGCTTTCGGCCAGCAGCTTGTCGATATCGCCGATCTGCGCCGGCGGAAACGCGCCGGGAAAAGCCGAGGTGGCGCGCCCGGCGAAGGCCAGGGCCGGTGCATCCTTCAATTCGAAATCCGAATGCTCTTCGCCATTCTGCCAGCGGCGGTAATGATAACGCAGCACATGGCGGTGTTCGCGGTCGCGCACAAAAGGCGGATCGTGGATCGGAATATGTTGCAGATACCCGTAGAAGTCGGTCACCGTCACGAACAGGTCGAGCGGCAATCCGGCCGGCATCAGCGAGGCGCCGGGCTCGGGCGGTTCGCCCATGCTTTCCAGGCCATTCAGCAATTCGCGCGCCAGATGCAGCCCGTCGAAAGGCGGTTCGAACCAGCGCGAGCGGGTGAACAGCGAAACCTTCTGGCGGATTTCGGGATCGGCCAGCAGGCGGCCCAGCTTCGAACGCGAAAACAGCCATAGCAGCGGCCGCATGAACCATTTGCTCCAGCGCCCGGCGCGTTTCTCGCGGTCGAGCAGGCGGGTCACGTCGGCCTCGCCCAGCCAGAGATCGCGGAAATGCCCCAGCCGCAGATCATGCGCCAGCGCGCGCGCCAGCATGATGCCGTTCATGCCGCCGGCCGAAGCGCCGGCGATTACATCCACGATCACCCGCAATTCCACATCATGCGCCATGCTGCGCAGCAATTCGAAATACACCGCTTCCGAATCATGCTCATGCGCCTTGCCTTCCGGTGTATCGGCAAAGCTGGCGGTATCGCGTTGCGGGCCCTTGGGCTGTGCATGGAAGGCCTTGGAGGCCCGCACCAGCTTGAGGATCTCCTTCGACACGCCGTGCATGTAGATGGCCAGCGACACGCCGCCGAAGCAGACCAGTGCCAGGCGCAATTCCTTTTCCCGCACGGTTTTCCTCTCCTGAATGCTTATTCGAGCATTCTGCTGGCGAATCACGGGCAACTTTGCGCCCAATGGCCGCGTCACTCAAGGGAGTCCGGCTAGATTGTGGCCAGTGCCTTGCAGGTTTCCGCCAGGCAGAGATCGGCCTCGGGCATCAGGCCTACGAAATTCGGCCAGGCATGGGGCAGGCCATGCCATTCCTTGCACTGCACCATCACGCCGGCCTGACGCGCCTTGTCGGCCAGCGCCAGGGTATCGTCGCGCAGCAATTCGCTGTCGCTCACATGCAGGATCAACGGCGGCAGGCCATGCAGGTCGCCATGCAGAGGCGACAGGAAGGGATCGCTCATGGCCATTGCGCCGGCATAAAGCCGGGCAGCCAGCCGCACCTGCGCCGGCATGAACCAGGCGCAATGCTGAATATTCTCCCGATAGCTGGCGCCGCTCATGGCAAGATCGGCCCAGGGCGAAAACAACGCAGCCGCCGCAGGCATCGGCAGGGCCTTCTGTTTCAGCCGCAACAGCAGCGCCAGCGCCAATCCGCCACCGGCGGAATCGCCGGCCAGATAGATGCGGTCGGCCCGCAGGGCATGCCGATGCAGCAGCCATTGCCAGGCTGCCTCGGCATCGTCCAGCGCCGCCGGAAACGGATGTTCGGGCGCCAGCCGGTAATCCAATGCAAAAACCGGGATATTGAGGGTTTGGGCCAGCCGGGTGGTGAGGGCACGATGGCTGCGTGGCGCGCCGCAGATATAGCCGCCGCCATGCAGATAAAGCAGCGCCCGGCCTCGTCTGGCAGGCTGGCGCGGATTTTCCGGCCACAGCCATTCGCCACGGGGGCTGTTGATGCGCTCCAGGCGCAGATTACGCGGAATGCCGGCGCGGGTGAGCGCCAGGGTGAGGCTGCGCAGCATCGGAATGTCGGCCGGTTGCAGGCGGCGCGGCTTGATCAGGCGGCGCAGGCCGCGTGCAATCAGCCGGGCCTGCAGGCTGGGCAATGCCGGGGCGGGTGAGACAGGTTTCATGCTGCCATAGTATCGCACCGGTAAGTTACAGGGCCATGTCTGGGGGCGGCTTGCGGTCGTTTGGCTGGCGGCGTAAACCCTTGCCATGGCAAACGAAGCCGAGACCGTCTCGCTGCTGGTGGACCGTGCCGCGCATGAATTGCGCCGGGGCCGGGCCGTGCTGCTGCGCGCCGCCGATCAGGGCCAACTGGTGGATCGAGGCGTTCTGGTGGCCTCGGCGGAAACCTTGACCGAGCCTTTGCTGGCGCAATTGCGTGCCCTGGGCGATGAAAATGCGGCGCTGGCGATCACGGCGGGGCGTGGCGCCGTGCTGCATATCCCCTCTGCCGGGCATGACACGATTTTGCTGCCACTGGCCCGGTTGCCGGTGGCGGAGGCCGAACAGGCCGCCTTCATCCGCGATCTGGCCGATGCCAGCCGCGATCTCGGCAAGCCTTTGCGGGGGCCGTTCGAGGCGGTGAAGCGCGCCGCGCCGCCGGCCACGGCAGCGGCGGCCATCAAGCTGGCCAAGATTGCCTATCTGCTGCCGGCTGCCCTGCATGTGCCGGTGCGTGCCGATGCCCTGCTGCCGGAATTGCTGGTGACGCTGCCCACCGGCATGGCGATGGATTATGACCGTGCGGCCGCCGAAAGTCTGGTGCCGATCAGCCAGGCGCGGTTGCCGGTGGCCGATGCCGAAGATGCGCGGCTTTATGCCTTTCGCCCAGCCGATGGCGGGCCGGAGCATTTCGCCCTGGTGATCGGCCGGCCAGATCCGGCACAGCCGGTGCTGGCGCGGCTGCATTCGGAATGTTTCACCGGCGACCTGCTGGGCAGCATGCGCTGCGATTGCGGCGAACAATTGCGCGGCGCGGTGCGGGCGATCAACGAGGCCGGCGGCGGCGTGTTGCTTTATATGGCGCAGGAAGGCCGCGGCATCGGCCTGGTCAACAAGCTGCGCGCCTATCAATTGCAGGATCAGGGTTTCGATACCATCGAGGCCAATCAGCGCATCGGTTTCGGCGCCGATGAACGCTGGTTCCTGCCGGCGGCGCGCATGCTGAAGCTGCTGGGCTTCGATGCGGTGCGGCTATTGACCAACAATCCCGAGAAGGTGACCGGCCTGGAAGCCGCCGGCATCCGCGTGGCCGAACGCGTGCCGCATAAATTCCCGGCCAACAGCCATAACGAAGCCTATCTCGCCACCAAGAAGAAGCGTTCGGGGCATTACCTGTAGGCTGGTTCAATCCGGCAGATGCGGCCCCGGTTCGTCGATGGTGAGCACCAGGCGGCGTTGGCCCGGCTGCAACGGCGGCGAGCGATGCACGATGCCCCGCCGGCCATGATCGCCATCGCCTTTCAACAGCGCCGCCCAGCCGGTTTGCAGATGCTGTAACCGCGCCGGATCACGCAGCACGGCGGCATTCATGCCCTTGCCCAGCATGCTGCGGTCGGCGGCATCGTCGGGAATCCATTCCGTGCCTGGGCCGACATAGCTGCATAACAGGCGCAGATGCAGGCGGTCGGTATGGTAATACCGGCAGGCATTGGTTTGCACGCAGCGCAAATCCACATGCAGGTGCTTGCCGCTGCCGGCCTTGCGCATGGCCTTGGTCAATTGCGCGATATCGGCGGCCATGGCCTGGCTGCCGATACCGGCGGGCCAACCCGCCGCCGCGAAGGCATGCCGCGCGGCTGGCCCGGCATCCTGTTTCGCATCCAGCCAGAAACACACATCCTGTTCGGCCTGTTCCGCCATTGCCTGGGCAAAATGGCGCAGGCAAAGCGGCAGAAGGCGGCGCCAGACAGCGATATTCAAGGCGGGCCGGGCGATCAATGCCAATGCGGCGATATCATCGCCGATTGCCGCATGCTGCGGCTGCTGCGCGCTCATGCCGCGTCCTGTGTCGGGTCATGCCCCACATTGGGATCATGCCAGAGCGGGAAGGGATCGTTGAACCGCTGCCACGCTTTGCGACCCATGGCCATTTCGGCATCGGTGAGCAGGCAGGCATCGAAACCGCGCCGCAGCGCCGCTTCATCCATTGCGGCGCCGATCAGCACGATTTCCTGCCGGCGATCGCCGAAATCCGGATGCCAGACCTGTTCCATGCCCTGGCGCCATTCGGGATGGTCTGGCCAATGCTCTTTCGGCACCGCCGCCCACCACAGGCCGCCTTTTTCATGGCGCGATACCGCGCCGGCCTGCGACCAGGAACCCACATAAGCCATGCGGCTGGCCAGCCAGAAGAACCCTTTCGACCGCCATACATTGGGCCATTCGCTACCCAGCCAGCGAAACAGGCGTTGCGGATGGAACGGCCGGCGCGAGCGATAGACAAAGCTGCGGATGCCGTATTCCTCGGTTTCCGGATTGTGGATGCCGAGTAGGGCTTGCTGCCATCCCGGCAGGCGTTGGGCGTTGCTTGCATCGAACAATCCCGTGCCCAACACCTGGCGCGGCGCCACCTTGCCGAAAATGCTGCGGATGATGCGGGCATCGGGATTGAAGCGATGGATCAGACCTTCCAGAAAGCCGAGGTCGCTTTCCTGCACCAGATCGGTTTTGTTCAGCAGGATCACATCGGCGAATTCGATCTGTTCCAGCAGCAGGTCCACTACGGTGCGGTCATCCTCCGGCCCGGCCGCCGAGCCACGTTGTTTCAGAAAATCGCTGGACGCGTAATCGCGCACGAAATTATAGGCATCCACCACCGTCACCATGGTGTCTAGCTGCGCGATGTCCGCCAGGCTTGCGCCGGCTTCGTCGCGGAACTCGAAAGTAGCGGCCACAGGCATTGGCTCGGCAATACCTGTGCTTTCGATCAGCAGATAGTCGAACCGCCCGGCCTCGGCCAGGCGGCGCACCTCGGCCAGCAGATCATCGCGCAAGGTGCAGCAGATGCAGCCATTGCTCATCTCCACCAGCTTCTCATCGGTGCGGCTCAGATCGGCGCCGCCATCGCGCACCAGCTGGGCATCGATATTCACCTCGCTCATATCGTTCACGATCACTGCCACCCGCATGCCCTCGCGGTTATGCAGCAGGTGGTTCAGCAAGCTGGTTTTGCCGGCGCCGAGAAAGCCGGACAGAACGGTGACTGGCAGGCGGTTTGGGGATACCGGCATCGATTGGGTTTGCATGGGGCCTCGGCTGACGGAAATCTGTATTTGATATGTTATAATATAACATATTGAAGCTCGGCAATATGGGCCCGGCGATAACGACAAAGCTTATCGATTGAGGCAAAAAATGCCGGGCCAGGGGGCTGCCGGAATTGCCGTCGGAATATTGTAACTTGTTGAAATATAGCGATTTATGGCGATAAATCGAGTTGGCATCACGCTTGCTTTAACCATGGGCGAAAGAGGAACCCATGGTCACCAGCCTGATCGATACGCCCCTGCAGATGCCGACGATAACCGTGAAGCCCACGGATCGGCAGGCTGCGGCTGATCAGCCGGCAGCGGAGAAGCCGCGCCGGGGCCTGTTCGGGCCGGAGGGTTTCAGTTTTTCCGCCTTCCTCGACATCATCAACCCGCTGCAGCATATCCCGGTGGTTGGCACGATCTATCGTGCGGTGACCGGAGACACGATCGAGAATGGATCGCGCATGCTTGGCGGCGCCCTGTTCGGTGGGCCGATCGGCTTCATCGTCTCGGCCATCAACGGCATGATCGAGGAAAGCACCGGCAAGGATGTGGGCGATCATGTGCTCGCCATGGCCGGTATCGATTTCGGTGGCCAGAAGGCCACGTCTCCGGCAAAGACCGGCTTAGCAGAAGCTAATCCTGCGCAGAATGCGCCAACAAACACCAACGCGCAGAATGCGCCTCAAAGCCAAAACGGCTCCTCCCTTGAAGCAATACTGGCCTCCGGCCGCGGCGGATTGGACGATATCGTCTGGAATGCGCCGCGTTTCGTGGCATCTGAGAAACAGATGCTTGCTGAAGCCGCTCAGCAGCCGCTGTCGCAGAACGCACAGCAGACCGAATTGCTGCGGGCGCGCGAAATTCCCATCGGTGCCTTGTCCGATCTGGCTCAGCGCGCCTGGGCCAATCCGGTCGCCTCCAATCATAATCCGGCCGCCACCCCGCCGATCCGCGCCACGCGCCTGGATCTGCCGCAAGCCAATGCCACGCCTGCACCGGTAACACCTGCACCAGTAACACCTGCACTGGCAACACCTGCACCGGCGGCGGCACAAGTTCAGGCGTCTGCTCAGGCGTCTTCTCAGGCGGCCGAGCCCGCCGCAAGCAATGACGGCCGCCAGTGGTTTCCGGCCTTCCCGCAACAGGGCGGCGTTGCTGTGCGCAGCGTTGGCGCCCAGCCGGTGGGTCCGCAGAATGCGGCCACGAAATCCGGCACTGCACGTGGCGTCACGTATTCCCAGGCCGGTACCCAGGCTGGTGTGACGCAGGACGCGGCGAATAACGGCCAGGCCGATCTGGCCGAACGCGCCAATGCCGCTTACCAGAAATATCTGGATATGAAAGAGCGTCAGTCGCGCGAACGCGCCCTGGACAAAAGCTTTTAAGCTTTCCTATTCCGCCGGCTGATGCTTGGCCGGCGTTGCGTGCGGCTCATCATGCTCATCCGGCGCGCGCGGCAGAAAACGTTTCACGAAGCTGCCGAAATCATCCAGATAGGTGTAGATCACCGGCACCACCAGCAAGGTGAGCAGCGTGGAACTGATCAAGCCGCCGATTACGGCATGCGCCATCGCCGAGCTTTGTTTGGCACCCTCGCCAAGCGCCAGGGCCAGCGGCACCATGCCGAAGATCATCGCTAAGGTGGTCATCACGATGGGGCGCAGGCGGATTTCGCCGGCTTCCTTCAGCGCGGCGGTGCGGTCGGCGCCATGGGCGCGCGCCTGGTTGGCGAAATCGATCAGCAGGATGGCGTTCTTGGTCACCAGACCCATCAGCATGATGAAGCCGATGGTGGAAAAGATGTTGAAGGTGGAGCCCCAGAAATACAGGCCCACCACCACACCGATCAGCGACAGCGGCAGCGAACTCATGATGGCGAAAGGCTGCAGGAAGCTGGCGAATTGCGAGGCCAGGATCAGATAGATGAAAATGATCGCCAGCAGCAGCGCGCCGGCTGCATAAACCGCGCTCTCGTTCATGTCCTTTGAGGAACCGCCGAACCAGAAACGGTAGCCCGGTGGCAATTGCAGGGTTTTCAGCTTGGTTTCGATCTCGCGGCTTACCTCGCCCACCGGACGGCCGAAGGCGGAGGCTGAAAGCAGCACCTCGCGGCTCAGGTCGCGGCGATTGATCTGGTTGGATCCGGTGGCGGGCGCGATATCGGCTACCTGGGAGAGCGCCACCATGCGCGGCGAGCCATCGCTGTTGGCCTGGGTGGAGGCGACATAGACGCGGTCGAGATCGGGCAGGCCGGAACGGTCGGTGCGCGGCAGACGCACGAACACATCGTAATCCTCGCCATCCGGCGCCTTCCAGGTGCCGGCCTCGTCGCCGGCCAATAACGGGCGCAACGTGCTGGCCAACTGGTTGATGCCCACGCCGAGATCGGCGGCCAATTGGCGGTCGAGCGTGAGGGCCACGGTGGGTTTGTTGGCCTTCAGGCTGGATTCCAGGTCCACCACGCCAGGCACGGTGCGGATCAGTTTGAGGGCTTCCTGCGAGATGCGGTCCAGTTCTTCGATTTCGCGGCCTTGCAGGCTGATTTGGATGGTCTTGTTCAGGCCGCCGCCGATATTGGGCAAGCCGATATTCACATTGTCGATGCCTGCGATATGGCTCAGTCGCTCGCGGATCGGCTGAGCCAGTTCCATCGGCGTGCGGGTGCGGTCCTTCAGGTCCACGAAGCGCACATACAGCGTGCCCACATTGCGCCGGGCCATCAGGCCGGCATTGGCGGTGGCATAGGTGTAGCGCACCTCCGGAAACTCTTTCAGGGCATCCTGCACCTGACGCAGCTTGGCTTCGGTATAATCCAGCGACGAGCCCGGCTGGGTGGTGACTTCCACCAGGATTTCCGATAGATCGGCATCGGGCACGAACTCGGTGCCGATGCGGGTGGCCAATGTGCAGGAACCGCCGAAGCTGGCCAGCGCCACCACGATCACCAACCAGCGCCAGCGCAGGCTCCAGCCCAGCAGGCGGCTATAGACCCGACCGAGTTTTTCCATGCCGATATCCACCAGGCCGACCAGGCGGCCGATCGGCCCGCGCTTGGCATTGGGCTGGGAATCCGGATCGTGCCATACGCTGGATAGCATCGGATCGAGACTGAAGCTGACGAATAGCGAGATCAGCACCGCCACTACAACGGTGATGCCGAATTGCAGGAAGAATCGCCCGATGATCCCGCCCATGAAGGCCACCGGCAGAAATACCGCCACGATGGAAAACGTGGTGGCCAGCACGGCCAGGCCGATTTCCTGAGTGCCTTCCATCGCGGCGCGGCGATGGCTTTTGCCCATGCCGACATGGCGGGTGATATTTTCGCGCACCACGATGGCGTCGTCGATCAGGATGCCGATGGCCAGCGACAGCGCCATCAGCGTAAGTTTGTTGAGCGTGAAGCCGGCGGCATAGACGGCGGCCAATGTGCCGATCACGGCAATCGGCAGGGTAAGGCCGGTAATCACCGTGCTGCGCCACGAATTCAGGAACAGGAACACGATCACCACGGTGAGGATGCCGCCCTCGATCAGGGTGCGGCGCACGCCATCCACCGAAACCTGGATGCCGCGCGAGGTATCCTTCACGAATTCCAGCTTGATATCCGGCGGCAGGCTGGCCTGCACTTCCTTCACCAGAACCTTCAGGTTGTTGATCACCTCGATGGTGTTGGCGCCCTGAACCTTCAGGAAGTCGATGGCCAGCATGCGTTCGCCATCCAGCATGGCTATCGAGCTGTCTTCCTCCTCGCCATCCTCCACCCGGGCGATATCGCCCAGGGTAACCGAGGCGCCGCCACGGCGCGCCACGATCAATTCGGCGAATTTGCGCGGATCCTGCACCCGGCCCTCGATCTGCACCACGAATTCCTGTGCCGAGCGGGTGAGGGTACCCACCGGAATCTGCTGGTTCTCGGCCTTCAAGGCGTTCATCAGCTGATCCATGCCGATGCCTTGCGCCAGCATCTTTTCCGGATCTGGATACACATTGATGCGGCGCTTCACGCCGCCCACGATATAGGCTTGGCCCACGCCACGGGCGATCTGCAGGCGCTTGAGGATCACCTGGTCGGTCAGCGTGCTGAGGTCGCGCAGATTGCGTATGTCGGACCGCACCGCCAGCGAGGCGATCGGCTGGTTGTCGGGGCTGAAGCGGCTGATTTCAGGGTCTTCGATCTCGCGGCGGAAACGCGGGGTAACCTGGGCGATCTTCTCGCGCACATCCTGCACGGCGCGCACCGGGTCCACGGTCAATTCGAATTCGATGATCACGCTTGAGCGGCCTTCCAGCGAGCGTGAAGTGAGCGCGCGCAGGCCGGAGATGGTGTTGACGGCTTCTTCGATCGGGCGGGTAACTTCGCTTTCCACCGATTCGGGTGTGGCGCCGGGATAGCTGGTATTCACCAGCACGATAGGGAATTCCACATCGGGAAACTGGTCCACGCTCAGCTTGGCGTAGGAAAACAGGCCGACAACCAGCAGCGACAGCATCATCATGCTGGCGAAAACCGGATTATTGATGGAAACGCGGGTAAGCCACATGGCGCGTGCCTCCCGGGCCGATCAGCGGCCGGCCACGCGGGCCGGCGTGCCGTCGCTCAAGCGCAGGCCGGGCGTGGCCACCACGGTTTCGCCATCGCGCAGGCCTTGCAGGATTTCCACCTTGCCCTGGATGGTTTCGGTCAAGCCCGGAGTAACGGCGCGGCGCTCAATCTTTTCAAGCGTGCCGCCATTCTGGACCAGCACGAAAACATGCGGGCCCTTGGCGTCTGTCCGCAAGGCTTCGTAAGGCACGGCCACGGCATGGCGGGCCTCGGCCAGGATCGCCTCACCGCTGCCGAACATGCCGCCGCGCAGGCTGAAATCGGGATTGGCCAGGCGGATATAGACCGGGATGGAGCGCGAGCCGCTTTGCACCGTGGGATTGATGCGTTCGATCCGCCCCTGGAATTCGCGCTCGCCGAAGCCTTCCACGCGCAGCGACACTTTCTGGCCCAGTTTCAGACGCGGCACATCGCGGGCCGGCACCAGGGCTTCCATTTCCATGATGCCGAGATCGGCAATGGCAAACAGCCGGCCATCCACCGGCGCGCGTTCGCCGGGATTCACCATACGGTCGGCAATCACGCCATCGATCGGCGCTACAACCACCGCATCGCTCAGCGCCTTGCGTGCCATGATCACCTGTTGCTCATAGGCCGAA